>CAWKGQ010000006.1:0-71804 GCA_963849195.1 uncultured Gammaproteobacteria bacterium
GAAGCGCCGGTTGAACCGATAGGCAAAGGCCGCCAGATAGCGCGACGCGTATTTTGCAAAACCGAAGGCATGATAAGCACCGCCCAAGCTGGTTTTGAGATTGCCCAATATTGTGTTGAGCCAAAGGAATTCCGGCAGGTCTTTGGGTTTGCGGCCACCGACGATGATCGCTTGGTGTTGACAGCCTGCATCGGTCACCGCAGCGAAACACGCCAAGCCATCGGAAAGCACAGCACAACCGGGTGTCAGGTTGGTTTTGGCCCAATCAGAAATAGCCTTATTGGTAAAGCCAGGCACGGCGGTTAGCTTGATTCGCAAGGGATGGCCTTCTTCATCAAGCGACAACGCTGCCACAAAAGGTATCTTGTTTTCAGAGCCCCGTCCGGCTTTGCCGCCGCTGAGTTCGCCACCCAAATAGGCATCATCGACCTGAACATGGCCGGATAGTGTGTAGTGGGCTTCGCGTTCCACCATGGCCTGCATCAGTTTGTGCTGGATCAGCAATGCCGTGGGGTAACTGACACCCAGCAAGCGCTTTAGCGCCAGCGCGGACAAGCCGGTCTTGGCTTGGCTAATAAAGTAGATCGCCAGAAACCAAACCGTCAGCGACAGCTTGGTGCTCTGGAACAGCGTTCCGGCAATGAGCGATGTTTGCTGCCGACACGCACGGCACTGGAACGTCGGGCGCGCCCCGACCCTAAAAACAGCGTGGCCGGTGTGGCCGCAATCGGGGCAAACAAAGCCTTGCGGCCATCGGGTCTTCTGCAACTCGGCCTCACATTGGGCTTCGGTGCCGAACTGCTCGAGAAACTCGGGCATCGATAAGCCCGGCTGGAATTGAATGCGGTTCATCGACATGGCTCGACCCTCATTTAATGGATAAAAAATCCAGTCTACACCGTCTGTTATTGCTTTGCTAAAGTATCTTGCTAATCAGGTTATTAGATGGGCGGAAAAGATCGTCACTTGCTTCACTTTCGAATAGAGCAATCATAGTTAATATTATTTCGTTATAATGTTTTTTAAGTGGCAGTACCGTACATTAAATTCATAGCATCAATTAAAATCCCCGGGGGAAACCACCAAAAAATTTAGCCGCTTAATTTCTCGGGCAATAAGTAGCTAATCTAATTCTTTACCAATATCCTTCGAATACTTGATGAGAATGGTGGGTCACAAAAGAACAACCCTCGAAAATGTCAGTGGTATCTAACTCATTTATTTCATACCTATCCAGCGGCAAAGGTAATCCGTCTTTACGGATTATGTAACGGATTGCCGATGAGCGGGATAAACCTTTAACCGAGCTTCTCGAAGAAACAGACCTGGACAGTAAATCATTAGAGGCCTTAGCGGGTGGCAAGCTCAGAGGAATAACAGAAAGCTATGAGCGCATATCTTTAATAGTGCCGTCTCATTAAGCCTTCATCACCTGGACATGGACAAAGGAGGCGATGGAGAAACTGTAGAAACAAAAATCAGTAACGAAATAAATCCATGAAAACCACAAAACAATAAATGAGGAAAATAATTTTTATTTTGCTCATAAAATAATCTCATTATATTAATATAATGAGATTATTTATATCGATATATAGTATAATATCACTTCGAATTATTTTAATGATGCATTAATCTATGCCAAAACTACATCATCAAAACAAATCAATTAGCCCCGTAAAAGCACGAGCCAAAATCAAACTGGAGCGTAATCTCGGCCCGGAAATTATGGCGGTTCTCGTCAATCCAAAAACCATCGTAATTATGCTGAATTCAGATGGCAAAAGCGACTATCTGTGCTGTTCGCACAGCCTACCAGAGCATTCCACGGAATTAACTTGCAAGATGGCAGC
Source organism: uncultured Gammaproteobacteria bacterium (assembly GCA_963849195.1). Classification (GTDB taxonomy): domain Bacteria; phylum Pseudomonadota; class Gammaproteobacteria; order Methylococcales; family Methylomonadaceae; genus Methylobacter_C. Next base: position 1,854 of record CAWKGQ010000006.1, read on the forward strand.
AACAACATTGCTTTCTTTGTCCACTGGTGGAATCTTGAAGAGTATCAACAGAGCTTCGAACGGATTGACTCGACACGCCAGGCGTAAGCGAATCACAACCGGCCGGTTTTTATTCATCACCTCGTCGCGGCCAACACCGCCGACGAATTGGTTATGTTACGCCTCGAATCAAAACGGGAAGTACAAGATTTACTTTTAGAAGCAATGAAGCGAATAATGAAATGAGCATTGATAACGCAATCCCGAAGAACTGAAAAAAGTTACAGGAAGAAACTAATATGCCAACACCAACCAACCTTTTATCACCTGACGACCTAATCGAACTGACTGGATCAAAAAACCCTGGCAAACAGGTTGAAGTTTTAGCCAGGCATGGGATAAAGTTCATTACTCGCACCGATGGCAAAATAAGAACTACTTGGCAGGCCGTCAATACAGTATTATCGCAAAAAGCTAAAACTGACGACCAAGAACCCAACTTGGATTTTTTAAGACGATGACTAAAAAGAATAGCCTTCCTCCGCGTGTATATCTAAAGCATGGCGCTTATTACTACGTCACCTTGCCTGAGAGAAAATGGATTCGCCTCGGCACATCTGAATCGGACATGTACACTGCATTGGCAAAGATAAAAGCTATCGATGCCGGCGCCGGCACAATGGCTGAGTATTTTGATCGGTATGAAAAAGAAGTCATCCCGACCAAGGCACCTAGGACGCAGCTTGATAACCTGACTGAGATAAAGAACCTCAAGCAGGCATTCGGAAAGATGCTGCCTGAGAACATCAAGCCAAAGCATGTTTACGCTTACCTGGATGCTAGAGGCGTAACGTCAAAGACCCGCGCCAATCGGGAGAAGTCATTGCTCAGTAGCGTGTTCAGTACTATGGTGCGCTGGGGGATCGTGGAATCTAATCCGTGCAAAGTAGTAAAAAGCTTTACGGAAAAGCCGCGTGATCGATACGTTGAGGACTGGGAATATCAAGCTGTTATCGCGCTGGCAAGTCCAGTGTTACGTGCCGCCATGGAGATCGCGGCGATAACAGGTATGCGCCAAGGCGATATTTTAAAATTGCGCCATGCTGACTTAACCGATACCGGAATTCCCCTCACCCAAGGAAAGACTGGAAAAAAACAAATATTCGAGTGGACTCCAGCACTTAAAGAAGCACTAAAGTCGGCACGGGATCAGAAGCGTGTTGCCGATAGTGCCGTGTATATTATCGCCAACGAGCGAGGACAGGCTTACACGTCAAACGGGTTTAAAAGCAATTGGCAGCGATTGATGAATAAGGCGATTGAGACAGGAGCGATAAAGAACAGATTTACGTTTCACGATCTGAGAGCAAAAGCTGGCAGTGATGCGGAAGGAAATGCGCAAGAATTATTGGGCCATGCCAGTGCGGCAACAACCAAAAAAGTGTACGAAAGAAAGCCAGCGAAGGTGCGTCCGATTCGATAAAAGTTAGACACTTGCTGAAAAGTTAGACAATCCTAAATTTTAATTTCTCTAACTTATTGATATTTGGGGTGAACGACGGGGCTCGAACCCGCGACAACCGGAATCACAATCCGGGACTCTACCAACTGAGCTACGCTCACCATAATATGGGATATTCTTGGAATGGCGCGCTTGGCAGGACTCGAACCTGCGACCCCCGGCTTAGAAGGCCGGTGCTCTATCCGGTTGAGCTACAAGCGCTAAACTGGTCGGGGTGGAGGGATTCGAACCCCCGACATCCTGCTCCCAAAGCAGGCGCGCTACCAAACTGCGCTACACCCCGATAATCTTCTTTGTAATGATTGGCTAAACTTATAAACCACCCTTGAAGAGCTGACTATTATGACGATACATCCCTCTATCGTCAATTATTTTTTTGCTCTAAGGGTAAAATTACTTACAATTTAGTTTTAACTATTTGATAGATATCTTCCACAGCAACATCAACATCCTTCAAAATCGTTTCCAATTCAGCTAGTTTGGCCTCCGCGAATTGTCTATCTTTGAGACTGCCTGTATTAATATAAACATTGAGTGCCGCACTTTTTAATCCACCGTAACCCGCCATTACTGCAGCACCAGCGTCACTGATAACACCAAGATTGCCTTTATTTGCGGCACAACGGCTTAATTCAATGGCTTCTGCACAGGCACGCGCGCAATCCAAAGGTACTTCAGTCGCGGCTTTTAATACGGTTTGTATTGCCTCGGTGCGCATCACTTTTTCTTCGTCTGTTTCCTTGGGCAAACCGTAAGCGGCCATTAAGCGATTAAATACATCAACATCTGCTTTAATCAAGCCTGTCAGTTTTTCACGCAACGCTTCTGACTTTTGCAGTAAGGCCTGCATTTCAAGTTCAACTTCAGCGTACTTGGGCTTACCAATTGTCAAATTACACACCATGCTGGTCAATGCGGCAGACTGTGCACCCATCAGCGCAGATACACTACCACCGCCTGGCGTAGGCGATTTACTGGCTAATTCGTCAAGAAAGATTTGAATTGATTTATCTTTGATTTCGCTCATTAGGTAATTTCTTTATTATTGATTGCAGGTCCGATTAGCGTAAAGAAGTTAAAGTTATCGGATTACGCTAAGATAACCCGACTAACATACTCCTATGTTGTAGCTGATTTGAAAAATTATTCGCGCCGCCAACTGGTTGTGCCATTAGGGGCATCTTCAAGAATTACGCCCTGCCCTTTTAATTCATCGCGGATTTGATCGGCCAAAGCCCAGTTTTTGGCTTTTTTCGCATCCAATCGCGCTTGTATTTGTTGTTCAATCTGAGCTTCTGTTCCGGATAGCGGTTACAGTAGGAGCGGTAAGAGATAATGATGCTACTGAACCTGTTGCCGAAACATTAATACCACCCTTTAAAAAAACATCAGGATCATTCTGCAATATCCCCAACAAACCGCCTAAATATTTTAAAGTAGCCGCACACACGCTAGCTTTCTCCTGATCAGCTTCCTTGACTTTATTCAGCTCTCTAGCCAGATCAAATAATACTGATACCGCGACAGGCGTATTAAAATCATCATCCATCGCCTGTTCAAAACGGGTTTTATAATCGGTATCTATAGCAGTATCCAAACCGTCACAGCCCCGCAAGGCGGTATAAAGTCTTTTTAATGCAGCGCCAGCATCATTCAATTGTTCATCTGAATAATTCAAAGGGCTGCGGTAATGACTGGAGAGAATAAAAAATCGGATTATTTCGGGTTTATATTGTTTCAGCACTTCACGCACGGTAAAGAAATTACCCAGCGATTTGGACATTTTTTCTTCATTAATCCGCACAAAACCATTGTGCATCCACAGATTAACAAATTTCTCACCGGTTGCGCCTTCTGATTGGGCAATTTCGTTTTCATGATGGGGGAACTGTAAATCCATGCCTCCGCCATGAATATCAAAATGATTGCCCAGACAACAGGTAGACATGGCTGAACATTCAATATGCCAACCGGGGCGACCCAAGCCCCAAGGCGATTGCCACGCAGGTTCACCCGCTTTTGCCATTTTCCATAATACAAAATCCATAGGATTGTGCTTTGCCAGGTCAACATCAACGCGCTCGCCAGCCTGTAAATCGTCCAAATTCTTTCCGGATAACTGCCCGTAATTTTTAAATTTTGTTACTGCATAAAACACATCACCATTGCTGCCGATATAGGCCAGGACGTTGGCTATTAACGCCTCAATCATGGCAATGATACTGGAGATAGACTGCGTTGCTCTCGGTTCTATATCGGGCGGCAAAACTGAAAGCGCGCGCTCATCCTCATGCATGGCATTAATAAAACGCTCGGTCAATTCACCAAATGCTTCGCCGTTTTCGCTGGCACGCTGAATAATTTTGTCATCAATATCGGTAATATTTCGCACATAGGTCAAGTCATATCCCAAATGTCGAAAATAACGCGCGACCGTATCAAACACCACCATTACGCGTGCATGACCGATATGACAATAATCATAAACCGTCATGCCACAAACATACATGCCTACTTTGCCCTCTACTCGCGGCTTGAACAATTCTTTTTTTCGGGTCAGGGTGTTATATATTTTCAGCATACATTTATAAATTAAACCGTTAGACAATATCTGTAATCAGCGTCATCTCTAAAAACGGATTACAATGCACTTGGCAACAAAACCGCACAATTTACCAAGCGCCTACTTCTCTTTCAAGATAAAAACACATAAAATCTATCGTTTGCATCAACCGTAAGGAAAAACCAATGCGCACACTCATGCTTTCCATGATGCTGTTTTTAACATCAACACTTTCTTTTGCAACGGAAAACAATATGTCAGATACACAAACAAAAGTTAAATTAACAACATCACTCGGTGAAGTAATTATTCAGTTAAATACTGAAAAAGCACCTATTTCATCGGCAAATTTTTTAACTTATGTTAACGAAGGCTTTTATAACGGCACCATTTTTCACAGAATCATTCCGGATTTTATGGCACAAGGGGGTGGATTTGATACCAGTTTCAATCAAAAAGCGGTTCATGCACCTATCAAAAACGAAGCCAACAACGGCCTGAAAAACACGCGTGGTACATTAGCGATGGCTCGTACAAATGATCCAAATTCCGCTACTGCTCAATTTTTTATCAATTACAAAGATAATTCATTTTTAAATCACACCAGCCAGACATCAAGTGGCTGGGGCTACGCAGTATTTGGCGAAGTGATTGAAGGCATGGATGTTGTCGATGCAATGGCTAAACAAGCTACCGGCAATCGTGGCGGACATCAGGATGTACCCAAAACAGACATCGTTATTGAAAAAGCTGAAGTTGTAAAAAATTAGGCGCAAGGCTAAAGGCGCAAGGTAAAAACTGACCACTTTCGCCTTGCTGCTTTTGCCTGTTCTTCTCATCAGCTAACAGAGCGACCCATTGAACCAGGAAATCTTGTTTATTTCAGATTTACACATCTCACTGGAAAAACCTGAAATCACCCGTCGATTTCTTGCTTTCCTCCAAAATAGAGCGCCCCAAGCGGCAGCTGTTTATATACTGGGAGATCTTTTTGATGCCTGGATAGGCGATGACGACCCTACCCCACCCAACAATAAAATCCGTAAACAACTCAAACAACTGACTGATTCGGGTACGCAGGTTTATTTACAGCAAGGGAACAGGGATTTTTTATTGGGCAAACAATTCTGCCAGGATACCGGCGTCACACTACTCGATGATTATCAAGTCATTGATTTGCACGGCACACCCACATTACTTACACACGGTGATTTATTGTGTACCGACGACCTGCCTTATCAGGCATTTCGCGTTAAGTCACATACACCGGAATGGCAACAGGCTGTCCTATCCAAGCCACTGCTGCTGCGTCTATTGGCGGCTCGCTGGTACCGCGTCCGCAGCCACTTTCATAAACGTAAAAAATCCCGGGATATAATGGACGTAAATCAAGACACTGTGACTAAAGTGATGCATGATCACCATTGTTTGCGGTTGATTCATGGGCATACTCACCGCCCTAACGTTCATAACTTTGAGATAAGCGGTCAACCCGCACAGCGTTTTGTTCTGTCCGCCTGGAGCAAAAATGCAGGGGAAATCTTATGCTGGAATAGCAAAGGTTATCAAATCGAAGTCATTTAGGAAGCTGCAAATCAGGCGCTGATTTAATGAGTTAACAAGCCCGGAACAAGCGTATTTTGCCTCGCACCTTTATCTTTGAGTCTATTAAAAGTTGACTTTTTAGGCAAAATCATTAAATCTAGTGGTTTGGTGTGAAAAATTCCTGACTTTATGGGATCGAAAAAATCACCCAAAAAACTAATATTAGTCTAAAAAAATCATAATCAGTATTTTGTCTAATTAACAAGGTACCAGGAGAAATATATATGAAGAAGCCTTTAAAAAGTTGGCTGCTTGCTTCAAGTGTAGCGGCAATATTAGCTACACCGGCAATTTCAACTGCTAACAGTGGTGTTGAAACCCTAACCAAAGATCCAGCTAACTGGGCAACGTGGGGTGGAGACTATGCCGGCACTCGTTACAGCACGCTGGATGAAATTAACGCTAATAACGTAAAAAATCTGCAACCTGCATGGTCTTTTTCTACAGGTGTATTACGCGGTCACGAAGGCGGCCCATTGGTTGTTAATGACGTTATTTACATCCACACACCTTTTCCTAACACTGTTTACGCAATCGACCAAAAAACTCAATCTGTTATCTGGGAATTCACACCGACACAAGATGCTGACGTGACTATTCCAGTTATGTGTTGCGACACCGTCAACCGCGGTTTAGCTTACGGTGATGGCAAAATTTTCCTACAACAATCAAATACTGTTTTAACCGCCTTAGACGCTAAAACCGGCAAGCGCGTTTGGAGTGTACAAAATGGTGATCCCAAACTGGGTATGACCAACACTAACGCACCGTTAGTTGTTAAAGACACTGTTTTAACTGGTATTTCCGGTGGTGAATTTGGTGTTCGCGGCTTCCTGGCTGCTTATGACACCAATACCGGCAAATTAAGATGGAAAGGCTACAGCATTGGCCCTGATAAAGACACGCTGATCAACCCCAGCAAAACAACCACTTGGGAAAACGGCAAAGTCACTCCAGTGGGCGCTGACTCCAGCTTAAAATCCTGGGAAGGCGACCAATGGAAAATCGGTGGCGGTACAACTTGGGGTTGGTACAGCTACGACCCTAAATTGAATTTGGTCTATTACGGATCAGGCAACCCATCAACATGGAATCCGACTCAACGTCCGGGTGACAACAAATGGTCTATGTCTTTATGGGCTCGTGATGCTGACACTGGCGAAGTAAAGTGGGTATACCAAATGACTCCACATGATGAGTGGGATTTTGACGGTATCAACGAAACTGTTCTGGTTGACCAGGAAGTTAAAGGCAAAATGCACAAAACCATCGTGCATTTCGACCGTAACGGTTTTGGTTATACATTGGATCGTGAAACAGGTGAACTGTTAGTTGCCGAGAAATTCGACAAATCAGTTAACTGGGCATCACATGTCGACATGAACACAGGTCGTCCACAAGTTGTATCCAAATACAGTACCGAGCAAAACGGTGAAGACGTCAGATCAGACGGTATTTGTCCTGCTGCGTTAGGTAGTAAAAACCAACAACCGGTTTCTTACTCACCACAAACCGGCTTGTTCTATATTTCAGGCAACCACCTGTGCATGAACTACGAACCTTTCGAAGTATCTTACACAGCTGGTCAGCCTTATGTTGGCGCGACTCTGGACATGTTGCCAGCTGGAGCAGACGTTCTGACAGGAAAACCGGATGGTTCAACCAACCTGGGTCAATTCACTGCCTATGACGCTAAAACAGGTAAAATCGCCTGGTCAAACAGTGAACCTTTCTCTGTTTGGTCCGGTTCAGTCGCTACTGCCGGTGGCGTCGTATTCTACGGCACGCTGGAAGGCTATCTGAAAGCAGTTGATGCTAAAACAGGTAAAGAATTGTACAAATTCAAAACACCTTCCGGCATCATCGGCAACGTGAATACCTGGAGCTATAACGGCAAACAATATGTTGGCGTCCTTTCCGGTATCGGTGGCTGGGCAGGTATTGGTATCGCTACTGACTTCAATAAACAGCTGGAAGAAGCTCAAGCTAAGGCAGCAGCAGAAACTGATCCAGTGAAAAAAGCTGAATTGGAAAAAATAGCTGTGAAAATATCACAAGAAGGTTTAGGTGCTACCGGCGCTTACGCAAGCTTGGGTTCTTTCACCAAACAAGGCGGTGCATTCACTGTATTCGCATTACCTAACAACTAATCCATCTGATTTTTTAGTTTGATTGTTGAAAGCCCTGGTTGATTCTCAACCAGGGCTTTTTTTTGACTTTTATTTTCCTGTAAAGCTTATAATTTTTAGCCACGGCTATTACTCACAGCCAAGCTGTAGAAAATCAATTGTGGGCAGTTCTATAAAACGACTTATTTACATCCTTCTTTTTCCCCAGATGAATACGCTATTAATTGCCTGTTTTTTTGCAATCAATCTCTTTTCGGTTCTCCTTAGCTGTTGCTGATGATGAAAAGCCCTTATCCGAAGTACAAAACAATACCGGGCAATCAGTTATCATGCTCGATACTGAAGCCCAGAAATTATCAGGCATTGAAACATTAACACTCAAACCCGCCAGCCACCATACTGAATTTACCGCTTACGGAAAAGCCATCAACATACAACCTTTGTTGGCCTTACGTAATCGCTATTTGCTTGTATTAACCGAACGTAGCAGCGCCAAGGCAAGATTTAAGCAGGCTGAGCAGAACATTAAACGCCAACAAGATTTATATCTTCATGGTGTAAGCTCAAAACGCAACCTGCAAGAACAGCAAGCACAGTGGCAAGCCTATAAATCCCAAGTCGATGCTACTGATTTTCAAGGCAAAGCAATTATTGATGAAGCCCTGCTTTTGTGGGGCAAAGAACTCACTGACCGGGCGATGTCCAGTGATTCGAATAAGTTAGGCGCTTTTTTATCAGGCCGGCAAACACTACTTCAAATTACTTTACCCGCCAATAAACATTTGCCTGAAACTATTCAGACGATTTATATCGAGGTATCCGGCAACCGCGGAAGAGCCCATAAAGCCGAGCTGATTTCAATGGCTGCACGAACAGAAACTGCCGCACAAGGTGAAAGCTATTACTTCCAAACCGGCGACAAAAACATCATAACCGGCATGAATGTATCCGCGTGGATTCCTGAGCAAAACGTGCAAATGGATGGCGTTATTATTCCAAAGTCCGCTCTAATTTGGTATATGGATCAGGCATTTGTGTATCTTAAAACCGCTGAAGAAACCTTCAGTCGTCGCACGATAGACCATTATTCAGCAATGGCTGACGGTTATTTTATTCCTGAAACAATCAAACCTGGAGAACAAATCGTCACCAAAGGCGCCCATATGTTGATATCTGAAGAGTTGCGAGAACAGATTCCCCGCATTGATGACGATTAAACAACAATCGACCTAGCTGTCTGAGCGCAATACGGGAAAACAGCATCGAAAATACCCATCAATTATTTCCCTTCGACAATCTCAGATATTTACGTTTTACCCCGATTCATCGTGATAGAAATCCGAAATGTAATCCCTTCGATCATCCCCGATTCCGATTCGATTCATCCCTGTTGCGAATCGTCTTGGTTTTGCTCGGCGACACCACGTTCGAACGAACCTATGGGTTTGAGTTTGATGAAGGGCGCGCAGTTCCTCAGGATGTCTTTCAACAATCGTGGAAACATATCCCGTTCATAGCGAAAAATCTTGTTTTGCAGAATTGCGTAAAAATAATAGGCAGGCACAGCGATGACCAGCCCCCACATAGTCGTGATTAACGATTTGTCGATGGCAGACACCAATGCCGACATGTCTCTTTTTCCAACGATGGCAAATTGTTCGAAAGTGCCCATAATGCCGATGGTTGTTCCCAATACACCCAGCAATGGCGCAATAACGTAAGCCGTGGATAGTGATGACAGCGATTGATAGAGCCGGTCCATAACTTCATCAATCGGAGTTGTATAAATATCGGGATGAATTGACTCACCCCGTTCGCCGGCTTCGATGTAGGCCAATAAGATTAACGCTAGCGGTGAGGAAAGCGAAGTTAAACGGTCACGAAATGAATCAAATTCCTGCTGATTCGAAATACTTTTACTATCTTCTATCAGATCATGAGGCATTACTCGGGAAATACGTAATTCCAGGAATCTTTGCAAGATTATACCTAAGGTATAAATTGACAGAGGAAGTAGCGCCAACATGGTAATCCCACCCTGAAGGACATACTCGTCAAAATAATTTTCGTTAAATGGCATGTTTGTTGGTTTTAAATTGAGCTGTAAGGCTAGGTTGAAGGCTTTTCTGTTTCGATTTTGACTTTCTCGATACCCGCCACCCTGCAAGCACCTAATACATCGACCGTGGCTTGCAGGCTACTATTGAGATCGCCACGCACAATCACACTATTAAATGTCACGTCTTCCTTTTTTTTCTGGATGAGCCAGGCTGCGAGATTGTCAATGAGTATTTTCTCCCCATTTGCGAGGTACTGATTATCCTTGGTAATAAAGATCACCTGTGCTTGCCTGTGCGTTGATTGTGTATCTGAAAATTCCGTGACCGGTACCGCGACATCAATTACGTCAAACACCGCCAGTTCTGTTGCAAACACAAAGAACAGCAAGATATTAAGGATCAAATCCAAAAATGCGTTCAGATTAATGTCCGGCTGATGCATCCACCGGGAAGATCGTCTGGATCGATTCCTCATGTAAACCTTTAAAGTCACAATGATTATATGTGTTGTCAGCGCCGAAAAAGGAACATGGCAGAGTCACTGCACGGCTTAAGAATCAGCCGTTGCATTTGTGATTTCTGACTTCTGACCACATAATGGTACCTTATTTCAAGTTCCAAGACCAAGTTAGTGCCGCACATCGACCAGACAAACCGACCCTTTTTGGGGCTAAGCATTTCAATCGTGCTTCATGCAACGTTACTTTGCGCGCTGGCGGTGATGAAGAACTCCCCCCAAGCCGAGGTCAAACCTCCGCAGTTAGTCGAAGTTGCCACTATTGTCTTAAAACCGGCGATTAAAGACCCGATTTCAACTGTGTCTGCTCAGCCACAAGCACCACCAGGTCCATTGCTTGAGCCAAAAACTGTAAAAGCCCCGACAAAGGAAAAGCCGAAAAAAACCGAGAAACCAAAACCTAAAGCCAAGCTGCCGACTAAACACGTTAAGAGCCCCCCGTTTTCCGCATCGCCAGGATCAGATTCACGCATGACGCCTGCTCCCGCGAAGTGGAATATGGAAAAGACACTTGCCTCGACCGGTGCTAATCAGGAACCAACCAGTAAAGCAGGAGGCAATGACGGAGGAAGTGTCAATGGCAATGCGCGTGGAGGTGGAAGTGGTGGGGTTTCGGAAAGCCAGGGGCTGGTCGTATTATCTCGCGTGTTACCGCGTTATCCGCCCAGAGCCGAGGCCCGAGGCATCGAGGGCTGGGTCCGGCTCGAAATTACCGCAACCACTACGGGTACGGTCAGCGATGCAAGGGTTGTAGACGCCAGCCCCAAGGAGATATTCGATAAAGCTGCGCTGGAAGCGATCCGCCGCTGGCGGTTCAAGCCCGCCTTTAAGGACGGCCGCGCCGTGGCGCAGAGGGCAACGCTCAAGTTGATGTTTCGGCTCAAACAGCAGCATTGAACCGGCGATAACGCAAGGGCAATGGTTGCCCCTAATTTTCTTAGGGGTATATAATGAATTTATCCTGCCAATTCCGGCAGGACTGTTGTTTTTTGTTATCAGGAGAGACACCATGAAAAATATCCAACGAATCCTCTGGACGAGCATCGCGCTCGGCGTATGTGTTCCGGCCATGGCCGACATCAAATTACCGAAAACCAAGGTCAGCATGGAAAAATGTATGGAAGCGGCTCTGGCGAAACGGGAAGGCGAGGTCGTCAAGCTTGAATTGAAAGACGAGCACGGCGTGCCCACCTATGAATTCGAAATCCTCGGCAAGGATGGCAAGAGCTGGGAACTGGAGTGCGACGCCAACAAGGGCAAGATCACCGAGGAAGAGCAGGAAGTCGAAAACGCTGACGCTATAGAGTTCAAGGCAAAAGCCAAGATCAGCCTGGAACAAGCCAAGGAAATTGCCCTGAAAGCCCATCCGGGCGAGGTGGTGGAAGCCGAGTACGAAATCGAGTCCAATGGCGATGCCTCTTATGAATTCGACATCAAGACGGACAAAGGCGAAATCAAACTGGAAGTGGACGCCGCCAGCGGAAAAATCGTCGAGGACAATCAAAAGGAGTATTACCAGATCGGTAAGGAATAAGTTTACTGAGCTACGGAATTTTTGTTTATGAAACGTCGCCATTTATCCCGATTCGGGACTAGTACTCAGTCAATCTTATTTTGACGGGTATCACATAGACAATTACTGGCGTGTAACGCTAATTTTACCCGACATATCAAAAATGACTGAGTACTAGTTTACTGAAGTTTCCCAGTTTTCGCGCTCGTGACGTATATAGGAAAACCAATTAAAGTGGGGGTTTGCTATAAATTACGCAAACCCTGCATTAAATCTCTATCCCGCATAGGCAGCGTGATTGGCTTCGTTTAAAAACTGGGAAACTTCAGCTAGTTTATATCTGGCGGCGTACTTATTGTCTTTAAGATGCCGGCGCTATGGGCCAGCAAAAGAGTCTTTGATGTTTGGCTTGCTATTCGAGAAGCAGACCGAAGTTTATAGTCTCTGACTGAACATTTTCGCATAGCTATTCGGGCATACTACAGAATAAGACGTTTCGGATAGAATAACATTTCCCGTCCGGCATTGTATTGCCCACTTCGAAGGAGCTAGTTTATGAGTACCCCAAACTTGGAAGATTTGCCACATTATACCTATGATGACTATGTGCTATGGGAAGGACGTTGGGAGCTGATCCACGGTGTGGCTCACGCCATGAGTCCTTCGCCAAGCATTACCCACCAAGCTATCAGCCAACACATTGCCAGCCAGCTGGAACGCGCATTGGAAAACTGTCCTGAATGTCATGCACTGCTGCCCGTTGACTGGAAGATTGACGAAGAAACCACTGTCCAGCCTGACAATTTGGTAGTTTGTGGGGAACTGGAAAAAACGGCCTATCTGAGCAAAGCCCCAACCCTGATTTTCGAAATACTTTCCAAGTCCACAGCACATAAAGACCGTACTACCAAATTTAAACTGTATGAGCAGGAAGGTGTTCGACACTACGTGATCGTTGACCCGATAGAAAGCATTGCCAAGGTCTATCGCTTGCAGGATGGGCGTTACATCAAGGTGCAGGATGCCAGCAAGGACTTCGTTGAATTCGACTTAGGAAAATGTAGTATACCATTCGAATTCGCCAAAATTTGGTTGTAATCACTGAATTAGGCCAAGCGTTGTCGCATTTTCAGACGATGCGTGGAGGGGCCGGGGTTTATAAACCCGGCCTGAACGTTTTGAGCATGGCTCACCGCGCCTGCCAGAGCACAAAACATTACGGACGGAATAGCATATTCCGCCCAGCGTTGTGCAAGACGTGCTGCTTCGACGATGCAATAAACTCACCAGGGCAAAGTATGTTATCTAACGCTTTCCAATATATAACTTCTTGTCTATTTTTTACCCTCATTTAGTGTATCCTATACATCTAATTAACATCATTATGAAGTAACTTATGAGCACACGCCTGAATATAACCATTTCTGACGATTTGAATAACGAAATTGACAAAGCGGCGGCTGAATCTGAAACGAATAAAAGCGAGATTTTTCGTAAAGCCTTAACGCTTTATCTCGCTATGTACGAAGGCCGTAAAAAAGGCCGTAAGGTCGGTCTTGTTGATCCAGATACGCAAAAGCTGGAAACCGAGATCATTGGGCTGTGAGTTCTATTGACCTCAATTCACCACCGCCGGGGCACGAATTTAGCGTCTCGGTTGAACGAGTAGAAACCAATGCCGAACGCTACGTTCGCTTGTTTAAGGATGTTGTTCTCTTTGTTATGGCACTGGTTTTTGTATCTCTGATTGTGTGGCTATGTTTCCATACACTGGATTCGTCCGATTCGTCACCAGATGCGAAGAGGTGGGCACAATCAGTGCTTTCCGCTGCCGCAGGCGGACTGATTGGGTATCTGATTAAAAAATAGCATGATAATAAGCGTGCCTAAAAATACGGGCTCGACCAAACCAGCGCATCAGGTAAGGTAATCCTCATCACCGATCGGCAACTGCTCCTGCCTCCATGCAGTCGAGTTCAAATGTCAGCCATCCGTCCTCCTGAATAACCATTCTCGGGCTTTTTCCGTAATTGCGGTTACCGCTGGATGAGATGTTTTACGCTGTACTGAAATAGCATAAAAGCGAATAATCAAATCCTCGGCGCGGCCAATAGGGATGACGGCCTGCATTTTTTCTATTTCTGTTTTGATTGCGGTAGGCGCGGCAAAAATGCCCACCCCCGCTTGTCCAAATTCCTTCATTAACGCACTATCATCAAACTCGCCAACAATGCATGGATGAATATGCCATTTATCAAACCATTGCTGCAGTTGAACTCTTATACCCGTAGCGTTGCCCGGCAATAAGAACGGGGCATTATTCAGACATTCAGGGAAGTCTTTTTGAAAATTACTGGCCAATTGCGGCGTAGCAAAAAAAGTAAGCTCTGATTCTCCCAGCGGGTGACTAAAGCCACGAATATTTATATCAGGCGGTATCGGGCTATCGGCTATGACCAGATCGAGTTTATGCAGGACAAGATCGCCAAGTAGGGAATTAAGATCATTTTCCCTGCAACAGATACGCACGGAGTCGGATAAATGCAATGCCGGTTCCAAGAGCCGATAAGCAATGGATTTAGGTACAACATCGGCAATACCAACCTTAAACGGCAATACTGTTTTTTCGGGTTGATTGTGAATAGCATTTTGCATTTCACTGCCCAGGGAAAAAATTTCATCGGCGTATGTTAAAACCATGCGGCCTGTATCCGTAAGTTCAAGATGACGGCCTACGCGATTAAATAATGCTACGCCCAAGGATTCTTCCAATGAACTCAATTGCCCGCTGATCGTTTGAGGAGTGAGGTTTAATTGTTCGCTGGCTTTAACTATACTTTTTTCATTAGCAACCATCCAAAAGTAATGCAGGTGTTTGTAATTAATCATGGTTAAACATATTTGTTGAATAGAAGTCATTTTCTTCAGATAAAACATAGCCGAATATAGTTTCATTTGTATTCGAATAATTCGATGCGTTTGCTAATACACGCTATTTTTAAAATATTTAGTCGATTAATTCGATGTAATTAGAAAGAATATTCGACTTTTTATTTATTAAAAGCCGATGTAATTTAAAACTCCATTTGGAAATAACCAGTAGGTGTAGAACATGATAATTGATATTCAAGCCCGTAACGTTTCCCTGACTGAAACATTGCGCAGTTATGTAGTTAAACGCATTAACAGCTCTTTAACTGGCAATAATGATTATATCCAACGTATTGTGGTACGACTTTCCGATATTAATGGCCCTAAGGGGGGCATTGATAAGCGCTGTCATATTCAGGTGGTAATTCCCCATCAACCTGATGTGGTTATTGACGATGTCGAAAGCAGTCTTTACGCTGCCGTTGATCTTGCAGCCAACCGCGCGGGTCGCACGGTAAGTCGGCACATCGCCAAGTATCGTAAACACGATCGCTCAATGCCGTCAATATCATCTGTTTAAATTACTAAAAGCCTGATAAAACACCGTTTGTACAAAAAGTCTGGAAATATGGAAGGAACTTGCCGTGCATGACTGGATATACGATATAAATGCTAGTAGTTGCGGCACAAGCACCTGATATTCAACAGAGTACCTCACAATTTTCCAGAAATGGATTGAGGTAACGTTAATAATGAAGGGTTATTAAGTGAGCTCCCTGGACAATAAGGGGTTTTACTTAAGCCCTTCGGGAGTAGAGCGTTATATATGCTTCCAGTAGCCTATCGAAAAATCATAATAGCATTGGTCCTGACCTGCATCGTTTTTGCCGCGCCCGATTGGGTGTTCGGGTTATTTCATTCATTGCTCTCAATCGCTCATATCTCATATGAGTGGATCTCGTTTATTCTTGAAGAATTTATCGGGCACATTTTCCACCTCGATAAATACCACAGCCAACTTATCGTTTTCTATTTATGGCTATTCATTGCTTCCTACGGATGCTATCGTCTATGTCGCAAACTGCCGGGACTCTATCACCAGTTCATAGAGAAACTGTTAAACGCCTGGTTATGGTACAAAACTTATATTCTCCTATATTCACATGATTTGCCTCCAATCCAGAGAATAAAGCTGACTACGCTTTACAGCGCGACCATTATTAGTCTGTTATTTCTGGTCATAAATTGATGGCAATGCTTGAATCAAGTGCCTAAACGGTGACCATACCGCGTATAGCTACCAGGAGTAAGACAGATCATCTTAATATTGCGCCAAAACTGGCGATGTCTGGTGTAGTAGAATATTTATCCCCGTTAGCCTAAGAACAGAATAGCGGTTTATATTTACCGTCTGATTGTTAACGGATTGAAATTGTTTTTGGGAGTGCCAGCAATTCTATGTTACGCAAAATTCTAATCGCCAATCGTGGTGAAATCGCCGTTCGCATTATTCGCGCTTGTGCTGAAATGGGCATACGTTCAGTAGCTATCTATTCGGAAGCTGATCGTTTTGCTCTGCATGTCAAAAAAGCCGATGAATCCTACTGCATTGGTAGTGAACCTCTAGCGGGTTATCTCAATATCTATGGTTTAGTAAATCTGGCGACAACCACGGGGTGTGATGCCATTCATCCGGGCTATGGATTTCTTTCCGAGAATGCTCAGTTTGCAAGGGCTTGCAAGGAGCGAGGCATTATTTTCATCGGCCCGGAAGCTGATGTCATTCACCGCATGGGCGATAAGACCGAAGCCAGAAAGGCGATGATAGCCGCGGGTATTCCCGTCACGCCAGGAACAGAGGGTAACCTTGACAGCGTTGAAGAAGCTCTGTCCGTAGCTGAAAAAATTGGCTACCCGGTTATGCTTAAAGCCACATCCGGCGGTGGTGGCCGGGGAATCAGGCGGTGTGACAATGCCGATGAACTACAAAGGAATTACCAGCGGGTTATTTCCGAAGCTACCAAAGCTTTCGGAAGCGCCGATGTGTTTTTGGAAAAGTGCATCGTCAATCCACGGCATATCGAAGTGCAGATTCTGGCGGACCATCATGGCAATACCATTCATCTTTACGAACGCGACTGTTCAATACAACGCCGGAATCAAAAACTGATTGAAATTGCGCCGTCTCCTCAACTTGAAGAAGCGCAACGTCAATACATCGGAGGATTGGCGGTGCTTGCCGCCAAGGCCGTCGGTTATACCAATGCAGGTACGGTGGAGTTTCTGCTTGATGATAACGACCGGTTCTATTTCATGGAAATGAATACCCGTGTGCAAGTGGAGCACACTATTACGGAAACCATAACGGGTGTGGATATCATCGAAGAACAAATCCGGGTCGCCGCAAACTTGCCCTTGCGTTTCAAACAGGAAGAGATAGTCCGACGCGGTTATGCGATACAATTTCGGATTAATGCGGAAGACCCGCAAAACAGTTTTCTACCCAGTTTCGGTAAAATTTCCCGCTACTATGCGCCGGGGGGGCCTGGCGTGCGCACCGACACAGCTATTTACACGGGCTATGACATTCCCCCGTTTTATGATTCGATGGTGGCCAAGGTGATTGTCAGCGCCCACACATGGGGCGATGTAATTAAGCGGGGCGAGCGCGCCTTGCGCGACATGGGACTTTTCGGGATTAAAACGACCATTCCTTATTATCTGGAAATTCTGAGTCATCCCGAATTTTGTGCCGGCGTATTTAATACCGGATTTGTAGAAAAACATCCCGAACTGATCAATTACTCAAATAAACCACGGCCTGAAGTATTGGCCAGCGTTATCGCCGCTGTTATCGCGGCTCATACCGGTTTGTGACACAGGAAAAAACCAATGCAAAAAGTTTATATTACTGACGTTATATTGCGTGATGCGCATCAATCGCTGATTGCAACCCGGCTGCGTACCGAGGATATGCTGCCGGCCTGTGCCATGCTCGACGACATCGGATATTGGTCGCTGGAGTGCTGGGGCGGCGCAACATTTGACGCCTGTCTGCGGTTTCTGAAAGAAGACCCTTGGGAACGCTTGAGCCAATTAAAAGCTGCATTACCGAACACACCCTTACAAATGCTGGTACGCGGTCAAAATTTGCTGGGTTATCGTCATTACTCCGACGATGTGGTGCGGGCGTTCATCCAGAAAGCGGCGGAAAAAGGCATGGATGTGTTCCGTATTTTTGATGCCTTAAACGATAGTCGCAATTTAAAAACCGCAATTCAGGCTACCAAAGAAGCAGGCAAACATGCCCAAGGCACTATCTGTTACACCACCAGTCCGGTACATAACATAACGAGTTTTGTTACTCTAGGTAAAGAACTGGCAGCCCTGGGTTGCGATTCGATTGCGATCAAGGACATGGCGGGGTTGCTGACTCCTTACACCACCAGCGCACTGGTTAAAGCGCTTAAAGATGAAATAGACCTGCCGCTGCATTTACATTCTCATGCGACATCCGGTTTGGCCGAAATGTGTCAACTGAAAGCCATAGAAGCGGGCTGCCAGCATATCGATACGGCATTGTCCTCCTGGTCAGGCGGCACCAGCCATCCACCGACCGAAAGTCTGGTTATAGCGCTGCATGGCACAAGCTATGACACAGGTCTGGATCTGGATAAACTGCAAGCAGTAAACAGTTACTTTGCCGAGGTTCGGAAAAAATACCGCCGCTTTGAAAGTGAATTTACCGGTATTGACACACAGGTGCATATTTTCCAGGTACCCGGCGGCATGATCTCCAATCTGGCCAATCAACTGCGTGAAAGAAATGCGCTGGATCGAATCGGCGAAGTCTATAAAGAAATCCCTGAAGTCCGTAAAGACCTGGGTTATCCGCCACTGGTCACGCCCACTTCGCAGATTGTCGGCACCCAGGCCGTGCTGAATGTATTAACCGGCAAGCGTTATGAAACCATCACCAATGAAGTCAAACGTTATCTGCAAGGCGGCTACGGCAAAGCCCCAGCGTGCGTTGATAGCGAATTGCAAAATCGGGCCATAGGCAAGGAAGAGCTGATTGATTGCCGGCCGGCCGATTTGCTTAAGCCTGAGTTTGAAAACTTGCGTCAGGAAATTGGCTATCTGGCGCAAAATGATGAAGACGTGCTTAGCTATGCGCTATTCCCTGAAGTCGGCAAGCAGTTTCTGGAACAGCGTTTAGCAGGTAGTCTTGTGCCCGAACCGCTGGAACTGGAATCAAGAAGGGATGACGGCGTTAAAAAAGCACCGACAGAATTCAATGTGGCGCTGCATGGTGAATCCTATCACGTTAAAGTGACCGGCGCAGGGCCAAAAAACCAGATGTTACGACATTTCTATTTCACCGTAGATGGGGTTCCTGAAGATATTGTCGTGGAAACGCTGGATGAAATTGTTCTGGATGGCGGCGCTCAAGGAGCGGTTAAAAGTACGATCGCCAGCAAGCGCCCGCGCCCTTCGTCGCCAGGCGATGTTGTCGCCAGCATGCCTTGCAATATTATTGATGTCATGGTCAAGGAAGGCCAGCATGTACTCGCGGGTCAAAGCGTGCTGGTGACCGAGGCCATGAAAATGGAAACTGAAATTACTGCGCCGATAGCCGGTATTGTCAAAGCGCTTTATGTGGTCAAAGGCGATGCGGTGAATCCCGATGAAGTGTTGATTGAGATTGTTGCGGCTACTACCTAAAGTAATTCGAAAATACCCTCCTGTCACAGTTGCCGCAGATTAAATTTATTTATAATCTGTGGCGTTTTATTTTTTGCGAACTACCTAATAAAAATTGCTACATGAAACCTATTTTTGCAGATGATGCAGCCATTGAGTACGCGGTGGATTTATTGCGGCAAGGTCGCCTGGTTGCGTTTCCAACCGAGACAGTTTACGGCTTGGGTGCTGACGCCTCCAATCCTGATGCGATTCGGCGAATTTTCAAAGCCAAAGGAAGACCTGCCGACCATCCTCTTATTGTTCATATTCCCAGTGTTGATAGCCTTAACGATTGGGCTCTGACAGTGCCTGATATGGCACAACAGTTAGCGGCTCGTTTTTGGCCTGGACCGCTTGCAATGATATTGAATAAAAGACCCGAAGTTCCTCTGGCAGTGACCGGCGGTCAGAACACGGTCGGCTTGCGTATGCCTGATCATCCGGTCGCTTTGCGCTTATTACGGGCATTCGGTGGCGGAATTGCCGCTCCTTCAGCTAACCGTTTCTGCAGAATTAGCCCGACTCAGGCAGCCCATGTGGAAGAAGAATTGGGCGATGCCGTTGATCTTATTCTCGATGGGGGGGCTTGTCAGGTAGGTGTGGAATCAACTATTGTTGATTTGAGCGGAAACCGGCCAAAGTTACTGCGTCCGGGTCATATTACCCGGCACGATATTGAAGCTGTTTTACAAACTGAATTAATAGTTGTATATCCGCAATCGGAACAAACAAACCAGTCAGAGATACGCGCCCCCGGAATGATGGCAATTCACTACGCCCCGATAACCCTAGCTATACTGTGCCCGGTCGATCGTTTATCTGAAGTGACTCAGGAACTGAATGCGCGGAATAAAAAAATCGGCATACTGGCGTATAGCCTGGAGCAGGCAAAAAACAGATTAACCCGGGTCATCCGTATGCCCGAGCAAGCAGAGGATTATGCACAGGCCTTATATACATCATTACGCGAACTGGATAGTCTGCAACTGGATATGATTCTGGTGGAACAGCCGCCCGAAACGGAAGCATGGCGGGCGATAAATGATCGCCTTTGCAAAGCGACTTCAACTTATCAACCGTTGTCAGCAAACAACTGATAAAACTGCCGGTATAGTTGTTCAGAGAAGCTTTTTCTCTGGATGCTGCGCCCTCATAGGAAAATACTGTGTAGGGCGTGCTGCGCGCGCCTTGGGAGTAAAGGCGCGCGCAGCACGCCCTACCGATGCGGGTTTTATAGAGGAATGACTAAAGCCACAAGATGACCTATCAAGATTGACCAAGCGCCTTAAAACCCGCCCAGGCAATCTCAACACCAATACAAAGCACAAAAAAGGCAAGAATTTTCGATAGTGCCAAAGCACCGGCTGCTGAAAATCGCTTAGTTATATATTTAAGATGGCGATAGCAAATGGAGACGACTACGCACATCAAGAAAATCCCAATAATAGCGGCGCCTTGTTCCAAAGTAACCAGGAGCCTGGATTCCCGATTCAAATGCGCGCTAAAGGTCAAAACAACCGCCATCCCTCCGGGACCTATTGTCAGGGGAAAAGTAAAGGGGTAAAAAGCCTTCGGTTCAATTGAGACACGAGGGTTGTTATCCAGACCCTCTTCAGATGCAGGTTTATTGGTCTCTTTTTGATTCAAGAGCTGCCATCCCATCAATGCCAAAACTATACCTCCCGAAAACTGAACGACCGGAATGGATATTCCAAAAAGCTTCAGGATGTAACTGCCGAAAAAAAAGAAAAAAGATAAAAAAAGAAAAGAATAAAACGCTATTTTTCGCGACATCGATTTCCAGGTTTGATCGTCAACTCCACGGGTCATACCAAAAAGGATAAGAGCCGTTCCGATGGGATTAACTACCGGGAACAGGGCTGCGAAAATCATGGGAATAATTTTTAGAGCAATAAATAAACTGGTCATTGGCTTTTATATTATGAGACTGGAATGAATGGCATTGTTCGTTATTTGTCATCACCAATGCAAACACTTTAGTGAAAATCAAGATTGTTTTATTACCCTTTGGCGAGAAAATCCTGTGCCCCTACTTTATAAGGGCACAATTTCCAGCAAGCGTAAATGGGCAGGGCCCGTCGTTAGGCTCACTTCACGCCTTCCAATTCCGCTATCAACTGCTTTATCCCTACATCGTCCGGCAGCGCTTCAGCAGCTTTTCGCGCGTAGACAAGCGCTGCTTTGACGTCACCTGCCTCGCGCAGCATCGAAATGAGTGCGCTGAGTATATCAAGGTTGTATGGCTGACGAGCGTCGGCAACTTTTAATGCCGCCAACGCCTCGCGTTGTTTCCCAGCGGAATTTAGTCCTATGGCGTAGACATAAGCATAGCGGGCATTATCCGGCGCAAGCTTGGCGGCTTTCGCAAGTTCCTGTAACGCCACCGTTTTGTCGGTTTTACGCACCAGCAGCAAACCCAGCGCGTGGTGTAAATCCGCCGCATTGGGTGATAACGATAAGCCCTGAAGCAATTGTTTTTCGCCTTCGTCATCACGCCCTTGTTGACGGTAGGTATCGGCAAGATTGACGTAAGCGCCGACAAAGCGCGAATCGAGCGAAAGCGCGCGTTGATAAGCTGTAATAGCCGCTTCGACGTTGTGCTGACGCATGTAAAGATTTCCCAGATTGACGTTCTCCGCAGGCCAGTCGGCATTTAGCTTTAAGTAATCCAGGTATTCCGTCATCGCACTCTTGCGAGCGCTGAGCCGACCAGCCGGAAACTGACTATCCGGCACATCGGCGAGAATACGCGCGGCTTCAATGCGTACACCACGTATAGAATCGGCCAGTAAGGGCGAGGCAGAAAGTACACGATTGACCGGGTCGACGGATTCAATGAGTCCCAAAGCGGCAATACGCACCGAAGGATCGGCATCCTTTAGCTGTGATCGCGCAAAGTTAAGAAGTTCCGACCCCATAAGAGGTGCAACCAGGGTTAACGCAGTTGCACGAACAATCGCGGGACTGGCCGAATCCTGGGCAAGTTCGAGTAGCGTCGGCAAAGCCTTGATGCCTTGCGTCGCTCCCGCTTGTAATGCCGTTCCGTAATGCGGACGATTGCGCCAGACCTTGCCGTACCATTTATCCAACGTTGTCGCAGCCCATTCAGGTTTGCGCTTCTCATGGCACTGAGTACAGGCATTCGGGCTACCCAATGTGAGAGATAAATCCGGACGTGGCAAACGGAAACTGTGATCATGCCGTCCATCATTCACCATGTAATTTTGCTCAGGCGCATGACAGTCCATGCACTGGGCGCCTTTAGAATCCTGTTTGTGGAAATGATGCTGCTCAGTGTCAAATTTGGCGGCATTGTGGCAGCGTGTACAGAGCGCGTTACCTTCGGCACGAAGTTTAAGCGAGTGCGGCTCGTGACAATCCATGCAGGTAACGCCATTCTGGAACATCTTACTCTGACGGAAGGAACCCCAGGTGTAATCTTCATCGCGCTGTTGCCCGTCGGCATAATAGGTCGGTTGCGATAGTAATGAAGGGTGATGCGAGTCTTCCAGCGGCAGGCCGGGCAAGCTGCCTTCAATCAGCGTCGAACGGCGCGCATGGCAAGCCCAGCAGGTATCCATCAGCGCATCATTGGCAGGTTGTTCACGATGAGCGATTACGTTGCCATCGTCTAGCTTCCACGCGGCTTGCCAGTGGCTTTGCAGTTTAACTGCCAAACCTTTGTCATCGACCGAATAAGGCGACTGCGCATGTTTCGCCCACTCGACATGTTGGGACGCAGGGCCGTGGCAGGATTCGCAAGCGACATTAATCTCATTGAAAGTCGTCTTGTAGCTATCTGTTGCCGCATCGTAGCCTTTCTTCAGGTTTGTCGAGTGGCATTCGGCGCACTCCATATTCCAGTTTTGGTAACGTCCGGTCCAGTGCAATTGATCGGTGTGATCCATCTTGTCCTTGGGATAAAGATGAAACCAGCGTTGCCCGCCTTCTGCTTTCGGACGGCTGTCCCAGGCAATACTGAGCGCTTGATAACGGCCTCCGGGAAACTCGATCAGGTACTGTTGCAGCGGCTTAACACCGAACGTATAAGTAATGGGATAATCGGTCAATGTACCGTCAGGGCCGTCGGTGCGTACCATGAACTTGCCGTCGCGTTTGAAGAAAGTCGATTCGACATCGTCGTGTTTGAATTTTGCATCGTTGAAGTCGCCGAGCACGGTTTGCTCATTGGCATCCTGCATCGCCAGATCATGATCCGAGCCCTGCCAAGCCTTGAATTCGGCCTGATGACATTGCTTGCATGTGCCTGCGCCAACGTATTCTTTAGTCGCAACAGGCATTACCGGTACTGGTTTCGCAACCGAGGAAGCGGGTGAAATCACAGTTACGGGGGGGGTGCGAGAGAAGTAAACACCGCCAAGGACCAACCCCGCCAGCATAAAAATTGACAGCAACACAACAAGGTGTCGTTTACCTTTGCTGGTTGCTGCTGCGGTAAATTCAGGCATATTTTGGGTGACTGGTTTGGTGGGTTTAGGCGTTTTGCGGCGGGTCATTGTGAGTCCGTGGTTGAGGTCGAGAGTATTGCTGTTTTGGCTGGAAAAGCATTGTAGCATAGGGTTGGGTTGCCGTTTTTTTTCAGCCATAAGCATCAACTTAAGCAGAAAGCCTGCATATTCAATCATTAACCTTTGGACATTGGCCCTCAATGACTGAAACCCCTCCTCGTGTTACCATTTGTCTTTTTTGCACACATAACCATGCCTGAAAATTATTCCATCGAACGTGATTATTCACTTGATGCACTGAAGGTTCCGCCTAATTCCATACAGGCCGAGCAATCGGTTTTGGGTGGCTTAATGCTGGACAATCAAACCTGGGATTCAATAGCCGACAAGGTTGTTGAAAAAGATTTTTATCGCCGGAGCCACCAGCTTATTTTCAGGAAGATTGAAGAGCTCGCAGAAAAACAGATTCCTTTCGACGTCATTACGCTGTCGGATGCGTTAAAAGCCATAGGCGAGTTGGACAACATAGGTGGTCTGTCTTATTTGATCATGCTGGCAAAAGATACGCCCAGTGCGGCAAATATTGTAGCTTACGCCAATATTGTCAGAGATCGCTCGGTACTGCGGCAACTGATTCATATCGGCACTGAAATTTCAGATTCTGCTTTTAATACAGAGGGTCGTGATACCGCTGAACTGCTCGAGAATGCGGAACGGCAGGTTTTTCAAATAGCGGAACAGCGGCAAAGAGGCCAGGGTGGAGGTTTTATACCCATTAAATCGTTACTGTCCTCAGCCGTTAATAAAATTGAAACGCTATTTGAACAGGAAGACGCTATCACCGGTGCCGGTACCGGATTTACCGACTTTGATGAATTAACCTCCGGTTTGCAACCTTCCGATTTGATTATTGTGGCGGGTAGGCCGTCGATGGGTAAAACCACAATCGCCATGAATATGGCCGAAAATATTGCCCTGAAATGTGATAAACCG
Organism: uncultured Gammaproteobacteria bacterium; assembly: GCA_963849195.1. GTDB lineage: Bacteria > Pseudomonadota > Gammaproteobacteria > Methylococcales > Methylomonadaceae > Methylobacter_C. The sequence continues at coordinate 26,842 of CAWKGQ010000006.1, forward strand.
GTTGCGGTTTTTAGTATGGAAATGCCTGGCGATGCGCTTGCCATGCGTATGATGTCTTCATTGGGCCGTATAGATCAGCATAAAGTCAGAACCGGCAAGCTGGAAGATGATGACTGGCCGCGCATGACTTCAGCCATTAATTTACTGGCAGGCACGCAATTATTTATTGATGATTCGCCCAGCCTTGACACCTACCGAAGTGCGTGCCAGAGCCAGACGACTGGCGCGTGAGCATGGTCAACTGGGGTTGATTGTCGTGGATTATCTACAGCTTATGCAGTCACCTGCCAGTGGTGATAATCGGGTTCAGCAAATTTCTGATATTTCCAGGGGCTTAAAAGCATTGGCCAAGGAATTGAACGTGCCTGTTGTGGCGTTATCACAGCTTAACCGGAATCTTGAACAACGGCCCAATAAACGGCCGGTGATGTCCGACTTGCGTGACTCGGGCGCTATTGAGCAAGACGCCGACTTGATAGTGTTTGTTTATCGTGACGAAGTCTATAACGAAGACAGTCCCGATAAAGGCATAGCCGAGATTATTATTGGCAAGCAGCGTAATGGCCCGCTGGGAACAGTCAGGCTCACTTTCCTGGGGCAATATACACGCTTTGAAAATTTCGCCGGAAGTCAATATAACTCGGGAGACTATGAATGATACCGGCAGCCTACGCAGTACTTGATTTAGATGCGGCCGCGCACAACCTGCAAATGGTTCGACGTTACGCGCCGGATGCAAAGATCATGGCAGTTATTAAAGCGAATGGTTATGGGCATGGTTTGCTGCGCATTGCCGAAGCCTTGCAAAATGTCGATGCTTTTGCCGTAGCGCGGGTTGATGAGGGTATTCGTTTGCGCAAGGCAGGGATTAAAAACAGAATTGCCGTTTTAGAGGGTTTTTCTTGTGCCGAAGAGTTAGATGAATTATTGCATTATCGATTGGACGCAGTAGTGCATTCCTTTACCCAGCTGGAAATTTTTGAAGCCAGAACAGAACAAGAGGCTTGCGCAATCTGGTTAAAACTCGATACCGGCATGAATCGCCTGGGTTATAAACCTAAGGAATTTAACACGGTTTTTCAACGATTAAACCAGTGTTCCATCATCAGAAAGCCCATCAGTCTAATGACGCATTTAGCCAATGCCGATGATAAACAGGACGCTACAACGCTTAAACAAATCAGCTTATTTAATGATACGGTAGGGCTTTTGCCTGGTCAGCGCAGTATTGCCAACTCGGCAGGTATTTTAGCCTGGAAAGAAGCCTTAACTGATTGGGTGCGTCCCGGGGTTATGTTGTATGGCATTTCACCGTTTCCGGATAGTACGGGCGAACAACTGGGGCTAAAGCCGGTTATGGGCTTACATTCACGCTTGATTGCAGTAAAACCCATAGCAAACGGCGATAAAGTGGGTTATTCCGGTACCTGGGTGTGTGAAAAGCCGACAACCCTGGGCGTTGTAGCCATTGGCTATGGTGATGGTTATCCACGATATGCCAAAGCCGGAACGCCTGTACTGGTCAATGGACAGCGCGTTCCTCTGATCGGCAGAGTGTCAATGGACATGATTACTGTTGATCTGGAAACGCAACCGAAGGCAAAGCCCGGCGATCCGGTGACTTTGTGGGGTGATGGTCTGGCCGTTGAAGAAATTGCACTCTGTGCGGATACCATTCCTTATACATTGGTGTGCGGCGTTACTCAGCGGGTGCAGATTGTAGAGAAGTCTGCGGTGTAAAATATGCGGTTGACTGGGTTAATACACCCGGCATTCGAGATTGTTACTTTAACTGCATAGTGCGATATGCTATGTAGCAACATAGCTACTTATCTTGTGACAATGAGGTTTTATATGGGTATCACCACCATTTCCAGCAGAGAATTTAATCAAGATGTCAGCAGAGCCAAGCGAGCTGCTGTTAATGGCCCGGTTTTTATAACTGACCGAGGCCATCCATCTCATGTTTTATTAACCATCGAGGAATACCAAAAAATCACGGACAAAAAAGAAAGCATTGTCGAGTTACTGGCTATGCCGGATGCGGCCGACATTGATTTTGAACCGCCTCGTTTAAGCAGAAAACTTTACCAGTCCGCAGTATCATAATTAGCATGTACTTACTGGATACCAACGTTATATCAGAATTAAGAAAAGCAAAATCTGGAAAAGCAGATAACAATGTCGTGAGTCTGGGCGAACAATGTCTCTGCTACCAGGCTTTTTGTATCGGTGATTACTATCCTGGAGCTTGAAACAGGCGTGCTTCTGGTTGAACGCAGGGATCCGGCACAAGGAGCAGTTCTTCGTTCCTGGCTCAATGCGCATGTTTTACCCGCGTTTTCAGAACGCATTCTTAACGTCGATATTGCTGCTGTGCAATGTTGCGCCAAGCTGCCTATGCCTGATCCCCGATCAGATCGAGATGCCATTATTGCAGCGACAGCGCTGGTTCACGGCATGACTGTAGTTACCAGAAATACCGATGACTTTGTGCGTACCGGTGTTGAGCTTTTGAATCCGTGGGAATTTAATAATTCAGGAAAATAGTTATTCTATCGCTAACTGTATCCACGCGACACCGCACTACGAGCCAAGATTTTCAACCCCTAACCAACCCAATCAAAAAAGGATTTTGCCTTATGTACACCCTGCAAGATTATCTCGATAAAGTAGCTCAACGTTATAAAGCCGGTATTTCTACAGAGCACAGCTATCGGGGTGATCTGCAAAACCTGCTGGAAAGCCTGCTGCCCAATGTGTTGGTAACCAACGAACCGGCGCGCATACAATGCGGCGCGCCCGATTACATCCTGACCAAAGCTGCTATTCCCATCGGTTACATCGAAGCCAAGGACATCGGCAAAGCGCTGGACAGCAAAGACTATAAGGAACAGTTCGACCGTTACCGAAACTCACTGGATAACCTGATCATCACCGATTACCTGGAGTTCAGGTTTTATCGTGATGGCTTGCCCGTAACAGCCATCAAGCTTGCCGATATTGCCGGTAATACCTTAACGGCAAAGCCGGAAAACTTCGCCGCTTTTACCGGCCTGATTACGGACTTCGCCGGCTATACCGGGCAAACGATTACCTCGCCTTCAAAACTGGCAAAAATGATGGCAGGCAAAGCCAGGCTGTTAGCTACCGTCATCGAAAAGGCATTGAACAGTGACGAACAAAGCGAAGCAGACAGCACCCTTAAGGAGCAAATGCAAGCCTTCAAAAGCATTCTGATTCATGAAATAGAACCCAAACAATTTGCCGATATTTACGCCCAAACCATCGCTTACGGCATGTTTGCCGCACGCCTGCATGATGAAACCCTGGACACCTTTACCAGACAGGAAGCCGCCCAACTCATACCGCAAAGCAACCCGTTTTTGCGTAAATTATTTCAATACATAGCAGGTTATGACCTGGATGACCGGATAGTCTGGATCGTGGATTCCCTGGCCGACATATTCAGAGCCACGGATGTTCGCGCACTGCTGACCAATTTTGGCAAAGCCACCCGGCAAACCGATCCCATCATCCATTTTTATGAAACTTTCCTGGCTGAATACGACCCGAAACTCAGGAAAAGCCGGGGCGTTTGGTATACGCCCGAACCCGTGGTTGATTTTATCGTCCGTGCCGTCGATGATATTTTAAAAACAGACTTTAACTTACCGCTAGGCCTGGCCGATAACAGCAAAACCACGATACAAATTGAAATGCCGGTTATCAAAGGCAGTGGCAAAAACCGGGCGACCCGGATGGAAAAAGTAGACAAGGAAATACACAAAGTTCAAATTCTCGATCCCGCCACCGGAACCGGCACTTTTTTAGCCGCCACCATCAAACATATACACCGGAAATTCAAAGGCCAACAAGGACTCTGGAGCCAGTATGTCGAAGATCACCTCATCCCCAGAATCAACGGCTTTGAAATTCTCATGGCTTCCTACGCGATGGCGCATTTAAAACTGGATTTATTGCTGAAAGAAACCGGCTACCAGCCCGCCAAACAACCCCGATTAAACATCTACCTGACCAATTCCCTGGAAGAATCGCACCCGGACACCGGCACCTTGTTTGCCTCCTGGCTGGCCAGGGAATCCAACGAAGCTAATCATATAAAGCGCGATACGCCGGTTATGGTGGTCATGGGCAACCCGCCTTATTCGGTGAGTAGCAGTAATAAAGGCGAATGGATACAGAATTTGCTGGCCGATTATAAAAAAGACCTCAACGAAAAAAACATCCAGCCCTTATCGGACGATTACATCAAGTTTATTCGTTACGGCGCGCATTTTATTGAAAAGAATGGCGAAGGCATACTGGCTTACATAAGCAATAACAGTTTTATTGATGGCTTGATACATCGGCAAATGCGCAAGCATTTATTGGAGACTTTCGACAAGATTTATATTCTTGACCTGCACGGCAACAATAAGAAGAAAGAAACCGCCCCGGATGGCGGCAAGGATGAAAATGTGTTCGATATTATGCAGGGCGTTTCCATCAATATTTTTGTCAAGACCCGTAGGGGCGATCCCTTGTGGTCGCCCTTCGATAACGCGAATGATAAAGGGCAACCACAAGGGATTGCCCCTACACAATTGTATCAGCTGGATTTATACGGCCTGCGTAAAGACAAATACCAAACGTTGCTTGATAACAGCATCGGCTCTTTACAGTGGAACAGGATTGATTGCCGGGCGCCGAATTATTTTTTTATTGCCAAGGATTTTGACGTATTTGAGCAATATGAACGTGGCTTTTCCGTAAATGATTTGTTTCCGGTTAATTCGAGCGGCATTAAAACCCATCGGGATGATTTTGTGATTGATATGGATAAGGCCATATTAAAAAACCGGATTGAATGTTTTTATGATCAAAATTATTCTGACACAGAAATAGCCTCAAAATTAAACTTGAAAGACAACCGGGATTGGAAAATATCGGACGCAAGACAGAAAGACACGTTTAAACCATCAGAAATAACAGATGTTTTATACCGTCCATTTGATTACCGAAAGATTTATTACTCGTCCAACCTGATTGATTTTGGCCGTGAAAACGTCATGCAACATTTTCTCAAAGGGGAAAATGTAGGTTTGTTAGCCGGTCGTCAAGCAATTACAGATAACTAATCGTCAAATTGACAGCAAAGATTATTCTCGGATATTTTCATTACTTCCGAGTTATTTACCGCGTTCACTCTTTAGTCATAAAGAGAGTATCAACATTGCATTTCCCCTCTACCTTTACCCGGAAAATACCACCCAACAACTCCTGGAAACACCCGTCCGCACGCCCAATCTAAATCCCGGAATCCTCCAGCAAATCGCCGAAAAACTGGGTTTAACCTTCATACCCGAGGTAGGGGCGAACCCTTGTGGTCGCCCTTTATACTGGAATGAACCAGGGCAACCACAAGGGATTGCCCCTACGGTCAACGCAACTTTCTCCCCCATCGACCTGCTCGATTACCTTTACGCGGTATTGCATTCGCCCCATTACCGGGCAACCTACAAAGAATTCCTGAAAACAGACTTCCCGCGCGTGCCGTATCCCGACCCGCAAACTTTTTGGCCTCTGGTAAAACTGGGTGCTGAACTGCGCCAAATTCATTTGCTGGAAAGTCCTGTGCTTGATACCCTCATAACCACCTATCCGAATGATGGCGATAACATCGTCACCCGAAAAATCAACAAAGACGACTTTGAGATAGTCGGCGGGGTTGATAAACCCGGCAGTAGTCGAGATTTGCAGGGAAATGTTGATGTGAATTCATCCGCACGCGTAACCGATGTGGACAATGCCGGTAAAACCGCGCCTACAGGCCGCGTATGGATTAACGATCAACAATATTTTGACGGCGTACCCGTCAGTAGCCTGGGAATTTTATATCGGCGGCTATCAACCCGCCCAAAAATGGCTAAAAGACCGTCATGGCCGCAAGTTAAATTTTGAGGATATACTGCATTACCAGAAAATCATCGTAGCCCTGACCGAAACCCACCGGATTATGCAAACAATTGATTCGATATGGCACCCAGTTGATCAGCGATCCATTTAAAATTAGCGCGTAGAGTGTATAAGAGAACCATCATACACCTTGTAAGGTTACTATCAGCACACGGAATTTACCTGCAACTTTGAGAAACTTAACGCCTAAGGCACAATAGGCTATAGCCATATTGCGCCGCAGGGTGGTCACAAAACATTCTGGCCACTTTTTGTGTTTGCCAATCATTCTGACGTTATTCAAAATTACTTTAAATCCACTGGAGAGCATAGCTTATGCAAGCAATCACCTTTAACCAAGCCATGAAAAACTTTGCTAGTTTTATGGACAAAGTCGGCGACAACCACGAACCCTTAATTATTACCCACGAAAACCATAAAGCTGTGGTTTTAATAAGTCTTGAGGATTTCAACGCTTGGCAAGAAACCGAATACCTCATCCGCTCACCGGCTAATGCCAAAGATTTACTGCAAGCAGTAGAAGAAATTGCCCAACGTAAAAATTTGGTCAAGCACGCTTTAATTGAAGAATGATGATTAGCTTTCGTGAACGCGCATGGAAAGATTATCTTTACTGGCAGGAAACGGATAAACACATCCTAAAACGCATCAATATTCTTATTAAAGATATTCAACGCAGTCCATTTGATGGGCTTGGCAAACCTGAGCCGCTTAAGCATCAGTTCTCCGGCTTCTGGTCGCGCCGTATCAATGACGAACATAGATTGGTTTACACTTTTGTTGAGGCCGAATTGATTATTGTTCAGTGCCGTTATCACTATGATTGAGGATCAACCCAACGCTTCTATTCATTTTGATAAATATATTTAGCGCGATGAGTAGGGGCGATAGCCGAAACCCATCATGATTTTTACCAGATACAACGCAAGCCGGGTGTGGCACGGAGTTTTTCGTCAGCGGTGATGAGTGGGGCGCGATGGGCAAGTGCGGTAGCGTCGATAAGCCGATCCGCCGGGTCGCCATGCGTAAAAAAAGCGCTTTGCGATAACTCGGCAATGTCCGCCGTAATCGGTAGAACCGCCATACTCATGCCGGTCAGGATGTCCTGAATATAAGCGCTGGAGGTCACACCAGCACGGTTATTGACCCATCCACGCGCATAAAGCATGGCGATTTCCCAGATGCTAATGTCAGAGCAGGCGAGGTTTGCGGATTCAGTCCCTAAATCCAGGGCGGCGCGGGCTGTTGTGGACAGACGGCGGGGATCATCTGCCCAAAACAACAGGATATGGGTGTCACAAATTGTCAGCATCGGCCGTCCATTCTGTGTCCAGGGGGGCGAGAATATCGCCTACAATCATCTTGCCACGTAGCGCTTCCAACCGTTTCAGCGCTGCTTCGCGTTCGCTTTCCTTGCGGTCCGGCACAATGCGGGCAATGGTTTTGCCGTGTAGCGTAATCGCAATTTCTTCGCCTTGTTGCACTTGTTTGAGATAATCGGGCAAATGCTGACGTAATTCGGTGACATTGACTGAGTTCATAGACACTCTCATTCTGTATACGGTATTTCGGTGCATTATAGGCTTTTAACTTGATTAGGCTAGCCGCTTACTTCAGAACCCACATCGCGTTAAGTTGGTAGGGCAATAACCGAAGTCCATCATAATTTGTCATCTATACGATGGGTTTCGCTATCGCTCTGCACCTTGGCTCAGGCCCACTCAAAAAAAATCACTCACTACGGCAAAAACAGCAATGCAGAAACATAAACCCAGATACTCCGGTAAAATATAACTTTTGATTCCGCTTGGGTTCTTTTGATATGAATAACGATTTATTTCTCTACGATACCGAACGTTTGAAGACGGTTGCCTCGGACGATACGGTAAAACAAGGGTTGGCTTATTTTTCCGAGAACAGGGTGTTTGCACTGGATGTGCAGGATAATGTCCTAACAGCCCAAGTGGAAGATGCTGACGTTAATGAGCCCTATTGGGTGGAATTGACTCAGGGTGAAGGGCATGATTTGGTTGTCAGTTGCGATTGTCCCGAAAAGGGCGGTGTCTGCAAACATGCCATTGCCGCTTTGTATAGCTATGCTGAACAATTTGGGTTTAACGACGACAAGATTTTAGGCAGTGCCGTCGATGAGGCTATTTTAGAACGGGTCAAAAAGGGCCGTAATGAAGTCATTGTTAAATTGATTAGCGGTAATTTAGGTTTTGGCATCTGGCAGGCTACTTCCATTATTTCGGCTACGCACAGAAAGCAATCTTATCAGGTACAGATTCGCTCGCTGGATCATCGGATGAACTATTGCACCTGCCCCGATCTGGCTACTAATCGGTTGGGCACCTGTAAACATATTGAAGCGGTTTTGCATTACGCTAAGAGCAAACCGGACTATAAACAACTAAAAGAGGCGGGCTGTCCGGTTTCATTTGTGTATCTGGCTTGGGAGTCGGCGACTCGCCCGGTGATACGATTACATAAAACCACGCAGGTTGACGCTGATCTTGCTGCCCTGTTTGCAGAATTCTTTGGTGAGGACGCTGTATTTAGCGCTCGTCTGCCCGAAGATTTTTTTCGCTTCTCTGATCAGGTCTTGGGACGCGAAGATTTTTTTGTGGGGGATGATGCGGTGCAGTATGTGCATCAATGCGCGGAAGATGCGGCGCAAGCGGTGCGTTCTCGGCAGATTTCCCAGGAAATTATGCGGGCTAATGGCGTTCTGCCGGGTATTAAAGCGCGCCTGTTCCCTTATCAAACCGAAGGCGTAGCGTTTCTGGCATCACGCGGACGTGCATTATTAGCCGACGACATGGGTCTGGGTAAGACCTTGCAGGCGATTTGTGCCACCTCCTGGTTGGTTGATAACGCCGGCATCAAGAAAGTGCTGGTGGTCTGCCCGGCATCGTTAAAACATCAATGGGCCAGGGAAGTTGAAAAATTCACGTTGCATCCGGTGCAAATCATTCAGGGTGCAGTTGAAAACCGGTTGGTGCAATACCGGGCAGATGCGCTGTTTTTTATTGTCAATTATGAATTGACGGTGCGTGATCTTAGCGTAATCAGCGAAACGCTAAAACCTGACCTGGTGATTCTTGATGAAGCGCAACGTATCAAGAATTGGCGCACTAAAATTGCCTCGACAATCAAATTAATCCCTTCGCGTTATGTGTTTGTGTTAAGCGGCACGCCGCTGGAAAATCGTCTTGAGGATTTGTACAGCCTGCTGCAAGTGGTTGATCCACGTGTATTGGGGCCATTGTGGCGATGCCTGCTGGAATTTCATGTAACCGATGAGCGCGGCAAAGTCATCGGTTATCGTAACCTGTCGGAATTAAGGCGGCGTATCGCCTCAGTGATGTTAAGGCGTAATCGCAGTCTGGTGAGCGATCAGTTGCCGGACAGAACCGAAGTGCGGCTGGATATTCCCCTGGATAAAATGCAGAGGGATATACACGATTCGGCGATGTCGGCCGCAGGGCAACTGGCGCAAATTGCCAAACGAAGGCCTTTAACGCCGGGCGAACAGAACCGTATGATGTCCGCATTGCAACAGGCGCGCATGGCTTGCGATGCAGCGGGTCTGGTAGACAAAGTTACACAGGGTTCACCCAAGCTGGAGGAATTATCCCGTTTGCTGGAGGAATTGTGCCTGCAAAGTAATCGTAAAGCCGTGATTTTTTCCCAATGGGCGTTAATGACTGAGATGGTGGAATCGCTGGTCCGGAGTATGGGCCTTGGTTGTGTGCGTTTGCATGGCGGCATTCCCAGCCATAAACGCGGAGAGTTGATGGACAAATTCCAGCATGACGACTCGATACAGATATTTATTTCCACCGATGCCGGCGGCGTGGGTTTAAATTTGCAATCGGCAACGGTGTTAATAAACCTGGATATGCCCTGGAATCCTGCCGTGCTGGATCAGCGTATCGCACGCATTCACCGCTTGGGTCAAAAACAGAATGTACAGATTTTTCTGTTGCTGGCCGAAGACTCTTATGAGCAGCAGGTTGCCAAGCTGGTAAAAGGCAAGCGGGATTTGTTTGACAATGTCATCAGCCCGGAAGCTTCGGAAGATGTGGTCGGGGTATCCAAAAAAATGTTGCAAACCTTGATTGATGATTTGGCTGGTGTTGAGCCCGTTACGGTTGAAGATAAAGCCCCATTGGAACCTGTTGAAGTGTCTGAGCAGGAAGGCGCTGAACAAGCACAAGCCGTTAAAAAACCGGGTGCTGTTGAAGCCGAAGATGAGGGTCAGATTCGACAATTGATAGAAAAAATCCAGAGTACATTTAACACCCGTATTGTGCGTATTTTGGCTTCCGGTGGCGGATTGCTGGTGGTCGTTAATCAACAAAACGACGCCGATGAGGAGTCTGCACAACATCTATCCGAGCCGGATGTCCCTGTTGTTGTCATTGATTCCAGAACCCTGGCCGGATTACAGCGCTTAGGCGCTGCCGCACCCGTTGCTGAAGCCCGGTTGTTGTTTGAACCCGAAGTTCAGAGCCGGAAAACGATAAATCCTCTGCTTAAATCAGCTGAAGCAAAACTGCGCTCCGCGGAAATTCTACTGGAGCAGCAATCTACAGCCGGAGTAATGGATTTGCTGGCATCTTCCATGTTGGCCCTGGCTGCTGCCAATGCCGGGCTTACGCAGACTCCGGCGGCAGATACAGCAGTAATATGGTTGTACAGTGAAGTCTTGCCGCAACAGCTATTAACCCAGGAACAGGTAGCGGCGATTGTGCGGGTCCTATCTTTAAGCCAGAATCAGGCTGTGCCCGTTAACCTTATTGAACAATCACTGGCCGATGCCCGGTTGCTGTGTTCAACCGCGGGTATACTTTGAACAGTCAAGATTTCGGAAAACCAATGTCGGGTCAGCGATAGCGTAACCCGACAGCTCTTTGAAAATGTTGGGTTACGCTATCGCTAGCCCAACATAAGACTTTATTGATTTATTGAAAATCCTCAACGTTTACCGCGTGCAATATAACGGCAGAGCAAAGTATCATCTTTCAAACCAGCATGCTTTTCTTTACCTCTTCCTGAGACAACAAGTCGATCTTGACAGGCTTTACTTTCCAAATGTCCTGGCAATATTCCTTTATTGTCCGGTCGGATGAAAACTTGCCGCTACGCGCGACATTCAGGATCGACATACGCGTCCAGTGCTCCTTGTCCAGATAAGCCTGGCTAACCTGACTTTGACAATCCACAAAAGACTGGAAGTCAGCCAGCAGCATGTAAGGGTCACCGTGGAGCAGGGAGTTAACCAAAGGCCGGAACAGTTCCCGGTCCCCACGCGAGAAATAGCCGTCAGCAATCAGGTCGATGACCACTTTAAGCTCGGGGTTGGAATGATAAATATCCATGGGATTGTAACCCTGCGCTTTAAGCGTTTGAACCTCGCTAGCGGTCAAACCGAACAAGAAGAAGTTCTCTGCGCCCACTTCTTCGCGTATCTCAATATTGGCGCCGTCCAACGTACCGATAGTAAGCGCGCCATTCATGCAGAACTTCATGTTACCGGTACCGGACGCTTCTTTACCCGCTGTCGAAATTTGTTCCGAAAGTTCTGCAGCGGGATATAACTTCTGACCCGTAGTGACATTGAAATTGGGCAGAAAAACCACCTTGATAGTGTCACGGACTGCCGGATCCGTGTTTATCACTTCGCCGACCGCTGTGATGAGCTTGATCATCAGCTTGGCCATGTAATAACCCGGCGCCGCCTTGCCGCCAAAAATGAAAGTGCGCGGAACAATGTCCCTGTTCGGATCGGATTTGATGCGATGATACAAGGCGATGATGTGTAATACGCTTAAATGCTGGCGTTTGTATTCGTGAATACGCTTCACCTGAACCTCGAATAACGACTGCGGGTCGATGACATAGCCGGTACTTCGGCGCAGATAGGCGGCAAAATCCTCTTTAATGGAGCGTTTAATGAATCGCCAGTCGGAACGGAATGATGACTCTTCAGCGTAGGGTTCCAGCTGCTTAAGTTCGCTCAGTTCTTTTATCCAGTTTTCTCCTATTTGCTTTGATATAAGTTTGGTAAGACGCGGGTTGCTCAATGCCAACCAGCGCCTGGGCGTGATACCGTTGGTTTTGTTGCTGAATTTATCGGGCCACAGGGTATAAAAATCAGCCAGCACATCTTTTTTGAGCAACTCGGTGTGCAGTGCGGCTACACCGTTGATGGCGTGACTTCCGACACAGGCTAAATGCGCCATACGGACATAACGTTCACCCGACTCGTTGATGATGGATAAGCGAACGAGACGCTCTGCGTCGCCGAGAAACCGTATCCTTACTTCATTCAGGAAGCGGGCATTAATTTCAAGGATAATCTCTAAATGTCTCGGCAATATTCGCGCAAAAAGATTCAGCGACCATTGTTCAAGCGCTTCCGGCAGCAAGGTATGATTGGTATAGGCAAACGTCTTTTGAGTGATAGACCAGGCTGTGTCCCAACTCATGTGATGTTCGTCTAGCAATAGACGCATTAGTTCGGCAATTGCAACAGCAGGATGCGTGTCATTAAGCTGGACGGTAAATTTTTCATGAAAATGCGTCAGGGGAATTTTCTGCACATCCATGATGCGTAGCATGTCCTGCAGTGAGCAGGATACGAAAAAATACTGTTGCTGCAAGCGTAATTCCTTGCCCTGGATTTGCTCATCGTTGGGGTAAAGGATCTTGGTGATGTTTTCCGAGACCAGCTTTTTCTGGACAGCCCCATAATAATCACCGCGGTTGAAGATTCCAAGATCGAACGATTCAGCGGCTTCAGCCTTCCATAAGCGCAGGGTATTTGCGGTATTGTTGTGGTAACCGAGAATAGGTGTGTCATAGGGCGTTCCCAGAATAGTCCAGCCCGGAATCCAGCGTACTCGGGTATTTTCGTTGGCATCTATATAGCTTTCGGTATGTCCGCCCAGCTTGACTTCAACCGCCCATTCCGGCCGTTGAATCTCCCAGGGGTTTCCATAACGCAGCCATTTGTCAGTCTTTTCTTCCTGCCAACCATCGACGATTTCCTGTGCAAAAATGCCGAATTCATAGCGGATGCCATAACCTAGCGAGGGAATTTCCAGGGTTGCCATGGAATCAAGAAAACAGGCCGCCAACCTTCCCAAGCCACCGTTGCCGAGACCCGGTTCTACCTCTTGCCCCAACAGTTCCTCATAGATCAACCCCAGCTCTGATATGGCCTGGCGTACTTGGTCTGAAATCCCAAGGTTGAGCAAGTTGTTACCGAGATGCGGTCCGAGCAGAAACTCAGCCGAAAAATAAGCGACGGTCCTCGACTTCTCGCGGGTATAGGTTTCCGCAGTACTAATCCAGCGCTGCAACAAACGATCCCGCACTGTATAAGCCAAGGCCAGTGAATAATCATGTTTTGTTGCCAATGCGGGAAATTTTCCCTGCACATAAAACAGATTATCCAGAAAAGCATGCTTTAGCGATTCTTTGGAGAGACCCGTGTGTCCATCTTCATCAATAGTGCTTATTTTCTTGGTATCGACGGTTGCTTTCATAGGAAAATATATGGTTTTAGTTCATTATTATTTTTATTGAGCAATTCATGTGCCGAAATGTTCCGTTGAATTTATACATCATCAACTGTTATCAATGACCGCGTTCAAAGTCGCCAGTTTTAAACATTATGAAAATAAGTAGGAAACCCGTGACGATGACGCACTATTGCAGGGCACAATTTGTTTAAATTGGTGCAAATGTCGTAATCATGGAAATATGCTGCATGATCTAACCCGATCAACTTGGATTAACGTTTTTTCAGCGTTACACTACAACTTTGTTCACACAACGGGACGTGGTGCAACCATGTTAAAACAAACACCGCTTTATAATCTTCATCTTAAGTTGGGCGCTAAAATGGTGCCTTTTGCCGGCTATGAAATGCCATTGCAATACAGCGAAGGCATTATTCATGAACATTTGCATTGCCGCAGCCATGCGGGTTTCTTCGATATTTCCCACATGGGGCAATGCCTGATTCTGGGTGATGGCGCTGCCAGTGAGCTTGAGCAGCTGACACCCAGCGACATTACCGGACTTAAGCCCGGTACACAGAAATATACGGTATTAACCAATGGCGATGGCGGCATTATTGACGACATCATCATTACCCGCATCGACTCGGGACTCATGATCATTGTTAATGCCGCTTGCAAAGACAAGGATTTTTCGTATTTAAAGAGTCATTTATCCGGGCAATGTGATTTTAAGGAATTACCTGATCACGCCTTGTTCGCAATCCAGGGTCCTGCCGCCGCCGCAGTTATGCAGAAATATTCTGCCCATGCCGCTGGTTTAAAATTTATGCAGGCCTGCGAGACCGAAATTAACGGTATACCCTGCAATATCAGCCGAAGCGGGTATACGGGCGAAGATGGCTTTGAAATTTCAGTAGCCAATCAATATACGGAACAACTTGCCTGCTTGTTACTCGCTGAAGATGAGGTTGAGGCGGTCGGCCTGGGGGCGAGAGATACCTTGCGTTTGGAAGCGGGTCTGTGCCTTTATGGACATGAGCTTAATGAAGCTATCACGCCGGTGGAAGCTGGACTGCAATGGCTGTTTAAAAAAGATCATAACCAATTCCCCGGAGCAGACAAAATCCTGAACCAGCTGCATCTCGGCACCGAAAAAATCCGTGCGGGACTTGCGGTCGAAAGCAAAATACCTGTAAGGGACGGCAGTGATATTATTAACAACGAAGATAAAGTCGTAGGCCATGTTACCAGTGGCAGTTTTTCCCCCAATTTGGGTAAACCTGTTGCTATGGCATTGCTTGATCGTACTTCGGTCAGCCTCGGCAATACCTTGTATGCGATAGTTCGGGATCGAAAAATTGCAGTTACCGTGACCAAATTACCCTTTATTCCACACCGCTACCATAGATAAACATCATGCCAACATCTCGCCCAAAACTGAATCAACTGGAAATGCGCGGTAATTTTATCTATCGTCACATCGGCCCTAATCAGCAGCAAACCAAAGAAATGCTCGCTGAACTTGGATTAAATGAGCTGGAAGACATAATAGAGCAAGCAATTCCTGCCAATATTCTTAATCATGAACCATTAAAACTCACCGAAACGATCAGTGAACGCGCTGTTATTAAACATCTGCGCAATATGCGCAGCCGAAATAAAGTGTTTACTTCAATGATAGGCATGGGCTATTACGACACTGTCATGCCGGCGGTGATTAAACGTAATGTACTGGAAAATCCCGGCTGGTATACGGCTTATACGCCCTACCAGGCAGAAGTCAGTCAGGGCCGACTGGAAGCTTTGTTAAACTATCAGCAAATGATTATCGATTTAACCGGCATGGAGCTGGCTAATGCCTCGTTGCTGGATGAAGCGACTGCTGCGGCAGAGGCAATGACCATGTCGCGGCGTTTGTCCAAAAGTTCTGCCAACAACGTTTTCGTAGATCAGGACTGTCACCCGCAGACCATTGCGGTTATCAAAACTCGCGCTCATTCATTAGGTTATGAGGTTATCGTTGCCGACCCTTTCCATGATGATCTGGCGCAACATGATTTTTTTGCCCTGATAGTGCAATACCCCGGCTCCAAAGGTGAAATAAAAGACCTGAGCCAAATTACCGCAATCGCTCATAACAAATCTGCGCTGATCACCGTAGCTGCGGACTTGTTGAGTCTGGTGTTATTAAAACCACCCGCTGCATTCGGCGTTGATATTGTCGTCGGCAGTTCCCAGCGCTTTGGCGTACCTATGGGCTACGGTGGTCCTCATGCGGCGTTTTTTGCCACCAGGGATGAATACAAACGCTCTGTTCCCGGCCGGATCATTGGTGTATCCAAAGACAGTCACGGACAGGTTGCCTTACGTATGGCTTTGCAAACCCGGGAGCAGCATATCCGCCGTGACAAAGCGACCAGCAATATTTGTACATCCCAGGTTTTGCTTGCGGTTATCTCCGGGTTTTATGCGGTTTACCACGGTGCCGAAGGCTTGCGCCTGATCGCAGGCCGTGTGCATCGCTATGCGCAAATTCTGGCAGCGGGAATAAAACAGTTAGGTCATGAAGTCCTCAGCGAGTGCTATTTCGATACCTTGGTGATTCATGTTCCGAACCGGGCAAAACGATTTGCCGCGCACGCTGACGAAGCCAATATCAATTTGCGCATCATTGACGCAGACCACATAGGCATCTCACTCGATGAAACCACAACACGGAAAAACTTAAGAGCTGTCTGGCAGGTTTTTGCATCTGCTACTGCCGACCTTCCCGATATCAATGTGCTTGATGCAAACCTGACTGAATGTATCCCGGAACAGTTATGGCGTATCGATAAAATTCTGCAACATCCCGTCTTTGACCGCTATCATTCGGAAACTGAAATGATGCGTTATATGCGTCGGCTCGCCAGGCGTGATATAGCGTTGGATCGCTCCATGATACCGTTGGGTTCATGCACGATGAAGCTCAACGCCGCCACGGAAATGCAAACCATTTCCTATCATGAATTTAACGGCCTGCACCCGTTCGCGCCGCTGTACCAGACCCATGGCTATCAGCAAATGTTTGCGGAACTGGAGGATATGTTATGCGACCTGACCGGCTTTGACGCCTTTTCGCTGCAACCCAATGCCGGATCCCAAGGCGAATATACCGGCTTGCTGGTGATCCGCAAATATCATGAAGTGTCAGGCCAGCCACAGCGCAACATCTGCCTGATACCCGCTTCCGCCCATGGCACCAATCCCGCCAGTGCATCGATGGCAGGCCTTAAAGTTGTCGTTGTCGCTTGTGATGAAAACGGCAACGTCAGCCTGGATGATTTGCGGGCAAAACTGGCGGAATATCATGATACGCTGGCGGCTTTAATGATTACCTATCCGTCCACGCACGGTGTTTTTGAAGAAGCTTTCAGGGAAATTTGTGATCTTGTTCATAAACACGGCGGACAGGTTTATCTGGATGGCGCCAACTTTAATGCGCTGGTAGGCTTAAGCCGTCCGGGTAAAATCGGCGCCGATGTCGCCCATCTTAATCTGCATAAAACCTTCTGTATTCCCCATGGCGGCGGCGGTCCAGGCGTAGGTCCGATAGGCGTGGGCGCGCATCTTGCCCCTTTCCTTCCCGATCATCCGGTTGTTGATGGCGTCAACCCGGCCAAAGGCGTGCATGGCACAATAGGCACGGTATCCGCCGCGCCCTGGGGATCTGCCAGTATCTACACCATTTCCTGGGCTTATATCGCCATGATGGGTGCCGCCGGTTTAAAACGCGCCACATTGACCGCAATTTTGAACGCCAACTATGTTGCTAAACGCCTGGCGCCGTATTACCCCATTCTATACACAGGCAAAAACGGTTGGGTTGCCCATGAATGCATTATCGATTGCCATGCTTTTAAAAAATCCTGCGGCATAACCGTGGAGGATATCGCCAAACGTCTGGTTGATTACGGCTTTCATGCGCCCACCGTATCGTTTCCTGTTGCCGATACGTTGATGATAGAGCCCACGGAAAGCGAGGATAAAGCCGAGATTGATCGCTTTTGTGATGCGTTAATTGCTATATGCGAGGAAATTAAAGCCATTGAAAACGGTACAGCGGATGCTGAAAACAACATGTTGCATAACGCGCCTCACACCCATCGCTTATTGCTGGAAGAATGGACTTTGCCTTATTCCAAGCAACAAGCCTTTTTCCCTGACAATAATCAGCATGATGATAAATATTGGCCACCGGTAGGGCGTATCGATAATGTTTATGGCGACCGGCATGTGGTTTGTACTTGCCCGCCTTTGTCGGATTATGAGTAAACAATGGACTATGTTAAATAGTGAGCAGGTTACCTATGCAAAATCTGTTAATTGGCGTCACCATGGTGACGCCACGGACGAGTCAGGGTAATCCGACATAATCCTCTAAACCTGATAAATTTTGCATAAACGCTGGCACTAGTTATAAAACCAAGGCTATCTGTTTATTTGCTGAATTTAAGCCTTCAAATCCCTTAAGAAAATAGCTTTTTCCATAATATGGACGAATGTAAGTAATTGAATATTATAAAAACTATTTTTTAAACTTGAATTAATAGATTTCCCATTAATACATTAAAAGTCTAACCCAACTTAAGCCCAACAAAAAAACCACCCGCCGCACTGATGCCTTTACTGGTAATACCCGACAGACGTTTAACCAAATAATCACCAGATTGTTTGGCAGCGTCAGCTGCTGAATCGACTGCCTGTTGCAGCTGTATGTCACTTATTTCAGCGATGCCATAATATTCACTAACAAACAGAAACACGATCCCCGCACCGCACAGAAACAGAGTCATGAACAACATTTTTTTAGCGAAATAACCCACCGCCAGACCCATAACGAATGGCGTACCAACATTGCCGATCAGAAAATTCGACGAAAATATATCGGTGGAAGAAAGTGTGTCGACTGTATTGTTTTTCATATTTGTGATTTTTTAAAGTAGGTTTTTAACCTGATAACCGCCAAGCTGCGGAATTATAACGATAGCTGTTACAACGGCAATAATCTTCATCTGTGTATCCCGTACGCTTCAAAATGATAACAGCCCTTGCCATAAATCATTAAATTCGTTGATAACCAATAGGTGTTGCAAAACTGACTGAAGAACCCATCATGGTTACAAAAAACTAACAAGATCAAGGCAATTATCAGACCTAATAATTTAAGAGGGCTTTGTGAAGTGTTTATCGTAACATTTTTACTAAACCCGGTTTACAGTGTTTGTAAGCCATGCTGAGCGATATCCAAGTAAAATATACTCGAATTGTGCAGGATTTTGTTCATTTTCAACGACTGCAAAGATGCAGGAGGTAGAGCAACGCAGGAGCAGTTGCCGAGGCGTAAAAGATGCGCATAGCGAGCCATCCAATCCATCATACCGCAGAAAATAGACAAAAAAATCAGCCAATCGGATATATTCCTCGTAGGAAATCGTATTAGCATAACCCGACAAGCGAAGCTGCAAAGTGTCAGGCTAACTCAAGGCTAACGGGCTACAGGATTTAATAACAGTGATGCTTGCCTTGTAAAGATTACTCATTAATAATGAACATAATCCTGGTTTGATCCAGGATTATGTATGTAAGGATATTATTTTTTGCTTTACATACGACTATATTACTATTTTAATATTATTTTTTATTGAGACTATGGAAATGACTAAAGCATCTTCTAAATCAGCGACTAAACCAAGCGCTCCAAATAACCCGGAAACTGATACTGACGACGATGATATTTTTGAAGGTGGCGAATTTGTTTCACTTTCAGAGACTCTTGAAGAAGAAACCGTCAAAAGAGATTCACGCAGAAAAATTGAAATCTATTGGGAAAAAAAGCGTTTAAAAGAACAATTCGACGATTTTGATGAATCTGAATTTGGCTTTTAATGGATTTTAAATCAGTTAGTTATTACTCTGTCAAATCTAAAAATACGACTGAAAAATCTAATATTTAACCTACACCCAGCATTCCAGGGGTTGCTTGAAAGCTTTTTGTTATCATAACTCCATCTCCTTAAGCGCAATTTTCACCGTTTGCCTTCTGACTTGATGCCTGTTGCCGGTTAATTTCTTTTGAGCCACCTTAACATCCCGATTTTTATATGCCCATGCAATAAATACCGTACCCACCGGTTTTTCTGCTGTGCCTCCGTCCGGCCCTGCTATGCCAGTTACAGCAATGGCGCAATCAGCATCACTATGAGCTAATACACCATTGACCATTTCTGTTGCTGTTTGAGCGCTCACCGCACCGTATTTAGCAAGTGTCTCAGGGTTAACGCCTAACATCTGTATCTTTGCTGCATTACTGTAAGTCACAAACCCTCGATCAAACCAGGCTGAACTTCCCGGAACCTCGGTAATTATTTGAGCAAGCCATCCGCCTGTACAAGACTCGGCAGTGGCTATTTTTTTCTCTTTCGACTTTAATAAACGGCCCAGTTGTTGCGCAAGTTCGAATAATTCATTATCCATGATGTGGCCTCGTGCGACTTCAGATAAAATAGAGCCATGATTATAAAACAAAAACCCGCCGACCAGCACACCCCCATGATGCAGCAATATTTGCGCATCAAATCAGATCACCCTGATACCCTTTTATTTTATCGCATGGGAGATTTTTACGAACTGTTCTTTGATGATGCCAAAAAAGCCTCGCAATTACTGGATATTACTTTAACCAGTCGAGGTCAATCAGGTGGATTGCCAATTCCTATGGCCGGAATACCCTATCATGCAGCAGAAGGTTACCTTGCCAGACTATTAAGAAATGGTGAGTCTATAGCGATTTGCGAACAAATCGGTGATCCTGCGACGTCTAAAGGTCCTGTCGATCGTAAAGTTGTGCGGATTGTTACACCTGGAACAGTCACGGACGAGGCCTTGCTTGAAGACCGGAAAGATAATTTACTCGTCGCTGTGTGTGTGCATGATAATAAGCAAGGCATTGCCAGTCTGGATTTAACCAGTGGCCGTTTTGTATTGCAACAGGTGGAATCTGAAGGCCAGTTACTCAATGAACTGGGTCGTCTTAATCCAGCTGAATTACTGTTTAGTGAAGACTGGCCGCTGCCTGCAAACTTGCAACAACGCAGCTGCTTATGCAGAAGACCGCCCTGGCATTTTGACCCCGAAAGTGCCAGGCAACGGGTGTTGAAACAATTTAATACGCTTGATTTAAAGGGCTTTGGCTGTGATAACTTACCTGCCGCCGTTGCTGCAGCTGGCGCTTTATTGCACTATGTTAAAGATACCCAGCAAAGCGCTTTACCCCATATTCAGGGCATCCGCACGGAAAGCAGCGATGACAGCATTTTGCTGGATGCGTCCAGCCGCCGCAATCTTGAACTGGATTATCATCCCTCGGGACACCTGCAATACACCCTATTTGGAGTATTGGACAAAACCGCAACCGCAATGGGCAGTCGCTGCTTAAGACGCTGGATCAATAGACCTTTACGCGATCACCGTATTCTCAATAATCGTTATGCCTGTGTAGATACATTACTCAATGGCCATGTCTATAAAGATGTGCAAAACCACCTGCGGCAAGTGGGTGATATTGAAAGGATTAGTTCGCGTATCGCCTTAAAATCAGCCCGTCCCCGCGATTTATTGGTATTACGCAATACCCTGGCGGTGTTACCCGCATTACAACAGGTACTTGCGACCAGCGATAACCCGCAGCTTGCCCAAATAAGTAAACAAATTGGCGAGCAGCCGGAGATCTTAAGGCTGCTGCAAAAAGCCATCATTGATAATCCACCTGTACTTATTCGTGACGGCGGTGTAATTGCACCCGGCTATAATCAGGAACTGGATGATTTACGGAATTTAAGCCAAAACGCCGATCAGTTTCTGGTTGACATGGAAAACCGGGAGAAAGCGGCAACCGGCATTAACAATCTTAAGGTCAATTACAATCGCGTACATGGTTATTACATTGAGATTTCCCGCTTACACTCTGAAAAAGTGCCAGCGCATTACACCCGTAAACAAACCTTAAAAGGGGCTGAACGATACATTACCGAGGAATTAAAATCGTTTGAAGATAAAGTCCTAAGTGCAAAAGACAAGGCCTTGTCTTTTGAAAAATTTTTGTACGAAGAATTGCTTAACCTTATTTCAGTCTCATTGATTCCGTTGCAACAATGCGCTGCCGCACTCGCTGAACTGGATGTGTTGGTTGTCTTTGCCGAACGTGCGCAGACCCTGAATTTATCGCAACCGACTCTGGTTGAAAAAACCGGCATAACAATTGAGGGTGGCCGACATCTGGTCGTTGAGCAGGTATCCGATATTCCTTTTGTACCTAACGATCTGTCGCTTTCCAGCCAGCGCCGCATGCTGGTGATTACCGGCCCTAATATGGGCGGTAAATCGACGTATATGCGCCAAGCTGCGCTTATCGTCTTAATCGCTCACATAGGCTGTTATGTGCCGGCAAAAACGCTGATCTGCGGCCCTGTCGACAAGATTTTTACCCGGATTGGCGCTTCAGATGATCTGGCCAGCGGCCGTTCCACGTTTATGGTCGAAATGTCGGAAACAGCAAATATTCTGCATAACGCCACCTCAAAAAGCCTGATTTTGATGGATGAAATAGGTCGCGGCACCAGCACTTTTGACGGCTTGTCATTAGCTTGGGCATGTGCCGATCATCTGGCTAAAGAAACCAAGGCTTTTACGCTATTTGCGACACACTATTTTGAGTTAACCACACTGCCCGATGAACAAAAAACCATCCATAACGTGCATTTGGATGCCATGGAACACGGCGACAAGATTATATTTTTACATGCGGTTAAAGACGGCCCGGCCAATCAAAGTTACGGCTTGCAGGTCGCCTCTCTGGCGGGCGTGCCACGTTCGGTTATAGATAAAGCCAAAACCAAGCTGCGGCATTTGGAGGATCAAGCATACAGCGAACAACAAACCGCAACAGGCGTTAATCAACTGGATTTGTTTTCATCGAAAGAATGTCATCCCGTTGTCACCTTGCTGGAAGACATAAAACCGGACGACCTGAGCCCCAGGCAGGCATTGGAGTTGCTTTATAAACTTAAGGGAATGGTGGTGTAAGGTTCAAGGTCAAAAAACTTTTCGCTTGAACCCTTTCAATAATTTACTGCGGATTTTTCTCGCTTTCCAGTGCTTCGACCAGTTGTTTTGCCGGCAAATAGCCCGGATAGATATTGCCTTTTTCTGTGACAATCATCGGTGTTCCTTTAACATCAAAATCCGCACCTAACTGCATGTGTTCATCAACAGGATTGTCACAGGTTTTAGCCGCCGGTGTATTGCCCTTTTTTGCGTCCGTTAAAGCTGCGTTACGATCTTTAGCGCACCAAACTGAAACGGCTTTGTTATAGGAATCTGAACCTTTACCAGCTCTGGGAAAAAACAAATATTGAATAGTAATGCCTTGAGCCAAATATTGATCAATCTCTGAATGTAGTTTACGACAATACCCGCAATCTATATCGGTAAAAACAGAGACCGTATATTTTTTTATTTTTGGTTTAAACACGATCATGTTTTCCTGACCGATTTTTTCAATGGCCTGTTTTCGTGTACCACTCAATTTTTCTTCCGTTAAATCCTTGCGAGCTGCCAAATCAACCAGACGTCCCTGTAACAAATACTTTCCATCTTCGGAAACATAAAAGATATTAGTGCCAACCATAACTTCATAAAATCCTTTAACTTCAGAGGGTTTAACAGAATCAATTTTCGCAGATGGCATAGACTTGGCCATAGCTTGCTTGATAGCCGCCTCATCGGCATTAACGGTAGACAACGTCAGACCAAATAGTGATAACGCGGCAATCTTAATAACTTTTCTCATGGTTTTCTCGTGTTTTTTAAATAAATTTTTTAAATACCAAAGACTAAAAAGTTTACCACTTCGGGCTTTCAACTTTAGCCTTGCGCTAACTTAATGAAATAATCGTTGGACATCCAGAACCATGGCTAATGCCATTAACGACATTAGCAAAGCAATCCCGACTTGCTGAAAAAAAGTTTGTATTCTGTCTGAAACAGGGCGCCCTTTAATGGCTTCCAAGGCAAAAAACAGTAAATGACCACCGTCGAGGACGGGGACCGGCAATAAATTCAAGACACCTAAACTGACGCTAACCAAAGCCATAAATTTTACGAAATGTACCAGCCCCATATCCGCGGATTGTCCTGCGTACTGGGCAATACTGATTGGCCCGCTGAGGTTTTCCACGGAAGCTTTGCCAATCAGCATTCTGCCCATCATTTTTAAGGTTGTAGAGGCATAATACCAAGTAGTTTCCAGAGCGACCGGTATTGCTTTCAATGGCGATAATGAATATTCAACACTGACTGACTTTATCAATTCTTCGGGCACATGAACTGCCGCGCCAATTTTGCCTTCCGTCTTCTGCTCAGATTGCACGCTTTTCGGTGTAATGGTTAAGGGTAACTGAACGCCATCACGCTCTATAATTAGATTGATAGCAGCGTCAGGGTGATTTTTTACAGTGTCTACCCATTGCATCCAGTCATTCATAACTGTGCCATCAGCACTAATAATCAAATCACCCTGGCGCAAACCGGCAGTTAATGCGGCGCTGTCAGGAAGCACCTTCCCTATAATCGGTTTTAATTTTGGCGACCACGGTTTAAAGCCCAAATGTTCATACAATACTTCAGGATTTTGAGCATCGCTTTCAGCAATCTTCAATAACCTGACGTAAGGCTGATCATCGAAGTTTTTTACAGTAACCTTAATGTCCTGATCACCATCCAGTGCCGAAGCGATTATTACTCCCATGGCTTCTGTCCAGGTCGGTGTCAACTTGTCATTGACTGAAATGATCTGATCGCCTTCAACAAAACCGGCTGTAGCGGCTAATGTGCCCTGCCCTACCGCTCCGAGTATTGGTTTTATGCCCGTTTCGCCAATAACCAATACGCCCCAAAACAAGGCAACAGCAAGCATCAAATTAAAAATTGGGCCAGCCGCGACTATTGCGGTTCTCGCCAGCAGAGACTGCCGGTTGAATGCAAAAGGCAGGTCCTCTTTTTTAACCTCGCCTTCCCGCTCATCAACCATTTTGACATAACCACCCAGTGGAATGGCGGATAACACATACTCCGTGGTTTCAGGATTTTTCTGATAAGACCATAAAACCTTACCAAAGCCGATAGAAAACCGAAGTACTTTTACTCCGGCTTTACGCGCCACCCAGAAATGCCCAAATTCATGAAATGAAACCAGAACACCGATGGCAATAGCAAAATAAAACAGTGTATGCAGTAAATCCATTAATGAATCAGCTCGGTAATAATGTGTTGAGATACCAGTCTGGCCTGTTGATCTGTCTCCAGAATAATGTCAAGGCTATTGGCTGGCCTGACTTCAAACTTTTCCATGCAGCGTTCAATAATAACCGGGATATCGGTAAAACGGACCTGTTCATTCAAAAATGCTTCCACGGCAATTTCATTGGCTGCATTTAAAACGGTTGGCAGTGTGCCGCCCTTGTTAATGGCTTCATAAGCGAGTCTTAAACAGGGAAAGCGTTCCAAATTTGGCTCTTCAAAATCCATCCGGCGAACATCAAAAATATTCAAGGGTTCAACACCTGAATCAAAACGTTCCGGCCAAGCCATTGAATAGGCAATGGGAACACGCATATCCGGATTGCCCATTTGCGCCAATACAGTGCCATCAACATAATCTACCATTGAATGGATAACGCTTTGCGGATGAATGACAACTTGTATTTGATCCGGTTTCATGGCAAATAAAATACAGGCTTCAATCATTTCCAGCCCTTTATTCATCATAGTTGCTGAGTCAACCGAAATCTTTCTACCCATATCCCAGTTAGGGTGGGCAACTGCTTGATCAGGTGTTACATTGGCCATTTCAGCTAGCGGCATTTCACGAAATGGCCCACCCGAAGCGGTCAATAAAATACGTCTGGCCTGTTTCGTCTGCATACCGGATTTATAACCGGCTGGCATACATTGAAAAATAGCATTATGTTCACTGTCGATAGGCAATAATTGCGCCCCTGACTCGGCAACGGCTTGCATAAAAATATCGCCGGACATGACCAGGGCTTCTTTATTGGCTAATAAAATTGTTTTGCCTGCCTTTGCCGCTGCCAGACTAGGCAACAAACCCGCCGCACCAACAATTGCCGCCATGACCGAATCAACGTTGTCCAGGGTTGCAACGTACTCTAGTGAGAGAGCTCCTGACAACACTTTAATATCGAAGATCGGCGAATTTTTAAGTTTCTCTGTAAATACCAGAGCCTTGTTTTCATCGACAACTACAACATATTCAGGGTGATGTTCAAGGCATTGTTCATAAAGCAGGTCTATATTGTTGTTAGCCGTTAATGCGACTACGTTATAAAGATTGGCATGTCTGGCGGCAACGTCTAAAGTACTGACACCAATCGAGCCTGTTGCACCGAGTATACATATACCTTTCATGAAACCAACCTGTATACAAAATAGATACAGCCGTAAAAGAAAGGTATGGCAGCAATCAAACTGTCAACTCTATCCAGGACACCACCGTGACCTGGTAATAATGTACCACTATCTTTTACGCCACGCTGACGCTTGACCACACTTACAAATAAATCACCATAAATGGAAATCAACACCGTCAGTACGGAGAGCAAAACAAAATCCGATGCGATCATCAGTTGAAAACCATAAATCAGGCTTAAAACAATGGCACAAACCAAGCCCGAAATTAAGGCGCCATACATTCCCGCAACTGTTTTACCCGGGCTGATTTCAGGGGCCAACTTGGTTGTACCCCATTTCTTCCCGACAAAATAGGCCGATATATCTGCCACCCAAATCAGGATTAAAAAATACATCGTCATTTCCGGACCATAAAAAGATCTTAACCGGGATAAAAACATCCATGCTGACAATAAAACGAACCAGCCGATTAAAGCCTTATATCGGGTTTTCAGTTGCAGATTTAGCACCCCTGTCGGTGTGTTTCTGATTAATATCATGACCAATATCCAGAACAGCACCGGCGGTATAACCAGCCATTCCAGCGCACCTGAATAGTCTCTGACATCAGTCCAATCAGTTGCTTGAGCGACCAACTCAAGAAATTGCGTCCAAAAATGAATTCCTGACATTGGCAGGATCAATGCCAACAGAAATAATACACGCTTAAACAGCGAGGTAATGCCTGCAAGGTTACTCCATTCCCATGCGGCTAAAAGAGTGATCAGACCTATCACCAATGAAAAATACTCCATAGGCAACTTGAAGACTGCCAGTGCAATCAGGAAAGCAAGGACAGATGCCGTTATAATTCGCTTTAGTAACATTTTTGTAAGCTATTAAATATTAAGGTTATAGTGCGACTGATTTATTAAGAACTTGCTCACTGGTATGACCAAAGCGCCGTTGCCGACTTTTAAAGCTCTTGATAGCGTCTTCAAGTGAATTCTGGTCGAAATCCGGCCAGAGCGTTGCTGTAAAGTACAATTCTGTATAGGCTAATTGCCATAACATAAAATTGCTAACACGTTGTTCGCCACCTGTTCTTATAAACAGGTCAGGATCTGGCAAATCAGCCGTTGATAAATGCTGATTGATCAGCTGTTCACTGATCACCTGATTTTTTAATTCTCCAGTAGCCATTTTTTCCGCCACTTTCCGGTATGCCTGGCACATATCCCAGTGACCGCCATAATTAGCCGCCACGACCAGCGTTAAAGCGGTATTATCTTGAGTTTGGGCCTCTCCTTCAGCCATTTTCTGTTGTAGCTTATCGGAGAATGCTGTTCTATCGCCTATAAAGCGCAAACGTATATTATTACGATCCAGTTTGTTGATTTCCCTCTGCAGGGTTGCCATAAACAGCGCCATCAGCAGGGAAACTTCGGCTTCCGGCCTCCGCCAGTTTTCACTACTAAAAGCAAATAAAGTTAAGACTTCAACCTTATGTTTGGCGCAATACTCTACAATTTTTCTAACTGCTTTAACCCCAGCCTGATGGCCGACAGCTCTGGGCATAAATCTTTTTTGCGCCCATCGCCCATTACCATCCATGATTATGGCAATATGTCGGGGATTGTCAGATTCCAGGTTGTTAAGATCATCAATAGGCATTGTTATGTCTCTATTAAATAGATAATAGATCCGCCTCTTTTGCTTCCAGCAATTTTTCCACTTCCTTTACAAACTGATCGGTTAATTTTTGAATTTTTTCTTCGGCTGCGCGCGCTTCATCTTCAGAAACCATTTTTTCCTTTAAAGCTTCCTTTATTTCTGAATTGGCATCTCGGCGAATATTTCTAATCGCAACACGACCATTTTCTGCTTCATGCTTAACGACTTTAACCAAACTGCGACGACGCTCTTCAGTCAGTGGCGGTAATGGAATACGAATAGTCATACCGTTAGTAGCCGGATTCAAACCAAGATCTGATTTCATAATGGCTTTTTCAATTGCCTGCACCATGCCTTTTTCCCATGGTGTGATCGTTAGTGTACGCGCATCTTCAACGGCAATATTGGCAACCTGGGATAATAATGAATCCGTACCGTAGTATGAAACGCTAATTTGATCCAACAAACTGGGGTGTGCCCTACCTGTTCTAATTTTTGAGAACTCATGCTTTAACGCGTCAATACTCTTGCCCATGCGGGTTGCAGCATCCTGTTGAATATCACTAATCATCAATCTGTTCCTCGTTCAATAAGAGAGCCAATCTCCTCGCCCATCATTAATTTCATGACAGCACCTTGCTCAAAAATATTCATTACTCGCATAGGTACATTGTTGTCCCTGCATAATACCAATGCGGTTGTATCCATAACATTAAGACGCTGATCAAGCGCTTCGTCATAAGTTAATCGCGAATAAAACACCGCATCCTTGACTTTTTCAGGATCAGCAGAATACACACCCTTGACTTTAGTCGCTTTAATCATCAACTCTGCATTGATTTCAATGGCTCTAAGGCTGGCGGCTGAATCGGTGGTAAAAAAAGGATTACCTGTACCGGCTGCAAAAATAACCACTCGGCCTTTTTCCAAATGCCTGACAGCCCGACGACGAATGTAATCCTCACAGACCTGATTGATTTTAAGTGCAGACATAACTCTGACCTGCTGACCATGTGCCTCCAATGCGTCCTGCATGGCCAAGGCATTGATGACCGTAGCCAACATACCCATCTGATCGCTGGTGACTCTATCCAGGCCTTCAGCGGCTTTTTCAGCGCCGCGTAATATATTACCGCCGCCGATAACCAGACCAACCTGAATACCAATATCACATAATTCTTTGATTTCAGTGGCAAGACGTTTAACAATATCGGCATCGATACTGCCGCCTGCCTCACTCATTAAAGCCTCACCACTTAACTTAAGCAAAATTCTCTGGCAAATCAGTTTAGTCATAGTATTATCGGAGTCAGTTTTACAAGTTGGGTTAGCGTTGCCTAACCCAACAGCGATGTTTTCATAATGACAGATTAGCGCTGGGGCTAACCGGATCTACGGACAGACTTAACTTCCTCTAACTTGCGCCATTACTTCCTCGGCAAAGTTTTCTTCTTTTTTCTCTATGCCTTCACCCACTTCAAAACGGGTGAAACGAATAGCTTTGTTACCTTTTGATGATACCAACTTGCCCACAGTTATTTTGTCGTCTTTAATAAAAGGCTGACCTAACAAAGTCACTTCCGCCAAAAACTTTCTAATCTGTCCGGCAATCATTTTTTCAATGATGTCTGCAGGTTTACCGCTTTCGGCGGATTGAGCCAGGAAAATTTCTTTTTCTTTCTCAATCGTTTCAGCCGGCACTTGCTCCTCGGAAACATAATTTGGTTTACTGGCCGCAACATGCATGGCAATATCTTTACCCAGCTCCTGGTCTGGTGTTGCTAATTCAACAATCACACCAATTTTATTGCCATGTAAATAGCACGCCGTGCCACCTTCAGTGGTTTTAAATTTCTCAAAACGTCTGACAGTAATATTTTCGCCCAATTTTGAAATCAAGCCACGACGCATTTCATCAACAGTAACGCCGCCTTCCAATGGCATTGCCAGCAGTTGTTCTTCAGTTTCAATGTTCTCCGCATTCAACAAAGCGACAGTTACACTATTAACGAAATTTACGAAATCATCTGCTTTAGCAACAAAATCTGTTTCACAGTTAATATCGACAATCGCCACTGCTTTGCCATTTTCACTGACTTTAACACCGATAATGCCTTCAGCCGCAATACGACCTGATTTTTTATCGGCTTTAGCTAAACCGGATTTGCGCATATTTTCAATAGCCAACTCCATGTCACCATTGGCTTCAACTAACGCTTTTTTGCACTCCATCATACCGGAGCTTGTTCTTTCACGCAGTTCCTTAACCATTCCTGCACTGATAGTAATACTCATCTTCTAATTTTCCTCAATATATCGTCACTGTAAAAACGCCCCCGTAAGGAGGCGTTTTTTGGCCTAATCTAACCTTTCACCTCACAGGAAGACCTGCAAAGGATAAAATTATAGTTATTCTTCTACCGCCGCTTCTTCAACAAAATCATCGGACTTTGCTGATAATCCCAAACCTGCTGTTTTAGCTTCCATTACTGCCGCGGAAACGCTTTCACAATAAAGTTTAACAGCGCGAATTGAATCGTCATTACCGGGAATAACATAATCAATTTTTTCAGGCGAATTATTAGAGTCAACAATGCCAACAACCGGAATACCTAATTTTTTTGCTTCACTAATGGCATTTTTTTCATAACCGACATCCAGTATGAAAATCACATCAGGAACACCTTTCATATCCTTGATACCGCCAAGACTTCGTTCCAGTTTTTCCAACTCACGCTCCATACCCAGCGCTTCTTTTTTCCCGAAACGTTGATAGAGCGTACCGTCGGCTTTCATTGCTTCCAATTCTTTAAGGCGGTTAATCGATTTTTTAATGGTTTTGAAGTTGGTCATCATGCCGCCTAACCAGCGATGATTAACGTAGGGCATACCACAACGTTTTGCTTCTTCCGCAACCACTTTACGCGCTGCCTTTTTGGTGCCAACAAACAGGATAGTACCTTTGTTTGCTGTCATCTGACCCAGATAATTCATAGCGTCATTAAACATTGGAAGCGTTTTTTCCAAATCAATGATATGGATTTTGTTACGAGCGCCGAATAAATATGTTGCCATTTTCGGATTCCAATAACGAGTTTGGTGCCCAAAATGAACACCCGCTTCAAGCATTTGACGCATGGATACTGCTGCCATTAATTTCTCCTAAGTTTTGAAGTCGGAATATTTTATTCCGAGTTGGGTTAAGCCTCCACCTATCCCGTCTGATAACCAACTGCAACAAGTGAAGCCAGCACCCTATCAAACGTGACGATAAGCGTGAGTATTTTTTACAAAAATGAACTTGCCTTTATACCATAATTTATTTTTTACAACAAGCGAACCTCTGTTAAAATTGCGGCTATTACAGGCACAAGATATGAAATCATACCACCTTGACTTCAACCTTCAACTTTCAACCTTCAACTGCTCATGAGTATCATCATTAAATCATCAAGTGAAATTGAAAAAATGCGTATCGCCGGAAAACTGGCTGCCGAAGTTTTGGAAATGATTGAACCCTACGTTGTTCCGGGCGTGACCACCGATCAGCTCGATAAACTCTGCCACGATTACATTGTTGATATGCAGCAAGCCATTCCTGCACCACTCAATTATCATGGCTTTCCAAAATCAATATGCACATCAATCAACCAGACAGTTTGCCACGGTATCCCTAACGAAAAAAAACTTAAATCAGGTGATATTGTGAATATTGACATTACTGTGATTAAAGATGACTACCATGGCGATACCAGTAAAATGTTCTGCGTAGGCGAAGTCAGTCAGCACGCAAAACGCCTGATTAAAATAACCCGGGAAGCCATGTTCCTCGGCATAGAACAAGTCAAAGCCGGCGCTACATTAGGAGATATCGGCCACGCAATACAAAAACATGCCGAAACCAATCGCTACTCTGTGGTCAGGGACTTTTGCGGACATGGTATCGGTAAAAAATTCCATGAAGAGCCACAGGTGTTGCATTATGGCAAAGCAGGAGCGGGGACAGTCCTTGAAGCAGGCATGATAATAACCATTGAGCCCATGATTAATCTGGGCAAGCGTGACGTTAAAGTATTAGCTGATGGCTGGACAGCAGTCACCAAGGACAGGAGCCTGTCAGCGCAATTTGAACACACCATTTTAGTAACCGCTGATGGCTATGAAATCCTGACGTTACGTCAGGAAGAAATATGACAACATTAAATAGCTACATTAACTCGGAGCTGTTTGAAAAACCAGATAGCCTGTTGCAATTTAAACACCTGCTAAAACAAAAAGACATCGAGTTAAAACTAAAATTCGACCCACATAACTCAGTTTCAGATCTGCTTAAAGAAAAATCAGATTTCATTGATCTGATTCTGAACTGCTGTTGGCAACATTTTCTCGGCACGCACGCGGGGCAACTGAGCTTGTGTGCCGTTGGCGGTTACGGCAGAAGGGAGTTATTCCCCCATTCCGATATTGATATTATCATTCTTCTGGACTCTGACGACACAACTCCTTATCAGGAAGCACTGGCAAACCTGTTTACTTTCCTCTGGGATATTGGCTTAAAACCGGGACACAGCGTACGCACTGTCAATGAATGCGTTACAGCCGCGCTTGACGATCAAACAATCATGACCAGCCTGATGGAAATCAGTCTGATTGCCGGCAACACCGCGCTTTATGAAGCACTCAAACTACGAATCACACCCAATAGAATTTGGCCGTCGGATCAGTTTTTTGCCGCTAAAATGGAGGAACAACGACTACGCTATGCCAAATTCCACGACACTGCCTATAATCTTGAGCCCAACATCAAAGAAGGCCCCGGTGGATTGCGGGACATGCAAATCATCGCTTGGGTATTTAAACGACATTACAATTCATCAACACTCAAAGAGCTGATTAAATACGGCTTCCTGCCCGAATCCGAGTATGCAGAATTAATTTCCGCCCGTGATGTTCTGTGGCGAATTCGTTATGCACTGCATCTTCTAACCAACCGCGCGGAAGATAGACTCATTTTTGATTATCAACGTGATCTTGCCCGGCAATTTGGCTTCAGTACAGAGCATCAGCACTATAACCAGGATGTCGAACAGTTTATGCAGTTTTATTTTAAAACCGTGCAAGGACTTGAACGACTCAATGAAATGTTGCTGCAATTATTTAATGAACGCTTTGTAGCCGGCGAGATGGCTTGCAAAGTGATCCCTATTAACGATAAATTTATCGCCATCAATGGCTATCTTGAAGCAGTGGACGAATCTATATTCGAGCAATACCCACTGGCTTTACTGGAAGTTTTTTTAATCCTACAGCTTAACCCATCACTTATAGGCATAAGAGCCACCACCATACGCCTGATTCGAAAAAACCTACATTTGATCGATACTGCGTTTCGTGAGAATAAAACCGCCAATCGTCTTTTTATAGAAATATTTCGCAGGCCACGCGGCCTTACTCATGAATTAAGACGCATGAATCGATATGGCGTGCTGGCAGCCTATTTGCCCAGCTTTGCCAACATCGTCGCGCGTATGCAGTACGACTTGTTTCACATCTACACGGTAGATGAACATACTCTTTTTGTTATCCGTAATTTACGCCGGTTTTCATTGGAAGAACACATAAATGAATTCCCGCTCTGCAATACCGTTTTTCTGCTAATTGCAAAACCAGAGTTATTGTACATTGCCGCCCTTTTTCATGACATTGCCAAAGGCCGAAACGGAGACCATTCAGCTATAGGCGAAGACATCGCACGAAACTTCTGTATTCAACACAATCTTTCAGCACATGACACCAAACTGATCACATGGCTGGTTCGAAGTCATTTGATTATGTCTATGACAGCACAGCGAAAAGACATCAGCGATCCGGATGTCATTCATGAGTTTGCCCAAAAAGTCGGCAGCGTCGAATATCTTAATCACTTATACTTACTGACTGTAGCCGATATACGCGCAACCAACCCTGAGCTATGGAACGCCTGGAAAGACTCTTTACTTAAAGAACTTTATTCAGCCACTCACAACGCCCTGCGCCGGGGACTCCAGAATCCCTTAGCCCTTGCTGACCGGCTGCGCGAAAATAAACAGGAAGCCAAGGACGAACTCATCAAACTCGGCATATCGGAAGAAATTATTAATGGCGCATGGCAACACACCAGTGATGATTATTTTTTGCGCTATTCGGCGGATGAAATAGCCTGGCACACAATGGCTATTGCCTCATCCAGGGAAGCCGATCTACCGTTGGTATTACTGCGACCGCAAACCCACCGCGGCAGTGCGGAAGTGTTTGTTTACACCAAAGACGAAGGACCTATTTTTTCAATATGCACAGCCACCCTTGACCAACTGGGACTTACCATTCTTGATGCCAGAATCATGACCACCCTGGACAATTATGTGCTTAATAGCTTTCAGGTACTTGAACAGTCAGGAGAACCCATCAATGAGTTATTTAGAGCGTCGCATATCTGTACAGCACTCCGCAATAACCTTTTACACGGAGAAGTAAAAGGCCACATAAACATCCATCGGCAATCAAAATCAAGGCAAGCCCTGCATTTTCCAATCCCTACCAGTATCAAGTTTCTCTCGGACCCATTAAACCGGCATACAATCATAGAGCTTATCACTACTGACCATGCGGGGCTTTTATCGAAAATAGGACGCGCCTTCATCCAACAAAATGTCAACCTGCAAAGCGCAAAAATAACCACCATAGGCAGTCGCGCTGAGGATATGTTTTACATCACCGATCAGCAGCTGCAACCTATCACCGACACAGGCCAACAAAATCAAATTCGCGATGGAATGCTGAAAATACTGGATGCCGATGGATAAAAAATTACCCACAATCCTCGCAATTTTGACAATAGAAATATAACCTTTTGCGCAGGGCTAAATCCCGCGATCATTGGCGACAAACAGGGTTACCCTAAACACATCGAACAAACTTGGACGTATAGTGCGGAATTATAAGCTTCTTAAGCTTGGTCTCGAGGCTAATGGTGACAACCAGCACCATGAATATGTCCATGCGCGGCTTCTTCTTCAGTTGCGGCTCTCACATCAATAACTTCCACATCAAAGGTTAATGCAAATCCTGCTAAAGGATGATTGCCATCAACAGTAATTTCATCATCTTCAATACTAACCACTGTAACCACGCCGGAACCGGAACTCACATCCGCATGAAACTGCATACCGACTTCAATATTATCGATGCCTTCAAACATATCCCGTGAAATAACCTGAACCATTTCCTCCATGAGTTCGCCATAAGCATCTTCAGGAGCAATGCGTACATTAAATTTATCACCGGCTACTTTGCCATGCAACGCTTTTTCCAGGCCGGAAATAATATTCCCCCCTCCATGTAGATAAACCAACGCCTCGTCACCGATTGAACTATCAAGCACTTCGCCGTCATCGTTAGTCAGAGTGTAATGAATAGAAACCGCCATATTGTCAGCTACTTGCATGATAAAACCTTATTCTCGTAATTAAAAAACCAGCTATGATATAGATTTACAATGTGTTTGTCTGAAAAAATACGCCAATCTGGAGATGGCATGTTTTAAACGTGGTGTTAGTTGTTAGGAACATCATGAAACTGTAGCTTCATAGAAAGTATCCACTTAGCCTGAAAAACCATAGGACCGCTAATTTTTAATTCCAATGCCTTTATGCAATAAAAACAGGCTAAACAGCGTCAAGGTCACAATAAAACCACCGGTAATTATATAAGCCAACTGAATATCAACATCCGTGACACCTATCAACCCGTATCTAAAAGCATTAATCATATACAAAATGGGATTACCCTTGGAGATAGTTTGCCAAATTCCCGGAAGCATTTCTACTGAATAAAAAACGCCGCCCAGATAACTTAATGGCGTTAATACAAAGTTCGGGATAATTGAAATATCGTCAAAACTTTCCGCAAGCACCGCATTAATAAAACCCGCTAAAGCAAATAAAGTGGCAGTAAGCACCGCGACGGATAAGGCAATCAGCGCATTATTGACGGCAATATCAGCAAATAAAAGGGATATTAAAGCGACCACTAAGCCGACCAATAATCCCCGGATAATGCCGCCGCTCACATAACCGGCAAGAATCACCCAGTTGGGCACGGGCGCAACCAACAACTCTTCTATGTTGCGTTGAAATTTAGTCGAATAAAAAGACGAGACGACATTTGCGTAGGAATGACTGATAACCGACATCAGAATAATGCCCGGAACTATATAATCCATATAGGTTGCGCCGCTAATAGTACCAATGCGGTCGCCAATCAACTTGCCGAAAATTAAAAAATACAGTGCGGTAGTAATGGCGGGGGGTAATAATGTTTGTGGCCAGATGCGGATAAAACGAAAAACTTCCTTGGTCACAAGCGTTCTCAAAGCAATGGAATAATTCATTGTTCAGCGCCTGCAGATTTTGAATCTATTAAATCCATAAATAATTGTTCCAGGCGATTGCTCTTGTTTTTCAGACTAATGACTTTGATATTATGCGCGCTTAACTGGCTGAATAATTGATTAAGACCCATTTCCTTGGGCACGGCAACGTTGAGCACTTTGTCCGCTATGCGTTCAATCTGATAGCCTGGAATCATAGGAACTTTATCCAGGGGATCGGCCAGATCCATTACAAAGTGATCTATATGCAACCTCGCCAATAAACTCGCCATATCAGTGTTTTCTACTATCAACCCCTGATCAATGATAGCGATATTGCGACACAGACTTTCTGCTTCTTCCAGGTAGTGAGTGGTTAAAATGATAGTCGTCCCCTGTTGATTAACGTCCTGCATCATTTTCCACATGGCCCGGCGAATTTCTATATCAACACCTGCGGTCGGTTCATCAAGGATCAACAACCTGGGCGCATGTACCATGGCACGGGCAATCATGACGCGGCGTTTCATGCCACCGGATAAACGTCTGGAAACCGTATCGCGCTTATCCCACAAATCCATTTGCTTAAGACATTGTTCTGTTCTTTGCAGTGCAAGTCTACGGGGTGTGCCGTAATAGCCGGCTTGATTGAAAACAATACTTTTGACGGTATCAAATTGATTAAAATTAACCTCTTGCGGCACCAGCCCCAAGCAACTTTTAGCTCTTGATCGATCCGTTTTTAAATTATGTCCAAAGATACTGACCGAACCGCTCGACTCATTAATCAGTGAACTAATTATACCGATAGCGGTCGATTTACCGGCGCCATTAGGACCGAGCAAGGCAAAAAAATCACCTTCCTCAACATCAAGATTAATGCCCTTTAAGGCTTCAAAACCATTATTGTAAGTTTTTCGAAGGTTACGAATAGATAATGCGTTCATGCTGAAACTAACACTTAACGGGAGCCTTTAAATAAGTTAAATTAAGTAGACTATATCCATGACAAAAAAGCTTAAATGGATAGAAAAAAACCGTGTAATTTTATCAGATATTAACATGCTTCGTAGACAAAACTGGATAACTCGTGCCTAACAAACCACCTGAAATCGTCGCCGCTGTTGACTTGGGCTCTAACAGCTTTCACATGATTGTTTGCAGCCTAAACGACAGCAAATTACAAACAATCGACCGGCTTAGGGAAATGGTCAGACTCGCATCCGGACTGGACGCAAATAACATCCTGGATGAGAGCACTCAAAATAGAGCGCTGGCCTGTCTGGAACGGTTTGGGCAAAGAATCCGCAATTTCCCGCCCGGCAGCGTGCGTATTGTGGGCACCAATACCCTGCGTACCGCTAAAAATGCCGGGCAGTTTCTAATTAAAGCTGAACAAGCCTTAAATCATCCTATCCATATTATTTCAGGCATAGAAGAAGCCCGTTTGATCTACTTGGGAGTGGCATACAGTTTAAGCAGCAATGCCAACTTGCGCCTGGTTATGGATATCGGTGGAGGCAGTACCGAATACATCATAGGCACAGGCGACACACCCAAAGAAAAAGAAAGTCTGCACATGGGCTGCGTCTCGGTTAGTAATGCCTTTTTTAAAGATGGCCGGCTATCCAAAAACGCATTTAACCAGGCAACTCTGTTTGCCGAACAGAAACTGGAGCCATTCCAGAGAAAATTTCAGCGTAAAAACTGGGATGAGGCCATTGGCGCATCTGGCAGTTTACGTTCAATTGCCAAAGTTCTGCAAGCAAAAAGCTGGAGCAATAACGGCATAACCAGGCAAGGACTAGAGAAGCTGGTCGCACATCTCAACCAGTGTAATCATATTAATGAACTTAACCTGCCGGAACTTGATCCTGAACGTCTGCCGGTATTTGCAGGCGGTGTGGCAATAGTCCATGCCACGTTCAAAAGCCTGGGTATTGAGCAAATGACGGTTGCTGATGGCGCCTTAAGAGAAGGTCTCATACAGGATTTATTGGGGCGGATTTATAACCATGATATGCGCTCAGCAACTGTACAATCTGTAACCGATCGATACCATACCGATAAAAAACACGCAGCACGCATTAAACAAACCATTAATGTTATGCTGAAACAATTAAACGATTATTACAGTTGGGCCAACGACGAAAACTGTGCGCAGTTTTTAGACTGGGCGGCTGATTTGCACGAAATCGGTATTGATATCGCCCACAGCCAATACCATAAACACAGTGCCTATATTATTGAAAATGGTGATTTAGCGGGTTTTTCCAACCAGGATCAGATTTTGTTGGCGTCCATCATAAGATCACATCGACGCAAATTTTCAATGACTCTATTCAATGACTTACCTTCACCCTGGAATACATACGCACCGAACCTGACTCTTATTTTGCGGCTGGCGGTATTGCTGCACCGTAATCGCCATGAACATGAGTTACCTGACTTTAAAATAGCGATCACAAAATCCAGAATTTACTTAACGTTTCCCGGTGCATGGCTAACCCAATCACCCTTGAGCTATGCTGATTTAATTCAGGAGGCCGATTATCTTAAATCTGCCGGGTTAAAACTCGAATTTGCATAATCGATTCTTTATGAAAACCCTGTTACGCATGCTCTTGCTGTCACTGAGCGCACTAGTGATTCTATGTGCAATGTTGATCTTTTTTGGCGTTAGTAACAAACCCGACATTGCTTTAGGATGGACACTTACCCGTGATGACATAGCCAGAGCAAAAAAAATCCTTCATGAAGGCTCCAAAACCAAACCCGACGAAATCGGCACAATAGAGTTAACCCAACCCGACCTCAATCTTGCCGCCAATTACTTGTTAAATCGATACAGTAAAAGTGCAGTCAAAATAGAACTGAAAAACAACGTATTGAGATTCACTGTCACGATGACTTTGCCCCAAAACAACCTGGGCCAGTATTTAAACATTAGTTTTAGATTGGGCAATGATGACGATAGTGAACTCCCCAGCCTCACAAAATTTAAAGCAGGGAAGTTATTACTTCCGGCAAAATTTGCAGCCTTTGTTATCGACAATATCATTCGATATACATCGTTGAATGATTATTTCATTCTGGCAACACGCCCTATTAAAGCCGTCAAAATTGATCAACAAAAAATCTCCATTACTTATTACTCAAGTCTGGAAACCTTGATTCAAGCGCGAAACTTCCTCACTCAAAGTGACGACAATCCTAAACTTGACATTTATCAGAAAAAACTTGCCGAAATCATTACCCAGCATGACCCCGCATGGCGTTTATCACTGGCTGATTTATTAAAGCCGTTATTTGAATTAGCCTATCAACGCTCTACACTGGAAAATGCTATCGAAGAAAACAAAATGGCCATTATGACGGTTAATGATTACGTTAATAAAAAAGAAACAAAAAAATTTCTGTCTTTTCCAGCATCAAAGTTAACAACAGAAAATCGCTACCCCACTTTTTTATATAAAAGAATAGATCTTGCTCAACATTTCATCGGCTCCGCAGCCATCACAGCTTCAGTGAACGGACAGGTAGCTAAAGCTGTAGGTGAAGAAAAAGAATTGAGCGATGCGCAGGGCGGTAGTGGTTTCAGCTTTATTGATTTAGCCGCCGACAAAGCCGGTACGCGCTTTGGCGAAATGGCAACGTCAACTCCTGAAAATGCACGTAAGATTCAAAAAGCAATGTCCGGAATAAAAGATTACAGTGATTTCATGCCTGATCCCCGGGATCTGCCTGAACACATGAATGAAGCCGAATTTAAACAACGCTACCAATCTATTGACAGTCCTGCTTATCAAGAAATATCAAAGCAGATTGATGTCCGCATAGCGACAACACCGATTTATAATGTGGACTAAAATTCGATGCTTTTTTCATCATAAGCTGGGGCTCGCTTGGGTTTATCCTAAGCTACCAGCTCGCCCACTTGAAACTAATAACCCGTTTTATCGGGGAAAAACTCAAGCACATCATCTCGTTCAGCTTCCAACGCCTGCCAATCAGCTTGTTTATACATGCGAATATTTGCCTCATCAATATTCTGCTTATCAAAAAAATTATTGATGTAAAAACTTTTCAACCTGTTCAATAAAAACACCTGGCTGTTGTACATGCAGCCAATGTCCGGCATTGGCAATAACACTTAGGGTAGCATCCGGAAACAAAGTGCTTACGTCATCTTCCTTAACATAGCCGGAATCTTCTCCAGCCAAAAACAAGGTTTTACCGGTAAACGGCGCACTATGCGCAACATCGGGAAAGGCGATGATATTAGGCGCCATTAGATAAAAAATATCCAGATCAATGCGCCAGCAATAGGCCCCATCCTTCAGGATAAGATTTTGCAACAAAAACTGGCGATAACCGAGTTCGGGTATCGCCGATGCAAGTAGCAGCTCGGCCTGTTTACGGTTGCTGATTTCATGCAGTGGCATTGTCTTTAATGCCTGAATCAAGCTGTTAAAGCAGTGCGTATAACTGACGGGGGCAATATCGGCCACAATCAGTTTATCCATGCGCTCAGGATGATTAAGTGCGAACCACATCGCCACCTTACCGCCCATGCTATGCCCCAGCAAACTGGCCGTAGTTAATCCCCGGTTTTCCATAAACAGCAACAAATCCTCCGCCATGGCCGGATAATCCATTAATGGATGATGCGGCGAAGCGCCATGATTACGCATATCCAGCACATAAACTTGGAACTTGGTCGCCAGTTTTTCCGCTACTTGGCGCCAGTTCCGAGAGGATGCGAAAAAACCATGCAGGATAATAAGCGGCGCATCATCGGGACTACCCAATTCTTCAAAAGCTAAGTCCACGGCTGCCATTACGCAAAAACGAACAGTGCGCCCATCAAACCGCCAAAAATTCCGCCCCAAACAACCAGCCAGCCCAAATGTTCGCGAATGATGGCCTGAACCATTTCTTTAACCAGTTGCGGCGTTAGTTCATTCAGACGCTTATCAATGACTGTTTCAATTTTGTCGATAATATCGATACCGATTTTATGCGCGTCCAGACCGTGCTTGAGCGCGGCTTTAAAGCGCTCAGACTCAATCATATCGACAAGGGTGATTTTCATTTTTTCGGTAAACGGTTCTTTTAAAGGAGCCAGGGCCTCTTCGCCGCCCATCATTACCAACATACCGCCAAAAGAAGAACCCATAATTGACGAAACCAAGCTTTCGTAAATCTTGTCGTAGTCAACAGCATTCAGGAAAGGTTCCAGGTTCAACATCTTGCCGCCCTGCTCTTCTTCCGTTTCAATAAATTGTTCGATGTTTTTTGCAGTAAAAAACTGTTGCATCATGAGTTGCTTGATGGAGAGCTTAAACTCCTCAAAGCGGTCGGGTATAACGCCGGAGCCATATAAATAGGGCACTTTCTCAAACAGCATGTAAATAGCCAGCCAATTGGTGATTGCACCGGACAAGGCAAAAAAACCGATGGACTTGATTAAATCCTGGAGTATCGGGCTAATATAGCCGAGGACAATAATGACAACAGCAACAAGATTGGTAACAAAGCTTTTGTTCAGAAGATTATTCATCGTTTTTTAATAAATAGATCAGTAATCGTGCCTTCAATCATTTCTGCTGTAAATCCCAGGGTTTCAGCCAGGGTAGGATGCGCATGTACGGTTAATGCCAGGTCTTCAACATTGGCGCCCATTTCCAGTGCCAGCACGGCTTCTGCAATCAATTCACCGGCATTGGTGCCGACAATACCGGCACCAATGATACGCCCGGTTTTTTTATCTGAAAGCAATTTAGTCACGCCTTCTTTACGCCCATTACAAAGTGAGCGCCCGCTGGCTGCCCACGGAAAAGCGGCTTTTTCATACTCTATGCCTTGGGCTTTGGCATCATTTTCAGTTAAACCCATCCATGCTATTTCAGGATCGGTATAAGCCACGGAAGGAATCGTCAATGCCCGCCATTCAGTTTTCATACCAGCAATTACTTCGGCGGCTATTTTTCCTTCATGCGTTGCTTTATGTGCCAGCATCGGGTTACCAATGACATCGCCAATCGCAAAAACATTCTTTACATTAGTGCGTTGTTGTTTATCGACACTGATAAATCCTCGCTCATCAACATTAACCCCGGCTTTATCGGCATCACACAAGTGGCCGTTGGGTCTGCGGCCCACAGCAACCAGTACTTTATCGAATACATCCGATTCCGGTGCAGTCTTACCTTCGAAAGTGACTTTCAAGCCGTCTGTTAAGGCTTCAATACTTTTAACGCTGGTATCAAGGAAGATATTGTCGTAGTCCCTCTTGATTTTTGTCATGAGTGGTCTGACCAAATCCTTATCGCAACCGGGGATGATTTGCTCCTGCATTTCAACAATAGTGATTTTGCTGCCCAGTGCATTATAAACGGTCGCCATTTCCAGGCCGATAATACCACCACCGACTATCAACAGTTTTTTCGGAATATCTTCAAGATTGAGGGCATCGGTCGAATCCATTAACCTTGGGTCGTCATTAGGGAATGACGCAATTTTTACCGGTTGAGATCCGACGGCAATAATGGCCTGTTCAAATTCTATCGCCTGTTTGTCAACCTGTACTTGCGTATCAGACACGAAACGTCCTGTACCATTAATAACCGTTACATTGCGCTGTTTTGCCAACGCCGCCAGGCCGGCATTGAGCTGCGAGCTGATTTTGTTTTTCCACTCGCGTAGTTGCTCCAGGTTAACCTCGGGTTCAACAAAGTTAATGCCCGCCGGACTTAATTCCTTGGCTTCATTGAGCACATTAGCCACATGCAGCAAGGTTTTTGAAGGGATACAACCGACATTTAAACAAACGCCACCTAATACCGGATAACGCTCGACCAGGGTCACTTTTTTACCTAAATCCGCCGCGCGAAATGCCGCTGTGTAACCGCCAGGGCCGCCGCCCAATACCAAAACTTGTGTTTTCAATTGCATACCTTCAATGTTAGTTAGTTGGATTTACCCAGTTATTCAACTGCAAATTGGAGACTTTGGAAAAGTGTTTTTGATTGTTAACGCCTTTGAATTCAAAATCCTTGGGAATTCGGATAGCTTGATTCTGACCGCTTTTAAATAATTTTACTGTGATCATTTTGCACCTCGATAAGCGATGCTAACCATATGATACTTGAGTGCATACGTCAACCATAGGCCGACATAACGCTGAGTTCTTGTTGAGTAAATTGACAATGTACCTTATTCTTTTCAGTCTTTTAATCTAAAAATCTGATCATTTGCCTTAGGAAGAAATTCCAAAATGGCTCGGATTTAAATAATTTGCAATTTCTATGGTTAAACTGTGACCACTTTTTACAACGCAGAAATTTCAGCTGGCTCACTCATGCCCCTAGAGAGTCGCCGTATCGCCGCTTTTTTATTGACCCATCCCGATGATAACGCGTGGAGACGGGCGTTAATTGACGACAATATCTTGCAGAAGAAAGCACCCGCCACTGCTGTACGCCAAGCCAGTTTGATTAGGAAACGTCTGAATACCCTTGATGCTAACGGCTTAGAAATGGTTGCCCAGCGTGAACAAGAAGTCGTTATTCAATTATTACTGGTTGCAGCGGTTAAACATAGCCAATTATTAGCCGATTTTATTAAGGATGTTTACATCGAACACCAGCGTCGAATGGACTTGGCGCTTTCTCCTGGTGATTGGGACGGGTTTTTTTCCGAATGCTCTCATAGGGATTCATCAATAATTCAGTGGTCAGCGTCAACGCAAGCTAAACTATTCCAAGTCATCTTTCGCATCCTTGTCGAAGCCAAATACCTTGAAAGCACACGCAGCATGAAACTCACCCCGCAGTCTTTACACCCCGATGTTCGGCGCTATTTGTCAGGTCATGGAGACTCTGCATTAATAGAACTTTTGGAGCGTGCTTAATGGCACTGTCTTTCGAGGAACGGCTCAATCAAATTCTGCCCAAAATAAGTTCTGATGAATTCCTGAACAGTAAAGGTCTAGGCAACGAAATCGGTTTCTGGATTTTCGATTACCCACCCGAGCGGGAAATGGAGATGCGGGACTTTCTGACCCGAACGGTTCTCTCCAGCCTGAATAAATCACAACCACCTATCCGCGCCGGAGCCATCAATTTATTTGACCTGGTTATCCAATTACTTCAGGAACGACAACTGCTCGATAAGGCTATCGACATGCAACAGACAAAAGGTGATGAAGCGGTCATGGCGGCTTTACGACCGGTGCTTAAGGAAGATAAATTGGCTCAAAAAGTGGTTGCCATGGTTGATCTCGATAACATTGATCTACTGATGCTTTGGGGTGTCGGTAGTGCTTATCCGATGCTTAGAACCCACACCCTGCTGTCTGCGCTACATCCATTAATGGGCAGGACGCCTTTACTGATGTTT
The DNA here is from genome assembly GCA_963849195.1 of uncultured Gammaproteobacteria bacterium. GTDB lineage: Bacteria > Pseudomonadota > Gammaproteobacteria > Methylococcales > Methylomonadaceae > Methylobacter_C. Next base: position 71,350 of record CAWKGQ010000006.1, read on the forward strand.
TACCCAGGCCGCTATGACGGCTATTCGTTGCGCCTGTTCAATAAATTATCCGAAGATCATTACTACCGCGCCTTCAGGTTGATACCTGAAGTGCAAACCTGAGAAGAAAACGACATGGAAATAAGGGAGCTGTTCACCAAGCCTATTGACCGCCCGATCAATGGTGTCATCAAGGCCGACCAACTGGATGCTGAAAGTGTCTGGCAGGAATTGGAAGAATACGTTGTCACCAAACAGCTCACCGAATACTTTCGGAAGTTTTTCGATGCTTATCTGGCAGCCGCAGAACAGCCCAAAGACTCGACTATTACGGCACGTATGGGCGTTTGGGTGTCCGGATTTTTCGGCTCAGGAAAATCACATTACATCAAAATACTGTCCTACTTGCTGGAAAACATTGAGGCCATTGACCCCAAAACCGGCAACCCTAAAAAAGCGGCTGATTTTTTTGATGA
>CAWKGQ010000007.1:0-326665 GCA_963849195.1 uncultured Gammaproteobacteria bacterium
TGGAAAAAGTCGTTGCTACCTCGGTTGCTCGATAACGTTGAATCAACTCCCCGGCATGGGCGCGGTCATTGCCTTGTCCAAGAAGAAAGACAATCTCGACGCGCCCGTTAGGCTCAAGTTCGATCGCCGACTTCAGCGCTGCGCAAGGATCAAACCCGGCTCCGGCGCGGCTTTTCAGTCCTTTGCGGCTCAACAGGCCAGCTGGCGCATCCAGGCTTCCGTTGCGGCCGATGAATTCAGTCCGGTTCGAGGTCCACCCGGTCTTTTTGCCCACAAGATCGGCGAAGGCGACGCGTTGGCCGAATTCAACGCTCCAGGGGTTGTAAGCGAACAGGGCCCCGGTTTCCGGGTTCAGTTCGGTGATAATGTGAGGCGAGGTCACTGTTCGTGAGGCGCCGAGTACCCATTCCACATAGGCCGCGACCGTTAGCCGGCGGGTTCGCCCGGAAACGTTGGTCAACGTCAAAGACGAGATTTTAACCGGATCGTCCGGGCTGACGAATTGCAGCAGCTCGCTATGAATACCATGGGAGGCATGCTCGAAACGGCTATATCCTTGCCCATGGCGGATCACATAACTGGCATTGTCAACACGGATCGGCAGGGCGGTCGGGGTCCATAACTCGTTCGTTTCATCATCACGCAGATAGAGAACTTCTCCGGACGGATCACTGACCGGGTCGTTCGACCAGGGCGTCAACTGGTTTTCGCGGCTGTTGCCGCACCAGGTGCAACCACTGCCCGATGCCGAGACCATAAAACCGAATTCCGGATTGGCAATCACATTGCTCCAGGGAGCCGGTGGCCACTGGCCCTTGTCGAGCACAACCAGGTATTCGCGCCCCTCCTCGGCAAACCCGCCGAGCCCGTTGAAAAATTCGAGTGGAGGTAGCGGCAACTCTGGCGAAAGGGCTCCGGGAGAGGGCAAAGCTTTCGGCGCAACAAAAGTTGCCGCCGGTCTCGGGTGTCTCATCAGTTGTTCGGCCAACGTGCCTCGACTGCTGACAAGCACCGCGCGCGCCGCCGTTTGGAACAGGATCCTTTCTTCTTCCGGGAGCTGATCGACTCGTATAACGAAAACCGCACCATGGTTTTCATGCTCTTGATGGGCCGAAAGCGCCTGGTTTTCCCGCACCATACCCTCGAGCAGTGTCTGTAAATCCTCAATGTAAGACACCTCCTTTTCGTTCAAGATGACAAGATCAACGGCGAGTCCTTTCATTCGCCAGTATTCGTGGGCGCGCAACAATTGTTCAACAATAGTTCGGTCTTCAGGCTGCGTTACCCGCAGCAATACAATCGGCAGATCTCCCGAGATACCATGCCGCCAAAGCCCGGTAACGTTCAAGGTATTCATCTGCATCAATTTGCTGGATGGCCGCAGCCAGGGATCGGAATAGAGCAAACGGCTAGCCAGATCCTGAAACAGCTGGGCCTCGTCCGGCCTGGTACGCAGATGATGGAGTTGGACATGGGCGTGTGTCCACGCCAGGGCGGACACACGCTCGAAGGTTGCCGGATTGTAGTATTTGTCGACTGCATCCTCCACAGCCTCGCGTGAGGCGGCGACCAGCGTAGTGAAGGTCACATGTTCGGTAGCGCCGGCTGCAATGCGAACCCGTATGCGCAGACTGAATATCGGATCGAGAACATAACCCACTGTATTGGTTAGCGGACGGCCATCCATCACTGTGATCGGATCCCGTAGCGTTTGTCCACGCCCGATAAAGCGGTTCCGATCGGTTTCGTACTGGATCCCTTCTCCGGCATGGCGGTTAGCCAGTACATGGGCTGCCCAGACACTCGGGTCGTCGGACGAACGTTGGCGCCGGTTTGCGATCAGCCCGGATACCTGGGGCAGATATTCGGTACGGATGAACAGATTCGAAAAAGCGGGATGCGCAATATCTGCCGGAAAAGGTGCGAGTACCATCTCCGCATAGGAAGTGATTTCAATTTCCCGGTCGCGCAGCCCATTATTGGTCAAACTCAGCCGACGTATTTCCGCATCATCCTCGGGCGAGATGACGATCTCCAGTGTGCTTGTAATAGTGCCGTCCGTACGGGTAATACGGGCACGGTCTTCGGCAAAGAAGACTTCATAGAAGTCGGGAACCGTCACTGTCGGCTGGTACCCGGCAGACCACACCTGGCCGCTTGCCTCATCGCGCAGATAGATATAACTGCCCCAGGCATCCCGCGTCACATCTTCGCGCCAGCGCGTCACTGCCAGTTTCCGCCAAAGACTGTAGCCGGAACCTGCCGCAGTAATCATCACCGCGTATCGGCCATTGGACAACAGGTGCGCGGAAGGCACCGAAGACGTGGGCGAAGGAACACGCCGGACCGGTGGCTGCAAGGTTTCTTTAATTTCCGGAAGGTCCTGCAAAATCGCTAGGGTACTGGTATCTGCACCGATCGGGATGCGTTCCTGCAGCAACAAGTCGGCCGCCTGGATCAGATGCGAGCAATGAAAGTGATGACGCATCGCCCCGTCATACACCACATTAGCAATGGCCACCAGGGACATACCCTGGTGGTGGGCCATGTAGCAACGCACGATGGCGAACTTCTGTCCTTCCGCAAGCCGGACCGGGGTGTAATCGAGCGCTTCATAAAAGCCATAGCGCCCCAATGCGCCCTCCTTTTCCAAGCGGTCCAGGTTTTCAACGGCGGCATGCGGGAAGTACATCGCAGCCAAGGCCGTGGCGTAGGGAGCAATCACCAGATTTTCGCCAAGGCCTCGCTTCATCCCCAGACCAGGTACGCCAAAAGCTTCATATTGATAGGTAAAGTAAAGATCGCGGTCATTGTAAGCCGACTCCGAAACGCCCCATGGCACACCCCTTTTTTTGCCATATTCAATCTGTCGCTTCACAATCAGACGGCAGGTCTGATCGAGCAGGCTGTAACGCGGGGTAAACATCACCAGGGAAGGCATCAGATATTCAAACATCGATCCCGACCATGACAACAGTACCGTGCCGCCCGCGGCACGTATCACCCTCCGGCCAAGGCGGAACCAGTGCATGCTCGGCACATCGCGCTTGGCGATGGCGACGAAGCTTGAGAGGCGCGCCTCGGAGGCAAGCAAATCGTAATAACTGGGATCAAGGATTCCTTCTGTCACGCGGTAACCAACTGCGAACAAATGGCATCCGAAGTCATAAAGAAAGCGGAAATCCATTTCCTGGAACAAAGTATTCAGCTTGGCGACGATGGTTTCCAGTCGCTCCGCAAGCGCCTCGGATTGCCCTCCGGCGCGGCGCAGCATCTTCGCCATCGTTTTCATCTCTTCTCCGTGCGTAAGGGAGCCTTCAGGCGCTCCCTCAAGTTCAGCCAAGCCCAGTGCATAGAAGCCTGAGAGGTCACTCAATGGTGTTTCCAGGGTCAGCTGTTTCCGGAATACCGTAGGAAAAGCTTGCGCTGCCGAATCCGCACTAGCGTTGAGACCGCCTGCGTAATGGATCCAGGGAACCAGGCTATCCACATCGCGTGAATGAGAAAAGATGTCATCTCGCAGCAATGTAGCCCATGCCAGTACTTCGCTGTCGTCCGAATCGCCACGTTCGGCGGCATAGGCGCGCGCCATATCCTGCAAGGTTCCGGCGCAGAGCGTTAACTCCTGCCATAGACGGCTCCAACCGTCCGGGCCGGCGGGATGGCTGTCCAAAAGCTCCCCGAGGACGGCTCCTTTTTCCCGCAGCTCTTTCAAGGTAACGGTGTGCGTACGCCGGTCATTGGTGATTTTAGCGAGCTCGGCCATGAGCAATTGATGAGTATCCGCCAGACCTGTCATCGCATTGAAAAACGCTAACGGCCGTCTTAGCGTTTCCCGGCAGACGTTCATCAGTGCGAGCAGATGTCCGGCCAGGTTGCCGCTGTCCACGGTCGATACATAACGGGGTTCCAGCATGTGCAGATCGCGAGTATCGTACCAGTTATAAAAATGACCGTGCAGGCGCGGCAGTGCGATGAGTGTTGTTAGTGTGGCCTCGAGCCGGTCGACGGTATCTAGCAGTCCGAGCCAGCCGAAATCACGGGCGGTCACGATGGACAATAAATAGAGGCCGAAATTGGTCGGCGAACTGCGATGGGCAATAACGGGTTGCGGATCTTCCTGAAAATTATCCGGCGGCAGATAGTTCTCTTCCGGAGTCACGAAGGTGGTGAAAAAGCGCCAGATACGCCTTCCCATCAGGCGCAACGCCTTGCTATCCGCGGGTGGCAGGGATTCGGCCCGGTCGATGCCGGGCGGAAGACTCAAGGCGCGGGCGACGACCGGCGCCAGCCACCATAATAAAAGAAACGGCGCAGCGATCTTGATCCCGGCCGGATTGAAAAACAGCACCACAATCACTGCGCCAATGACGACCATAGACGAACTGCTCAGGGAGAGAATGAGACCCTTTATTCCTTCTTGTCCTGCAGCTGACTTTGCCTGCAAGGCGGTGACCCAGTTGAGCAAATGGCGCCGGGTAATGAATAGCCGCACCAAGGTGCGGACGATGGCGTCCATCATTAGCCAGGCCTGTTGAGCGAGTAACGTCAACGCCACCACGCTGTGGCCGATGGCCCATAGCACTTGCTCTCCCACTACGCGTAAATGGGCGCCCAGCGAAACGCTCTGACGGGACCACTTGAAGCCGCCCAGAATCGTCAGAATTGCTGGAAAAGCCAGCGCTGTCAGGATAAGCCCGATAAGAATAGCCTGTGGCGCATTCGGGATTGCCCAGGTTGCGACCAGTGCTAGAACGGTTGCCGGGGCCGAGAGAGATCGACGCAAATTGTCAAACATCTTCCAGCGGCCGATCATGGGCATTCCCTTGCCGCGAGGTCCAAAGATCCAGGGCAACAATTGCCAATCGCCCCGGGTCCAACGGTGCTCTCGCGATGCCGCGACTTCCGTATGAGAAGGAAATTCCTCGAAAAATTCGATATCGTTCACCAGCGCGCAGCGCGTAAATACGCTCTCGAATAAATCGTGGCTGAGCAGGGTGTTATCCGGCACACGTCCGGCCAGCGCGGCTTCAAACGTGTCTACATGATATAAGCCCTTGCCGGTGTAAGTGCCGAGTGCGAACAGGTCCTGATACAGTTCGGAAACCGAACTGGCATAGGCGTCGGTGCCGGAAGCGCCGGCAAAAATCCGGTGAAACATCGAGTGTTCCTGCCGGTGCGGCAGAGTCGGTGTCACGCGTGGCTGGAGGATGCCGTAGCCATCCACCACACATTGGGTCTTCGGATCAAACACGGGCTGATTCAGCGGGTGGGCGGCTACACCCACCAATTTTGCTACGACGCCCATGGGCAACTTGGTGTCGGCATCCAGGGTAATGACATAACAGACCCCTGAAGGAGCTACGGCCGGTTTGCCATCAATCGGAAGAAATGAGGTATCGGTAGCGCCGCGCAGCAGACGGTTAAACTCGTGCAGCTTGCCGCGCTTGCGTTCCCAGCCCATCCATTTGCCTTCGCAGGGATTCCACAGGCGTTTACGGTGGAACACAAAAAAATGTTGTTCTCGATACTTGGTATTAAGCGCCGCCACCGCGGTATAGGCTATATTCAGCAGCAGACCATCGTCAGGCAGGGTTTCCTGTTCTGCATCGCACCAATCGGACAGCAAGGCAAAGCGCACATGACCGTCCGGATTGGACAGGTAACGGATCTCCATCTGCTCGATCTGCTCCTTTACACCAGCCTTGCTGACAAACATTGTCGGTACAACGACAAACGTACTCAGCCTCTCGGGCACGACGTCCTTCAGATCGAGCCTCGGCAAGTGACTCAGGTCAAAGCGTGGCAGATAACGCGGCGGAAGGGCCGCAATGATGCCCCGGTTAACCAGACCAACAGCGATATCCGCTGCGGGAAACATACTGAACAACGTGAGCAGAAATAATTGAAATCCGCTGAGCCCAGCGGCAAGGCTCGCACTCATAGGAATTGCCAGCAACAACACTGTCAATAGACCGATACTCAACCCATAAGCGAGCCCCGCGTGAGTGATATAGCCGCGCAGGAACCGTTGCCTGGAGGAAGGCCGGTAGCCGAGTTCCCGTTCGAACAAATAACGGCCGGCGCCGATCAAGTAATAGCCAGGTTCCTGTTGCCGTCCGCTGGAAATGGAATGCTCGCCGGCGCTATTGACCTTCTCGATTACCCGGTTAGCGATCTCAACCTCCGAATACGGCGAGCGTTTCGCGAGATCCTCGATCGCATGGCGGTAACGATCGCGGGTGAGGAAATCCATCGCCCCATAACCGTCGTGAGTGCGCAAGCACTCGTCCATCAGGCTCGCGTCCTCGACGAATTGAGGCCATTCGAACGCAGAGATGGCGCGCATGCTGATGACGATGTTGCGGACCGTTGCATTATCGGCAATCTGGTCGGCGTGTTCCCGGTGCACGATTTCATCGAGGGTGACGCCTTGCTCGATCAACCAATCATTCAGAAAATCGAGGGAAAGCACAGTCCCCGGGTGCGGATCGTGCAAACGCTGCAGGATCTGGACCGCAAACGCCTGACGTAATGGTGCGGAAGGTAATATCACTTCAGGTGGTGGAGCATCAGGTTTATCTGTTAGAGCGGCGATTTGTTCAACCCGGTCGAGGAATTCATCTGCCAGCTGACGTCCGCCTTGTGAACGCAAGATGCGAACGGCCAGACGGCGAAAATTCTCGACCAGCAATACTCTCAGGGCGCTCGGTATCGCCCAGAGTTCACCGATTGTGAGGGGGTCGACGTGTTGATATGCCCGCACGAAATGCGTCAGCATCTCCGGGTCGAAGCGGCTGTCAGTATGAGCTACCAATGCCCAGGCGATGCCGTAGATGCGCGGATAACCGGTAAGTACGCCTTCGGCCAACTTGGGTAGCTCGCGATAATAACGTTCCGGCAAATCGATATGGATGCTGTTAATCTGCTCTTCGATCACATGAAAATTATCCAGGAGCCATTCCGCGGCCGGCGTAATGGCATGTTGCAGACGCACTTCGTTGGCAACGGCTTCATAGGCGTCAAGCAACACCCGGCAATTTTCGCGCATCCGCGGGATCAGTTTTTGTCCTTCCTTAAGGCTACTGACTTTTTGCGCTTTTGCTAAACTCACCGCATGCTGTTCAAGCCGTTCAATGCTAAACAACTCGAACCGGATAGGTTCTTCATTACCACCCGGATGTGCAACTCTAACATGTTGCCTTCTTTCTTGCCGCTTCACCATGGTTTGAATCTCTGAGTCCAAATAAAAAATAAAAAATGCGAGCCGCAACATTTGATAAGTTTTGGAGCATCCCGGTCACCAAAATCGACTCGCCAATGGCGAAAAATTATTATTGTTACAGCAAGTATTCGTCGATAATCCTTAAATCCTCAGCTGAGCATTCCAAACTCTGTTCGTACTGAGCTTGTCGAAGCATGAGCGGTTTCCACACACTTCAACTGATTTTTTTAGGATGATTGCTCCATACAACGCCTTAAACGCCTAGTGTTGGCGTTCAAGCTACTGCAATCCACGCCAAGTCCAGCTTCCCTTGTTACGATCCAGCGACCAGGGATCTCAGAATTAAAGAACAAGCACTGCCTCCCGTAGATGACTCGACGCCCGATCGCGTTGCCTGCTGTGGCCTCGGCCGCCGCTGGCTAAGGCAGCGAATTTCGATTACACGAAGGCAAAAGTGGGACAGTATTACTTTGCGGCTAGATGATGCCCAATAAGAGCAGGACCAGTAAGATAATAAGAACCGTCCCAAGCCCGCCGACGGGGCCATAACCCCAACTCCGGCTATGTGGCCAAGCCGGAATGACGCCGATAAGCATCAGGATAATAATTACTAGTAAGATTGTGCCGATTGACATGGTAATGCTCCTCTAGTGAAAGAACGTTAAACTGGAAACAGGGTTCGCTCGCAATATTCATGGTACTTCCCTCGAGCGAAAAAACACCTTAAAGACAGCTTAGCAACAAGATCGAACACGGTCTGTACGGTATCGCACACAGGGGAACTTTGGGCAAAACACGGAGCCCGGCACCGGGCATAGATATCAATCAAGTCCGTCCAGGCAAACTTACCTTGCTATCCCCGCTTCCACTGCGAAACCAGAGTGATTTGATCCCTTCCAAGAGTAGCAAGCTGAAGAAGCCTGCAACCATGCATACGGCAAGATCATCCCAGTGCAATTGACCAAAATGAAAAAGCAATTGCGCCGGGCGCCAAAACACAGCGATGGCAAGGAATATGCTAACGCTGCCCAGCAGAATCCAGAGCGAGCGATTGGGCCGCAAAAACGCGCGAACCAGAGAAGATTTGAACGAACGGTTGACCAAAATGAGCCCCATGTTTATCAGAACCAGAGACGTGAAAACGAGTGCTCGCAAATCCGGCTCAGGCATTCCCATTCGCGCGGCGCTGATAAAAACGCCCGCCAGAATTGCAAGCGCAATCAGGCCCTGGAGGGCCGCCCATAAAATTCGTTTTGGCTGCAGCAACGGGCTTTCGGGATCGCGTGGAGGACGTTGCATGACATCGTCTTCCTCCTCCTCGGCTTCAAACACCACCGAACACGCCGGATCAATAACCATTTCCAGAAAGGCAATATGAATCGGCGTGAGTATCAGCGGCAATCCCAGCAACAGTGGCAGGATCGCAAGTCCGGCTATGGGAATATGCACCGCGACAATGTATTCAATCGCCTTGCGCAGGTTGTCGTAGATGCGCCGCCCCAAACGGATGGTTTTCACGATGGAGCCAAAATCATCGTCCAGAAGGACGATTGCGGAGGCTTCACGGGCGACGTCGGTACCGCGTCCGCCCATGGCAATGCCAATATGCGCTGCTTTGATTGCCGGAGCATCGTTTACGCCATCGCCGGTCATGGCGACGATGTCGCCGTTTGCCTTGAGACTCTGGACAATGCGCAGTTTTTGATTGGGCCGGATGCGTGCGAATATCGATGTCGATTTCACGCGCTATGGCAAGGTTTTCGTCAGACATGGCTTCGATTTCGTCACCGCTCAGCACCCCGGTCGAGTCAAGCCCGGCCTGTAGCCCAATGGCGAGGGCCGTTGCCGGATAATCGCCTGTTATCATGATCACCCTGATGCCGGCGGCGCGGCATTCGGCAATGGCACCGGGCACATTGGCACGTAAGGGGTCGGCAAACCCGATGAGCCCCACATAGTCAAAGTTCAGGCCGCGGGGTGATTCAGGCAGATTTTGTTCCTGCGACACATCGATACCGGTTGCCCTGGCAACGCCGAGTACGCGAATACCATCGCCCGCAAGCGTATCTAACTGTTCGCGAATTTTGACCAAGCGGTCTGCGGACAACTGACACAGCTCGACTATCGCTTCGAGAGATCCCTTGGCATAAGCCGTGCCCTTTCCATCATCAGTGCTGGACAGTATGTTCGCAACCGCAAACAAGTCGGACCTGAGACCATAGGCGCGAATCAGCTTTGCTTTTGCAAAGCTGGCTTTGCCGGGACCGATTTGAGTTTCTGCGAGCACGTGTACTGCCAAGTCCATCGGATCGGTGGGTTCCTGCGGGCAAGCGAAGAGGGCGACTTTCAGTATTTCCTGTAGCTTGTCTGATACCGGCGTCTTTCCGTCCTGATGCCAACTGGCATCTTCGCTGAGTATGGAGACAATCGTCATACGATTTTCGGTCAGTGTCCCGGTCTTGTCGGTGCATAACACCGTGGTAGCGCCCAGCGCTTCAATCGCCGAGGCGCGGCGGGTGAGCACGCGGGCCTGCGAAATACGCCATGCGCCCATTGCCATAAACACGGCCAAAACCAGCGGGAATTCTTCCGGTAACAAGGACATTCCGAGTGCGATGCCGCCCAGCATGGCATCAAGCCATGACCCCCGCAGCAGCCCAAAGAGTAGTACGGTCAACCCGCCCAGTAGAATGCCGACAATGGCGAAGACCCGCACGAACGATTGAATCTGGCGTTGCAGGCGAGGTTGTTCGGTTTCGATGCTCCCCAGGGCGCGTCCGATTTTACCCATTTCACTTTTGATGCCGGTCGCATGCACCAGCGCCTTTCCTGTCCCGCGCACCACCAGGGTTCCGGCAAAGATATAAGGCAAGTCTTCACCGCCCGGCACAGGTATGCCGCCTGGATTTCCGGATTTTGCGGAGGAATCCTGGACTAATTTACGAACTGGAACAGCTTCGCCGGTTAACAGTGATTCATCGAGCAATAAGTCTTGCGACCAAATCAAAGTTGCGTCAGCTGCTACCCGGTCCCCTTCGGAAATGACCATCAGGTCGTCGCGCACCACCTCCCGGCCGGCTATGAGAATTCTCTTGCCGTCACGGACGACCAGCGCCCGAGGACTCGCCAGATTGCGCAGCGCCTCCAGTACTTTTTCACTGCGGGTCTCCTGAATCAGGGTGATCGTAACCGAAAGGCCGGCAAACATAAGTAGCAGCAGTGCTTCTATGTGGTCGCCCAGCAACATATAAACGATACCACCGCCAATGAGCAGCGCGAACATGGGCTGGCGCAACACTTCGATAAGGATATGCAGGAATCCACGCTGGTCGGGCCTTGGCAGCTCGTTGTAGCCATCCGACTTAAGACGTTCTACCGCCATGGCCGTACTCAGGCCGGGAATGGCTTCGTGTTCATCTTTAGATGGTTCCTTGTTACTGTTTTCACTTGCGCTGGCGTCAGTGACAGGTTTATTTTGAGCCACAATGGGTTGCGAGGCAGCAGGGGCCGGTTTCGTTCGGACTGGTAGCATTCGCCGAAGTGTGTTATCCCGCATCACATAGTGGTGAAACAACGCAGCAAGCGCATGTAAGCCGATAAGGAAGTAACCCACGGTGCCGGCAGTTACATGTATTTCCTTGATTAATTTTGCAACATTTTTACTTTCGCTGATAAGTGCCGGCAGGTGCAGACCAAAAAACGGGATCGGCTTTCCTTCTGCACTCAGCATCAGCCATCCGGCCAGCGGCATAAAGATCATCAGTGCATAAAGCGCGACATGCATCAGCCTGGCTGACAGCTTCTGCCACCTTGGCGGTTCAGGTTCAATTCGGGGGAAATGCCCCGTCATATTGGACAGCAACCGCAGCCAGACTAAAACAAAAACAGACAGGCCCAGCATATAGTGCCAGGTCTTCAACGCCTCGCGAGGTTCGCTGCCTTTGGGGAAAAACCCGCGCAGTTCAATGCATGCGTAGACTGCTACGAGCAATAGCAACATAAACCAGTGAAGCCCAATTGACAGCGATCCGTAACGTTCAGTGTTATTGCGCCATTGCATTTTTTTCTCCGTTAGCGTGAAAGCTTAATACTTTATTAAAACATGAATATTACAAGCCTTCTTTCAATGAAGCCATATCAATCACAAAGCGGTATTTCACATCGTTTTTTACCAGGCGATCGTAGGCTTCATTGATTTTCTGGATGGGTATGAGTTCGATATCAGAGGTAATATTGTGCTTGCCGCAGAAATCCAGCATCTCCTGGGTTTCCTTGATGCCGCCGATGAGAGAGCCGCTGAAATTGCGCCGCCCAAAAATTAGGCTGCCGACATGGACGGCAAGCGGTTCCGGAGGCACGCCAACTTGAGTAAGATTACCGTCACGTTTCAAGAGCACGAGATAGGCGTTGATGTCGTGATGCGCAGCCACCGTGTCGAGTATAAAATGGAAACTGCTAAGATGTTTCTTCATCTCGTCTTCGTTGTTGGAATTGACGACTTCATCGGCGCCGAGCCGCAAGGCATCTTCAACTTTGTTCGGCGAGTGGGTAAAAACCACGACATGCGCACCGAACGCTTTCGCCAATTTCACACCCATGTGCCCCAATCCGCCGAGACCTACGATGCCAACTTTCTGGCCCTTGGTCACGTTGTTGTGGCGCAAGGGGGAATACGTGGTGATCCCGGCGCAAAGTAACGGCGCGGTGCCGGCGAGATCCAGATTCTCCGGGATGTGCAGCACAAAGGCTTCATCCACGACGATATTCTCTGAGTATCCCCCGTAAGTCAGGCCACCGGTGTGTTTATCCGGGGAATTGTAGGTGAAGATGGGGCCTTGTTCGCAGAATTGTTCGAGGTCGTCCTGGCAATTTTCACAAGTCCGGCAGGAATCCACCATGCAACCGACACCGGCGATATCGCCTTCTTTGAAATTTCTGACGTCCGATCCAACTTTCGTCACGCGTCCGATGATTTCATGACCGGGCACGCAAGGATAGGTGCTGCCGTGCCATTCGTTGCGGACGGTATGCACGTCCGAATGACAGACTCCGCAATAAAGAATCTCTATTTGCACATCGTGCGCGCCGGGATCACGGCGTTGAATTTTGAAGGGCGCCAGCGGCGCCGTAGCGTTTTGTACTGCGTAAGAATTGATTTTCATAAAATGAGTGTGGGGTTGTTATTGTTATTAACAGAGTTCCTAGCGCGGAGCGATGATTCAATTGACGTCTGGCAGCAGAACCGGTCTTTATAACTATCAGAATTAATTAGATATTATTCTGCAGATGCTCACAGTGCGATAGCGCACATAAGCGTTACATAGAATAGAATCGTGCCGGACAAAAACGGGGTCTCTTTAGAATCGTCAGCGCAAAAGCGAGACTCAAGTCCATGCCGGCACTCGCCTGGAGTTCATGCGAGAATAAAGATACAAGCGATCTCTCATCTGGATGCCAATAAAAGGCGAGACGATTTTACTGTTAACATCCCTTAAAGTGATATTATCTGTTCCGGCTTAAGTTGGTAGCCTCTAAAATCATCGGTGGAAAATTGTCAGCCGATAGGTGAAAAACAAATGTATATGGAATTCTCAAACTGGAAATCGCCAAAATCCTCCATCAACGGCCTTGCAAACCAATTATTAACATCAGGAAAGCTAAAGTGTAGAATGATTCATCAATTCAGTTAATTCAATGAAGAGGCCCTTCTGAAAGCAAATACATCACCCCTGCCCGGCCCTCTGTCAGCTAAGCTCCTCCATGGTTTCTGAAAGCACGGCTTCTGTTTTCCCCATCGTCGGCATTGGCGCTTCCGCCGGAGGTTTGGAAGCCCTGGAACAATTCTTCCGCCACGCCCCCGCTAATAGCGGCATGGCCTTCGTACTGGTACAGCATCTCGACCCTAACCATGCCAGTCTGCTCACTGAAATACTGCAACGCACCACCACTATGACGGTGGTTGAGGCGTTGGATCAAAGCCCGGTTGAACCCAACATCGTATATGTCATCCCGCCCAACCGTGATATGGCTATCTTCCACAGGAAACTGCAACTGAGCGTACCGAATGAGCCACGCGGGCAGCGTATGCCGATTGATGCCTTCTTGCGGTCACTGGCCGAAGACCAGCAAGAAAACGCCATCGGCATCATCCTTTCCGGCACCGGCACCGACGGCACACTGGGCTTACGCGCTATCCTCGGCGTTGGGGGAGTGACACTGGTACAGGACCCGGCTACGGCCAAATATGACGGTATGCCGTCCAGCGCCATTCAGTCCGGTTACGCCACTCACGTCCTACCTGTCGAAAAAATGCCGGAGGCCCTGCTGTCCGGCGCCCGCAATTTTGCCGTTCACACTGAAATACCCATAGAGCCCAAAGTGGCAAGCGGGATGAACCGCATCCTGATGCAATTGCGCACCAGCACCGGCCACGACTTTTCGTTATACAAGAAAAGTACCATTAGCCGCCGCATCGAACGGCGCATGTCGCAGCACAATATCGAAGACACCGACGTTTATGCCCGTTATCTCAAGGAGAATCCAGCCGAGGTACACACGCTGTTCAAGGAGCTGTTGATCAATGTGACCAACTTCTTCAGAGACGCGGAGGCTTTTGATACGCTGGAAAAGGATATCCTGCCGCAACTGTGCAAGGATAAACCGGATGACTACCTGTTCCGTGTCTGGGTTGCAGGCTGTGCCACCGGTGAAGAGGCCTACTCGATCGCCATACTGCTGCGCGAGTTGATGGATCAATCGCATCAGGAATTAAAAGTGCAGATCTACAGCACCGATCTGGATGATGACGTTATCGCCATCGCCCGCGCCGGGGTTTATCCACCCAATATCGCCCAGGATGTCACGCCGGAGCGATTGCGCCGCTTCTTTATCAAGGAAGATGCAGGTTTCCGTGTCAAGAAGGAAATCCGCGAAATGGTGGTGTTTGCCATCCAGAACGTCATCAAAGACCCGCCCTTCACCAAGCTCGATCTGCTCAGTTGCCGCAACCTGATGATCTATCTGGAGCCGGAGTTGCAAAACCGGCTGATTCCGGCGTTCCACTATGCGCTCAAGCCGGGCGGCGTCCTGTTTTTGTCGCCCTCGGAGAGCATTGGCAACCATACCGACCTGTTCTCATCGCTGAATCGCAAATGGAAATTCTATCGTGCGACCCATTCCATCACGTCTTCTCGCACAGCGATGGCGAACGTTTTGTCCTGGGCCGCAGAAACTGCCGGCAAAGCATCCGAGTTAACCATTAGCAAGCCCAAGGAAACCAATTTTGCCGAACTCACCCGCAGGGTGCTGGTGCAATACTTTGCTCCCGCTTCGGTGGTCACCGATCTCAAGGGCGATACTCTTTACGTGCATGGCGAAACCGGCAAATATCTGCGCCCGGCGCCCGGACAAGCCACTCTCAATATCATTGAAATGGCCCGCGAAGGTCTGGAACTGGAACTGCGTACCGCCATTCGCGCAGCGGCCAGTGAGGGCATGCCTACGCTAAACCGGGAAATACAGGTCAAAACCAACGGCGGTTTCACGACAGTCAGCCTCAGCGTTCGGCCCTTGCCTGATCTGGGTGATAGTCAAAATCTGTTGCTGGTGAGTTTTCAGGAAGTGGTTTGCCCAGCCAACAAGCCCGGCCGGAAACGTTCAGCCAAACCGGCCGAACTGGCTCGCATCGAAGAGCTGGAACGTGATCTGGCCTACATGAAAGAAAGTCATCAGGCCACCGTTGAAGAGCAACAAGCTTCTAACGAGGAACTCAAATCGACTAACGAGGAAATGCAATCCACCAACGAGGAACTGCAATCGACCAACGAAGAATTGGAAACCTCCAAAGAAGAACTGCAATCGGTCAATGAAGAACTCATCACGGTCAATTCAGAACTTCAGGCCAAAATTGAGCAACTGGCCGGCATGCAGAATGATATGAAGAATCTGCTCGACAATACCAATATCGGCACGGTATTTCTCGACGAACATATGAACATTCGGCGCTTCACGCGTGATGCCGCTCATATCTACCGGCTGGTGGCTTCCGACGTGGGCCGTCCTTTAAACGACATCAAGTCCAATCTCGAAGGCGAAGAGCTGCTGAGCAAAGCACAATCGGTACTTGAAACGCTGGCGCCGATTGAGCAGGAGGTGCGCACCCATGACGGGGCCTGGTATCTGTTACGCATTCAGCCTTACCGTACCCTGGATAACATCATCGAAGGCGTGGTACTGACCTTCACCGACATCAGCAAACGCATTGAAGCCGAGACGGCCGTGCAACTGGCCCGTGAACTCGCCGAGCGCGTCGTCGATACCATACGCGAACCGCTGCTGGTGCTGGATGGCGATTTGCGGGTGGTATCCGCCAACCGCGCCTTCTACCAGTTTTTTCATGTCATGATCGCGGATACGGTTGGACATAAAATTTACGACCTGGGTAACAGCCAGTGGAATATCCCCGCCTTGCGGGAACTGTTAGAGATACTCTTGCCGCGCGACCGGACTGTTGAAGGGTATGTCGTGGAGCATGATTTTCCCACCATCGGGTACCATAAGATACAATTGAATGCTCGCCGCATTGTCGGCAAGGCAAATGAACCGTCGTTGATTCTATTGACGACTGAGGATATCGGCGACCGGCCGGCTAAGGAGACTAAGGTATGAAACAAAAATGGGATGGCGTTGAAAGGCGCAATCTACTGAGAACAGAAGCCGTGGCTATGGTAGCCAGTTTATCTCCTGATGAGAAAACGGCCAACCCTACCGAGATTCTGTTGCATGAACTCCTCGTTCATAAGGTCGAACTGGAGATGCAGAATGAAGAGCTGCGTCGATCGCACAACGCACTGGAAGAAGCGCGGGATCGTTATATCGATCTCTATGAGTTTGCCCCGGTCGGTTACTTTACCATCAACCGGGAAGGCCTGATTAGCGAAACCAACCTGACCGGGTCTACATTGCTCGGTGTGGACCGGATCAAGCTGATCAATCGCCGTTTCTCGAAGTTTGTCGCACCCCAGGACAGGGACCTCTGGCATCGCCTGTTCCTGAGCATGATGCAGCATCCCACCGGGGAGAAGCAAGAGTTCTGCCTGGAGATGACACGTGCCGACGAATCCCTGTTTTATGCCCATTTCGACTGCCTGCGCAGGGAACCGTTGGATATGCCGCCGATGTTGCGGGTTGCCCTAACCGATATCAGCAGGATCAAACTGGCTGAAGAGTAATGCCGTTTCGTCGCTTGCTCCTTTGAATCACACCGATTGCTTATGATCATTACGCCCCCCCCCCCCCGCAGTGAACCATCTCCTCGATGCTCTGCCGACGGATGACTATGAGCGCCTTTCCCCACATCTGGAACGGGTGCCGATGCCGCTCGGCGAAGTCCTTTATGAGTCGGGAGGCGAGTTGCGTTACGCCTATTTCCCCATTGACTGCATCGTATCCCTGCTTTACGTCATAGAGAATGGTACGTCGACCGAAATCGCAGTGGTTGGCAACGAAGGCATTATCGGTGTCGCCCTTTTCATGGGCGGAGGCACCATGCCGAATCGGGCGGTTGTGCAAAGCGCGGGTTCCGCCTACCGTCTCCGCGCAACCATGCTAAAGCAGGAGATTAGTCAAAACGGATCACTGTTCCGCTTATTGCTGAGCTATACCCAGGCGCTGATTACACAGATGGCACTGACGGCCGTCTGTAACCGTTATCATTCGGTGGAACAGCAACTCTGCCGCTGGTTGCTGTTAAGCCTTGACCGGCTACCTTCGAACGAGTTGACCATGACCCAGGAATTGATCGCCCACAACTTGGGCGTGCGCCGCGAAGGCGTTACGGAGGCTGCAAAAAAATTGCAAGAAGCGGAATTGATTCATTACCGTCGCGGCCACATTACGGTGCTGGATCGGCCGGGATTGGAAGCGCGGAGTTGCGAATGCTATCACGTGGTCAAAACGGAATTCGATCGCCTGCTCCCCGCTCTTCACATCGCGGCTCATTGACATCGAGCATTCGAGCGCTACGGAGTGTGATTATAAATGCGGGGAATTCATAGCAACATCATGAACCCCTCTATCTTCATCCTCTCCATCCTCAGGCGCATGCAGCGCGCCCCCGAGAGAGATCGGTCGAGACAAGTGTAAGGTGCGTCACAGCCGCCGGGAATTGCGGCGGGAACCGCCTGGTGATGCAATAGCGCATCTCCTGAAAACCCGTTTTAGAAAACCAGCCAGAGTGCGACAAGAGGTGCGACATTCAGCATGAGGATCCCGATTTTATAGACGGCCATGCTACCGTAGTGAAGCGCGTCAAAGGTTTCAGCCGAGAGATTGAACCATCGGCTATGGAGACGGTACATCCAGTCGTGGCCAAGGCTGAACACGCCAAACCAAATCAGTAGTATCACATAGTTGAAGGCGAGACTGTAAAGCAAAAGCTCTTTGATAGAATCCGGATTCATGGCGGTACCTCGTATTTTATGATTAAGATAATGTAAAACAGCGTCCAATAATTACCACATTCAGTGTCCATTCTACCAGCCTACGTAAGCAAATAAATATGAAATAACAATGTGATAAATTTTACATGGTAAATTTTGATGCTGCTTTTTGGCAATTATTCGACACTGATTTTAATATATTGATGTTACTCATTGATGAAGAAATCCTTACGCCAACCCTATTAAAGCCAGGTCAATTTCTACCCAACGCCAACAGCATTACATACTCCCCTTGGCATATTGTGTTATAAAGGGACGCACAATGTAGTATTTAAGACTTAACCTTCGTTGTTCCGTTGCTTTTTTTGATTTTCACTTAATCGGTTGCACGCTTCATAGAAAGGAAAATGGTCGCCATTATGACCCCCAATCAAAACCATCTTCTTGCAGCCTTGCCTGCGGAAATATTCGAACGTATCTCACCCCATCTGGAACTGATCTCGATGCCGCTCGGTGAAGTTCTCTACGAATCCGGCGGCCAATTGCAACACGTTTATTTCCCAACGACCGCCATCGTGTCCCTGCACTACCTTTTGGAAAGTGGCGCTTCGGCCGAAATCGCGGGAGTGGGCAATGAGGGCGTACTCGGAATTTCGCTATTTATGGGCGGTAATACCACGCCCAGCCTGGCCACCGTCCAAACTGGGGGCTGCGGTTACCGGCTGAAAGGGCGGTTGATGCTGGAGGAGTTCAATCGCGCGGGGCCGATGATGCGTTTAATGCTGCGTTACACCCAGGCATTAATGACACAGATATCCCAAACTGCGGTCTGCAATCGGCATCATTCGATAGAGCAGCAACTGTGCCGCTGGCTGTTGTTAACTCTTGATCGGCTGCCCTCGCAAGAATTGACCATTACCCAGGAATTGATTGCCGGGATGCTCGGCGTACGCCGCGAAGGCATCACGGAAGCCGCCGGCAATTTGCAGCGTGCTGGTTTGATTAGTTACCGCCGTGGTCACATCACGGTGCTTGATCGATCCGGTCTGGAGTCCCATGCTTGTGAATGCTATCAAGTAGTCAAGAAAGAATTCCATCGCTTGCTCTGCGATGCAGAATCCAGGTAGGCTTTGCATAAAACCTTCGCCTTATGTGCGATAACGCACGGACAGCGTCAGGCCACCTCGCTATAATCAACAAGGTGGTTCAACATTTATCCGAACTCAATAAATCATGTCAAAAAAAATCCTCTATCACGCCAATCACAACCCCGCTTCAGGTACGACGGAAGAGGATGGCATCACCGATGTCCGGCGCCAGGAGGACTTGCTTAAGACCGGAGCCTTGCAAAACGCGATTTTCAACAGCGCCAACTTCTCGAGCATTGCCACCGACGCAAAGGGCGTCATCCAAATATTCAATGTCGGTGCCGAACGCATGCTGGGCTATGCGTCTGCCGACGTGGTGAACAAAATCACTCCAGCCGACATTTCCGATCCAGAGGAAGTGATCGCCCGTGCCAAGGCCTTGAGCGAGGAGCTGTCCACCCTGATTACCCCGGGCTTTGAGGCTTTGGTGTTCAAGGCCTCGCGAGGCATCGAAGATATTTACGAACTGACCTATATCCGCAAGGATGGCAGCCGCTTCCCGGCAGTCGTATCGGTCACGGCGCTGCGCGACGCTCAAGACAGAATCATTGGCTATCTATTAATTGGCTCTGATAATACTGCGCGTAAACAGGTAGAAGCTGAGCGAGCGCTCCTTTATGAGGCATTGAAGGATAAAAACGCCGAACTGGAGAGCGCCAAGTTCTTGGCGGAAAAAGCCAATCTCGCGAAATCGGATTTCCTTTCCAGCATGAGTCATGAACTGCGCACCCCGCTCAATGCCATCCTTGGCTTCGCCCAGTTGCTGGAGGCCGGCTCACCGCCGCCAACGGCGGCCCAAATTGTAAGGCTGCACCAGATTATCAAGGCAGGATGGTATTTGCTGGAACTGATTAACCAAATCCTCGATCTCGCGGTGATTGAGTCCGGCAAGCTATCGCTGTCACGAGAACCGGTGTCGCTGATCGATGTCATGCGCGAATGCCAGGCCATGATCGAATCGCAGGCGCAAAAACGCGACATCCACATGAGTTTTCTCCCCTTCGACAACACCTGGTTTGCCAATGCCGATCGAACCCGGGTAAAGCAGGTTCTGATCAACCTGCTTTCCAATGCGATCAAATACAACTGCGAGCATGAAACGGTCGAGGTGAAATGTGCGCTAAGCACCCCGGAACGCATACGTATCAGCATCAAGGACAGCGGTGCGGGATTGCCTCCGGAAAAGCTGGCACAGCTATTTCAGCCTTTCAATCGTCTCGGTCAAGAGACCGGCACCGAGGAAGGAACGGGCATCGGCCTGGTAGTAACCAAGCGATTGGTCGAACTGATGGGCGGCACCATCGGTGTGGAAAGCACCGTGGGAGTGGGCAGCGAATTCTGGATCGAACTGATCAGGGACGTTACACCACAACTTGCACCCGGCGATACAATGCCCGCTGAGCTTACGCAGCAAGCTCAGGAAAATGCGACGCTGCAAACTTTGCTCTATGTGGAAGATAATCCAGCCAACCTGATGCTGGTCGAGCAAATAATTGAGGGCCGCCCACAGTTACACATGTTGAGCGCGCACAACGGCAATCTCGGCTTAGCGCTTGCGCGCGCCCATCTCCCGGATGTGATCCTGATGGACATCAATCTGCCTGGCATCAGCGGTTTCCAGGCGTTGAAAATGCTGCGTGAAGATCCCGTAACGGCACACATCCCCGTGCTCGCCATCAGTGCCAATGCCATGCCCCGCGATATCGAGAAAGGCCTGGCGGCGGGATTCTTCCGGTATCTCACCAAGCCAATAAAGGTCAATGATTTTATGAACGCCCTGGATGATGCACTAGAATTTTCTGAAATGGGCTTGGTCGATGAATTAGTCGACACAAATGAAACCGGACAAATACGATGATTAGCGAGCAAGAAACTCTTAACGCCAGCATTCTGATCGTTGACGATCAGGAAGCCAATGTACAACTGCTCGGGGAAATGCTGCGTGATGTCGGTTACACTTGCATTGCGTCGACAAATGATCCCTATAAAGTTTGCGCGCTTCACCAAAAAGACCACTACGACCTGATCCTGCTTGACCTGCAGATGCCCGGCATGGATGGCTTCCAGGTAATGGAAAACCTTAAGGAAATCGAAAAGAATGGCTACCTTCCGGTACTCGTGATCACCGCCCAACCGGCCCACAAGCTGCGAGCGCTTGCCGCCGGTGCAAAAGATTTTATCAGTAAACCGTTTGATCTGATCGAAGTACAGACGCGTATCCACAATATGCTGGAAGTGCGACTGTTGTACAAAAAACTCGAACAACACAACCAAACACTGGAACAAGCGGTTCTGGAACGAACCGCCGAACTACGTGAAAGTGAAGCGCGTTTTCGCCGATTGACCGAGCTGTCGTCCGACTGGTACTGGGAGCAGGATAAAACCGGGCATTTCACCATGATTTACGGCCCTGTTTTTGAAATGCTCGGAATCCATGTCAACGACACGCTGGAAAATACAAGGGTAGATCAGGAGGCGCTCTGGAATGAGGCCGAGAGGAAAATACTTGAGGCCAATATTGCCGCCAGACGACCCTTTCTGGATTTCATATACAGCCGGACCAAACCCAACGGTTCCCGGCAATATTTAATGGTGAGCGGAGAACCGATGTTCGACCTTTCCGGCCGCTTTACCGGTTACCGCGGGATCGGCAAGGACGTAACCGAAAAAATGAACCCGAATGATTATTCATCCTTAAATGAGTAGATTTGAAAACGACCAAAGGAAAGATATATCCATGACTTACTGTATAGGCATCATGCTGGACAACGGACTGATATTTGCGTCGGACTCGCGCACCCATGCCGGGGTCGATAATTTTGCGCGGTTCTGCAAGATGACTGTGTTTGAACGCGCTGGTGAGCGCGTTTTCGTTCTTTTAAGTTCCGGCAATCTGGCCGGGACACAAGCGGTCATCAGCGTACTTAAGCAGCGGAACGACAATGGCGGAGTGCCTAATCTATGGGGAACGAAGTCCATGTTTGATGCAGCGATGCTGGTGTCGGACGCTATGCGTGAGGTCGATCGGCGCGACGGCCAACACTTGGCAGCCAATGCTGTCAGCTTCAACGCCTCGTTCATTCTGGGTGGCCAGATCGCGGGAGAAGCGCCACGCATTTTCCGGCTCTATACGCAAGGCAATTTTATCGAGGCAAGCCTGGAGACGCCCTATTTCCAGACCGGGGAAACCAAATACGGGAAGCCAATCATCGATAGGGTAATTACCCGCTCGACCTCTCTGAACGATGCCGCAAAATGTGTCCTCGTCTCTTTCGACTCAACGATGTGCAGCAATTTGTCCGTCGGCATGCCGATTGATCTGATCTGCTATCAACGTGACAGTTTTGAAGTACGGATGCGTCGTCGCTTCGATGAGGGTGATGCGTATTTCAGTGCGCTCGGCAAACAATGGACTGAAGGCACCCGCCAGGTGTTCAGCCGGTTGCCCAATCTGGACTGGTGAGGCGACTGAACATACATTTGGAGGCGGCGATTAATGAACGCGCGACTGATTTTGGCAGTCATGGTCTCGTGATCACATGCGAGCACGGCGGTAACCAAATCCCCAGTCTTTATCGCGACCTCTTTCACGCTCATCAGGCTCTGCTGGACTCCCACCGTGGTTTTGACTCCGGCGCGCTCATCATGGCAAGAGCACTGGCTACGGCATTTGCAGCGCCGCTGGTGGCATCCACCGTAAGTCGTTTGCTTGTTGACTTGAATCGATCCGTTGGTCATCGAAGTCTCCATTACGAAGCTATACGTGACGCGCCATCCGAACTTCGTCAGAGAATATTGAAGCGCTACTACCAGCCCTATCGTGTGCAAGCGGAGCGTTTGGTCAGACAGGCAATCGCGGACCACGGCCATGTTATCCACCTCTCGTCCCACAGTTTTACTCCCGAACTGGACAGCAGGGTACGAAATGCGGATATCGGCCTGCTCTATGACCCGGCCCGACCGGGCGAGGCGGTTCTGTGCGATCACTGGAAGGCAGCCCTCAAGGCTTGCGCACCCAATCTCAGGGTCCGTCGCAATTACCCTTATGCGGGTAAAGGCGATGGCCTGACCGCCTGGTTTCGTCAGCGACTGCCACCCGACACCTATGTGGGCATTGAGCTGGAGATCAACCAGAAACACATTATCAGAGCAGGCCGACATTGGACTGAACTACGCAAGGTTATCGTTGAATCGCTGTGCAGGGCGCTTACGAGTCGCCGTGAAAATTTCCGCATAGACGATCCTACTCACAACAACCCAATCCGCCAGAATCCGCCTTAGGCGGCGCTAGCGTTCAACAGGAGCACCCGCATGAAGATACACATAGGCTACGAACTGATTTACGACTGCCCGCAGCCGACCCCAATGATCCTGACCTTGAGCGTGCATTACACGCGCATCTCCGACATGATCATTCCAGACCATTTGATTACCGACCCGCCCGTCCCGCTCACTGCCTATCGCGACAATTATGGTAACTGGTGTAGTCGTATTATCGCCCCCAAGGGTCAGCTCAAGTTGTCTGCCAATGGCCTCGTGAGGGATAGTGGCCGGCCGGATTTGGTCGTTCCGCAAGCGAGACAAACGCCAGTGGAAGCTCTGCCGGACGAGACCCTGCTGTTCCTGTTGGGGAGCCGATATTGCGAGACCGATCGCCTTTCCGAGATAGCCTGGCAACTGTTCGATAAGTCACCGACCGGATGGGCGCGCGTCCAGGCGATCTGCGACTTTGTCAACCGCCATATCACATTTGGTTATGAACACGCGCGCTGCACCAAAACGGCTTGGGAAGCTTTTCAGGAGAAGACAGGCGTTTGCCGTGATTACGCGCATCTCGCCATCGCTTTCTGTCGCTGCATGAACATCCCTGCACGATACTGTACCGGCTACCTGGGCGACATCGGCATGCCGCCGCCCTATGGCGCGATGGATTTTGCCGGCTGGTTCGAAGCTTACCTGGATGGCTATTGGTACACCTTTGACGCCCGCAATAATATACCCCGCATTGGCCGCGTTTTAATTGCCCGTGGCCGCGATGCCGCCGATGTCGCCATCAGCAGCACTTTCGGTACTAATACTTTGGTGAGTTTCAAGGTTTGGACTGACGAGGTGAACGAGATAGGGACTGGCTAAAGTGTCGCGCAGGGCTGATTCGCACGTAGTTTAAACCCACGGCTTCGAGTGGACGATCCCGAGGCCAACGCACCCACGCTGCCGATTCGATTAACCATTCGAAATACACCCATTTTGGAAATGCTTGCTATGCATGGGTGTCTACTGTGGACAATGCCTGGTTCTCTGGGAACTTTTTGATGAAGTTCTTAAACCAGTCCATAGCTTACAAGATATGGTTCCCAATCAGGAGATTGAGAACCGGCAAATCGTATATTATTTACCTTTTGTATCCGTTGTGGTAGTTGAGGTGGATTCCTGGGTTTTAGTTGTAGATGGTGCCGGAGCTGGAGCTGGTGTTGTTACACTTTTAGTGGTGGTAGAGGTAGACGTGGATTCCTTTTCTTTATTGCAGCCAGCCAATAACGCCAAAGTAACTAAACCAATAGCTATAATTTCTTTAGTTTTCATCGTAGTGTCCTGTCATTATAAGTTTTGTTAAACAGATTCTTCCCCAGTCGAAGAAATATCCTCGGCATGAGCTTCCTCAAAGATTTTTTTCGCCTTATCAACCCCTTCGCTGCTTTCCGTATGAACGGAAATCAAGGCGCTTCCTCCGACAATTTTTCCCTCATAGCGTTTGGCTTCATACTCAGGGATACCCAGCCCGATTAAAGCGCCGGCCAAGCCTCCCGTCGCCGCGCCTACTGCCGCACCGCTCAGTGCCCCCATAATGGGTCCTGCGGCGATTAACGGACCGACGCCTGGAATAGCCAGTGCGCCAATCCCGGCTAACAAGCCGAGTACAGCACCAGTGCCTAAACCCACTGACCCGCCAATGGCAGCACCTTCCGGCGCTTTGGTGTGCTTTTCGTGAGCAAAGTCCTTGGTGGTGGATTTGTCAGGAAACAGCACCGATATATCATTGGTTGAAAAACCGGCTGTATGGAGGTTATTAACAATGGTCTCTGTCTGATCGAGATTTTGGGCGATACAAAAAACTGCTTTAGTCATGTCGTTCTCCTGGGCCTTTAGGGCTTTTTAATTTCTAGTTGGCTATCTACCTTTAATACACCAGGCGTATGCTTGGCGATTTTTTTAATTTTCTTGCTTTCTTTCTTACTTTCAACAGGTCCGCGCAAAGTCACTAGACCATTACGTGTGATGATTTTTACATTCTGCGCATTGACCGATAGCGACTTGTTTTTAATGATGGCCTGGCGTATGTCCGCCGTAATTTTGATATCACTTTCGGTTTCCTTTTGATCTTCCGGGGTTAACGTCGTGTTACCCTTGTCGCGAACATTGATCTCGGTATTCTCCAACCCCGAGCCTTCCGCCAGATAGATTGCGGCATTCTGTTCGGCTTGAACAGTTCCGGCCGTCAGCATTAAACTGCCCGTTAAAGCGAACAGCGTTAACAGTAATCGTATAGACATAATAATCTCCTAATATGAGTGTTTTCTTTTTCAAGATATTTGAACGGTATCCATGCCGGATTTATCACTCTGATTCAACGTACGAACAACGCAATCAGAATGATGATGGGGATGGGAATGCCGAGAAAGTACAAAAGTATTGAGCGCATTGCTAGTCTCCTTAGTAAGTACGTTGGTTGAAGGTGTAATTACATATCTCGTTGCCGACCCCGACCATAGCCATGAAGTCTTGCATCTCTTGTTCCGACTCAGCCCGCACAGGGGTTGTCATGGACAAGGGATCAAAACAGCATTCCGCAAATGACTCGACGGCCAATCGCGATGCCTTGTGTAGAAGAAGGAGGTTGCGTTAGCGCGGCCTTCTACTGCACAAAGCGCAAACGGAATAGTAATAGTTCGCGGCTAAATTCTGCCCAATAGCATCAGGACCAGTAAGATGATCAGGACCAACCCGAGCCCACCGCTGGGCCCATAACCCCATCCCCGGCTATGTGGCCAGGTTGGAAAGACTCCAATAAGCATCAGGATAAGAATTACGAGTAAGATTGTGCCAATAGACATGGTAGTTCTCCTGTTAAAGAAAAAACGTTAAACTGATAACTGTTTAAAAACGGCGTAACCTTGGTCCCCTCTTCAGGTGAGGGGATGGTGCATTAGCCCCAAAATACCCACTACGATCAGATATACAGCTACAAAATAATTTAAAAACCTCGGTACCAGCAAAATCAATATCCCTATCACAAGTGCCAGTAAGGGTTCGACTGCGATATTCATACTCATATTCATAGTGGTCCTCCTTAAAGTAGGTGGAAAAAGTCTATCGTTAAGATTGTATTTAGTCTGTACGGTATCGAACATAAGACCACAGTCGACGATACCTGGGTGAGGAGAACCCATCAGGGCACCGACGCCGGCTCAGGCATTCACCACGCCCGAGCAACTGGAATTTTGCGACAACCTCTCCTTCACGCTCTGGCACGCGATCCCCGACTGAGCATCAGCCTCTTGGCGGGATCAACCGCGTGCGCAAGACAGTCTATCGCCATGAACTCAATAGCGAAGAGCGTCATAAACCAACGGGCTTCTAACTGCTACACACCAGCACTGATAGATACTGCTAGACAAGTTGCGAGGAGCATCTTCAATGACTTGAGGCGTCGCTAAAATTTCAAGACAGGCATAAAAAAAGCGGGCTATTCACCCGCCGTTCCTTGCGTTAAGATAAATTCAGCGAACCCGTAAATGCAAAGCTACTGCTCGCCCTTGGCAGTCCTAGCGAGGCGGTACGACAACGACAGTGCCGCCATTCGAGTTTCCTTTTGCGCCCGTGTTACCTCTTGCACCTGTGTTGCCGGTAGCTCCGGTATCTCCAGTTGCACCCGTGCCACCGGCTGCTCCGGTTTCTCCTGGTGCTCCAGCGCCTCCGGAAGCCCCTGTATCACCAGTAGCGCCGGTGTTTCCTGTTGCTCCGGTAGCTCCGGCTGCCCCGGTATATCCAGTTGCACCTTGCTGTCCGGGAGGACCAGCGGGAAAAGTACATGCGCTTATCGCGAAGGTTGCCAGTAGTACGGTAAATATTTTTGAATATTTCATTATGATGTCCTTTATTTTGCTAACTAAAGGTATACAAACTACACGAACTATCTGGCTGATTCGGTTCGTTAGCGCACATAGAAGAGTTATTTCGGTAAATTATGGCTAACTGACGTTTAATTGTTGTTTGGCTGTGGTTTTTTAAAAGGCTTTTCAAGATCTGGCTTATCTGCGTCAATATCAATCAAGTTCGAAGTTGAACCCTTTTCACGAGCAGCAACCAGTTGATCATGTTCGTTAGCGCACAGATAAAATTCAGTTTTGCATGTAGAATTTTCATTAAGTGATGGGAAACATCATTCCACCCTTTGGACATGGCTATCTGGTCATGGCTGATAATAATCAGGAGACACTCATGAACAAAGATCAAGTAAAAGGCAGCGTCGAAGAAGCCAAAGGTAAAGTCAAGGAAGCCGGTGATGTGGTGCTGGATGACAAGGGTAAGAGAGTGTAAAAAATCTGTGTAAACTGCCTCTAATTAAAATTAGGCATCCTGTCCTGGTACATAATCATAAACTGATTAATGGTCGGTTTCCAATCGCGCAATGGCATAGACCATTTTTTTGCGGCATTCTCTATAGCCAGATAAGGCTATGTACGCCAACGCACAGAAAAATTCTTGACAACTTTCTATTATTGAAACGTGATTCATTCATTGGCTCACAGGAATCAGTTTAATTTTTTATCCAGGAGAATATGATGACCCAAGCACAAACGAAAGGCCAAGAAGCATCAAAAGACGAAGAAACAGCAAAAGGCCCAGAATCAACGAAAGATCAAGAACTGACGAAAGAACAAACCTTGCAGCAACATCATGAGAAAGCGGCAGAGCATCATGAACAGGCAGCCAAGCATCACAAGGAAGCGGTCAAGCATTACGAATCCGGCGACGACAAAACTGCAGCACACCACTCCTATGTTGCCCATGGGCATAGTGAAGAAGCGAAAGAACAAGAGATGGAAGCTAGCAAGAAATACGCGATAACGCAGGGTCTTAAAAAGTAATCGGCACCTTAGTCGCAACCAGGTTAACAGACAAACATCAAGTCGGCAGCGCGGGTTCTAATCTCTAATCTTCTGCGTTGTCGTCTTCAACTTTAAAACTCAAGCATGGGTCTTACAAATGACTTTTATTATTGGAAGGCATGCTATGAAGTCAAAGCTTAACTTCAGGACTCCGACCTGAAGCTGTTCTGCAATCTTGTCAGCGAGTTATTAGTCAATAGCTGGCTGCTTAAAACAATAACTGATTTTAATTTAAACGCTACAAAATGATTTTTTATATAGACGAAAGCGGTACACGTGCATTTAATGACGGTGATGATTTAATGGAATCACTGGGTAACACAAGAACCGGCATAAATTTTGTGATGGTAGATGGGCAAGGCACTTTAATTGGTAATGGTTCAGATGACAAGTCATTGATGAAATCCATGCAACTGATTAATGCGCCTGGAGAGACGAATCCTTTAATGAAAACCATACCTTTGCGTAAAGCTGTTGCGTCAGCTTCAACTAAACCAAGAACGATGCAGAAGATTGATGGTGAGTTTGATCAATTTTTTGCGAAACTTGACGAACTGATCGCGCATTGATTACCTTATAGAGTTAAAGTTGCTCGTATGAAGCTTTACTCCACGACAATTTTTTATTGCGAAGAATTTTTACCGGGAAGATATATGGAATTTGACTTAGACTCCTATGAGAGCTTTCAGTGATGAGCGATTTATGCTGAATTGGAACGACTACTTGCAACTATCGGCCGGTTTGGTATCCGTGGTAAATCCCATTGGCGTCATTCCTACCTTCATTTCCCTAACCATCAATCGCTCGTCAACGGATAGAAAGCGTACAGCCATAGTTTGCGCCTCTTCAGTAGCGTTGGTTTTATTCATTTCGTTACTGGCAGGTGAGCCGATACTTCATTTTTTCGGCATCGGTCTTCCTGCTTTTCGGGTGGCAGGCGGACTATTGGTACTGTTGATGGGTATTTCGATGTTGTATGCCAGCGATGATCGTGTCCGCCATACTCCGGAAGAGCGTGCCGAATCGTATGAGAAAGAGTCCGTAGCAGTGGTGCCGTTGGCTATTCCTTTGCTTAGCGGCCCGGGAGCCATCAGTACTACAATCGTCTATGGCCATATGGGACATGCTTTGTCGCATTACCTGTTGGTTGGCACTGTGATCTTATCTGTCTCCTTTATAGTACTAGTCGCTCTTCTGGCTGCGCCCAAGATTACCGAGGTCATGGGGCGTACCGGCATGAACGTAGTAACACGGGTCATGGGGTTGATCTTAGCGTCTATTGCTGTGGAATTTATTGCCAAAGGACTGACGGAGCTGTTTCCTGTTCTTGCGAAAGGGGTCGCATGAATAGGCCAAAAACTATCGTTCATTTTGATTACCAACTACGAGATGACCCCACGATGCGTGTGCCTGAGAACCACTGGTATCCTGTTCTTGAAAGCTGTGAAGCAGGACGCAAACCACTGGGCGTTGAGCGCCTAGGGCGGCGACTGGTGTTCTGGCGCACCGCCGATGGTTATCCGCATGCGCATCTCGATCGGTGTCCCCATCTTGGAGCTGCCTTGAGCGGCGGCAGGATTTGTGGGGATCGGCTGACTTGTCCGTTTCACGGTTTTGAGTTCGATGCCGAGGGCCAATGCCGTCATATTCCGGCGATCGGGCACGAGGGCAAGATTCCCAATGGGATCGTGCTTAGAGGTTTCCCGCTAAAGGAAGCACACGGTTTTATCTGGCTATGGTGGGGTGAATCCCGAGAGATTTATCCCGAGGTTCCTTACTTCCCACAGTTGGAAACGGGATGGCGTTTTGGAACGGTGGTCGTCGAATGGCCGGTCCATTACACCCGCGCCATCGAGAACCAACTGGACGTCGCCCATCTGGCATTCGTGCATCGAACCACCATTGGTGCCGGTGGCCGCAGTTTAGTCGAGGGCCCCTATGTGGAGGCCGATCAGCAAGGCATCAAGGTTTGGGTGACCAACATGCGAGACGAAGGCCGAAACCCGCGCAGCCAGTCCGAGTTGGCCGCATTTGCGGCAGATAACGAACCGGGGCTGAGCTTTTTGTTTCCGGGCATCTGGTTACTGAACATCAGTTCGCGTTTGAAAAACTTCATCGCATTCGTACCGATCAACGGACAAAAAACGCGCTACTACCTGCGCGTCTACCATCGCATCAGCAATCCTGTGATCGCGAAAGCTTTCGAAGCACTAATGGGACTCAGCAACCGATTTATTCTGAGTCAGGACCGGCGGGTCGTGGTAACACAAACTCCCCTGGACAGCTCGGCCGCCCAGCAGGATATATTGATAGGAGCTGACCGCGCCATCAGTCAATTTCGCCGGTATCATGCTCGCTTGTTGAAGCAGAATAACTCTGTTGTTCTGCAGGAGGCAATCATGAACGAGATCCCAGTCGCCGCTTTTCCGGAGGACTGAGTATTGATCCCCGATTGCATTATAGGCTTTGATAAGTATTCGGAATTGACCGCCATGTTAAGCTTAAACTTAACATAGCGGTCCAAGCTGACTGTGGACGTTTATTTTGAACGACGATCGCATTTGAAGTAACGGGTCGGCAAAAGCGTCGCTTTTTGTTGGTGCCTTTGGATGGGAACGTTAGGTATGGCACCGTTTCTTGCTAAGCTCTTTCAAGAGGGCTTTTCTTGCAGCGTTACGCACTGAAACGAGGGTTTTCAGCTCATAGCTATCGTCTGTTGAAAAAACCCTTCTATGTTTTCTGGACTGGCTTTGACATGAACCTTATGCCATTTCTTATAAGCGACGAAGAATTCTTCGAGTTTTTCCGAAACTGTCTCGTTTTTGGCCTTGATTTTTTCAAGAAGCTCGGCGTCAAATCGCCATTTCAATTTTTTTATTTTCAACTTTTTAGCGACATTTCTTATTACTTCGCCAAAGAAAATCTTCAAGTCGTTTTCTGTTAATTTAAGCATCGTGATCTCCTGGGAATACATTATGATAGGTCTGGATAGTTTATAGGATGGTTACAATCAAACTCCAACAAACCCTTGCATGCCGGCATTTGTTTACTGGCAAATAGCTTAAAGAAAGTTGGGCAGTTTCTTTTTAAAGTTTTGGGAACAATGGAACCTTTATTTAACCACTCTTGTGATTTTCAGCTACTTTCACCCAGACACGAAGGATCTCCGCTACGCTCCATGCCTGAGCGATACAGCCTCGTGGGGTGAATAAGCCTTCGGCATCGAAAACTTCGCTGACGGAGCCGATGCAGGCTTCATGCAAATGTCGCTCCAATAATTGATCAAGAAAGTCGCTGGCATCTTTTCGCTGTTCGGGATAAATGCGTAACCAGGCATCGGTGTAGGGTCCCAGTAGCCAGGGCCAGACAGTGCCTTGATGATAAGCGGCATCGCGAGTGCGAAGGTCGCCATGGTAATCGGCTTTATAGTCGGGATGATCCGGGGACAACGTTCGCAGCCCCACCGGCGTCAACAGCCGGTCTTTGATAGCCTGAAATACGGATTGCCAATGCGCTTGATCCAATACCGGATGGGATAGCGATAGCGCGAACAATTGATTGGGCCGGCACGCCGGGTCGTTTTTACCGTTTTCACCGTCGACCACATCATTCAGGTGTCCTGTCTCTGCATTCCAAAACCGTTGATTAAAGCTGTTCCGGGTGACATCGGCACGCTTTGCAATCTCGATCGCGCCTGAGCTTAGGTTTTCCTCTTGCATCCATTTTTCCATCAGGCGTAGCGCGTTGTACCACAATGCGTTGATTTCAACCGCTTTGCCGCGACGCGGTGTGACGACCCAATCACCCATCTTGGCATCCATCCATGTCAAGGCGTAACGCGGATCGTTCTGGACAAGCAGACTGTCGCCGGGATCGCAATGAATACCGAAGCGCGTGCCCCGAATGTGATGGTCAATGATATCCAACAGCTTGGGCAGCAATTCCTTGAGCAAGTCCCGATCTCCGGTATGTTCGATATAACGATCCAGCGCGTGGAAAAACCAGAGTGTCGCATCGGCGGTATAATACACGCCCTCGCTTTCACCTTCCGGGAACATGTTGGGAATGAGGCCGTCACGCAGATGATGGGCAAAAGTACGCAGAATATGCCCCGCCTCGATTTGCCGTCCTGTCGTCAGCGTCAGGCCTTCGAGGCTGATCATGGTGTCCCGCCCCCAATCGGTAAACCAGTGGTAACCGGCAATGATGGTACGCACATCGCCACCGGTTGCACGGGTACGCGTTGTTTCGGCAACCCGTTCGATCGGCGCGATAATAAACTGATCGGCTGCCAGAACCAACTGCTTGGCCAAACCTTTAGCCAATTCCGGACGCGCTGCCGCCAGCAAACGTCGACGCCGCTCCAGTTCGGCCTGAAACGTCTCTGCGGGAGACAGCGCCCTGATGCTTTCCCAGCTTTCAGAAGAAGCTATCAAGGTAACATCTTTACCGGCAACAAGATCAACGCGAAAGTAACCGGGGCTCCATAGATTACCCTGAGCTTCATAGCCTCTTTGTTCCTCTATACGGTAAAGAATGTCGCTAAAGCGTTTAGCTTCAATCGTGAATGCCGGGTTCTCGCCATCGACGTAAAGACGTAAGGGCGGAATTGGAAACCCTTGAATTTCAATACGTCCGGCAGAGGCTTTAAGATCGTAGGAATCCATGGGTAGTCCTTCGGCCAAAGAAGCATCATGGCGACGAAAATGCACGGCTACCCGAATCTTAAGCCTTACCGGCCCTGTTCCTGAAACCAGGCGATACCCCACATGAACCGTATTGGTCATATACGGCATCAGTATCGATTTTTCAATCACATGGTTTGCCAGTTCATAGCGCCATACCGGCAACCCGGATTCCAGGCGAAATTCGCGCAGACTGGACATACCGTGTAGATCGAGCGATCCGTCCGCCAATTCGATTCCACCTATTTTCTCGCTGCTGCCATCAGGAAACCGGACCAACTCACTGAGTTGATTGAGCATCACGTAGCGGCCTTGAGGATCAGAAAGCGAAGCGGTTAAAAGGCTGTGGAAACGGCGGGTGGGCACGCCCGAGATCGTTCCGGACGCATAGCCGCCAAGACCGTTCGTGACTAACCATTCGCGTGTTAGTAACTCTTCCTGTTCGGCAGGATTCCCGGTCCACTTCGTTTTAATAACAATATCGCTATTCATGATTAACACTCTCCTTTGCCTGGATAACAGGATGTAGCACAACAGCGGATTCGCCTTGAAGATACCAATTGCCTTTCATGGGCCAAGGCGGCATGCCCATGCCGCCGTAATGAGGATCGTCGCTGAACCACATTGCATCCCAGACACAATCCTTCGGCGCAGCCAATAGCGGTTCCGGAGCCGGAACAAGATGAATATCCCGGCTCAGGTTAACCAATAAAAGACGGTCATCACCTGGATTCTCGCCAAAAAAACGTATCACCCACGCATCCGGGCTTAACACTGCCCCATCAATGCGGCGGCTTTGCTGACAGGCCTGAAACACCGGATCGTTTCGGCGCAAGCTTAATAAATCGCGGTGCAAGGCATATTCGTCCTTATGCAGATTGCGGTCATTTAAGTCCAGTTTTGAATGGGTAAACGTTTGCGGGTCGCCCGGATCCGGCAGTCTGGCCTGCATTTCGGGTGTTGCCAAGGCACGAAATTGGGCCAAAAAATCAGCGCGTCCTCGCGCCACCAATTGGGCAATTTCATCTTTATGGTCGGCAAAATAAAAGAACGGACTGGTGGCGGCAAACTCCTGGCCTTGAAACAACATAGGTGTCTGCGGTGCCAATAAGAACAGGGCTGTCAAAGCCCGGTAGCGGTTAGGACTGGTCAATAAGTGGACGCGTTTGCCACTGCCGGAATTGGCCAATTGATCGTGATTTTGTATGAAGTTGACAAACTTGGCCGGTGGCATATCCAGTCCCGGGGTTCCGCGCGTATTTTTTTGCCATGAGTACCATTGACCCTGATACAAGAAACCTCGCTTCAATGTGGATACAAATTCCTGAGCGGCGCCCCGATAATCGCTATAGTAAGCATCTGCACGCCCTGTCATCGCTACCATTGCGGTATGGTGGAAATCGTCGTTCCATAACGCGTCCAGACCTAAGCCTCCGTGTTCGAGAGGCAAAAACAATTTAGTATCCTGAGGCTCATTCTCGCCAATGATAAAGGTAAGGCGCGGAGCTCCGGCGCTACGCACTGCCTTTACGATTGCGGCAATAATATTTTCAGCGGAACTGTCGAAAATTTGCTGGGTTGCATCAATACGTAGGCCGTCAAGGTGGAACTCTTTAACCCAATACCTGCTATTGGCGAGCACATAATCACGTACGGCGCTTGAGTTTGGTCCATCAAAATTTAGCGGATCCCCCCAATCGCACTGATAGCGAGTAGAAAAGTAATCGCTGGAGAATTTCCCCAGATAATTGCCATCCGGGCCCAAATGATTGTATACCACATCCAGAATGATGCCGAGACCCACGGCATGAGCCTGGTTAACGAAATAGCGAAATTCGTCCGGGGTTCCATAAAGCCGGGTCGGCGCGAACAAATTGACACCGTCATAACCCCAGCCGAACCGTCCCGGAAAATCGGCCACCGGCATGATTTCCAACACAGTCACGCCCAATGCGGCCAGTTCAGGCAGTTCTTTGGCCGCTGCGACCCAATTGCCTTCATGAGTAAACGTGCCGATATGCATCTCATAAATGACCTGGCCTTGGGCTTCAATTCCCGGCCAGGCGGCGTCCGTCCAGTCGAAGGTTAATGCATCGACCACTTGCGAGGGTCCGTGCGGACCCTGGGGTTGAAAACGCGAGGCGGGATCAGGGTATGGTTGCGGGTCATCATCCAGCAGGTAGCGGTACAAGCTTCCTATGCAAGCATCTTGCAAAATGACCGAAAAATAACCGTTTCCTTCATTTTGCAGTTCAATTTCGGTCGGTGGATGGGGAGGATCAACATCTTCTCCTTGAGAATTAATGACCAGTTTCACTGTCTTTCTTTCAGGTGCCCAGACACGAAAATGCACGCCTTTTTCGGGCACTCGCTCCGCCCCAATTGGAAATCGGCGGCCATTGACTAATTCGGTAGTTATCTGTTCGCTCATAATTATTGTTCCAAGTAAACCATTAAAAATTCAATTATTGCTGCATCAAATTGTTTACAAATTATCCGCTGACCCATTGCTCAAGACTCTGGTTTGCACGCTTTCACCGATGATCAGCCCCACCGGAAATTCTGCCAGTAATTGTGCGACGGGCAGGCGCCAACCGGACAGTTTCTGTTCGAGCTTCAGCATTTTCCCCGTGAAGACACATGTGTATTGGTTATCGCGCCGATGAAAAGGCATTTCCACTGTTGTATCACCCCAAACCTTTTCTCCCAAAGGAAGTGTATTGGTCTCACCCAGCAGACCCGCGAAAAAACGTGGTGCCACCGTAATGACGGTACGTCCACCAGCAATGCATGCATAGGCGCATAGATGGGCAGCATGTTCTCCCTTGACTGCCAGCGGCAAATAGCTTCCTTGCTGAAACACTTCCGGCCAGCGTTCCCGTAACGCCAGCGCCGACTTGACGACCAGCAATTTTGCACTGCCATCTTCCAGCGTATCACATAACGCGCTTACCCCTGTTTTTCGTTGTTCAGATGTCTGCGTGGCAAGCGTCTGCAATGCATCGAGCAGGGTTCGGCGGTAGCCGAAATCAACCGGCCGCCGGTTATCCGGGTCCACCAGGCTGAAATCCCATAATTCGCAACCTTGATAAATATCCGGTACACCCGGTGCAGTTAGCTTGATCAATGTCTGCGACAGACTGTTGAACATTCCTAGTCGCGCAATCCGCCGTTGAAAAGGCAGAAAATCCATAAGGAATGCACTTTCTGCAGGCGCCTTTATTAGCGCATCGGCGAATGCCAGGATTGCATCTTCATAGGCCGTATTCGGGTTTATCCAGCTGGTATGGACCTTGGCCTCGCGCACTGCCTTGACCAGATATTCCGCTATCCGGACACCAAAACGTGCCATTTCATTTACGTCCGGTTCACCAGCCGGCCAAATACCAAGCAATGTCTGATAGATGAAATATTCATCGTTGGGTGTGGGCGCCAGCATTCCGTCCACCGACTGTTTGAGGCTCCGGTTGGCGCGGCTCCAGTGTTTTAGTGCCAGCCGCCATTCAGACGGTAATTCAGACAGCACATTAAGGCGGGCGCGTACATCCTCGCTGCGTTTGGTATCGTGAGTGGAAGTGGTCAACATCGAATGCGGCCAATCCTCTGCGCGCGCCTGGTTGGCACGATGGAATGCGGTAAGAGTCACTCCAAATTGACGCGGATCGCCGCCGACTTCGTTCAGCGACAGCAAGCGGTTATAGATATAGGCACTGGTGTCCTCCAGCCCTTTCGCCATAACCGGGCTGGTGAATTGCTGGAATTTCATGGCAAATGCGAGTACCTGCTCAGAGTACGCCGGTGACTTTCCATCTGCTGCGGCAAGTGTGAGCACGTCACGCAGAAAATCAAAAATACGGGTATCTGCCGTTGTACTTCTATGTTTAGCCGCCGCCGTTGCCTGATCGATGTTACGGCGGTCTTCCGGCGCCACTTCGCGGGCGCTGATGTAACCACGATAAACCGGGAAGGAGGCGACTATTTCAGCCAATGCCGTACGCAATCCGTGCACCGTGTAATCACAGGTATGGCGGTCGGCTTCGGCGATTTTTGAGAGCAGATTAGCCAATACATTCAGCTCCCCCGCCAGTGCAGTCTTCATGATCAACTGCTTGGAACGGTAGAGCAGATCATCGAAATTGACATGCTCTCCGATAAAGCTCTTATACAGGCGATTCATGCGTCCGGCGGCACCGGTATCCACAAACAGCCCATTGAGCAGATTAGTGAATTCGTAGCCCGTAGTACCCTGCACCGGCCAGCTGGAGCGTAAATCCTCGTGTACCGCCAGAATTTTTTCCACCGCCAGATAAGGCACGTGCCCCGTGCGGCTGCACTGCTCGACCAACTTGCAAAAATACGCTTCCGGATCGTAAAGTCCATCCGGATGATCCAGACGCAAGCCCTCCAGTTTGCCTTCCTGAACCAGCCGCAGCACTAACTGATGGGTCGCATCGAAAACCTCGTCGTTCTCCATGCGCAGCCCGGCAAGATCGTTGATATCAAAAAACCGCCGGTAATTAATCTCGTCCGAGGCCACCCGCCAGAAAGCCAGCCGGTAAGCTTGTGCCTCAATCAAGTGGTGGAGCTGATCGAAACTGGATGATTCACCTGCTGTGCCATTGAAGATGTTCAGGTTCTCTTCCAGAAATTCGGCGATGTCCGAAGATTGCACAACCAGACCGGCAAAATGACGTTTATACACTTCCTTGTCGCGCCTTCGCTCAAGCTGACGCTCGTATAAACCCTCATCTCGGGAAGGAAGATTATGGAACGCAGTGACCAGACTCTGGTATTCCATCAGTAACGGATTGTCCTGTCCCAACCTTTCGTTCAAAGTATCCATGCGATACCCCATAATTTGCGGGTATTCGGCCGGATCCACCGGGAAGTGGTGCTCGTAGTAATAAATGCCGAATTCACCGCATACCTTATCAAAGCGCAGTTGTAGTTCGGCATTGTCCAGTACCGCACCATAAGAGTTGCCCAATACCGGCAATAGCACCTTGCCGTGCAGCTTAAGCTTTATCGGTGACCAGTCAATATCGAAGAAACCTGCATAAGCGGATGCCTGGCCGTTTTCCAGTACGTCCAGCCACCAGGCATTGTCCCCGCCCTGAACGCCCATATGATTGGGCACCACATCAAGTATCTGCCCCATGCCTTGTTCGGCGAGGGTTGCACAAAGCTGCTCAAACTCCTCGTAAGTGCCGATCTCGGGATTCAGGGCATTGTGATCAATGATATCGTAGCCGTGCCGGCTACCTGGCCGCGCCTTCAGATAAGGCGAAGCATAAAGGTGAGAAATTCCCAACGCGCTCAGATAAGGAACAATCTCACGTGCCTGTTTAAAGGTGAAATCGCGGTTGAATTGCAGGCGATAGGTGGACAATGGAATGCGCGGCGCGGGCTGCTGAAATAACGCTTCTTCACGCTCACCGTCATCCCCCTTCAATAGCCAGCGAGAGGCGTTATCCGCGTGTGCCGACGGAAGCGTAACCGGTGCAGCAGCAGATGTGCTCTCAGCCGCAATGTCATGGGAAGCGGCAAGCTCAGCGGGCGTCTCAGGATGTTTCATAGATCGGAGACCACAATGTCCCAAAATGTCATGTCGTGCACACGTTTCATCCTAAAAAACGCAGTAACATGATCAAAAATCCCGTTCGCCCTGATGTATAGAAGGGTGAGCGGGATTTTTGACCGATCACCCAGTGAGTGAATGCCTGGAAAGCCGTTCATGCTTCTATACATCAGCACGAACGGCTTTCCAGGCATTGCAACTGCGCTTTTTAGGTTCATGTTGTCTACGCCTGTTTCAGTAGCACCAGCGAGCGTCCGCCCAATGGACAAGCTTGCCCTGTCTTGTAACGTGAAATATCCGGCGTACCGATAGCATCCTGCGTGTCGATCAGCACATCCCAATGGTCATGTTCCTCGAATTTCGGCAACATAAATGCGATTTCCTCATAATGCGCATTCAGAAGCAACAGCAGATTAATATCCCTTAAACGCCGTCCGCGCCCGTCGGTTTCGATCAGTTTGCCCCCGGCAAAATAAACGCCAAGACAATGTGAAGATGCCTGATTCCAGTCGTCATCTCTAGTTTCGGAGCCATCGGGATTGAGCCAGATGATATCTTTTATCTCACCGCCGTAATTAGGGCTCCCCTGAAAAAAATAACGTCGCCGAAACAAGGGATGCTCGTTGCGCAAGCTGATAATACGTTGGGTGAATGCAAGCAAATCCTGATCCTGTTTCTTCAGTTCCCATGAGAGCCAGCTAATCGCGTTATCCTGACAATAGGCGTTGTTATTGCCCTGCTGGGTACGCCCAATCTCGTCGCCTGCCTGCAGCATGGGAACCCCCTGTGAAAACAGCAGAGTTGCGAGCAGATTGCGCTTTTGCCTGGCACGCAAGGCATTAATTTCAGGATCATCGGTTTCTCCCTCGACGCCGCAATTCCAGGAACGGTTATTGTCGGTACCACTGGAATTGTCTTCTTGATTTGGCTCGTTGTGCTTGTCGTTGTAAGTCACAAGATCATGCAAGGTAAACCCGTCGTGCGCACTGATGAAATTGATGCTGGCATGAGTCCGCCCACTGCGCTCGTACAGGTCGCTGGAGCCAGTCAAGCGTTGCGCCAGTTCCCCGATCAAGCCTTCATCGCCTTTCCAGTAGGCTCGAATACAATCGCGATACTTATCGTTCCATTCCGACCAGCCCAACGGGAAGTTTCCCACTTGATAACCGCCTTCGCCCAGATCCCAGGGTTCGGCAATCAGCTTGATGGTGCTCAGCACGGGATCCTGACGGATGGTATTGAAGAAAGTGCCAAGCTGGTTCACTTCGTGTAATTCTCTTGCCAGAGAGGACGCCAGATCAAAACGGAAGCCGTCTACATGCATTTCCAGTACCCAATAACGCAGGCTGTCCATCATTAACTGGAGTACGCACGACTGGCGCATGTCGAGGGTGTTGCCACAGCCGGTAAAATCCATGTAATAGCGCCGATCATCATTCAGGCGATAGTAGGAAGCATTGTCAATACCTCGGAAAGACAGTGTTGGGCCTAGATGACTACCTTCGGCGGTGTGGTTGTAGACTACGTCCAGAATGACCTCAATGCCAGCCTTATGGAGGGTCTTTACCATAGTTTTAAACTCACTTATTTGACCGCTGGCCGAGTAACGGGAATCAGGCGCCAGAAAGCCTATGGAGTTATATCCCCAGTAATTGCGCATGCCTCGTTCGACCAGATGGCGATCATCGAGGAAAGCATGCACCGGCATCAGTTCAACGGTCGTAACGCCTAGCCGTTGGAGGTGCTCGATTACGGGGTCCATCGCCAATCCGGCATAGGTGCCGCGCAACTTGGGCAGAATATCAGGATGTTGCATGGTAAAGCCTTTGACGTGCAGCTCATAAATCACCATATCACACCATTGAATGTCGGGGGGATGATCATTTCCCCAGGCGAAGGCCTGATCAATAACCCGGCACTTCGGCATGACATTGGCATTGTCGCGGCGACTAAAAGAAAGATCGACGTCCTTGGCGCCTATGCGATAGCCGAAATGGGCGTCGCTCCAGAGCGGCGTCCCCACTATATCTTTTGCATAGGGTTCTATCAGCAGCTTGTTCGGATTGAAACGGTGCCCCTCTTCTGGCCGGTAAGGTCCATGCACCCGGAAACCATAAAGCAGTCCGGGACGGGCTTCCGGTAGATAGCAGTGCCAGACCAAATCGCTACGCTCTTTGAGTTCGACGCGCTGGACTTCATTTTTTCCCTTGGTATCGAATAAGCACAATTCGACCTTTTCGGCATGCTCGGAAAAAATAGCAAAATTTACCCCTTCGCCATCCCAAAATGCACCGCGCGGATAGGGTCGCCCCGGCCATATCGCCGTTATCGTCTTAACCATCTTGATACCTCCTCGTCTGAATTATTCACCTTAGAAATATATCTGTTATTGTCAAAAATTGCTCATCCGGCTGACCTGTCTGTAGAACATACTGCATATCGCTAGACCGTTGATTGCAGTAGCGACAAGAGGCCTCGTAGCGGGATGACTACCCAGTCAGGGCGATTTTCAAGTTCACAGCGCACCTCGTAAAGGGCCTTTTCCAGCAGAAACAGATCGAGTAGACCACATAGAGATGCGTCTGTTGTAAAAAGCCCGGAACTGTGAACTGCTTCATCATAGGCTGCAAGGAATGTGCGCCTAACATCGGTTTCCCAAGCTAGCACCAAAGGTTCAAGCTTTGACAAATCCTTGGATTGTTCAGCAGTGGCGTGCGCAAGTGCGGTGTAAGCGGCATAGTTGAACGATCGCAGCATGCCGGCTACATCTCTCAAAGGCGAGTGTTTGTGGCGACGCTCGGGGAAAGGCCACGCCAGTTCGCCTTCAAAATCGATGAGTATGAAATCATTCTGCCTGAGCAGCACTTTCCCCAGATGGTAATCGCCATGGTAGCGGGTCTTGACTGATTTAATCGGTCCGGAAATACAAGTCTGAATTCGATCTTCAAGAGCTTTGCGTTGCGTAAGCAACGTTTGCGCTATATTGCGCACTGATTCGGCAAGCCCCTTCTCCTGATGCTCAAGCAGATTCAAAGTGGCTACAGCCTCCACTTGCACCCGCAGTACCCAGTCCGAGAGATCGTTG
Organism: uncultured Gammaproteobacteria bacterium; assembly: GCA_963849195.1. Lineage (GTDB taxonomy): Bacteria > Pseudomonadota > Gammaproteobacteria > Methylococcales > Methylomonadaceae > Methylobacter_C. Next base: position 41,331 of record CAWKGQ010000007.1, read on the forward strand.
TCGGTAATTGGCTCGGGATCAAAGGCAGAATCCTCCGTCGTTTGACCAAGCGCATTGTGCAGCTCTCCAGTACGCTGACCAAGCGTGCGAACCAGAACCAGATAGGCGCTATGTGATTGCACGGCCGATTCCGGCGGTGCAACGGTGCGCCATTCTTCCAGAAAACGCCCCACGTAATCCAGCGTATAGCTCCAGAAGTCGCCCTGGTTTTCGACATAGCCCTGCAACAAAGCAAGCGTCATGTTGTTACCATAACTGTCTTGATACTCCACTAAGCCGAGCATTGGCGTTGTGTTGGGAAATTTCCCCACATCAGTTAAAAAACGTCCGATCTCAAACTCCGGCTGCATCCCGATTTGTAGATGTCGATAACCTTTCAGGAATAATTTTTCACCCAGAACGACTGTAGTATTACAACCCTGTGTGCCAGGCGGCCGAACGGGTAGATTGGCGGATACCTCCCCTGCGAATGCAGCGAAAGCGCTGGTGGGCGAGAAGCTTATGATGCCTTGTTGGCAATGCAGCACTTGACGCTCACCGATGGCCTGTACCAGCGCCCGGCAAAATGCCCCGTCAGCAAACGCATCGCCCAGGATACCAACTTGCGCCTGTTGGCGCACTTTTGCCACCGTGGTTGACGACATGGCATGCAGGCGTTCTTCGTCGCCATTTTCCCACGCTAGTGCGAGGGGTAAAAAATAGGTAAGTGCCTCGCCGACCTTGACTTCAATACTGACCAGGGTTACCAACCACTTATAATCCGTATTATCCCACTCGGCATAATTACTAATGGCCACACGACGAATCGACTTGCTCTTAGCGCCATACCAGCGTTGAGCTGCAATAAAGTGCGGCAATACGTTTTCTTCGAGCTGGGTACGAACCTTCCCAGCCAGGGCCATACGCCGGGGTACAACCCGATCGCGGAAGAAGCTGTGCCAACCGTCGAACAACACCAGCGTTGGCAATTCTTCTGATAGCAAGTGTTCCTCGTGCCAGGCCGGAACCTCTTTGCCACTGACCAGCTGGAACCAATAGTAGTTATGCCCGGGCAAAGTGAGGAGATAGGGCAATTCGCCAATGGGCGGGAAAGCCGCTCGTCCCAGCAATTCTATCGGCACGTATCCCTTATAAGCTGAAAGATCGAGTTCGACCGCCTGCGCGGCGCGCGACAGGTTGGTCACACACAAGATAATGTCGTCTTGATATAGTCTGAAATAAGCGAGTATCTTGCGATTTCCGGGGTGTAAAAAAACCAGTTTACCGCGACCGAATGCCTGATGATTTTTGCGCAAGGTCAGTACACGCCGCATCCAATTCAGCAGCGAAGCACGTTCGCGCAGCTGTGCCTCCACATTAACTGCCCCGTAGCCGTAAACCGGGTCCATGATAGGCGGCAGATACAGGCGTTGCGGATCAGCGCGTGAGAAGCCTCCGTTACGATCCGGACTCCATTGCATGGGCGTACGCACGCCATTACGATCGCCCAGGAAAAAATTGTCCCCCATGCCAATCTCGTCGCCGTAATAGATGATGGGCGAACCAGGCATGGACAGCAGCAAACTGTTCATCAGCTTGATCTTGTCGATTTCATTATCCATCAAGGGTGCCAGTCGGCGCCGGATGCCAACGTTTATGCGTCCACGAGGTTCACCGACATACGTTTGATACATGTAGTCGCGTTCTTTGTCAGTGACCATCTCCAGGGTAAGCTCGTCGTGATTACGCAGAAAAATGGCCCATTGGCAAGATTCCGGAATATCCGGGGTTTGTCGCATGATATCGACGATAGGATGACGGTCTTCCTGAGCGATGGCCATGTACATTCGTGGCATGAGGGGAAAATGGTAAGCCATGTGACATTCATCGCCGTCACTGAAGTAGTCGCGTACGTCTTCCGGCCACTGATTGACTTCGGCAAGAAAAACGCAGTGAGGGTAATCCGCATCCACCACCGCGCGCATTTGTTTTATAACGGCGTGCGTTTCCGGCAGATTCTCGTTTTGGGTTCCCTCACGCACGCACAGATAAGGGATCGCGTCCAGACGTACACCGTCCACGCCCAGATCCAGCCAAAAGCGCATGATTCTGATGACTGCTTTCACCACCTGCGGGTTATTAAAGTTAAGGTCCGGTTGATGGGAGAAGAAACGATGCCAGTAATAAGCATGGGCTTCATCGTCCCAAGTCCAGTTGGACTTCTCGGTATCCTTGAAAATAATGCACGTTTCGGGAAATTTTTGGTTGGTCTCGCTCCATACGTAAAAGTTACGCTTGCTCGAACCGGCAGGTGCCCGGCGCGCGGCCTGAAACCACGGATGCTGATCGGAAGTGTGATTTATGACCAGTTCGGTGATGACCTTGAATCCGCGGCGGTGCGCTTCCTTCATGAACTGCTTGAAATCGGCCATGCTGCCGTACTCCGGATGGATCTTGTGATAGTCGGCTATGTCATACCCATCGTCGCGCATTGGCGAGGGGTAGAAGGGTAACAACCAGAGCGTGTTCACCCCTAAATTCTGAAGATAATCGAGCTTTTGGATTAATCCGGCGAAATCCCCTGTGCCATTATTGTCGCTGTCAAAAAAAGCTTTGATGTGCAGTTCATAAATAATGGCATCTTTATACCAGAACGGATCTTCCATCCATTGTGCGTTGTCGTCCATAAGCACTTTTTTTATCTCGCTGGTTTTTGTATGGTTCACAGTTTTCTCTTACAAAAAGTAGTCGAAGCCTTGCCCGTTACGCACACTCTGACGCAATTTAAAAATATGCGCAGGGCTACCCGAGAATTGATTTCAACCTAGTTACGAGCGCCATTCCACAAAAAAACGAGAGGTCGTCAATCGTGGCTGCCAGTGAATACATTTGCTCATCGCTATTTGCTTCCTCCAACTCTTTCAATTTTTCAGCAGCTGTATGCTGTTTGGCACATAGCGCATCAAGTTTTCCGGCGTACTTGAGCTTCACATCTTCCTCTGCATTTTCTGCCTTGGCTGCTAACAGGTCAATCTGGGCACTCCACTCTTTAAATTCTGATGCCAGTACTTTCTATGTACTCACCTTTAGTTTTCAGGGTTTTCTCTGTGGTAATAGCTGGCATTTTCATGTTGATTTTATTTAGCTTTGTGTTGCCAATAACGACGATTATTCCGATATCATCCAAACAAATAACCTGTTTTAGAACGAGTCTTTTGATTGTCGTTTCATTCACAATCTGATACTTTGACTCAAATTTCAGGTGTTGTCTGTATGCTAGCGCACATAAACTTTCTGGATAATGGGCCCAGGTTTCATGGCACTTGTTGCGCCGTCTCGAGCTTAGTTGCCTTAGTTGTCTCACAATGCCATTACCTGCGACTTGATCGGTAAAAGTTCTATTCATATAGAAAACCAGAGAGCAGTCGCGATAAGGTACTGAATTGACGGTGATAAGCTCTTCATTTACCAATTGTATTTCTTCGTTGGTGGATTGTATTTCCTCGTTAGAAGCTTGTTTCTCTTCAACGATACTGGAGAATATTGCGCAGCGAGCTATGATCGACGGTACAGGAGCGAAGTTTTTACCCTCCCAAAACTTCGGGCTTGAAAAGGCTTAGTGCGCCTATTCCACTCATGTCTGTTATGGGACGGCCCAGTGCTGCGAAGCGTTATCCCTGCCGCTCGCCTTGGTTCACAATCCGCACCGGCACGAATTTGTAGGCAGGGGTTTTTGACAGCTGATCATGATGGTCAAGCGGGACGAGCGGGTTCATTTCTGTACAATAGCCGCCGATGCAACCCGGCGGCATATTGAACGGCGTCACCGTTAACCCGTCGACACGGCGATCGATGCCGTCATCCGCATCGCCGATGAGCGACAGCCGTTCGGGTGAGGTAAACTCAGCCTGCCGCTATCGGTTTTCCAGATGCGTTCATGCGCCGAATTGCCACGCCAGAAACCCCCAGGCTGAAACATCCTTGCGTTGAAATCGTAAAATTCGTCGGGATAGGTTTCGGCAATAAGATCGCGCACCTTGCTGTAGTCGCCCGTCCATTCGTCCCATTTCACTTTGGAGTTGGGGAGCAGCGTCGCCTTGGCCATGCCAGCGACAATGGCGAGTTCTGACTTCAGATGATCGCTTGCCGGTTTTTGCAGGCTTGTCGATCCGTAGATGCAGCTGAAACTGTCCTCGACGCTGATGGCCAGACGCCCGCTTTCCTGCAGGTCTTCCTCAATCCGGCCAAGGCAGGGAAGGAGCCATGCGCTCCGCCCGTTGATAAGATGGCTGCGGTTGAGCTTGGTCGCGATCTGCACATCCAGTTCCAGGCTTTCCCACGCCTGTTCCATGATCACGCGATCGGGAATGGCCCGCACGAAATTGCCGCCCAGACTGATAAAGCCCTTGACTTTACCGGTCTTCATTCCATCGCAGGCCTCCACCGTATTCATGCCTTTATCGCGCGGCGGATCGAAGCCGAACATTTCGGCAAGCCTGTCCAACGGCACCAGCGCGGGCTTTTCAGAAATGCCGACGGTGCGCTGACCCTGCACATTGCTGTGGCCACGCACCGGGCAGGCATCCGTGCCGGGACGTCCGATATTGCCGCGCAGCAACAGGAAATTGACGAACACACCGATATTGTCCGCAACATATTTATGCTGGGTCAGGCCCATGCCATAGACGCCGATCACCTTGTCGCTGCCGATATAGACGTCGGCGGCATCTTTCAGAGCTTGCCGCGTCAGGCCGGATTCCTGCTCAATATCTTCCCAGTTGGTCGAGCGGACCCTCTGCTCGAATTCCTCGAACCCGTGCGTGTGCTGCGCGATGAAATCAACGTCGAGTACGCGTTTGCCGTCCTTTTGCGCCGCATCGTCCGCATTGAAGATATGCTTGCACATGCCGGTAATGGCGGCAATATCACCGCCATTGCGGACCTGATGATATTGGCAGCTCATTTCGGTGCCCTGGTCTGTCAGCATCTCCGCCACATTTTGAGGATTGACAAAGGTTTCGAGGCCGCGTTCGCGCAGCGGATTGAATGTCACGATCTTGGCACCGCGCTTTACGGCGTCCTGCAAAGGATGGAGGAAACGTGGCGAGTTGCTGCCGGTATTCTGGCCGAAAAAGAAAAAAGCTTCGATCTCCTGAAAATTCTCCCAGATCACGGTACCCACCGGCGATCCAATAACTTTTTTGAGGCCCACCGATGTCGTTTCGTGGCACATGTTGGAACTGTCGGGCAGGTTGTTATGGCCGTATAGGCGCGCAAACAGGGCAAAGAGATAGGAACATTCCAACCCGGCCCGGCCACTGGCATAGAAAATAACTGATTATCTATCAAGCGCGAATATTGCTTCGTTGGGATTGGCTTTTTCCAATAATATGTCCCTGATTATTTCCGCGGCAATCACAGAGAATGTTATGCCATTGCCACCAAAACCCAGGGAAAATAAACCATTTGGTTTTGGTTCGTAATGCCCGATATAAGGAAGACCATCCTTCGTGACTCCAAAAGTGCCAGCCCACGAAAATTCAGGTTGGAATCTGAGTTTTGGAAATAATTTGGCAAAATCGTCCGCTAATTGTTGCGTTTTTAACTCCATTTTATCTTGCCTGACCTTGGGATTATTGGTTTCTTCATCCCGACCTCCGAGCATAATCCGGTTATCTGCTGTTGTTCGTATATATAGATACGTTTCTTTCGATTCCCAGATCAGACAGTTTTGGTGCCAAAATTCTTTTTTGTGTTCTATTTGCTGACTAACGATAGCCCAAGTGCTCAGTAACTGAACTATTTTTTTATCGATTAAGTCAACGACTTCAAAACCTGTGGCATAAATCAACTTCTTACAATTGACTTTATGGCCTTGGATGGATTTCATGGCAACACCGCTTTTGCTGTGTTTTATATCGACTATTTCTGACCGATCGTATACCTTCAGTCCTTTCTTGATGCAGTACTGAAAAATGAGGTGGCATAACTTATAGGCATCGATTTGCGCGGAATGATCACTATAAAGTGCTGCCGGAGCGGAAAAGCCCATTTTTTCTTTAACTTTATTTTCATCCCAGTATTTAATATCCAGACCTAGCGATTTATGCAGTTCGTATTCTTTTTTGAGCAGATCTACATCTTTTTTATAGGATGCAAAATATAAGCTGCTTTTTCTTTCAAAATCTTTATATCCCACTTTTTTACTGATTTTGGCTAAAGTCTCAATCGTTTCTGCGCATAGTAAATACGCCTTCTTCGCATGTTCTTCGCCCCTTAGTTCAATCAATTTGCTTAATGGCGTATCGATCTGGTATTGCAGGAGAGCGGTCGTGGCAATGGTACTGCCAAGACCGATGCTCCTTTTTTCTATCAGAACACAGGGAATATCAGCCTCAATCAAGATAAAGGCATTTATAGCAGCAGTAATACCGCCACCAAGGATGACCACGTCGCAATTAATATTTTTAGCTAATTGCGGATAATCGTACGGTAGCCCATTTTTTACCAGCCAAAAGGGTAAGCCTGTTGAAAGATCCATAAAATCAAAAAATAATAAATTTAGTTCACTTCCAGGCTACTCGAAATTATTAGGCCTGGAAAAGTAAAAAACAAAAGAAAAGCCTGTTTCAGGGCTCCAGGTTAATATGCTAATTCCGATTTACCGGATTTCACCTTCCCGTTTGGTTTCCATTTCCAGGTTTTGGTATTCATGTTGTTCCAGTTTGCCATCTTTACCTGCGTCGACTTTGTCGAATACTTGCAACAGATAAGGATAATTTTTCAATTCATATTTAGTTATGTAGTGGTCACCATCGATATCAGCCTGGGAAAATGTGGGGTATACCCCTTTACCATCTGTAGGTTTAGTGACGGGTTCAATTTTTCGATCAATTTGTGAGTTTTGCTCGCCTGAAATCGAATTTTCAACACCTGTAGTTTTTTCTGTTGATGAGTCTTTAGTGCCTTGAACTTCAGGTTCGATATACTTATAACCCCGATGGCCCTCTTCGGTTCCAGTATTTTCTGCTCTTGCAGTTTGGGTAACAGAGCCAAGGCTGATGCTCATGGCAATAGCCACCCAAATGGGTAGACTGAAAAATTTAAACAATTGCCGATTTGTTACCTCTAATGAGTTGGCATTTATAGCGTTAGACATTTCGTTGATAGTTTTTCCGGTTTTCATAAAAGTTTCCTTTATTTGGGTATTAAGTAGGATCAGTTTTATTTTCACTCGATACAGCTCAAGCACAAATCCAAAAATGAGTCGATCAAGTCACCTTAATCATAATCTGCATGTGTGATGTAAATCGGTGCGATGGCGCACATATCTCTATTCAGTCGTTTTGCCATCGAAGTGCTCGTTGTCAGCCTCGGCATCCTCTCGGGTATGATGGACGACGCCATCCCGATGATTCGGCGGCGCATAGAGCGTATAGAGTTTCAGTGGAACGTTGCCGGTATTGATGATGTTGTGATTCGTTCCCGCCGGGACAATTACCGCGAAGCCGGCGCGGATTGCTGTCCGGACACCATCGAGAACCGCCTCACCGGCGCCCTCCTCAACGCGAAAGAACTGATCGAGCTTGTGGACTTCCGCACCGATCTCTTCCTTGGGCTTTAACGCCATGAGGACGAGCTGACAGTGCTTTGCCGTGTAAATGACCCGACGGAACTCGTCATTCTTGACAGCGAGATCTTCGATATCTTGCACAAAACCTTTCATAATGATTCCTCTTTCCTTAACCTGCCCATTAGGAGGCGTTCGATGTTATTCAGAACAAATACGCTTTTTCCAGCCCTTATTCATGGCTGGTTTTAAAGTTTGTTGGTTCATTCTTGTCATCATTTCTCTCCGGCAAACTGTTAATCAAATAGTGTTTCACCTTCAATGCAGGACAACATAGTCCGTATTTTTGGCAGGGTCTGTACGTTGTCGCACAATGCGCAAGTTCTTACTCGCGGACACAGCGCGTCGTGGCCAGACTTGATCGGGTACTGTGCGTCAGCGTACAGAAGAAGACTCAACTGATCTGATAAATTACATGTCAGGGCTCAGCGCAGCTTGCGTTTACTCCATTGTTTCATCACCGAAAGGTCTGCATTGGACTTTCAAGGAAGACGATAAGCCATCGTCCTGGCAGTTGAAATTGCAGGACATCTTTAATTACCAAAGGCAGCATTCATTTGACCGACGCCATCAAGCATGCCGATGTGACCGCCGATGTTGACACCCTCAATGCAGATCCGGTTTACGGCGTGAAGTGGCAATTACAGGGCAAGCTCACCAAGCCGTCTAATCTGGCCGCGCTCGACATGCGCTTGAAAGTGTCCGGGGTAAGCATGGGGCGGCTGTATGCCCTTGGTGGAGTCGTTTTGCCTGAGACGCCGCCATTTATAACGGAAGGTCATTTGATCGGGACTTTGAGCCTGCAGGGCAATCGCTGGATTTACGAAAAATTCAGCAGTAAGGTCGGCTCCAGCGATATTACCGGCACCCTCAAGTATCAAAAGATTAATCCGGAATGAAGAGAAGCCCTACGAATAATCAGAATTCACAAAGAAATCTTTTAATCTATGTTCGTTGGCGCACCGACTGCGCTCAGTTTCGCCTGTAGAATCTACCCCCTGAGCGATCGGGAAACATCATTTTATTGCCGATGATCAGATTGCCGTATATTTGCCATTCAGATATCAGATAGGTGGCAACACGGCCATCATGTCACGGTAATATGTAGTAGCAGCCAAGCAGACAATTTAAGTCAAACAATATAGGAAATCCTACCATGAGCACAATCACCACCAAAGACGGCACAGAAATCTACTACAAGGACTGGGCCACGGGACAACCCGTAGTCTTTAGTCACGGCTGGCCGCTCAATGCCGATGCCTGGGAAAGCCAGATGGTCTTCCTGGCTTCCAACGGCTATCGCTGCATCGCCCATGATCGTCGCGGCCACGGCCGTTCTAGCCAGACCTGGAACGGTAACGATATGGACACCTATGCCGACGACCTATCGCAGCTCATAGAAACGCTAGACCTGAAGGATATTACATTGGTTGGCCATTCGACCGGCGGCGGTGAAGTTGCCCGCTACATCGGGCGCCACGGCACCCGTCGCGTCGCCAAGACCGTGCTGTTGGGCGCGGTGACGCCGCTGAGGCTCAAGACGGACGCCAATCCCGGCGGCACACCGATGGAAACGTTCGACGGCATCCGCGCCGGTGTTGCTGCTGACCGTTCGCAGTTCTTCAAGGACCTTACGACGAAATTCTACGGTGCCAACAGGCCGGGATCTAGGGTTAGCCAAGGCGTCCGCGACGCATTCTGGTTCCAGGCCATGCAGGGCGGTCTCAAGAACGAACTTGACTGCATCAAGGCGTTTTCCGAGACAGACTTCACCGAAGATCTCGAGAAGTTTGATGTGCCAACCCTGATTATTCACGGTGACGACGACCAGATCGTGCCAATCGACACCACTGCACGCGCCTCGGCCAAACTCATCAGAAATGCCACTCTTAAGGTCTACCCAGGTGGCCCTCACGGCCTCGCCGATACACATAAAGATCAGCTCAATGACGATCTGCTCGCATTTCTCAGATCATGCTAGAAACATCCATGACCACAAGAAAGTAGATACTGACGAAATGGTTAGTATCAGAGCATATTTTTGATGCTTGAATCCGCCGGTTTTGACTAGGTTAATGAATTCAACAGGGCTGTATTTTTAGGAATTGTCGATTTGATTGCATTCCCCACTTCTGTGAATCTAAAGTCCTGCCCGGAAATATAGATGTCAATCAAGCAGATTTTTAGCAGTATTCGTTGCACCAAAAGTTGATGCTAAAATAAAATCAACTCAGCTTTTCTCCAGCCGGACTTTAAGCGCGTATTTTTCCCGGTCGATTTCTCCCCGGGTACGGATACCAAGCCGACGCAATAGGGGTAAGGGAGGGCACCATCCTTGTAATCCATGTTGCAAGAGAAACGGCAAAACAATGCCAGGCAGGAATAACCATTTTCGATTTTTGGTTAAACCAAGTATCAGGCCGGATAGGGCTAAAGTAGAGGCATTGACCTCAAGCACTCGCTCTATATCCCATTCCTTATCCAGCATTTGAATACGCTCAAGAATTTCTGCCCTGCTTTTATCTTTATAATGGTGAATATTTATATCCGTTTGGTGATCGATTTCTTCGTTCACATGGGCAGCGGTGGAGCTACGGACGCGATCCAGGCTTGATCTTGTTGAATCTTCAGCATTAAATATAGACATAGGTGACTCCTATTTAAAAACATCAAAAACTTTTATTTAAAAGCCGGTAACGCAATAAATAAAGCCGGCGCGAATCAATTTGAGTTCACGCTGACTTCATTTAGAAACTGCGTGCTAAGCTGGAAAACCTAATCAGTTTCCGCGCCCAAAAGCCGATCCAAAGTGCGTATATGCGCTTGTTGAGCAGGCAGCAGCTTCGTTTCAATCAACGAACGTATATCCGAAGGCAGCTCGGGAATCTTCAGCGCTTCTTCATAATCCTCAGCACCATTCTTTTCCCCTTCCTGCAAAGCCTTTAGTATTGATTCTTTACCCAGCAGATCAGCGCCACCCAGGACTATTTTCGCCCATGCTCCCCACGCTCCTGAGTCCTCAGCAGGTGATCCTCCCAGTCTACTGATGAGTGCCTGTAAATTGGAAACCGCCTCTTTATGATGCTCATAAATTGGCATCAAAGCCACAGAGTCACCCAGTTCGGCGTCTTCGCGGAGTATATCCCTAGCCTGTTGATAGGTTTCTGTTGCCGATAACTCATTTTTCAGCAATTTGTCGAGTGTTTCAATGATATGCATAATAAATCTCCAATGTGATTCTTTCTTGATTTCGTTCAATAGCATCATCAAGTTTAAGCGCAGTAAGATGCTCTAAAGCAGAAAGCGCATCGTTCGAGAATGCCTGATCGGTGTTTTGGGCGATACAAAAAACTGCTTTAGTCTTGTCGTTCTCCTGGGCCTTTATGGCGCTTTAATTTCAAGTTGATTATTTACATACATTACACCAAGCGTTTGCTTGGCGATGTCTTCCAGTTTCATGTTTTCGGTTTCACTTTCAACAGACCCGCGCAAAGTCACCACGCCATTACGGGTGATGATTTTTATGTTCTGCGCATTGACTGATAGCGTCTCATTTTTAACCATAGTTTGCCGTATGGCAGCCGTGATTTTGATATCACCTTCGGTTTCCTTTGGAACTTCCGTGGTTAACGCAGTGTTGTCCTTGTCGGGAACATTGACCGCTGAATGTTCCAATACTGAGTCGGCCGCCAAATAGATGGCGGCATTCTGTTCGGCTCGAACAGTACCAGTCATCATTAATGGATTCCTTATAAAAAATGCAAAAGGATCAATTAAGTTTTAACATCCGATGATTTCAAAACCATGCCGACCAGAGATGGCACATCGACCTTTACAGTCTTTTAAATGACGGCAGGTGGATTAACCAACAACTGACCGATTAATGATTGAACAACAAATAAATAATGACCAAAACAATCACCGGCACGCCTACCAGCCAGCCTATAAAATATTTACCCATGACACATCTCCTAAAATATTCGTGTATATATTCGTGTATATATATGTCTATTTATTGATTTTGGCTTACATTCAAACAGGCTGTTAAAAGACATCATGATGCAAGCTAAGATAAAGTCTATGGGAAAATCGTCTTAGAGTCGGTGCGGTGTCGCACATTAAAGATGAATTGCTTTATCTGCCCAGACTCAGGCTTTTTGAAAATAATTTTGATCTCCCAAATTTCTTTTTTAGGGGTCTGCTACTGTCACCGATTCGCAGGCGTTTCCGAGCCCGCAAAAAAATCCTACGAAATGTTCGATAACGAACCGACTTTGCGGACTGACCAACCTATTATGGCTACCAGCGAGACGAACCATCGCCCGTGGCCATAGCTTCTGAGTTGGTCCGTGGAGGTTGGCAGCCCGCGACATTCCGCAGCTGTAAACAGCTGCGTGACTTGGAACCCCCAAGTCTGACCTTTAAAATTTTTGAGGCCAAAGTTATGATTAAGACCGCACTTAAACCCGCCATGCAACACGAAGAGGACGCCATCACGTTACTCACTGAAGATCACAAGAAGGTAAAAAAACTGTTTGCGGATTTTGCCAACTCACCAAGGGTCATGGCAACGATAAAGCAAAAGCAGAAGTGGTTCGGCAGATATGCATGGAGCTGACCATCCATGCCCAAGCCGAGGAAGAAATCTTTTACCCGGCGGTACGTGCTGCTATCACAGGACAACGATTTGATGGACGAAGCTGACGTGGAGCATGCCGGAGCCAAGAACCTCATTGCGCAACTAGAGGCCATGACGCCAGCGCACGACCACTATGACGCAACGGTTACCGTGCTCGGCGAGATCATCGATCATCATGTAAAGGAAGAAGAGGAAAAAATGTTTCCCAAGGCAAAGAAAGCCAAGGTCGACACCGCCGCTCTAGGTGCAGCGTTGATCCAACGCAAGCACGTGTTGCAGACGGAGAGAGGCGAAGCCGAGCCGGTCAAGGCCAGGAAGGCCCAAGCACGTTGAGTGTTGCCAATATTGCATCCTGCTTAGGCAGCCCTCGGCTTCGTGAATTCCAGTGCCGATATTGCCAAAGCGGTGGCAGCGGCACGGAGATGCGAAGTCAGTCAAGAATGAAATACAACTTAAATAGACGAGGAAATTACCATGGAAATTACAGATAAAGTATCCGATTCCGCACATGCGGCTTACGATAAGATCGCCGATGCGACCAGCCAGGCTGCGGAAACGCTTGGCGAAAAAGGCGAACAACTGAAAAAAACCGAGCAGCAATTGATGAAAAATTGCCGCGGTTATATCAGTGAGAACCCCATGACGTCGGTGAGTATCGCGGTAGCGGCCGGCTTTGTGCTGAGCCGCCTGTTTAGCCGACCTTAGACCGATCGTCAAACATCATGAACCCAACGCCGCAAATAACCTGCGGCTCTAATAGAGAGGAAACCATTATGGAAACAACAGACAAAGCAGCTAATTCTGCACATGAGTCTTTCGATAAGTTCGCCAGTACGACCCATCAGGCCGCGGAAGCGTTTGGCGAAAAAGGCGACCCACTGAAAAAAGCCGAGGAGCAATTGATGAAGAAATACCTCAGTTATGTCCGCTACAATCCCTGGGTTACACAGTAGCGGTCGGCTTTCTGCTGAGCCGACGTAAGACCGAACGTCAAATATTATGAACCCGAACGCCGCAATTGAGACTTGCGGCTTAAATAGAGAGGAAACCATCATGGAAATAATAGACAAAGCGGCTAATTCCGCAAATGAGGCTGTCGATAAGGTCGCCAGCGCAACCAATCAGGCCGCAGAAGCGCTAGGTAAAAGAGGCGAGCAACTCAAAAATGCCGAGCAGCAATTGCTGGAGGATTGCCGCGTTTATGTTCGCGAACAACCCCATAACGTCGGTGGGTATCGCAGTGGCGGCCGGCTTTCTGCTGAGCCGCGTGTTGAGCGGCCGTTAGACCGTCAAACCTCATGAAGCACGACGCCTTAAAGCATGAAACGCCTGTTCAAACTGAAACGCACGGCGATCCGGGGAGCGGCTCCGGTATGCTGGAAGATGCTCAATCGCTATGGCATGAGCTGCGCGGGCTAACCCACGATCGCTTCCGGCTTGCCGCGCTGGAGACGCAGCGGGCTGGCAAGAGCTTGGTGGACATTATCGTGGTCGGAGTGATGATTGGTGTGTTGCTGATCGGTGCCTGTCTAGGACTCATGGCGAGCATGGCGTCGTGGCAACGTAGCGCCACTGCTGCCGTCGCTTCCAATTTGCTGATCGCGCTTATACTCTTTGGCGTGATACGCTCGTAAGAGCCGCTATCTACAATTTCCCGCGTCCCTCCCTTCGCAGCTTTCAGACCACGCCCTCTGAGCGACGGGATATGGAGAAGTCATGATTACGGCCCACCTTCTAAAGCGAAACAAACCCAAGTCTCTGAGGACTCAAATCGGAGATGCTGAGCGAGAGCTATTGAACCGTCAACGGAGGGTCGGAGTTCGCACTGCCACGCTGGTCCGAAACATACATCAACAGGTGACCGCTCCGGCCACTTTACTGCTGGCGGGCGGCATCGGTTTTATCCTTGGCGAACTTACCCAGCGCCAAACCACCAAATCCCGTGGCGCCGCCGGTAAGCTACGCACTACCGAGACTACACCCTTGAGGACTGCGCTGAACCTCATGACCTCGATCCACACCTTATACACGGCCTTGCCTCTAGCCTGGTTAATGAAGTCCTTCTACCAACCGGACTTGTCGGGTCAAACGTCCGAACGGCAATTCCAACCGATGACATCGGCTCCCAATGCCGAGTCAGCGATAGCCGGCATTCCATGCACACCTGTCAATGCGCAAACAGGTTGAATTGACCATATCTTTAATTTAATCTTTCAATTGCGCCTTTTAGAATCTGTTTCTTGTCTTCAACTGTAATTTCATAATCATTCAGCGAAGCCAAAACCTTGTCTATCATTCCTAACATTTCATCACTAATTGTTTTTCCCTGTGGTGTAATATGGCTATTATCCACATCAGGATGCTTCAAATCTTGCGCTGGTGTCTCAATATAGTTCACATCGATATCTGATGTTCCTGGTGGGTTTTCAATTACTACGCCTGGCTGATTATTTTCAAGTTTCTGATTCATTTTTGTTACTTTCCTGTGAAAAAAGTATTTGTGAATATCTCGTTGCCGCTATGCAGCGGACCAGTCTGTCTGGACTTGCCTGCACAGCCCAGCAGTATTCATTTTATTTGTTTTTCTTAATATCATCCTTAAGACCACCAAACCCTGCCTGGACTTTGCCAACGTTCTTTTGGACATTTCCTTCTAATTCCATATCATCGTCATCCAGCATTTTACCGGTGACCTCCTTAACTTTACCTTTGGCTTCTTCGACTCGGCCTTTTACTTGATCTTTGTTCATGAGTGTCTCCTGATAATTAATTTAGCCATGACCAGATAGTCATCACCAAAGCCTGGAATAATGTAACTCCCCATCGCTTATCGATAATACTACACGCTAAACCGAATATGTTCGGTACGTTAACGCACATAGATTCAGAGCTTTTCCTTAAATGCGTAGACTATTTAGAACCGCATATGTGCGGCAAGGATAGATACCGATTAAGTCTGTACGACTGCCTGATGACGGTGAGGCTTTACTAACAGCATAACGCTGACCTCAACTTTCAACTGCCGCGTATGCAAAAACGGCAAGCGTCCAAGAGTGTCGACTGATTGCGATAACAACTTAATTTATATTAAGTTCTATGTCAGCGATGCTAATGTCGGGGAACTGAAGCATAGTACCGGTAGCGATAATATGTGCGATATCGTACCGACGGCGTCTGATGTTTCGGTTAGATTTAATATTACTGTTTAAAGAGCGCATGAATCCGTGGTAACCGATAACCCGTTTACACAAAATACAAGACCCTCTCGAAAAGAAGAAATCCATGCAGCAAAACAGATCACCATGGACGTAACCTGTTCGGAAGTAACGCGTTCAGGTGACAATTTGTTTCTTTAATAATCGCTCTTTACCCCTCAACTGGAGATGCCAATGCACCACCCTTTCATTTTTCGCCTGCTCGTCTGCCTGTTAATACTGAATCTTGACGCCTGTGGTGACGTGGCGACATTACCGGAACAGGCGGGCATCGGTCCCCATCCGACGCTACCGCCGCCGAATCCCACGCTATTACCCACCGTCAACATAGCGCCAGCCAAAGGCTGGCCTGCAGGCATAACGCCAAGGGCTGCCGATGGCCTTGCAGTGAACGCCTTTGCGACCGGCCTCGACCACCCGCGCTGGCTCTATGTGCTCCCCAACGGCGATGTACTGGTTGCCGAAACCAATGCACCACCCAAGCCCGAAGATAACAAAGGCCTTAAGAACTGGTTGATAAAGCGGGTCATGAAACGCGCGGGGGTGGGCGTACCGAGCGCTAATCGCATCACCCTGTTGCGCGACGCAAATGGCGACGGCATCGCGGAAACGCGAAAAGTCCTCCTTAAGGGGTTGAATTCTCCCTTTGGCATGACGCTCGTGGGCAACGACTTTTATGTTGCCAATACCGATGGACTTGTACGCTTTCCCTATCGCACCGGCGAAACACAGATCAATGAGCCCGGCGTAAAGGTGCTTGATTTGCCCGCAGGCCCGATCAACCATCATTGGACCAAAAATGTGATCGCCAGCCGCGATGGTTCTCATCTGTATGTCACGGTTGGCTCGAATAGCAATGTCGGCGAAAACGGTATGGAAAACGAAGTCAACCGCGCCGCTATATGGGAAGTCGATCCGGTAACAGGCGGTTCGCGCATATTTGCCTCGGGCTTGCGTAACCCCAATGGCCTTGCCTGGCAACCGCAGAGCGGTGCACTCTGGACTACCGTCAACGAACGCGATGAAATCGGCAGTGACCTGGTGCCTGACTATATGACCTCGGTGAAGGACGGCGCCTTCTACGGATGGCCTTACAGCTATTACGGCCAGCATACCGATACCAGAATGAAGCCGCCACGGCCTGACTTGGTGGCTAAAGCAATTGCGCCGGATTATGCGCTTGGCTCTCATACAGCCTCGCTGGGGCTTGTCTTCTATGCAGGCAACTTATTGCCAAAACGCTTTGTGGGTGGGGCATTTATCGGTCAGCACGGCTCCTGGAACCGTCAACCCCGAAGTGGTTACAAAGTGATTTTTGTGCCGTTCGCCGACGGACACCCTGCCGGGTCACCTGAGGATATACTCACTGGCTTTGTCAGTGCGCAGGGTGATGCGCTGGGCCGTCCGGTTGGCGTGGCCGTTGACCGAGCAGGCGCACTGCTTGTCGCCGATGACGTTGGCAATAGCGTATGGCGGGTGACCCCAGCTAGGGCGAAATAGGGCTGAATAGAGCCTTTCATAGCTTAAAAAGGTTGCCTTCTTTTCATATCTCGAACTCTGGTTACTGTTAGTGTGCGACAACGCACAGACCCCAGCTGTCAAATATCACATAGTTATTTCGGCTTAATCTAATAAAGGCAGTAACTATATAAGCCTAACCACTATTGTTAATCTTAACCAGGAGCAAAATAATGAACACTAAAACTATGCAATCCTGCATCGACGCCTGTACGAAGTGCTATCAGACTTGCTTGCAGACCGCCATGAACCATTGTCTTGAAACCGGCGGTAAGCATGTTGAACCGAGCCATTTCCGGCTGATGATCAACTGTGCGCAGATTTGCCAGACTTCGGCTGACTTGCAATTGTCCGGCTCGGAATTTGTCGCACAATACTGCGGCCTTTGTGCTGATGTGTGTGAAGCCTGCGCCAAAAGCTGTGCCACCTTGGGAATGACTGATTGCGAAAAAGCTTGCCGGGATTGCGCGGCAAGTTGTCGCGCAATGGCAAGCCATTAAACGATGTTTTATTACACCTAAGATGCGCGCAAGTCCCGAACTACTAATGGATTTCACCGTGACAACTTAGTCATGCAATTTCAACAGGTCCTATGCCGCCACGCAAGCAGCCACTATCGCCGACGACGAACGGACCCCTAACTTGCGAGCGCTTTTCCAGTAAAGCAACGCGTTCATTACCCACAGCGTCGCGACGGCAAGTTGCCGTCGCGCAAAATCAATTGGAGATTCATGATGACCAAAGCAACTACAGGGGTTCAACCCGTCAAGGGCAAACCGGCAAAGTCCGGACCTGAAGACCTAAGCCGTTTCAGTCGGCAACGGCGGAGAGTGGCACCAGACGGCCACCGGCGATCAGCCGGCGTTGACGACGAATCAGGGTTTGCCGATTTCCGACAATCAGAACTCCCTGAGAGCCAATCCGAGCGGTCCGACGCTGCTGGAAGATTTCATCCTGCGGGAAAAAATCACTCATTTCGACCACGAGCGAATTCCCGAGCGCATCGTCCATGCCCGCGGTACCGGCGCACATGGCTTTTTCGAACTGACCCAATCCCTGGAAAAATACACGACCGCCAAAGTGCTGACCGAAGTGGGCGAACAAACGCCGCTGTTCACGCGTATTTCAACCGTGGCAGGCGGGTCCGGTTCGGCCGATACCCCGCGCGATGTTCGCGGCTTCGCCGTCAAGTTTTACACGAAAGAGGGCAATTGGGATTTGGTCGGCAATAATATCCCGGTCTTTTTCATTCAGGATGCGCATCAAATTTCCCGACCTCATTCATGCCGTCAAAATGGAACCCGATCGTGGCTTTCCTCAGGCAGCGTCGGCGCATGACACCTTCTGGGACTATATTTCACTGACACCGGAAGCGATGCATATGGTGATGTGGATCATGTCCGACCGCACCTTGCCGCGTTCGCTGCGGATGATCGAAGGCTTCGGTATTCATTCATTCCGTCTGGTCAATGCCGCGGGCGAATCGACCTTCGTGAAATTCCACTGGCGGCCGAAACTCGGTTTGCAATCGACCCTCTGGGACGAGGCGGTCAAGATTGCCGGCGCCGATTCCGACTTCCATCGCCGCGAACTGTTCGATGCAATCAGCGCCGGCGATTTTCCGGAATGGGAATTGGCGGTGCAGTTGTTCTCGCAAGAAGAAGCCGAGACCTTCCCGTTCGATCATCTCGATCCGACCAAGTTGATACCGGAAGAAC
Source organism: uncultured Gammaproteobacteria bacterium (assembly GCA_963849195.1). Lineage (GTDB taxonomy): Bacteria > Pseudomonadota > Gammaproteobacteria > Methylococcales > Methylomonadaceae > Methylobacter_C. The sequence goes on from CAWKGQ010000007.1 coordinate 60,030, forward strand.
GGGTGCCGTTGCAAGTTATCGGGCGCATGGTGCTCAACCGCTGGCCGGACAATTTTTTTGCGGAGACTGAACAGGTGGCATTCTGCCCATCCCATGTCGTACCCGGCATCGATTTCTCGAACGACCCGTTATTGCAGGGGCGCCTGTTCTCGTATCTGGACACCCAATTATCCCGTCTGGGTTCGTCCAATTTTCACCAGATACCCGTCAATGCGCCGCAGTGCCCGTTCGCCAATCACCAGCGCGACGGTCATATGCAAATGGCGCAACCAGCCGGACGCGTATCCTACGAACCGAATACCCTGGCAGCGGATTCCCCACGCGAACAACCGGAGACCGGCTTTCGCAGTGCGACGGTGGACGAAACCGGCGCCAAGGGCCGGATTCGGGCGGAGAGCTTTGCCGATCATTACAGCCAGGCACGGCAATTCTATCGCAGCCAAAACGCCTTCGAACAGGCGCATCTTGCCTCCGCGTTGGTCTTTGAGCTCTCGAAGGTCGAGCATCCGCATATCCGTGAAGCCATGGTCGGTCACCTGCGCCATATTGAAGAGGACCTCGCACAACGGGTCGCCTCCGGTCTCGGTATGAGCGAACTGCCACAGGCGCCCGCTGCTGCTGTTGCAGTTCAGGAGTTAGACCTATCCCCGGCGCTGCAACTTATCGGCAAGATGAAGGATACGCTCGAAGGTCGTGCTGTCGGGGTATTGATTGCGGACGGATCGGACGCGGCAAGCATCGACGCTGTCAAACAGGCGGTCACTGCTGCAGGCGCAAAAGTGAAGATTATTGCAGCGAAAATCGGCGAAGCGAAACTCGCCGATGGCTCGCTTTTGAAAATCGATGGTCAATTGGCCGGCACGCCGTCGGTGATGTTCGACGCGGTCGCCATCATTCTCTCCGACGAAGCCGCCGCGTTATTGGGCAAGGAAGCCGCCGCCATCGATTTCGTGCGCGACGCCTTCGGTCATCTGAAAGCGATCGGCGTTGACAAGGGCGGCGAAGCCTTGCTGAAAACAGCGGCTATCGAACAAGACGCCGGGTGATTGCCATCGATACCCTGGATCGCTTCATTGCCGCAGCCAAGACACGTCAGTGGGAGCGGGAAGCGAGTGTCAGAACACTCGCTTGATAAGGATGCCATTGCTCTTGGGTGTCAAACCTCTTTTAATTCCAGGCGTAATATCATTATTACGCCTGAGTTAATGAAGGCGGATTCATAGCATTCACTCTGGATTCCACCAGTTTCGGAAACTCATCATCGCTATGATAGGATGCCGAATCGATTCATTTCCTTAAACTTGTTTTCCATGCAAAAAAATACCCCTTATATTCTTTTTCTGACCTTTGTTTTGTTAGTGACGGTATCTTTTTTCCTATTGATTAAAGATTTTTTATTAGCCTGTTTTTGGGCCATCATTCTGGCGGTAGTTTTTGATCCTGTTTATCAGCGGATTAGGCAATATTTTAAAAATTCGGAAATACTGCCGTTGTTTTTTACCATGCTGATGATTATTCTGGTTTTTGTTATCCCTTTGCTGACCATAACCTTGATGATTACGGAGGAAAGTACAATCCTATTATCAAAAAATTCAAGGCGGGGAAATTAATCCCCAAGTTTATTTTCAAGAGACTCTCGCGCTTCTTTTGCCAAAATTCAATAAGCTTTCTCATATGGAAGCATTAAGCGTTGAGCAGATAAGCGCTTCGGCAGGAAATGCCTTTGCACAAGCCGTAAAATATATCGCACAACAAGTGCCCGCATTGACCCAGAATCTGTTAAGTCTTATCGTTCAATTTGCCTTGACTTTCTACATTCTGTTTTTTCTATTGCGGGATGGCCAGCAATTGATAAGGAAACTCATCTCTCTGATTCCAATAGGTGACGGGATCGAAACAGAATTATTTGAGCGGTTCACCAGCGTAGCCAGAGCGACTGTTAAAGGCGGGTTAATAGTCGCTGTTATTCAGGGCAGTATTGGGGGATTTTTATTTTGGTTTGTAGGCATTCCCGCCGCTTTTTTATGGGGTATGTTAATGATAGTTTTATCTTTATTACCTGTAGGCAGCACGCTAATTTGGGCGCCCGCTGCGGTAATTCTATTTTTACAAGGTCAAACGTTAAATGCGATTATCGTTTTGGCAGTCGGTATTTTAGTCATTGGTATGATTGATAATTTTCTGCGGCCACGGCTGATAGGTAAAGACAGTAAAATGTCGGATTATCTGGTACTGGTATCCACTCTGGGTGGATTAGCCTGGTTTTCATTAACAGGATTTGTACTAGGCCCCATCATTGCGGCTTTATTCATTACTTGTTGGGACATCATGGGACAAGAAAGCCAGGCAAGTAAACGTAAATAACTTAATCAGCATTATCAATCTCAAAGAATATCCATTTAACCCGCGCATGCGTTTGCTTGATTTGCCGTTCCATGGCATTAATTTCATTCACCGCATTCACAACGGCCATATCGGGTTGGAGCTCGGCTTTAATAGTAACCATGACATTATTGCCGTGATTGATCGCCCATACATTCAGTACCTGTAGCACACAGGGCTGACTCTCCAGATAGTGCTGTACGTTATCACTGATATCAACAGCCGCCTCACCGAGCAGCAAGGAATGGACTTCTGTACCCACCACGACGGCAACGGTAATCAATAAAACCCCGATTAAAATCGAACCTGCCGCATCATAGGCGGTATTGCCGGTAATCATTGTCAGACCCAGCATTACCAGCGCAATCCCGAGTCCTGCCAAGGCGGCCAGGTCTTCACCGGTAACCACCATCAGTTCGCTGGACTGAGTCTCTTTAAACCATTGCCACATCGAGCGGGCGCCTTTCTCTTGTTGGATTGCCGCCAGCGCCGTTTTTAATGAAAAATATTCCAAACCCAACGCAATCAGCAAGACGAGCAATGCAATACCCTCATTTTCCACGGTATGCGGGTGCGTATATCGCAACCATCCTTCATAAATGGAAAAGACGCCGCCCACGGAAAACAAGATGAAAGCCACCATCATGGACCAGATATAAGATTCCCGCCCGAACCCCATGGGATGTTTGCGGGTCGCTTCTTTTTCAGATCGTTTCATACCGATAAACAGTAGTACCTGGTTTCCACAATCGGCATACGAGTGAATCGCTTCGGCTAATAAAGAACTTGAACCAGTCCAGAAAGCAGCACCGGTTTTCGCCGCTGCGATGCCTAAATTAGCAGCAAATGCATAGAGAATAGCGATGGTTGGGTTGGGAGATGACATGGATGATTTTCACTCAGTTAGGTTGGAATAAAATTTGCTAGAGACAAGTTCAAAGTAAATAGGGAAGCGTTATCAAGAATAGAGAATCATCGAAATTTTTAACTTGAACAATAATTGCCCGCTTAATTTTCTCTCAACAAACAATCTAATTCATCCACGAGCTCGCACCAATCCGAATCCTCTTCTACCGCTTCAGCCAGAAACACAGACTGTGCTTCGTTCCAGAAATCTGCCTCAGACAAGGCAATATTACTGGATAACGGTCTGTACTTTTCAATAAAAGCATTAATCTGTTCCTCGTCGATTGCTAAACCTAATTGACAAAATAATGTCTGCATAGTGTGTATTGAAGTATCCATTTGAATCCCCGGAAACTATTAAAGCTTTACGCAAAGATCGGATTTGACCTCGGCGTATTTTTTCATTTTGTGAAATTTAAACCTTCACCGATTATTTTTGTCATCATTCACATTGCCAACAACGCCCGCTGTTGCGATAAAACGCAGAGCATCCTCAACAGACATATCTATTTCTGTTACATTTTCCCGTGACATAATGACGGTGTTGCCACCCATCTGGTAACTGAATGGCAAAAAAACGGCAATCTGGTCATCGGCAATAAAAGTATGTAAAACTTCTTCAAAATCTGAAACAGTAATAAAACCTATTTGTTGACCATTGCCGGGAGATACATTAACCAGAACTACCTGTTTAAATTTCCCTTTGTTTTTGCTGGAAAAAAGAGAACTGAAATCGCGTATTGTTGTATAAACGCTTTTAACAACAGGAATTTGGATAACAAGTTCTTCCAAATTATTGAACAGGCTGCGGAAAGTTAGAGACTCCAGAAAGGCTCCGAAAAAAAACACTAGAGGGAGACCTAACACAAACCCCAAGCCTTTTATGTACCAACTGTCAGGGAAGAAAAACTTGAATATATTTCCCAGCGCCAATTCTGCCGTGCCGGCAAACCATAAAAGCAAATAAAGAGTGAGTGTAAAGGGGATAATAGCGATTAACCCTTTGAAAAATATTTTAATGATCGGCTTCATTTTTAATCTCCAATGGTTGTAATTCATAGTGTATGACGCAAAGTCATTCGTCTATGTAATTTGGCGAAACTGTCGACCACTCCTCCATCGCTTCGTCTCCTGGACGATCTACTTTAACCTTGCCGTCCCCGGTTGAGGTTACCCAACTTACCGGAATGTAATGATGCTGACCGGTTTCATCTTTCTTCAGCTTGATCGTACCCGGTCCCTCCATATGGTCGACTGTGGCAAACTGACCGTCTTGGGAGCAAACAACGGGCATATCAGGCATAATTTGGTCGGTATTAATCATAGCTTTTCTCCGGTTGGCTCAGTCTGAAAGTCTGAGCGAGTTCAATTAATAATTCTAAAGTCGGTAACTCAGGCAAGGTTTGAGAGCATTACCTATTTTTCGGACTTTAACTGGGTGACTCGATTTTACGGCTCGAAAATATTAGGCCCCTTTTGTTGATAAGCACTTGCTGCTGAATGGTAAATATTCGATGCCGAATAGCGCCAAAACTAAATTTATCCTTGTTGCATGGCTAAAATCGTTCGTTTATTGTATGGCTTTACGCAAATTTTTCAGTAACTTGACTATTTCATCTCGCTCTTGTTCGTTTCCGATAGAGTGTTTTAGGCTGCTGCCACTACCTGCGACTTGATCGGTAAAGGTTCTATTCATATAGAAAACCAGGGAGCCGTCGCGATAAGGTAGGCAAACAACAGTAAGTTGATTAGAGTTATAAGAATGCCCGGCATAAAATTGCCGGGAGAGAATCACCTCGCCAGCCCCCATTCTCAACATGACGCGATGGACAAGAATAGCCGTAGGGCGACTTTGGACCTCACGATTAAGCCAGAAAAACTTTTCCTCGGCACCGGCCGGCAAAGGGGATGGATAATTCAGCAAGGCCTTATACAATTCAGGGAAATAGTGTGTTAGTACTTTGCTGTCCTGCGTAGCTTTACGCAGCTCTTCTCCAGGATTGGCTTCTACGCCATCACCACGGTCATAAGTTGCGATTCCCTTCAGACCCTTTTTGCGATAAGCCTGCCAACGTTGTAATAAAATTTTCCGGTAAGTTTGCGATGCTGCATCAGTCTGCCCGGAATTTGCAGCCTTTATAGTTTGGAATTCTTGACTAGACAGGTTAAATTGACTACCCGCTGTCGCCGCCAAAAAGCTTGCTGCTTCATCTTTCCCTGCACTGAAACCGAAACCTTTGAACGTATTCAGTGTTGCACGTGTTGGAATAGTTCCCCGTGCAGTGACAGCGGTATCTATGGACGCCAGACCTTTATTCTTGATAAACCCGATAATTTTGGACGGCGCTGCCGGCAAATAGATGGCAGCACCTACAGCTAACTCTTTTTCGTCACTCTCTGCAACATTGAAAAAAACAATTTCTCCCTGATTTAAGCTCGCAAGGTCCTGTTGCTGAATTCCGAGTTGTTGAATCAACTCTTGGGAATTGGGCATGTTTGCGGCAAAGACGGAAAAATTACCACTCAAGGCCAGAATAAGAATGATCCTGTACCCGATTTTATATTTTTGGAAATACTTCATATTCATGGATTTTTAGTAGGAGCAATGTCAGATTCTGAGAGAACTTATTTCTGAAGTTTTTAAATCAATCCCAGCGTTTTTACTTCACTTATGGTGAGCGTTTTTCTGAAATAGCTTCCCATTCAGGTATCATTTAAGCTCTAGCGCTTCATTGCTGAAGGCCAGAGCTTCTTAGATACAGCTCCCAATCATGAGGAAATTGGAAACCGGCAAATCGTTACTTATTTATCTTTTGTATCAGTTGTGGTAGTTGAGGTGGATTCCTGGGTTTTAGTTGTAGATGGTGCCGGAGCTGGAGCTGGTGTTGTTACACTTTTAGTGGTGGTAGAGGTAGACGTGGATTCCTTTTCTTTATTGCAGCCAGCCAATAACGCCAAAGTAACTAAACCAATAGCTATAATTTCTTTAGTTTTCATCGTAGTGTCCTGTCATTATAAGTTTTGTTAAACAGATTCTTCCCCAGTCGAAGAAATATCCTCGGCATGAGCTTCCTCAAAGATTTTTTTCGCCTTATCAACCCCTTCGCTGCTTTCCGTATGAACGGAAATCAAGGCGCTTCCTCCGACGATTTTTCCCTCATAGCGTTTGGCTTCATACTCAGGGATACCCAGCCCGATTAAAGCGCCGGCCAAGCCTCCCGTCGCCGCGCCTACTGCCGCACCGCTCAGTGCCCCCATAATGGGTCCTGCGGCGATTAACGGACCGACGCCTGGAATAGCCAGAGCGCCAATTCCGGCTAACAAGCCCAGTACAGCGCCAGTGCCTAAACCCACTGACCCGCCAATGGCAGCACCTTCCGGCGCTTTGGTGTGTTTTTCATGTGCAAAGTCCTTGGTGGTGGATTTGTCAGGAAACAGCACCGATATATCATTGGTTGAAAAACCAGCTGTATGGAGGTTATTAACAATGGTCTCTGTCTGATCGAGATTTTGGGCGATACAAAAAACTGCTTTAGTCATGTCGTTCTCCTGGGCCTTTAGGGCTTTTTAATTTCTAGTTGGCTATCTACCTTTAATACACCAGGCGTATGCTTGGCGATTTTTTTAATTTTCTTGCTTTCTTTCTTACTTTCAACAGGTCCGCGCAAAGTCACTAGACCATTACGTGTGATGATTTTTACATTCTGCGCATTGACCGATAGCGACTTGTTTTTAATGATGGCCTGGCGTATGTCCGCCGTAATTTTGATATCACTTTCGGTTTCCTTTTGATCTTCCGGGGTTAACGTCGTGTTGTCCTTGTCGCGAACATTGATCTCGGTATTTTCCAATGCCGAGCCTTCCGCCAGATAGATTGCGGCATTCTGTTCGGCTTGAACAGTTCCGGCCGTCAGCATTAAACTGCCCGTTAAAGTGAGCAAAGTTAACAGTAATCGTATAGACATAATAATCTCCTTAAATAGTGAGTGTTTCTTATTCAAGATAATTGAATGGCATCCATGCCGGCTGTATCCTTTTTTAGTTTGGTGAAGGTTGAACGTGAAGGCGTCCCCTAGCGCACGAATATTGCAATCAGAATAATAATGGGGATAGGGATGCCGAGAAAGTACAAAAGTATTGAGCGCATTGCTAGTCTCCTTAGTTAAGTTGGTTGTAGTTGTAATTACATGTCACGCTGCCGACCGCCGATTGTAGCCGAAAAGCTGGCGACGAATGCACCAATGAGCAGCGAGATAAATAGCCACAGTGCCGCATAGGCGGAAGCCTTGCGGCCCTTGTCAGCAGCCTCTTTCGCCGCAGTTTCCGCATCACGCAGCTTGGTCTGTAGGCGTGCATACGTATCAATCACCCGCTTCTCCGCGTCCAGCTGTGTCAGACCGGTACGCAGTGCGACAACCTGGCCGACATACCGAATATCTTCCTCAGGAAGTGGGCCTGTGCGAAGGGAGTTCATAAAGATGCGGGTAACTTCAGGCGCGGACCCGGCATGGAATGGCTTTGGATGCCCTCCTGGCATAACATCGCTTCCGGCGATATCCGAGGCGGATATAGCAGCCGAGTTGATGTCCTTCCGGAACAGCGAATCCACGAAGTAGCCCATCGGTCCGCTGTCGCTGTTAGACATCGCCATCTCGGACCCGACCGTCGTGGCGGTAGCGACGCCCCCAGCCACAGTAGCCCCAGCTTGAATTCCAACGCTGACGATCGACCCTATTACCGAAGTGAGTAGCGCGGCGGTCGCAAGCGCGGCAACTGCCCAGGACAGGAAACCGTGAGCAGTGTCGCGGAAGTAAACCTCGTCCGTATGCACATCAACCCACTTAGTTCTTAACCTGCCGGCGAGGTAACCCCCCATTCCGGAAGCAACGAGTTGGGTAAAGGTCAGCCACAGGATGGTCGATACACCGAAGGTCGTTGCACTTACACCGCTGTACGCCCAAGGTGACACCGAGGAGAGTCCCAAACCTGTTCCCAACATCAAAAGGATCAGCGCCAAGGCAGCAGCTCCCGCAGCTCCCGCCACGATAGCGCCCCACGACACTGCGCTTGGTTGAGTTTGTATGGGTTCGCGGTATTCGTCTGTAGCTGAGGTATTAGAAAATGCCATGATGAGTCTCCAAAAAGTTAATTTTGTTGAATTATCGAACAAGTTACAGCCAAAGTCTGTACGTCACCGCACATAGCAGTGATCAAGTTTCCGCGTAAGCCATCGAGCGGCATCGACGGCAGTATGTATTTATACTTATTCCAGTTTACAAAGCTCCATGTTATAAAATACAGACCGAATCGCGTGCCGTTTAAAGGGTCTGCGAGTGCTACCAAGTTGTCAAAACGGAATACGATCGCCTGCTCCCCTCTCTGCCCGTCATAGTCCGCTAACATCATAAGATTTTCTCGATTAAAGATTAATATAATGAATAGCGTAAGTATCCGGTTTCTGGTTTCATTGTTACTGTTTTCGATTTGTGCATCCGACGCTTACAGTGATGAAAATCACTTAATGTCGTGCCGGTCCTTTAATGGAAGATTGAGCGATTTGAAGTTGCAGCAACCGCCTAAGCGAGTGCTGCTTGTACCTTTGCTGAGCAAGGATCCGTACACGAATAAGAGCTCAAGGTGGTCTGAGCAACCCGCCCGCACTCTGGAAGCCTTTTATCGGAACCGCTTTAATGCGACAGTTAAGCAACTGCGGAATGTCTGGAGCTGGACGGATTATTACCAGCAGATCGAGCAAATGGTGCAACAATCAGCTACTTTCGACCGGGTTATTTTTATTAGTCATGGCGGTTTCGACGGCCCGATACTCAAAAATACCGTGTTTTGGCAAGACCTTCAGGTAACGGGCAACAAAGGCAAATTGCTTCAGCTTTCCGAGGCGCAACCGGGACTTAAGAATGTAGCTGTCCATCACCTACAATACCGAAAAAAACCGCATATTCAGTGACTATATGGCCTCACGCTGGCCGGAGTTGGCACCGATGAAATCGACCGATATCTGGCATCTGCTTAAGGGGTTGGAAAAACAGTTACAGCCGCTGGACCATGCCTGTTTTCAACGTTACTGCTCGCCGGATAAACTGGCTGCAAGCCCGGAACAGGAGCATGAATACCGGCGCTATCTCTGTGAACTTATTTGCCGCAAATCATTGTTCGACCTAAAGACAACTGTTGAGATATCCCCGGAACGGTTCTTTCATTTTACGAAATCTTTCAGTTCGCTTGTAACGGCAGACGGCCTGATTTTTTTCGGCGCCTGCAACCCGGGCAGTGCGGCTCCGAAAAAAATAGTGGTGCGGGATGAAACTGAGTTGTTAATCAATTCAGCCCTTGCTGGCGGGCCGCACAAAAGCTACGTGCACCTGATTAGCGCAGCAACCGGCCGCATCACTGCCGGTCCAATTGGAGATAGCAGCGCCGCGGACATTGTAAATCGAATTATCATGTTTGAGACCAGTCGTCCTCAACACAATTTATGCATCGCCGCTCCTGCGGCGAAGTGATCATCTACTAGTTGTTTAGTCCCTCATTTAACTGGAATATTACATTCCGATAAGGCTGCTGAATTCGATTGATCGTTACTAACTTTTAAAGCAAGTGGCTTTAGTAACCGCTATCAACTCTTGGAATCTTTCTTGGATTTTTTCGCGGCTTTCTTTTCTTTCGGACTCAGGGCTGGTTTTTTCTTGTCTTCCTTATTGCTTTTTTGTTCTTTGCTCATGGTGTTCACTCTGACTGATTGATGGTTTTTTCTGAAAATACATTCTAATGACACTGGTCTTACAGTACGTCACCAACGAATTCAATTGACCCGAATCTATACTTATACTCTCTTATATGAACACAGTTTCAAGTTATTTCAATATGGCTTGAAATTACCGCACGTTTGACTATTGCTCAGGCCCCTTGAAGTTTGAATATATTCGTTTTGATCTTGCCTGAAAGCCATGCCAGACAAGAAGTCTGGCTGAATCAACCCCCTACGATGTTAAACCATTATTGTCGCTGTCAAAAAACGCTTTGATGTGCAGTTCATAAATAACGGCATCTTTATAACAGAGCAGGTCTTCCATCTATTGTGCGTTGCCGTCCATGAGAGGTGTATTTATCTCACTGGATTTTGTTTTGTTCATAGTTTTTTCTTATAGCGCAACGCGTAGGCTTTTCCGGTCTAACGAAAGTACGTGCGTTAACGTACAGACGCCAAAAAACTTCTGTGGTAGATTTGTTCTTAATTAGGGGAGCCATCCTCCCTGGTACGCTCCGGCATCGGGATTATAACCGTCCAATTTTTTGGCGCCACGCTTGGCGGGTATTTCCCCAACTATCTCAGGAGAACACATGTGCCGTCCACCCAAGTTGTCCCCGCTACCAATCGTCTACTGGGAGCCCTTCCCCTCTGGGATCGCGAACAGTTGCTCGCAAATTGCGAAGAAATTGAGCTCATTTTTGCCGAGGTACTTTGCCGCCCCGGAGAACTCATTTCGCATGTTTACTTCCCGACGGGAAGCTACATTTCCTTGGTGACGACCATTATTGGCGGAGCGGGTTTGGAAGTGAGGATGATCGGTAATGAAGGCATGATCGGAATTTCCCTCACGCTGGGAGTCGATGTCCAGCCTTTTCAAGCCATGGTTTTGGGGGCTGGTCCGGCTTTGCGCATAACCGCACCATTGTTTCTCCGTGAACTCGAACGCAGTTCTGCGTTACAGCTGGAGTTGATGCGCTACCTGCATGTATCGATGAGCCAACTCGGGCAAACGGCCGCCTGTACGCGCTTCCATGTGGTGAAGGCACGTCTTGCCCGTTGGCTGCTGATGACTCAGGACCGGGCACACTCGGACCACTTCCATGTTACCCACGAATTAATGGCGCATATGCTGGGTGTACGGCGCGTCGGTATCACCAAAGCGGCGAATTCGCTATTGAAGCAAAAGCTCATCAGCTACCGCCGCGGGGATGTTACGATTCTTGATCGCATCGGGCTGGAAGCCGCATCCTGCGGGTGTTATGGGGCCGATAAGGAAATTTACGAACGTATCCTAGGTTATGGTGACAATTGCCACCGATGGCCGCCAGAATCCCCGACACGGATCAACCCGGCATCAATCATGTCCAATTCTTTTTTTATTCCCACATAAATTATCCATGCCTGAAAGCCCAGGCCATTTATATTTCTCTAAAAGGACGGAAAATGTCAAATCAAACAATACAACATCACGATGCGTCGCAAACCCATGAGAAACTTCGGATGATTTCCGGTGCACAGCGCTTGTCCTGGAAAGTCATGATAACGTCGAACGGTGTCATGTCCTTAAGCAAATTACTTTCCGGCGTTTTCCGAGCAAGCTTGATCGGCGCCCTGGCTGTTTCCGGCTGTAACTCCAAAAACCCGGGGGAAGACTCGGGCGGCCAAGGCAATCTGACGACGCAAGTACAAAGGAATGCGGCCACCAAACCCGTTCACAAGGAGGTGGGGGAGGCATCCTGGTATGGACCGGGATTTCAAGGTAAGGAAACCGCCAATGGCGAGACCTTTGACCAAAAAGATATGACGGCCGCTCATCCGACTTTACCGATGGGGACAAAGGCCAAAGTGACCAACCTCGAGAATGGCAAGAAGGTCGAGGTCAGAATCAATGACCGTGGGCCTTATGCCAATGATCGCGTCATCGATCTTTCCGGGGCAGCGGCTAATAAGCTCGACATGAAAGAGGACGGCAGTACCCAGGTCAAGATTGAGACTAAACCCGCCAAGAAAAAGGGCTCCGCCGACCAGTCACCCAAACCAAAATAGAGTGCAAACGGATCACATCCTGAATTGGCTTCAGCCCAGCGCAATCTTCCCCCCTAAGTGGGTTAGCGCACTGAGCGCATCCGTCTTAATCTGTACTATGCGTATTAAATAGTGCAGTGCTGATAAAAAAGCAGATGTGTCTGACCAACACCGGAAAAGGCCAAAATTATGAGGAAAATTACTTTATACAACATGCCCGATTTCGCCATGGCGGAGCTCGCTAGCGATGCATCCGAACAAGAGAGTGTTGAAAACCCGGTCTATGGGCACTTACAACGCTGTCTTTCGGAGCTGGCTGAACTCAAGGAAGCGCTCGCAACGAGTCAACAACAGTTAAAAGCTTCACAACTGCAAATTGAAATGCTTATAGAAAATAAGACACGCCTCAGGCAAAAATTGATACGGCTTGCGAAAAAGTATGTGCGTGCGAGGCACTTAGGATTTCACGACGAGCTTACCAAGCTTCCCAATCGTAGTCTGTTACTGGACCGGCTTAAGCAGGCAATTGTTCAGTCCAAACGGCATCACAAGCAGGTGGCATTGCTATTTATCGACCTGAATAAATTCAAAAGTGTCAATGACAGCCTTGGGCATGCGGCAGGAGACAAACTCTTGCAGCTGGTAGCAAAGCGATTAACCGCCTGTATCCGCTATGGTGATACAGCCTGCCGCTATGGCGGAGACGAATTTGTGATAATGCTGCCGGAAATCGAAAACCAGGAAAGGTTATCGGTGGTGACAGAGAAAATTCGCTCCAATCTGGCTGCTCCTTATGAGCTGGATGGCAATTTCATTGAAATAACTGCGAGTATTGGTGCCGCGGTCTATCGTAACGACGGCCAAGATTGTAGTGATTTGATCAAGCAAGCCGATAATGCCATGTATCTCGCCAAAACGCATAGCGAGCTTCAAAAGCGATCTTTCGAATCTGTCATGCAGAACTAGCATTCAGTCAACTCAAGGATGTCATGTGACAGTCGATGATACCAGTTATTCCTGGTAAATTGATGCTTTAACAATCTCTTATGTACGCTACCGCACCGACTGCGGATAATTTTGCTGCTATGGTTACCTTAAGGTTTGGACGCGACTACCGCCCCGAAGTCTGGTTCTTGATCGAGATGATTTGCCGGTTGTTGATAAAAATCAACTATTCAGTACCAGTCGTGTAACTGATTGCCGTAGGTTGCGTATCGACGCAAAAACAGGAGGGAACCGGGGAATATTTTGACGATAGCCTCGTCACTAGTAAAGTTAAGGCTGCGATATTGAACGAGCTTGATCTCGGCCGAGATCAACGTTGAAACCTTCAAGGGTGAAGTTTAATTGAGCGGCTACGTGAATTCCATTGCCGATATTACCCAAAGGCGGTTGAGGTTGCAAAAGGCGTCAAGGGCGTAAATACGGTCAAGAATGACATTCGACTCAAATAAAGGAGAAAACCATTATGAAAACAATAGACAAAGCATCACATACCGCACATAAGGCTTACGATAAGCTCGCCGATGTGGCTGGTGATGCCGCCGAAGTTCTTGGCGAAAAAGGGGAGCAACTGAAAAAAGCCGAGCAGAAATTAATGAAGAATTGCCGTGTTTATATCAGCGACAACCCCATAACATCGGTGAGTATCGCGGTAGCGGCAGGCTTTTTGCTGAGCCGCCTGTTAAGCCGCCGTTAGACCGACCGTCAAGCATGATGGAAGGAGGACCCTGATGCCATCAGAGAGAATGAATTTTGCAGGGTGGGTTTACGACTGCATGGATGCAGGAGGTAGTAGAGAAATGCAGGAACTATTGCCGAGCGATAACGTAACCCAACATTTCCAAAGAGTTAGAGGGTTACTTACGTGCATTAACTCTTCCTGCACTGATTTTTCGCGTGACCGTTCAAAATATAGCTGAAGTAGTTATAAAACACTTATTAAATTTTTTTACACATTACTGGAGATTTACTTATGAAACACTTTATTAGATTTTTTGCCGCAACTTTTTTGGCCGTGACTTTACTGACTGCAGGGGGGTGCGCATCGACACATAAACACGAGGGTACCGGGGAGTATGTTGATGACAGCGTCATCACCAGCAAAGTTAAGGCGGCCATATTGAATGAGCCAACCTTGAGCTCTGCCGAGATTAACGTTGAAACCTTCAAGGGCGTAGTTCAATTGAGCGGCTTCGTGAATTCCCAGGCCGACATAACCAAAGCGGCGGCAGTGGCACGCGACGTTGGCGGCGTGAAGTCAGTCAAAAATGACATGCGACTCAAATAGGAGAAAACCATCATGGAAACAATAGACAAAGCATCACATTCCGCACATGAGGCTGTCGATAAGATCGCCAACGTGAGCAATCAGGCTGCGGAAGCTCTCGGCGAAAAAGGAGAGCAACTGAAAAATGCCGAGCAGCAATTAATGGAGAGTTGCCGTGGTTATGTCCAAGACAACCCCATAACGTCGCTGGGTATTGCGGTGGCAGCCGGCTTTTTGCTAAGCCGTGTTTTGAGCGGCCGTTAGACCTCAAACATCATGAACCGGAACGCCTTAGAGGATGAGACTCCCCGGCAAACTGCAACTCGCAGCGATCCGGTGAGCGATTCCAGCGTACTTGAAGATGCCCAATCGTTATTGCATGAGTTGCTTGAGCTAACTCACGATCGATTCCGGCTCGCCGCGCTGGAAACGCGGCGGGCAGGCGAGAGTTTGGTGTCTATGATTATGGCGGGAGTGCTAGTTGCCGTCTTGCTGAGCAGCGCTTGGCTGGGACTCATGGCCGCCGTTGTACTGGAACTGATCAACAATGGTGTCGTGGCAAGTAGCGCCATACTGCTTGCCGTTGCTTTCAATTTGTTGCTCGCGCTGATTCTATGTCGGGTGATGCGACGCAAGAGTCGTTATCTTCAATTTCCCGCAACCCTTCGCTCTCTTCAGTCCAAGCAGTCAGATCGTCGAGGTGCGCAGAAGTCATGATCAAGACCTCCCTTCTAAACCGAAGCAAATCCAGGTCCCTTACGGCTCAAATCAGGGAGGCAGAACAGCAAATATTGATTCGTCAACAGGGGGTTGGTGTTCGTACCGCTACCCTGATCAAGAAAATTCACCAAGAGATAACCGCTCCTTCAACCTTGCTGCTGGCGGGTGGCATTGGATTTATCCTTGGCGAACTCACCGAGCGCCAAACAACCAATAACCGTGATACCACAAATAAGCAACACACTACAGAGACTTCTCCCCTGAGTACCGTGCTAAACCTCTTGAGTTTGGCACACACTTTATATGCAGCCTTACCCATAACCTGGATGATCAAGTCTTTCCATAAGCCACGCGCGGCAGACCGTCAAGCGGTCGAACGACAATCCCTACCGGTTTCGGCAGCTTCCGGTGCGGCTAGTAACCGCCGAAGGTCAAAGCGATAGCTGTTGGCTGCTTTTTTGGATACCACAGAATGGCTCACGCGTGCTCTAATTCAATTAACTCAATTAGTCGTCGACACCGCAGATTGTGGCACAGATTGATTAGTTATTTGGTTCGGTGCCGTTTGTTCAGCCCAGACTGCCATAGTGGTAAGCATCGCCTCCCCGATGATAGTCGCGAATGATGCATCGGCAGCATCGCGACCTGTGCCAATACGAACAAATCCCTCAACGGGCGCCATTCGTGTAGCATCAAACAAATACCAGCGGGACCCCAGATAGGCCTCAAAAAATCCATGAAAATCGGGCGGTTGCAAAGCCACTGCGTATCCTGAAATATAACGAGCGGGAATACATAACGCCCGGCACAAGGCGATGGCGAGATGCGCATAATCCCGGCATACGCCAACGCGCTGTATTAAGACGTCGCAGGAGCTGGTACTCTCGCCACTACTGCCTGATTGATAATCGAGATTGCTGTTTATCCAGTCGCAAATCGCAGTAACCCTGGAAAATCCGGGCTCGACGTTGCCAAACGTCCGTAAGGCAAAATGGGTCAAACGATCAGACTCACAATAACGACTGGGATTAAGGTAGGGCAATACTTCGTTTGGCAGTTGGGAGTAGCCGGTCTCGATAATTCCTGATGTATCATAAACTTCAGGCCGTAATTCCACATTCGCACGGTATTGGAGTAGCAGATCGCAGGGTTCGACAGTTAGCCGGTAAACCTGAATATCTTCCGCGCCCAAACTGCTGGCTTCATAGCCAATAACGGGGTTTAACTGCAAAGTTTCATCTATGATGGTCTGGTGCCCCGTTCGTGCCGCCGCCACGTTAAACAGGAAACTCGTGGGCTTTGTCACCGAATACGTTAAGTCGCAGCCTACTTGAATTGTTGTCATGATTGTTAACCTTTTACCGTATGGCAAATTTATATGCCTGGATTAAGCGCTTTCCGGACTTCTACCTGGCTACCTGTGCATGGTTTTAAGTGCGTTTAAGAGCACTCCGATATCATGCTGGCCCTTAAATACCGCTGGAATCTCCTTTTTTATATCAAGAAGGGTATAGACGGCGGTTAGCGCCGACCTTACCGAATATTCAACGGTAAACACCACATCATCCGGGAGTTCGCAGAACTGCCCGATAAACGCGAAATTCTTAGCCCCAACGGGCACGACGTCGGGCCGATCGCCTTTGACTCTGGGCATGAATTGGCTGGTGATGAACGGCATCATGCAAGGAATACAGTTTGCCGCATCAATGATAGTTTGTGCCTTGTCGCCAAGTTTGAGATGCTGGAATAGCTCAATCAGAATCTCCTCACCGGTGCAATCGGACATGGGTTTGTTGACGAAATTGCCGATTCTGTCCGGGAATAAGCCGTAGCCCCAGAATACGAAGATATTCTCGGGTTGATTGATGAAGTGCGGTTGATGCGCCAGAACTATACTCATGAACCAGTTCGAATCTGTCAAAGTGAATAAGCCACCCGTGCCTGCCTCATTGCCGGTAAATTCTTCTATGAACTGAAAAAATGTCGGGTCGTTCAGGGTTACGGTGAACGACTGCCATTTGGTCTGGTCAATGTGATCGGCAAAAACTGCGGGGTGTCCAAATCCTGGACGGCCCCTGGCAATGTCTTCCCACAACGACCAGGCACCATTTGATTTTGTTGTGTTCAAAATGGCTGGTGAGGTCATAGATCCCAAGCTGGAATTCTCTGTCATACACCCTAGCGTCACGAACACCAGATCATCCGGTACGACGGCAATAGTGTTAAGCTCGCCATTGCTGGTATAACGAATGCTCTTTACCGATCGGTGCTCACCACCTAAGTCGAAATCAAGCCCGGTTATTTCGGTGTTCAACGAGAACTGCACCCCTTGCGTCTTAAGCCAGGTCGTCAGCGGTAGTATCATCGAGTCATACTGGTTATAGGGTGTACGCCAGACGCCGCCCATTTTATTGAAATCAGGAAATAATTGAATGAATCGCAACAGATAGCGCTTTAGTTCGACCAGGCTATGCCAGGGTTGGAACGCGAACATCGTCGCCCACATCAGCCAGAAGTTGTTCTCGAAAAATGTGGGTGAAAACCAATCCTCTATTCTCTTGGCGCCAAGCGAATGTTCGGAATGCATCATCAGCGCGATTAAATCCAGGCGATCTTTTTCACTCAGCTCGAATGATGAGACATCGACTTTTTGACCATCCCTCACCAAACGACATCGAGAGAAACTGACGTACTGGTGGCTAAATTCGAAAATTTCGTCTTTGACGCTTTTCGTCGGGTCAGTCAATGAGGGAATGCTTGCAAAGAGATCATAAGTGCAGACATAGTGCTCTTCAATCATCCGGCCACCACGCACGACATAGCCCTTGTCAGGTGAACCGGCCCCGTCCAAACTACCGCCAGTGATCTTGAGTTCCTCGAAAATGTGAATGCTCTCACCTGGGATAAGAGCGTCCCGTATCAGAAAAGCCGCACCAGCGAGGGAGGCGATTCCGCTTCCAACGAAATAAGCCTTTCTCTTATTGGGCTGCGTGATACCAGGCTCGACTGAAACGTCCGGTTTACTACTTTGATGGGTGTGCTGCATGGTGGATTCCTATTTTGAAGGCGGTAAGTCGGTATGGCGATCTAATTGTCGACCTCCATACCGAAGCGATAGAGCATGTCCATTCACTCCAAAAAGGAAGAAGACGATAATCCCCAAGGCGAAGATGCACGCTTGGGCTAGTTGTAAGCCATGGGGTATTGGGTTGACGCTCAGTAGTAACGCTAGCACCACAAGCGACGGGACTAAACCAAACACAATAATCAGCGCGATAATAAAGACAGGTTGTTCTGCTCCAGAGGGTTTCGTATGTGCAAAACCTGAAACGACTTTAATGATGGTTTGGCCAAATAGCACGGCTGAACCAAATGATAATTCCGGAGATTCAATGATCGCAAACAGTGATCTGCCAACACTTACGTCTACGATTGAAATTACGACCAAGGGAAGCACGATAAACAGCAGATCACCCAATATGGCATACATTGCGGCTTTTCGATGAGTCTTATGAGTTTCATTGACGTTACCCGTTATGAATGTGTCTTTATTAATCATTTAATTCTACTTTGTCATATTACATGATCACTACTTTCAAAGAGCGTCATTCCGGCATGGATTGCCGGAATCCAGGCTCCATGGATGGATTTGAGCTTGCCATCCATGGCACTGGATACCCGCTTCCCGGCGGGTATGACGGACTTGCACATAATCTGACAAAGTAGAATTAACGAAGCGCCTTTTCCAGAACTTCAAGCATTGCAGGAGTCTTAGCTCTTCTTGCTCGCAAAAAGCAGGAGTCCACCACCAGCCGCTATCGCCGCCACACCGGTCCAGACCGGAACATTGACTGTCTGTGTATCTTTAACTGTCAACTCGAACGGACCTAACTTGGCTTCCTGGGTTTCCCGGGTATAGCTGAATTGACCATACACCAGCCCCAATAGGCCGGCTATGATCAGCACGATTGCCACGATCTTGATTACACTCATTTCATCTCTCCTAATAAATAGCACCCTTGGAGCCTTGCCTCTAACCGGCGTCATTTACTACCCTTCATCATATTGGCAATATCATCAAAGGGTAATAAATGGAGTACCATGGTTTTAACTTATCAATTTTGATCACAGACAAGCCTGAAAACCGTCATTACGTTTTGGGATGTGGATTTCCAGGCTGCCTGATGTTGCCGGATCGCTCCGTCCATATTGCGTTGCATAAGCACAATTTAGTGCCGCTAGACACGTCGGCCTTGAATAACACGCAGAATAATCACGATGACTGCGATAACCAACAGAATGTGAATGAATCCGCCGATTGTGTACGAGGAAACCAAACCCAGTACCCAAAGGATGATTAGGATAATTGCAATACTTTCAAGCATGTGTGCTTCTCCGTAAGAGGCCGTCAATTGACGGCGATAGAAACCAGAGATAAACAGATGAAGTATTACCGAAAGTCAGAACGTTGCCTAGCCATAAACCGATAAGTTTCATGTTCATCTCCTATGAAAAATGTACTTGAGAATATCTCGTTGCGGCGGTGCAGCCGACCAAGCCTATCCGGACTCCGCTGCACCGCTTAACAATGCTTGTTTAGATGCTGTCCTTAATATCTTCCTTGAGATCACCAAGACCCCCTTGGACTTTGCCGACGTTTTTTTGGACATTCCCTTCTATCTCCATACCCTTATCGTCCAGTATCACGCCGGCGGCTTCTTTGACCTTTCCTTTGACTTCTTCGACTAAACCTTCTACTTGATCTTTGTTCATGAGTGTCTCCTGATTATTATTAGTTGCCATGACCAGATAGCCATAACCTAAGCGTGGAATGATGTCTCCCATCGCTTGTGTATTACGATACTCGAAAAACTGAATTCAGTCAGTGCGGTAACGCACATAGATTATGGGTTTTCCTTAGAGACGATCATTTTTTATGTGCGGGAACAAACATATACGCAATGAATCGATCCAGCAGATGAGCCGGGGGGGGGGGGGGCAAGATCAGTACCAATGTGAAAAATTCCAACGGAGACAACTATCTTGAAACGCTTGCGTCAGCACCCGATTACATCTGCATTAGGCGAAAAGATGTCGGCATTGATGACTTAGGGCTATTGGTTTTGTCGCAAATAGGCGCGGCTTAATACCTGTGAATAATTACGACAGAACCTCCCCTTTTTCGTCCGTAGTTTCATTGCCCCGGATTTCATTGCATTTCAGCAGAGTTAGCCAATTGCTATACAATGAAGCGCTGACAATAAGTATTCTGGGAATCGGATTATGTTAATAAAAATTATCGCCAAAATCACCGATATCGCTTTAGGAATATTGGTGGCTATTTATATCGTTCTGGAAGAGCTGATTTGGGAAAATATTGCCGAGCCAATTTACACTTTTATACATGGTCTTTCGATTTTACACAAAGCCGAGGCGTTTATTAATGAGCTCAATCGCCATGTTTTGCTGGTGCTTTTTTTAGCCTTATTTATCCAGGTAGAGTTGCTGGGCATTGTTGCTCTGCAGATGATAGGCACAGGCAACGTGATCGCTGGGGCGGCACTTTATGCAGGAAAAATTCCGGTCGCCGCATTTACTTTTTGGCTCTTTCGCATATCGAAAGAAAAACTCATGACGTTCGAGTGGTTTAAACAGATTTACGATTTAGTCATATCAATCATTGTTAAGATTAAAATGAGCTCTATTCACCAGAGAATCGCGGCAAGACTTAAATTGGTTAAGGAATGGCTTAAAATCCGGTTATACAGTCCCAAGCTATATCTAATCAATCTTTTGAAAATACTGAGAAACTCAAAAACTTTCGATAAAAGTTAAATGTGCCAGCAATGTTTCGTATAGGTCTCCTCTCTGACACCCATGGTCTTCTCCGACCTGAAGCAAAGGCATTCCTTAAGAGGAGCGACTACATTATCCACGGGGGAGACATTGGCGATCCCAAAATCCTGGAGGAGCTTGCCATAATTGCGCCGGTCACTGCAGTGCGAGGCAATAATGACAAGGGCATATGGGCCAAGATGCTTCCAGTTAACAACATCCTCAAAGTGGGCGAAGTGTTTATATACGTTCTTCACGATCTGGCGGAACTTGATATCGTGCCAGTCGCTGAAGGCGTTCAAATAGTAGTCACCGGGCACTCGCACATGCCCCTGGTCTCCGAACGCGAGGGCGTTCTCTACGTCAATCCGGGTAGCGCCGGACCACGCCGATTCAAATTGCCCATCGCCGTTGCAGAAGTCATAGTATCTGGCCGATCAGTGTCGGCACGAATAGTCGAGCTGAAGGACTCAAATAAAGCTTAACAACACACTGGTTATCCGAGTGCTTTTACGCTGGTTTTTGCAATTTTTTAAGTACGCTTTTACTAATCGTATTGACAAATTCTTCACTATTTTCATAGCCTTGGTCTTGAATAAAGTTGACAATCGACATGACCAATTTTTTTGTATCTGCTATTTCCTGATGTGAACGGCCACAGCCTTTGCAATGACTGCCTTCATAAGTGCATTTATCATTACAGGGATTAAATTTCATGAGGGTGCTCCTGGTTGGTTTTATAGGGTTTATATTGTCGCTTTTTCTGCTAAGGAAGTTCAACGAAACTCCCAGCAGAGTATTTTTGCCATTCGCCGTTAGCCATATCGTCCAGCTTGCCTTGAATGATAAAAAAGAACTCGCTTTCATTCTTATGGAAGTGCGGGGGGGGGGGCCCGGAACTTGTGACGTTGATGTGACCTCTATCATTCCGTATGACTCATCGGTGTCAAGAAGACGAATCTTATGGCCTAGTACCCACAGCAAATTGTTTGTGTTCATTATAATTACTCCTCACTCTTCGGTTTAGATAGCCAGTAAGTCTTGTCCGGTGCAGCTAGAAAATGATAGCATCGATTAAAGACATATTTGTTTTAAACTCCTTTTGTCAAAGCAAGGCAGGTGACACGATCACTCAAGACAACAAAAATATCGCTGAACAAACTAAGGAAAGAGGCTCACTGGGCAGTACCGATCAAGCAAGCGGAAAACAGCTTGAGGGCGTTAAAGCGTCTGCATCTGACCTAGCTGGTAAAGTCAGCGAAATTGAAAAAGAGCTTGCCTATGTCTCTGCTGCATTACAAAAAGAAGCGAAGACGGTCACTGCCAATGCCTTGGATTTGGCTAAGCATCCAAGCCGCTACGCTGGGGTAGGGGCGAGCCTGGTTGAAGGCATGGCTGGAGAAAGTTTGGGCGAAATGCTGGGTGCCGGCCTAGGAACGATGTTACGGCCGGAAGATACCATGATCGGCGCTGAAGTTGGGGGTTTGTTCGGTGAAGTCTTCGGAGCTCGTCAGGGAGACAAAATTGCAAAAAAGCTTGTCCACCAACCTGATATCGAGCATCCCTTAAAAGAAGACTAGCAAAAAGAAGGTAGTGCAAAAGTAAGTAGTCATGCTGGAAAATAATTGGGGGCATGATTGGTGATGCGTTATTTGACGATTCCGGTGGTGAAATCGGTGAGGCATTAGGCAACAAGATAGGCTACTTAGCCGGAAATATCGCCTTTGAGCATGTCGCAAAAAATCCTATCAAGAATAACGATGAACCACGTTCCGAGGATGTTTCGCAAACAAAGACGGAGCTTTTTAAGACAAAAATAGCCGCCCAAATGACGGCTATTTTTGTATCCATTTTACAGACTCAAATTACAGAAGATCTAAAATCAGAAACAAGACGACTGTTAATCCTAATCCGCAATGGATCACCCCGGCAATACTAGCACAAGGCCCCAACTTTCCCGCTGCCGGTAATTTTTTTAGTGCATTAATATTTTTTAAAGCAGGATATGCACCGTTATATTCCAAAGCCAGGATCACAATAACCGCAACGATAAGCGCCAGCAGCTTAAAGCTGTGTGGATAATGGGATGAAGCTCCCATGAAAAACAACATGGGAATTGAAAATAGAGCGTTAGTTCTTGAGGCTAATCCTGCCGCAGTCAAAGCGCTCGCTGCCGCTGGTAAAGTATCGCCACCGTTGGCTACTTGTGTTGCAGAAGCAATCACTATTTTTTGATTTGGCCATATAATTAACCAAACATTCAAAAACATGACTATGCCTAGTAATGCACCCACATAAATATCCATGGACATTCCGCCGCCTCTGATGGCGAAAATACCCAGCCCCGTTAGCAACGTAAACATGGCCCCCCAACGAAACCACCATAAGGCACGGGGAACCAATTTTTGTATAGCATCTGATTTAGCTGATGCCTCTGCTTCTTTAAAATATTCGGTTTGTACGAAGTTAAAATAGTAGAGTAGACCTATCCACGTAATACCTCCTAAAAAATGCCCCCACCTCAATAGCATTTCAAAACCGATACTTGTTGTAACTATACCCATGGTAATACCTCGTTATTGTTATTTTTTAAATGGCTCACCATTACATTAATGGTGATGGTGCCCTGCAGATATAAATCAGAATACCAGATTCATGTCAAGTTAACTGGCAAATAAATTATAATTCCCTCGCTGATTGTTACTTATGGCTTGATTCCTAGCGATGTGTCCAGAACAGGTTCGCCGCATTGATCGTCTTCAGTATTATTTTGGATTAGCGAGAAGGCTGATTCTGAGCTCGAAATACTGTTTTATAACGCGTTTACCAAAAAACAAGAGGTACCGGTATGTCGAAAAAATCCTTTTATCTTAAATTTTTTTCCATTTCAGTCTGGCATGCCAAACAATATTTACAGGCAATAGCCTTTCTTCGACTTTCCGGAATCGGCTCGCCGCATTCTTCACAATTAATAGCAGATTCACCCGTATAGATCGATTTTCGCGCTTCTTCGATAAAGAGCGTTGTCATTTTGTCCATTCTCTCAATGATGGCATCCGTTCCACCTGCCCATGCTGACGACATAGTTGATTTACCTCTTTTATAACTCGAAGAATTTTATATAGTTGGTTTTATTTTTAAACTGTTGCAACATTAGTCTCATACATTATCAAAAAGTTTCAGCAACTTGTAAGTGTGGGTGGGTTTAAACAAACGACAGGAAAGTCTCATAGGCTCTTTAAGCGTTTGCTATTGTGAGTCAGGGGGACTAACTAACGGATGATTTCTGTTTGATAAATTTCATCGTAAAGATGAACGCAAATCTCACAACTATCTGAACCTTGGAAAATATCGGCGTATTTGTTACATTACGACCTCCCTAGCCAACGAAACAGGACAATTCAACGTTAACAGAGTAGCGCTATGACAAGCAGCCTTTACCAACGTGTTATCCGGGGGTTTATTCGACTCCAACTGGTTCTGGCGATTTTGCTCTTCCTGCCGGCAGGATCAATCCGATTCTGGGAGGCTTGGCTTTACTGGGGTTTATTCGGTGGCTCCGTGCTGTTCATTACACGGTATTTTCTCAAAGTGGATCCCGACTTTGTAGAACGGCGGATGCAGATAGGCCCGGGCGCCGAACAGTCGAACACCCAGCAAGTCGTTCAATTCATGGCATGTGTGTTGGCATGCGCTCTCTTCCTGGCCGCCGGATTGGAACATCGACTACGGGAATCAGATCTGCCGGCATCCATCGTACTGGTTGCTGACGTTCTTCTGGTATTCTGCATGGGAATCACTTTCCGCGTTTTCCATACCAATCGCTATGCCGCCGGAACCGTCCGGGTCGAAGTGAACCAACAGGTGGTTTCGAACGGACCCTATGCGACCGTTCGCCATCCCCTATATGTCGCAAGCATCCTTGGGTTTCTGGCGACACCTTTCGCCCTTGGCTCGCTTTGGGCGCTCCCGTTCGGCATCCTGCTCTGTGCCGTCGTGGTGGTCCGACTCTTGGATGAGGAACGGTTTCTGTTGGAACACTTGGCGGGGTATGACGACTACTGTCGGCATGTGAGATATCGTCTGATACCTTATCTCTGGTAGCTGTTGACCTTTACCCTTTTAATAACACGACCCTGTTGAGAATATGAATTCCAGTACCGTTCAAGCAATTGCCAGACAAAGTCGTCTCGCAGCACGCCAGCTATCATCAACTTCCGAAGCACTTCGTAATTCTGCTCTTTCGAAAATGGCTGACACGCTTGAATCGGTTAAGCACCAGGTTCTGGAAATTAACGCCCAGGAAGTTATAAAAGCGCGGCAGGATGGACAGTCGGATGCGATGGTCAAACGTTTGACTATTGACGATAAAGTATTTCAGTACATGCTCTCCAGGCTTAGAAAGGTGGCCCAGCGACCAGACCCTTTAAATCGGGTGTTGGAAGGACATACCAATCCGGCCGGCCTGCAGGTCTACAAAAAATCAGTGCCGCTTGGCGTCATCGGCATTATTTACGAGTCGAGGCCCAATGTCACCACCGATGCAGCCGGCGTCTGTATAAAAAGCGGTAATGCAGTCATTTTGCGAGGTGGATCGGAAGCATTTCAAACCAACATACTGCTGACTGATGCTATGATTGAAGGTGCTGTTAATGCAGGGCTTCCGCAGCATGCAATCCAGATAATCCGCACGCCGGGCCATGAAGCTGTTGACGAACTGCTCAAAATGGATGCCTATGTGGACGTATTGATTCCTCGAGGAGGTAAAGGATTGATTAAGCGAATAGCCGAGGGCACCCGAATTCCAGTCATCAAACATTACGATGGTATATGTCATCTCTATATAGCAGAAGACGCGGACCCGGTACAAGCAGTCGAGCTAGCGATTAATTCGAAATGCCAAAGTATTCAGGTCTGTAATGCACTCGAAACGTTATTAGTCGATAAAAAGTGTGCTGAACGCATGTTACCCTTGCTCCGGACGGCATTTGACTCAAACAATATCGAACTGCGTGGATGTGAAGAGACACAAAAGATATTGAAATCAATCTCCTTGGCGACAGAAGAGGACTGGCATACCGAATATCTGGCGCCGATTCTTTCAATAAAGATCGTCGACGGTATTGAAGAGGCTATTGATCATATCAATAATTATGGGTCGGGACATACCGATGGCATTGTTACGCAAAGCCTTAACAGGGCTCAAATATTTGAGCAACAGGTAGATTCAGCATCCGTATTGATCAATGCTTCAACGAGATTATCAGGGGGTGGCGATTATGGCTTGGGATCGGTAATAGGCATCAGCACGAACAAACTTCATGCCCGCGGTCCTGTTGGACCTGATGAGTTGACCTCGTACAAGTGGGTGGCCTATGGAAATGGTCATTTGAGGAATTAGAATAATGACCGCAGAAAATTCCGACCCCATCATCTTCGTTCGCGGCGTTAACAAAACATATGCCAGCGGTTTCCAAGCGCTCAAAAAAATCAACCTGAAGATAAAACGCGGCGAAATATTCGCCTTACTGGGACCCAATGGTGCAGGCAAGACGACACTGATTAGCATCATCTGCGGCATCGTTAATGCCACTTCTGGGACCATCATAACCGATGGTCACGACACCGTGCGAGACTACCGCGCGGCACGAGCAATCATTGGGTTGGTGCCGCAGGAACTCCATACGGACTCGTTTGAGTCGGTATGGGCCACGCTCAAATTCAGCCGGGGGCTGTTCGGTAAGGCACCCAACGCAACATATCTGGAAAAAGTACTGCGCGATTTGTCCCTGTGGGACAAACGCAACGAGAAAATCATGGCGCTATCTGGCGGTATGAAACGACGAGTGCTGATTGCCAAAGCTCTCGCGCATGAGCCAACGATATTGTTCCTTGATGAGCCAAGCGCCGGCGTGGATGTGGAGTTACGACACGACATGTGGCGCATGGTGCGCGAGCTACGTGCGCAGGGTACCACCATCATTCTGACCACACATTACATTGAGGAAGCCGAAGACATGGCAGACCGCATCGGCATCATCAGCAAAGGTGAACTGATAGTGGTTGAAAACAAAGAGGTACTGATGCGCAAGCTCGGCAAAAAGCAGCTCACGCTGACTTTGCGACAGCCCCTGGCCAACATCCCTGCCGGGCTAAGCGCTTGGTCGTTAGCGCTCGCCGACGACGGACACGCCCTGGTATATAGCTTCGACACCCAGGAAGAAGAAACCGGTATTGCCGCGCTGTTGCGCACGCTAGGGGAACACAGCATCGAATTCAAAGACTTGCGCTCCAGCGAAAGTTCACTGGAAGACATCTTCGTCAGTCTGGTGCATCAGCCCAAGGGGACACTGAAATGAACCTCTATGGCATTCGCGCCATTTATCACTTTGAAATGGCACGCACCTTTCGTACTCTATGGGAAAGCATCGCCGCACCGGTGCTTACCACCTCGCTGTACTTCATCGTATTTGGCAAAGCCATCGGTTCGCGTATGGGCGACATTGACGGCATCAGTTACGGCGCCTTCATTATCCCGGGGCTGGTCATGCTGAATTTACTGAACGAAAGCATATCCAATGCTTCTTTCGGCATTTACATGCCCAAGTGGGCTGGCACTATTTATGAGCTGCTATCGGCACCGGTTTCGTGGGTCGAAGTGCTGATTGGTTATGTGGGGGCGGCGGCGACCAAGTCAGTGATATTGGGTCTACTCATTCTGGGCACCGCCCGCATTTTCGTGCCCTACGAGATCGCCCATCCCTGGTGGATGATTGCCTTTCTCTTGCTCACTGCGGTCACTTTCAGTCTATTTGGCTTCATTATCGGCCTGTGGGCCGATAGCTTTCAGAAACTACAGGTGGTTCCGATGTTGATCGTCACCCCGCTCACATTCCTGGGCGGCGCGTTTTATTCGATCAATATGTTGCCCCCATTGTGGCAGAAGATCACCCTGTTCAATCCAGTGGTGTATTTGATCAGCGGCTTTCGCTGGAGCTTCTACGGCGTTGCCGATGTGCATATCGCCATGAGTATTGGCATGACGTTTGGTTTTCTCATCATCTGCCTGACTTTTGTATGGTGGGTGTTTAAGACGGGGTACAAGATTAGAAGCTGAAGCGACAATCATGGGCTTGATGGTTCTGTCGCAACTATTTACGAAGACCAAGTTGCATTAATCTGCGGGCAAAGTTATCCTGCTAAAGCAACGATGGAAACCGCTATCATTTTTCTTTCCCTTGTCTGTTTTTTTAAACTTAAAAATTATTGCTGCTTAAATTCGACGCTCTTGTCTAGTACAAATAACAAATTTTCACGGTGTTTGATCGTGCAGATCAAGGCTTTTTAACAATAAAGAAACCCCGCGCGATTTTTACGCAGACGATCAAGTCTGGGCAGCCGTTTATTCGCAAGCGAGTGAAGAGTTGCGTGATGCAATGGACTTAAATTATTTAACCGGCCAACGCCCAGCGGA
Organism: uncultured Gammaproteobacteria bacterium; assembly: GCA_963849195.1. Lineage (GTDB taxonomy): Bacteria > Pseudomonadota > Gammaproteobacteria > Methylococcales > Methylomonadaceae > Methylobacter_C. Next base: position 88,410 of record CAWKGQ010000007.1, read on the forward strand.
TGTTTTAAAAATGCGTTTGTCCGATATTAAAGACGGGGCACTAGAAGTCACCCAGAATAAAACCAAGAAGCTTCGCATCTTGATAGAAGATGAACTCTCAAATACATTGGATCGTATCAAATCGCGCAATCGTAAAGTGTCCAGTTTGTTCCTAATCGCCACCCCATATGGTACGGCATTAAACCAAAGCACTTTACGCATCCGTTTTGACAATGCTCGAAACATTGCAGAAAACGCGCTTTAGAATTAGGTGACGCAAACTTGGCTTTAATAATTCGCGCGTTTCAATTCAGGGATATCCGCCCTAAAGCGGCCTCTGAAATATCACTTGAACACGCCAGTAAATTGCTCGGACATACTGACCAAGAGATCACCTCAAAAGTTTACAGACGGGTGGGTGAAGTGGTAAAACCGGCCAAATAAAAGCTGGTGGTTGCGGAAATGATTTCCGTAAGTTACGGAAATGGACATAAAAAACCAGCATGAAAGCTGGTTTAGTTTGACAGAAGCCATTGATTAATGGCGGAGAAGCAGTCCGCCAAACTCTCATTTCATCAAAAATCATGCCATCTCAAAAAACCATTATTAAACGATAACTTATAAAACGACTTGCTTCATGACGTGTCATAGCATATCATCTAATCCAGCGCCAAAAGTACGGTAGAAGGTACGGTAGGGCGGGTACGGTAGGCGGTATGGTAGGAGAAAATAACATCATGGCACGGGTAAAGAATAAGTTGACAGTGAAAGCGGTAGCCAGTCTTAAAAGTCCGGGCTACTTTTCAGACGGTGGCGGTTTGTATCTTCAGGTTAGCAAATCATTAACCAAGTCTTGGCTGTTCATTTACAAAAAAGCCGGTAAAAAGTTTGAAGTTGGCTTAGGGCCACTGAGTGAAAAAAATTCTCTGACAGAGGCACGCAAAGCGGCTGAAAATTATAAAGACCTGTTAGCATCGGGCGGCAATCCACTATCAGAAAAACGGCGGCTCAATCGTGAACAATTACTTACTAATGCCCTATCAATGACCTTTAGGCAGTGTGCAGAAGCCTATATAGTCATGAATAAGCACGGCTGGAAAAACGTTAAGCACGTTCAACAGTGGGAAAACACCTTAAATCAATATTGCTACCCAGTCGTTGGGAAATTGTCAATTGCCGATGTTGACACGGCGCTGGTTGTGAAATGCCTGGAACCAATATGGATAACAAAAAACGAAACAGCGTCACGCCTACGCGGGCGAATTGAGCAAGTTCTATCGTGGGCGACGGTTAGCGGCTATCGAACCGGGGATAACCCGGCAAGATGGCGCGGGCACCTTGACAAATTATTACCAAAACCTAGCAAGGTTCAAAATGTAAAACATCATTCAGCCTTGCCTTATGTCGAAATAGCGGCGTTTATGGGACACTTAAGGAAACAAGAAGGTATCGCTTCCAAATGCCTTGAATTTACTATCCTAACGGCTGCAAGAACCAATGAAACCATAGGCGCAACTTGGGAGGAAATCGACCTTGAAGCGAAAGTCTGGACAATTCCCAAAGAGCGAATGAAAGCCGATAAAATGCATAGAGTTCCCCTATCAAACAAGTGTCTGGATTTATTGAGCGCTATGCAGGGCATTCGATTTAATGATTTTGTGTTTCCTGGTCAACGAAAAGGCTTGAGCAACATGGCAATGTTAAAGCTTTTAGAGCGAATGGACAAAAAAGGCCTAACTACACACGGCTTTAGGTCAACTTTTCGAGATTGGGCGGCAGAGTCCACGGCATACCCTGGCGAAGTCGTGGAAATGTGTTTATCACATACAATAAAGAATCAGGCAGAAGCCGCCTATAGGCGCGGTGATTTGCTGGAAAAACGCTTGCGCTTGATGAATGATTGGGCTAAATATTGCAACACTGAGACAGCCACAAACGACAATGTGTCACCTATTAGAAAAGCCGCCCAATAACGCGGTATAATCAAATTTAACCGGATAGGCTTAGCGGCTTACAAGCAGGATTCGTTACCCTGCTTCCGGTTAATCCTTTCGTAACGATTACACTTTAACGGAGTGTTGAAAATGCCTAATGACTGGCTCAAAAACGAGCTATTAAAGCTTGAATCTGTTTATCAGTCCGGCAATCTTGGGGCATTAAAAGATGCAGTGTATTGGTGTAGACATTACCAATACCCCCTTCCCGAATGGGCAAACATTGCCATTTTTGAAACCCTCAACGCGTTGGCAATGGGCGATAATAAAAGCTTAAAAAATTGGGCGGCGTGGTTTAGGCAATACAAGCAGGATCGAGCAGATTATGAACTCTATAGCGCCCAGAAAGAGGCGCGTGAACATAACGCTGAGTGGATAGACTCATACTCTATCGCTGGCTCTATACTGACAAACAAGCACGAGGGTGAACAGGGACACAAGAAAGGTGAAACCGTTAAAAAAACTTACCAAAAAGTGAACCGGCAAATAGAAACTGAGCCTCATCGATATTTTCAGTTAAAAACATTTCAAAAACGCAACGATTGCCCCCCATATAGAAAAGATTTATGGGTTTCGATACAAGACACCATAAAAGACGGTAAGCCAAAAGGCATTAAAAACAGGTAGTTAATCAATCTAGGGTAAAGCTATGGTGGGGGGGCGTTACCCTACATAAAAATATACACTGGTTCAACATTTGCCATCCGTTGCACACCGTAGCGGCAACCTTTACAGGATGGCAAACAATGAACAAAACCCCCTCCCCTACACTACCTACCACCGGCTTTATCCGCCTCTCAACCGTCGTGCAAGTTGTGCCTTTCTCAGATTCGACGATTTGGCGAAAGGTCAAAGCGGGTGAATTTCCAAAGCCGCATAAATTATCAAAAAATATTACAGCCTGGAAAGCTGAAGATGTCCGCGCTTGGCTGGAATCCGTAGGCGGTTAATGTGAAAACAGAACTTGTCCATATTTTAAAAAACCAGCCTTTTACTGATTCAATCGTTATAGCTGAATCGGTTGGATTGAATCATAAGCGGGTTATTGAATTAGTGCGTAAGTATCAAAAAGACCTTGAAGAGTTCGGTTTTTTGACGTTTCAAACGGCTAAAAAACGAGGTACACAAGGCCTAAAAACTGAATATGCAGACCTTAATGAAGATCAAGCAACTTACCTAATAACCTTGTTCAGAAATACCGATATAGTGCGGCGGTTTAAAATCCAACTGGTTAAAGCCTTCAGGAAAGCATTAACCGAGCTTGAGCGATTGAGTAAACAAACAAATGAACCAGCCTGGCAGCTAGTCCGGGATGAAACGAAACTAGGTTGCAAATGGATGAACGAAGCCCTTAAAGAACAACTTGAGAGAAGCGGAAAACCCATAAAACAACAATATTTCATGAATGAAGCCAGATTGATTAATGGTGTGATTACAGGGGTATTCTCAAAAATCAACAGAAATACCCTACCTGAACAAGATTTAAAAACAATAGCAGAGTTACAGCGCTATAACGCGCGGCTGATAGCGCAAAATAAACCCTATGATAAGCGTAAGGAATGCTTAATAAGCCATTTAACGGCAAAAATGCAGCCCAAGCAATTAACAGCGGATAACAAAGGAGGTTTCTTATGTTGATGTCTTCTAAAAATATCAAGGCGGCTATTTCCCCGGCTGATTATTACTATCACGAGCTACCCGAAGCCACACTTAAAAAATCAGGCTGGACAAATGGCGAGCTTTGTCCATTCCATACCGACACACACGCTCGTTCCTTTCGTATAAACACGATAACAGGCGCGTTCAAGTGTTTTGCTTGTGATGCTTCGGGCGGCGATATAATCGAATTCGAGCAAGCAAGATAGCGGGCTTAGTTTTCCCGATGCCTTGAATAAATTGGCGGCTGATTGGGGCTTATCATGATAGAAATTCTAAAAAATTATCACGGAAACCCTTTAACTCATGCATGGACATACAACACGCCTGACGGCCTACCATTGGGCGCGGTTGGCAGGTATGAAGACTCCACCGGCAAAAAAGAAACCGTTCCTTTTTTTAAACGCAACGGTAAAACCTGGACACCTGGCATTGATTTAAACCCCCGGCCATTATTTGGCCTTGACAAGCTGGCAGCACACCCAAAAGACAAGGCAGTTTTTATCGTTGAGGGCGAAAAGTGCGCGGCGGCTTTGCAAGGCTTGGGGCTTTGCGCTCTTACCTCGCTTGGCGGATCACAAGCGGCCAAAAAGACCGATTGGACACCGCTAGACGGTTGCAAAATGCTTTATCTATTACCCGATAATGACCCAAGCGGCGAAAAATACGCGGGGGACGTGTGCGAAATCCTGGCTTTATTGGATCACCCACCCGAAGTTAAAACCGTGCGCTTGCCTGGCATTGGATCGGCTGGGGATGTGGTGGACTGGCTGCAAGGCTGGCTTGATAACTGGGACGGTTACGAACCCATTGACGATGAACTACACGAGCACTTAAAGGCGAAACTTTGGGAAGAGCTGAAAAAGCCCACTATTGAACCCAAAGCGGCGGCGGTTAATGGCTTTGTGTGGGGTAAACCCGGCGAAATTGTGCCAAAATTGCCCAAAGTTGACCCCTTAACCGTTGACATGATTCCCGAACCGCTTCCGTGATTGGCTGGCAGATGTAAGCCACCGAATGCAAACGCCCGGTGACTTTGCAGCAATATCGAGCATTGTTATTGTTGGCTCAATTATTGGCGCGGGGTGCGGTATTCGACCTAAACAGCTTGACGATTGGGAGGTTATACCGAATCTATGGGGCGCGTGTATCGGGCGGCCTTCGGTTGTTCTCAAATCGCCTTCGATGAAAGAACCCATGGGACAACTTGACCGGCTGCAAGCGGCTTATGGTGCGATTTATGACCGTGAAAAAGCCGAGGGAGACTTTCAAGGCCTGGTTGATAGCGCGGTTTTGAAGGACTTAAAAACAAATCTGGACAAAAGCACCAAGGGCAAAGGTTCATTTAATGCGAGCGAGTTACAGAAACTAAGGGATGAGTACTTGGAATTGACTCAAAATGCAGAACCAGAACCCGCGCGGCGGCTCTTTAAAACCAATGAAACCAGCATACAAAGCATGACATTATTACAAAACCAGAACCCGCGCGGGCTTTTGCTGTTTCGTGATGAACTGACCGGCCTACTGGCGAGATGGGACACCGAAAACGGCGCAGACGAGCGGGCCTATTTTCTGGAAGGCTGGAACGGTTCTGGCAGTTATACAGATGTGAAGATAGGGCGCGGGGTGACTGAAGCTAAAACTATTTGTATCAGTTTATTAGGCGGTATCCAGCCCGATAAGCTATCAAAATATTTACACCAAGCACAGCGCGGCGGCAATGATGGCATGATGCAACGCTTACAGCTTGCCGTATGGCCTGACGAGCCGAAAGGCTGGCAGTTGGTCGACATTAAGCCAAACCGGGACGCAAAACACGCGGCTTTTTTAATCATGCAAGCCTTGGCTGAAATGGACTTTTTACAGCATGGAGCCATTCAAAACAGCCATGACGACCGGCCTTATTTTCGGTTTGATGATGAGGCGCAGGCGGTTTTTAACGGATGGCTTACCGAACTGCAAACTGTCAAGATCAAACGGGAAGAAAATCCTTTGATGGTTGAACATTTTGGTAAGTTTCGTTCACTCATGCCAAGCCTGGCCTTGATATTCCATTGCATCGACATTGCAGACGGCAAGGCAAGCGGCGCGGTATCTGAACGGGCGGCACGGTTGGCGGTTGATTGGTGTGTGTATCTGGAAAGTCATGCACGGCGAATCTATGCAATGGCTGAGAGTCCAGAGCATGGCGCGGCGGTAAGGTTGGCTGACAAGATAAAAGCCGGGGCTTTGCCTAGTCCGTTTAATTCAAGAGAGGTTTACATTAAATGTTGGCATGGACTTGGAGAGAAAAAGGACGTTGAGGCGGCTTGTGATGTTTTGATCGATGAAAATTGGTTAAGGCGAGAACTAAGGGCGAAACCGGCAACGGGGCGGCCATCTTTGCCCGAGTATCATATTAACCCGGCTGTTTTGTAGCAGATTTGACGGCCAAAACCCAAACTACGAAACCGGCTTTTGTCGGTTTTGTTGTTTTGAAGGTTGAGAATTTACCCGGTTTAATAATTATGGTTGATTGGCTTGCCGGTTTGATCAATGGGGGTTTTGTTGGTTTTGTCGGTTTTGTCGGTGGGGGGTACAGCCCGTTTTATGTAATTCTGATACCCCGGCATGATGGGCGGTTGATCGGCTTGCCGGTTTGATCATGGGGGTTTTGTTGGTTTTGTCGGTTTTGTCGGTGGGGGGTACAGTCCGTTTTATGTAATTCTGATACCCCGGCATGATGCGGCGCTTGATCTGGCTTACCGGTTTGATCAATGGGGTTTTGTTGGTTTTGTCGGTAATTAATAAAAACACTTTTTTATATAATATATATGTTATTGATAATATTAGATTTATATATATTTAATGGGGTTTCTCCTATGGGGCTTTTTCTATTTAATTAATTAAAAGTGTACACGAAACTATAGCGACGCAAAGCGTGGGCTATTGACTGAAGTTTTAATACCCCCCCTAGGTAGGGTGTTACTGTCTTAATTGATTGAATACCGGCACTGAGTGAATGGTTCTGTGTTGTCTGGATCATGGCGGCTCTTGGTATCGTGCTTAAGGCTGGCAAGCTGATCAAGGGTAAGGCTTGGCTAATGCCTGACTGATTGAATACCGGCACTGAGTGAACGGTTCTGTATTGCCTGGATCATGGCGGCTCTTGGTATCGTGCTTAAGGCTGGCAGGATGATCAAGGGTAAGCCTTGCCTAATGCCTGACTGATTGAATACCGGCACTGAGTGAATGGTTCTGTGTTGGGTGAAGCATTGGCTTATGAAATCGGGTGTTACCCCCCACCGACAAAACCAGACAAAACCAACAAAACCCTTAAGCCTGGCTGATCATGGTAAAGCTTACCCGATTGAATACCGGCACTGAGTGAATGGTTCTGTGTTGTCTGGATCATGGCGGCTCTTGGTATCGTGCTTAAGGCTGGCAGGATGATCAAGGGTAAGCCTTGGCTAATGCCTGACTGATTGAATACCGGCACTGAGTGAATGGTTCTGTGTTGGGTGAAGCATTGGCTTATGAAATCGGGTGTTACCCCCCACCGACAAAACCGACAAAACCAACAAAACCCTTAAGCCTGGCTGATCATGGTAAAGCTTACCCGATTGAATACCGGCACTGAGTGAATGGTTCTGTGTTGTCTGGATCATGGCGGCTCTTGGTACCGTGCTTAAGGCTGGCAAGCTGATCAAGGGTAAGCCTTGCCTAATGCCTGACTGATTGAATACCGGCACTGAGTGAATGGTTCTGTGTTGTCTGGATCATGGCGGCTCTTGGTATCGTGCTTAAGGCTGGCAGGATGATCAAGGGTAAGCCTTGGCTAATGCCTGACTGATTGAATACCGGCACTGAGTGAATGGTTCTGTGTTGGGTGAAGCATTGGCTTATGAAATCGGGTGTTACCCCCCACCGACAAAACCGACAAAACCAACAAAACCCTTAAGCCTGGCTGATCATGGCTTGATTTAACAAGTTACGCTCAATTGAGAATTGAGCCACAAGAGCCGGGTAACACCGGCTTTTTTGTGTGTCTAAAATTTAGGCAAGTATTGCGGGTGTTTTTTGCCAACTGGATCATGACCGGTACGCAGCCAGAAAAACACACGATGTCTTATTTTAAATCTGAAAGTACGGTAAATAGTACGGTAGAGATTTTTTATGAATTTATTTGTTGATAATAAACAAAGACTTAAAAGCATGAAATGGCGGAGAAGCAGGGATTCGAACCCTGGGAGGGGATCAACCCTCAACGGTTTTCAAGACCGCCGCTTTCGACCGCTCAGCCACCTCTCCGCAAGCCCTATATAATAACTTACCAGTTTAAAAAATCAATTATTTTATTAGTCTTTTACTCAATCACGCATTTTGCTGGCGAGATCTTTTCTGTTTCGACAATCTTCGGGCCTAAAGTCTCCAACATAAAATTGACAACTCAATTTAAAGACAACCTCAAACAAGCCGATAATCCTAAAAACCACAATTGGAGCGAATGGACTCCGTTCGTTATGGGATAAATCGACTGCCAACAAAAGTAATAACTGCATCAAAGATCGGGCATTTCAAATGCCCCCAGCCTTATTAACTAGAATTTTAAAACTTTGATTCAAAAAAAACGGTATTGACAGAAAACTCAACCAAGCTAACTGTCAACCTTAGCCGCAAAAGCATGAACCCATACCAGACTGTCAGCATTCCAGGTCATTCCGGCATGCATTTTTAAAATGATGTCCTTATACATTTCAAGATTGGGATAGCCCTCGGCCTGAGCGTGCTCATCAGTCATATCACCTAAACGTTGACGCGTTAAGCTTGTTATAACAAAAGTCATGCCTTCCAGATCAAAAGTTTCTCCAGGCAAGCCATATATGCCATCACGACGCTGCTGGGTTTTCAGTCCTGCTTTTGTTGCGGCAACAAGTTTAGGATGAGTGACCAAACGGTCAATTGAACAGGTTTTTTCGGGGTAAGCTTCCATAGCTGGTTCCATCTAGGTTAAAGGAAGCCCATTGTACACCAGCCAGAGACATGACTACTAAAGCCAATTGACAGTCTACGTAGCGCCGATATTATCTTCAATGGTGTGTGCTGAGTGGGCTTATCATTTATCGGGTAATCCCGCTAGCCAGATCTGAATACTGTCAGCCGCCTGCCGGGTTAAATTGGCAAAACCGCTTACTGCGCCTGTCGCATTGGGCGTTGTAGTGGGACGCTCCAGATAAAACTCCTGTGTGCCGGCTTTCTTATTATTGTCTCCAGAATAGGCTTCCACAGAGAAACGCAACACTACACGTGCCCGATCGGGTGCATCAAATTGCTGTTCAAAATCTTGTAGCCAGATAATTAAGGAGTAATTCCGGGGCTTCCCGCTGGAAATCAGTAGTTGCTCAAACAGTTCAGGCGGTGAAGCAACCCAGAGATCCAGGGCATAGAAACCCACACGAGTTGGAGACGAATAAAGCAGCCGATAACGAATTCGATTATCCCAGAGCCATGTGGGCGCATCCACGGTAATTAGCGGCTTATTATCCTGCTTGGCCTTATAAGTCGATATTGAAACAGGCAAACCAAAATCATGCAGCGCGGGTTGTTTGGGTGAAATACTGCAACCTGTGCCGGACAATAGCATGGAAAACCATAGCAAACCGATTAACAAATGCTTCATTTTGGCTCCTCATAACCCGGTTCACCTGGCCCAGAATCGTGTTCGTCAGGCCCCAGCAACAATGCTTGTGGATTATTATCCAGCATTGTGGCAGTTCTTTTTACCTGCTGTGCTGCCCCGTGCAATTCAGTGAGCAATTTGTTAATTTTCGGCAACGTCGATTGCATCAACAGATCACCGGCAGTCTCGCCTGTATCGACAAGATTACCGGCTTTGATGCTAAGGTTTTGCACTTCCCTGGTTAAGCCCTGTAAATCGATAGTCAGTGCATTGATATGGGCCAAGGTTTTTTGGGTATCCGAGGTTAACACAGGAATACCGGCCAATGCCTTATCAACACTCTTTTGCAAATCGGAAAGCTTGCCGGTCAATGTTTTCAGATTACCTAGAATACCGCCAATATTTTTTTCATTTTCATCATTTAACAACGAACTAAGCCGCACCATCAAGTGATCAGCTTTATGCAAAAGTTCTTCACCTGAATTCATCAACTTGTCGGTCAACGACGGCATCAAAGGAATACGGGTTAAGGGATTATCTCCAGGCTGTAACATTGCGGGTATAGTGCCGGAATCATCCAATTGAATCTGAGTTAAGCCCGTCACACCCTTTAATCGCAAAGTTGCAAAAACTCCTTTGGTAAACAGGATGTTTTTATCGACTTCAATAGGCACAAGAATGATCCCCGAGTCATTCGGGTCGAACATAATTTTGATCACTTTCCCTACTGCAATGCCGCGATAAAAAACCGTTGATTCAGGATTAAGACCGGAAACAGATTCCCGGGTTGAAACCACATAAATATTCCGTTCCCGTTCAAAATGCCCTATCCAGTAAATAATGGCTGTTACCGCAGCCACAAAAACAATCAAAAAAAGACCCGTGATCAGTGCGTGCTTATCTCTACCCATGAGTAGCCTCTTGATAGTGAAATACCCGCTGAGCGCGATTGTTGTAAAAAAATTTTTCAATAAAAGGATGCTTGCAGCTTAAAACCTGCGCCAGCGTTCCAAAAGCAACCAATTGATTATCTGCAAGTACAGCAACCTTGGTACATAAATCTCTCAGAATATCCAAATCATGGGTAACCATAAACACCGTAAAATTAAGAGCCCGATGCAGTTCCGATAGCAAACTAACAAAATCCTCGCTCGAAATAGGATCCAATCCGGATGTTGGCTCATCGAGCAATAAAAGGCCCGGCTCCAGAATCATCGTACGAGCCAGTGCTACCCGCTTGATCATGCCACCGGACAGATCCGCCGGTTTTAACCAGGCATCATGGTCAGATAACCCTACCATTGACAGCTTCATAAACACAATCCGTTTAATCAATTCTTCATCATGAAAACCGATTTCCCGCAGTGGAAAGGCGATATTATCAAAAACATTCAGCACGCTGAATAAAGCGCCTTTCTGAAACAGTACCCCGCAATTATTACGCAGCCGTTGCCCGTGTTCGGCTGTAACATTTTTCAAGGATTGCCCCATAACGAACACTTCACCCTGACTGGGTGTTTGCAATCCAATAATTTCGCGCAGCAAGGTCGTTTTACCACAACCTGATGCGCCAACCACTCCCAATATCTCGCCATGTTCCAGGCTAAGATTAATATCCTGGTGAACAACTTTTTCGCCGAAGCTTGTGTAGACATGTTCAAAACGTATCGCATAAGGCTCTGTCATGGCATACCCACACCCATGAACAAAATAGCAAACATTGCATCAATCATAATCACCACAGTAATTGATGCTACCACGGAATTAGTCGTCTCACTCCCCAGACTTTCAGTATTCGGTTTAATTCTAAAGCCAAAATGACAGGCAATCAGCGCAATGAACAAGTCCGAATACGGCACTTTTACCCAAACCAATAAAAACATTCAGTAACGGCACCACATCAGGCAATTTAACTAAAAACTGCTGATAGCTGATATCCAGTGTGTTTTGCGCCGAAAACATTCCGCCTATCAGCGCTGATGCGCTGGTCCATGCGCTTAACAGAGGCATAACTATCGTCAGTGCAGTCACTTTTGGCAAAATCAAGCGCAAAGAATGGGAAATGCCCATCGCAGATAATGCATCCAGTTCCTCAGTGACCCGCATAATGCCTATTTGGGCAGTCATTGATGAACCGGAACGGCCCGCGACCAGAATAGCCGCCAGCAATGGCCCCAATTCACGAATAATGCTCAAGCCCAGAATATCAATAATATAAATTTCCGCCCCGAAAGTCTTTAATTGCAATGCTGACAGATAACTGAGCACTATGCCGATCAAAAAACCCACCAGTGCAGTGATACCTAAAGCCCTGACACCTGCATCATAAATCGTGATGGAAATCTCCGCCCTGGGAGTATCAAGCGGATGGCTTACCAAATAGCCCAGATCCAGAACCAGTTGACCTAACAAGGTCACCAGATCCGACAGTTGCGCCCAGAAACCCCAAATCAGTTGATGAAAATAATAAAAAAATAAACTGAAACGAGAAAATGTAGGTTCAGCAACAGGCAAACTCTGAGACTGCCAACGATCAAATAGGCGCTGATGTTCCGGTTTTATCTGTAACAGTGCCGGAAATCGTTCCCCCCAGGCTTGCCAGATAATCAAAGCAGCCGCACTATCGAGCACATCAACCGGGCGCATGTCCCATTGCAGGGCTTTATTAACCGCATTGAGGCTGATTTTCTGTTGCAGATCGGGGGTTGTCGCCAGACTACGGAGATTCCAGTTGCCTGACAACTTGACACACGACTGTCCGTCGTCTTGAATAACGACTACCAGTGTGGGCGGTAAATCCGGACTTGATTCGGTATCAATCATGGAGAGGGGCGAACTATTACAAATACTGTTAATCAGTTTATCGTATTATCGTCTGGTACTGAGTAGAAATTTTTTAGGCTCTATGTGGAATTGAGTGGATAAATATACTCTAGCGTTGTCGAGGGGCTCAATTTACTTTTACAAGACTCTGATTGAAGAGCTCGGATTGGTGGGCACCCCTATTTCACATGAGCCGAAAGGCTTTGCAGATAAGGAGACTAAATTATGCAGCGTAATTTTTCACGGATAATAGACGGGCATTTTGATGTACTGATTTGCGGTGGTGGCATCTATGGGGCATGGACTGCCTACGATGCCGCATTACGCGGATTGAAAGTCGCTATTGTCGATCAGGGCGACTGGGCATGTGCGACATCTTCTGCCTCCAGCAAGCTGATTCACGGGGGCTTGCGCTATCTGGAATCGCTGGATTTTAAACTGGTTCGTAAAACCCTTGCTGAACGCCAGATGCTGCTTAAAACAGCGCCGCACCGAGTCTGGCCTTTACGATTCGGGGTTCCGGTTTATAAAAATAGCCGTCTTGGCTCGTTCCGGCTCAACATCGGTTTAAGCCTCTATGATTTTCTTGCGGGCAATGTTCCCAAGGATCAATCGTATCGCCGTTATACGCGCACTGATTTTACCGAACGTTTTCCTTGTCTTGATAACACCGATTTAAAAGCAGGCTACACATATTTGGACGCGCAGACTGACGATGCCCGTTTTGTGCTCGAATTGATAAACGGTGCGCAGACTATCGGGGCTGTTTGCCTTAATTATTGCAAAGTCACCCGTTTTATAGAAAACAATGGTCAGTTAATTGGCGCTGAAATACAGGATCAGGTTACTGGCAAAACAGCAAAAGTTCACGCTACCCAGTTTGTTAATACTTCGGGCCAGTGGTCGGCAGGTCTGCAAAATGAACATCATGGCGTCAGACTATCAAAAGGCATTCATTTGATTCTACCCAAAATACTGGAAACAGAAGCCTTGCTGCTCACCGCAAAAACGGACGGACGCGTATTTTTTATCATCCCCTGGTACGGACTTACCCTGTTAGGTACGACTGATACCGATTATGACGGCGATATTGAGCATGTGACGGTTGAAGCAGAAGAGGTCAATTACCTGTTAAGTGAAGCTAATCGTGTATCTGAAAACAGTAAACTGGACAGAACAAGACATTATCGGACGCTACGCCGGTTTACGCGTGTTAAAACAAAGCGCTGACGCCTCACCTTCCAGCATCAGTCGTGACTGGGAATTAAAAACTTCAAAAAACGGGCTGCTTTCCTCAATCGGTGGAAAATTTACTTCCGCCAGAGAAGATGCAGCCTGTATTGTCGATGCACTATGCAGAAAATTAGGTAGTTAATGAATCCTGTAAAACCTTCGGCAAGCCCTTTCCCTGGCTGCCCGTTGGTGATTATCAACACTGGACGGACAGCACACTGAAGCAGGCAGGGAGCTAGGCATAGACACAGAAAGCGCGCAGTGGCTATTGCGCCGTCATGGCAACAGGGTAAGCGGTGTTTTCGAGTTGATTAAACAGGATACTGAACTGGCTAAACGAATCACGCCTGCACTGCCGTTTATTTTTGCCGATCTGGTTTTTTGCGCTCAACATGAAATGGTTGTACATCTGGAAGATTTGCTGCGCCGCCGCCTACCTTTGTTGATATTATCGAAGTTAATGCCTGTAGAATTTCAAAGACTCGCCGAAATTACTGCAAAGACGCTCGATTGGGATGAAAACAGGCTTAACAGAGAACGAGAGCTTTGCAGGTAAGTGGACTGGATGGGGAAATCACAAAAAATAATTTGTAAAAGTTCACATTTGATCTTGCAATATTAAAAGATTTAGTCAGAACAAATTCATACAATGACCGACGGCTGCCGGCCAACTGCGGACCGCAACGTTATAGGCGTCAGTGATAGCAGTTGAGTCGATAACTGTCTGTTGGTTTAATTTATAAATACTTGATTGCAAGACCTGGTACCCTTTCTAGGATTTGAAACTGATCGGTATTGGTTCGCATATCGATTCCCTGTTTTGTTTTTTCGATGCGGATTCCGAAAATGTATTACTAACGCTCTCGGCGCGCGCCATGGATAAGTAATTGAATATCGTCGCGATTGTGGATACTCCGGAATCGGCGGAGAAACTGCTGGCGTCGGCGCCACCAAGATTATCGATCCCTATGAAATCTGCGGGCGCAAAATTCACGATATGTTGAAAAGGCCGGACATCAACGATATCTTTTATCACAAAGTGTTCGGTCGATAGGATCTGCATCTAGCCGAGGTGACGATTCCGGAAAATAGCTATCTGGAGAATGCCTATGTTACGCAGCTGCACTTAAGTTCGCAGTACAATTTCATACTGATCGGTATCGTCAATAAACAAGTCAGCGAACAGTTGCATTTTTTGGTAGAGGAATTCGACCGCCGCCCGAGTGTTGGCGATAATTTGGTGATTTTGGACCCCTCGCGGGAAATTAGAGCATTCAAAAAAGACGTCGAAAATGCGTTTTGTAAAATTTAGTCCGCGCTCGGATTCCGCCACAAAAACATTGACGCAACCGGTTTTTATTTTTTCTCCGCTAGGCCCAGCCAGCGCGCCAAGGCTGCTAGCGAAAAGCCCTGTATCAATACCGACATCACCACAATAAAGCTGATCAGGACAAAAATTTCACCGGCTTCTTTGATGCCGGCCGCCAACGGAAAAGTCGCCAGTACGATAGGTACCGAACCGCGTAGGCCGACCCAGGAAACCAGCAGCTTTTCCTTGAAACCGATCTTGGCCCAGAACAAACTGATGAAGACGCTGACCGGACGCGCTACAAACATCAGGAACAGACTAATCGCCACGGCAACGCTGGCCAAAGATGACAATTCGGCGCGATAAGGCACCGACAGCATGCCCAAGGTTAAAAACATGATGATCTGCATTAGCCAGGCGAAGCTGTCGTGAAATGCACTGATGTAGTGCTGATGAATAACCTCCTGGTTTCCCGCTACAATGCCGGCCACGTAAACGGCCAAAAAACCATTGCCATGCATGAAAGTGGCGCCGCTATAAGTCAGCAGCACCAATGCGATTGAGGCGATCGCATACAGGCCGGCCGAACTTAAGCCCAACCGATTAAGCAGCCAGACCATGAAGCGCCCGGCGCCATAACCAACGCCCACACCTATCAGGAGTTGCAGAACCAGAAACATGCCGCCTTCCAGAAAGGCTGCCTCGCCCCCAGTCGAATAGTTGAGCAAGGTGACAGTCAGCAACACCGCCATCGGGTCATTGCTGCTCGACTCCAGTTCCAGTAGCGGTTGCAACTTGCCTTTTAATACGATATGGCTGGAGCGCAACACGGAAAACACCGCAGCCGCGTCCGTGGAAGAGACAATGGCGGCTAGCAACAGGCCCTGGGTTAGCGTGATGCCGTGCACGCCCAGCGAAAAAGTGCTGAACGAGCCGAGTATAAACCAGGCAAAGCTGCCTAACAGTAGCATGGTGATCAGAACGCCGAACGTGGAGAGGCATAATCCCTGCCACAGCACCGGACGAATATTGGGCCAATGCGAGTCAAGGCCGCCGGTAAATAAAATAAAAATCAGCGCAAAATCGCCGATAAATTTTGCGATTTCCGGGCTACGGAGCTCCGGTCCACCGAATTCTCCTATCAACCAACCGGTCAATAGAAAAAACAGCAACGAGGGAATTCCCACTTTGCTGGCCAGCTTGCTGGAAAACACACTGATCAATAACAAGCTGGCGCCAACCAGACTGACTAATTCAATGGAGGGCATGGGCGGTTCTCTGTATGTCGGGATTCATAATCTATATCTATTGGATGCTGCGATCAATTCGCGAGTGAGGATTTGAAAATTATTTATCGTGGTTAAGATGTATGGGTTAATAAGCTATCTTGCAAGCCATGGCTTGCAGTATCGGTACGACTCCGAAATGGCGGGTTATATCCTACGCCGATTTGTTCTGCGCCGGTAAACCGAGACGCAGCCAGACGCGGTAAAGTCTGGGACTGGAGCGAACTGAGCGGAGTTGTCTCATCATGCTGAAAACGGATATTTTTCGCATAAAGCTCGCATCCGATACCCGCAATGGCTAGCTCGATTGCCTGGACACTATAGCCCGGAAGGAACCGTTTCGGCTATATCAATACAATGGCTATGAAACGTTTCAAAAACATCCTGTATGTTGCCGAATTCGCCCTCGATCAGAGTCCGGCTATCGCGCGGGCGAATGAGCTGGCGAAAAACAATCAAGAAAAACTGACTTTTTTGCACGTTTTGGAACAACCGCGTCTGGGGTCTTTGCTTGATCACTATACCCCGGAGCAGATCGAAACTCAGTTGCGCGAGCAAGGACGCAATACGCTTGAGCAATTGCTATTTGGTTATCGCATCGTTAATCCTATCGATCTGCAAATTCGTTTTGGCAGCCCTTTTATCGAAATCGTGCGCCAGACACTGGATAGCGATCGTGACGTGGTCATCAAATTGGCGGGTGGCGGATATGGTATTTAGGATCATTTGTTTGACAGTATGGACATGCATTTATTGAGTAAATGCCCGCGCCCGGTCTGGTTGATGCGACCGGAGGAAGCCATCCTAACGGTATTGATTGTTCAGTGCTCGAGGTCAAGCCGGACGGATTTGTTTCTCATTTGGAATGACAAGTCCATAAGACGTAATTCTCAAGTAACCCTAACGATCATGAAAGCACCGCGTCACCCCGGCAAATGAAAGCCGCTTTGCCATGACTTTCACAGTAATTATGTAGATGCGGTCCAAAACCGTTAGATCGATATTATTGGCGTAATCTACACATTTTCACCATTAAACCAAAGATATAGAAAATGAATTTTTTAACTTTCAGCCCGCGTAGCTCCGATTAGCGCTAGCGCAATCGGAGGAATGTTGATCTCGAAATGTGCGATTACGCAAGCTAATCGCACCTACATTTTGACTGGCAGCTTATTTGCCTTTTCCTGTCACCGCAAATTAAATCTTATCTGTCAGCAACGGGTCGAGCCCAGCCAGTCAATGTCTGATTCAACTAACTCTATTTTGGAATTTGTCAGATCAAGTATGAAGTTTTATAAAAAATTGTCCTATTTGATTCCTCTCACCCAACCCTCTTCTTGTTGAGAGGGTTGATTCTGCGTCCTTCTAAAATGTGTACATATTAGTCCGAAGAGAGAAGAAGTTTTCTTCCCTAAACTGTGAGCACTGGAGAAATTTAAATGGATTCTTTAAACAGATTTACGGTTAGCCCAAAGCTCAGGTAATGACTTGAACAGTTTAACAATAGCCAAGCCGGCAACCACATAAATCAAGGCAGCACCAACATAAAAGGGGTAATACTGTGCAACCCCTACAAAATAGTCTCCCAAGGCCAAATCCTCATAGCGGCCTGAAAACAGGTAAAAACTGCCGTTTGATATAGCAAATGCAGCTGATGTTGCCAGCATTAGCAAACCGGCAGATTTTGCCAGTTCCACCATTTTCATTGCTTTGAATGTTGAACAGTAGCGGCCGGCAAACCACATCACGGCATAAGTAGGAATCAGGAAAACATACGCAGGTGAAACGCACCAACTGCTGGTGCCGTTTTCGATGGCTAAAAAATCAATCAACGCGGCCAAGGCTAACAAGAAACCAAACAATGCTTTTTTACGGTAAAAACCGGAAAAGAAAAACGCAGCCAATGAGGCATCAGGAAGATGCAATAGGTCGCCAAAGTGATGAAAGCGTGTCAGCACCATCAGCATAATCAGGGATATAGGTAAATACTCGGCTTGCAACCATTGTTTAATGTTCATTTTTTTCTCCAAAATTAATTATTGTAATGGACTGAAACAAAAAAGTTTCTATCCGGCATATTGTAAGTATCAACTGTTTGATAATTTTTATCCAGCAGGTTATTTAACTTGGCGCTCAGCATCCAGTTTTTATTGAAATGATAGGCAGAGCGTAAATCAACAGTGACATAACCAGCAACCTTGATGGTATTTTGCGTATTATCAAAACGATCGCCCTGCGCCAACACATTCGCGCCTAAATCAAAGGAGCCAATGGTTTTTGATAAATCAAACGCCAGGGTTTGCTCGGCGCGGCGTGGCAATCGCGCATTGGTTTCCCGGTTTTTAGGGCTTAACAGATTCATACTCAATTTGCCATTCCAGCCCATCCACTGTGTGCCGATTTCAGTTTCGATACCGTCTATTTGTGCTTTGCCGATGTTTTCCGCACTGTACTCAAAAGTCACCGGGTTCATGGTTGGTGTGATCAAATTGTCGATATCGGTATGATAAGCGCGAATCTCCCACTGCACCCAGTCATGGTTACCGACAAGCCCGGTTTCAAAGGAAGTGGATTCTTCCGCCTTCAAGTTGGGATTGCCATAGTTCGGATAATAAAGATCATTGAAAGACGGCGCTTTAAACGCATTACCAAAGTTTGCCAGCAAACTGATACCGTAATTCCAGTTATAGCGCCAACCAACATTTCCGGTCACGTAATCGCCGACGGCTTCATTTTCGTCCCAGCGTACTGAGGCATTAACAAAATGATCATTCCATAGTTGACTATGTAATTCGGTGAATACGCCGACATCATAACGGGAGTTTTCAGTATATTTTTCCGTGCTATCCACTTCATCCAGGCGGTAATCGGAACCTACAATCAGTTGATGATCGTCAGATAAGTTAAACTGATTCAGCCAGGTTGCGTTCCAGCGAGTACTGTTAAATTTGCTGGAGAAAACGCCATCCGGAGCATACTGATCGCTATCATCGCGACTTTGACCCAAGCGCAGGGTTGAGCGCCAGTTTTCAGCAATATCCATAACGCCTGTAGCACCAACAACCTGATTTACAAAGTCGGTTTTATCCTGATAATTCCCGTCATAGTCTGTATGTCCTTGAGCCCGCATAAAAAACGCTTCAACTTCAGCGTTGTTGTCAAAACGATGGCCTAATCGAGCATTCACCGCCGCGTTATCGTAACCATCATTGTCCGGCTGATCAAAGCCGAAGGGCCCCGGGATTGTCTCACGTGCATTAAAGCCATGAGAACCAAACCCGGATGAACCCAAGGTATACCAGTTGTTTTTCCATTTGCCGCTGACAGTACCTGCGACGCGGTAAGTTTTGTAAGAACCGCCGCCGGCGTCCACCGCCACGCTGGGTTTTTCCAGCGTATTGCCTTTACGGGTAAAAATCTGAATCACTCCACCCATTGCTTCCGATCCGTATAGACTCGATTGAGGGCCTTTAATAATTTCCACGCGCTCGACCTGATCGATGGGAATAAATTCAAAAGGTGTTGTGCCTGTAGTAGCAGAGCCAACTTTAATGCCGTCAATCAGCACCAGTAACTGATCGGGATTGGTTCCGCGCATGAACACACTGGCGATTTTACCGTAGCCGCCTTGTTGAGTTATGTCGATACCGCTCGTGCCTTTTAACAGATCAGGCAAAGTTTGCACCTGCAGGCGTTCAATATCCTTGCGGGTATAAACGGTGGTGGCAGCCGCTAGTTGATTTTTGGCAACTTCTGTTCTGGTTGCCGTAACGACCATGTTGGGTAATTCCAACGAATTGTCAGTGGGATTTTCCTGTGCTTGTGACTGGGCATTAATACCCGCAAGCAATAATGAGCCGGCTATAAATTTTTGCATGATTGTCCTCTGCGCCGCCCGCGCATAGTGATTGAGTAATTACAACAGAGGACAACAGAAGATGAAAGACACGAAGGCGCACAATCACACCGCAATACAGCCCTCCGCTGTAGCGAATTATACTTTCGGGCCGGTCTCCGGGCTTATAAGTGGCGTGAACCTGAATCATCACCTTCCCATGCTGAATAACACAGTGGCGTACTGATGAATCTTTACTTACATACCGTTGCGGGGGCAGCGTCGGATTTGGCATAGACCTTACCGACTTCCCGTTTAACCATTAGATTTGACTATCTTCTGGAACCTGAAAGCAGGGCGCAATTATAGGGAGGTATCTTTATAAAGCAAGTAAAGACGTAATTTATCACGTCTCTAAGGCGGTTGATTATCGCTGACAATCTCCACAAAATACCGTTGAGCGGTTAACCAGTCTGATTTCTTTTAAGGGCTGTTGACAGTGAACACAAGGCAACCCGGCACGACCGTAAACCCGCAGTTGTTGCTTGAAATAACCCGGTTTTCCGGATTCATTGACAAAATCCCGCAGCGTTGTGCCGCCTTGCTGGATAGCGTGTTGTAAAATTACTCGAATACAATCCGCCAATTTTTGATAACGCGCTAAAGAAATTTTCCCCGCCTGCCGTGATGGCAATATGCCTGCCATAAATAAAGCTTCATTTGCATAAATATTACCGACACCCACAACGATGTGGCTGTCCATAATGAATGACTTTACCGGCACTTTCCGGTTTCTGGAGAGCAAGTAAAGCAGTTCGCCGTTAAAACCGTCTAATAAGGGTTCAGGACCTAAATCCTTGAGGAGTTGATGCTCTGTGACAGGCGCGGTTGTCCATAAAACCGCGCCAAACCGGCGTGGATCGTTAAAACGCAGTACAGTGCCGTCGTTAAAAATAAAATCAATATGATCGTGTTTACCTGCCTCCTGCCCTATCGTCATAATCCTTAAACTGCCGGACATGCCCAAATGCACCAGCATCGTACCCGCATCGGTACTAAATAGCAGATACTTTGCCCTTCTGGAAACTGACTGAATGTTGAGGCCTGTTAAGGTTTGATTCAGTGATTCAGGCACAGGCCAGCGTAGTTGGGGTTGGCGGATAATCACCTGTTTGACGGTTTGTCCTTCAATATGCGGAGCAATGCCGCGGCAGGTTGTTTCAACTTCGGGTAATTCGGGCATGGTGATTAGGGGCTTGGCTTTGTGTTAATAGTGTAAAGTTTAACATGTTCGGGATAGCCAATCAGGGCTAAGTCAGTTCAAGATCACAGGCTTGTGTGCCCAACATTACAACAAACAGGTGAAGCGGTGCGTTGCTTTTCCCCGGGCTTGGCGGCCTCTAGGCGTGGATACGGGTTATTTGGAATAGCCATTCCAGGCATTGTGCGTATAACAGATATAGCATATATTGACAGAAACCGTGTTATGCGCGCTTTTAGATTTTGAATATATGTTTGAAAGCATGTTTAACTCCATTAATCATCATAAAAAAGAACCTCACCATGAATGATTCCAATTTGTCAGCAAACGACAAAGTTTTTCTCCACAGATCGCTTGAGGCGACTATCCGAATAGGCCTGTTACTAATAATTACAGCCGGGTGTTTCAAGATTGTTGAACCTTTTATAATTCCGATAATCTGGGGAATCATTATTGCCATTGCGGCCTATCCGCTTTACAGCCGGTTGCGGGCAGCCCTCGGTGAACGCCACAACCTTGCGGCCACTGTGTTTTCTTTCATCTTCCTGATCATCATGATTGTTCCAATCGTGATGCTTACTGATACGCTGATTGATGGGCTAAAAATTCTGGCAATGAAAATAAAAGATGACTCTCTGTCAATTCCGCCACCACCCGATAATCTTCACAACCTGATGATTATCGGTGAACCGCTGGCCAGGTTTTGGCTGCTTGCCTCGGAAAATATCGAAAACGCCCTTCATCAGTTAACGCCTGTGCTCAAAATCATCGGTAGCTGGCTATTATCAGCTGCAACAGGTGGAGGCTTGGCAATTTTGCATTTTGTGGTTGCCATCATTATTGCAGGAATATTATTGGCTAATTCCAGCGGCGGCAATCGAACAGCGCGCGCCATCGCCCATCGGCTTGCTGATGAAAAAGGCGCGGATTTCGCCGACCTGGCGGAAGCAACGATACGCAGTGTAGCCAATGGTATTTTAGGCGTAGCGTTAATTCAAAGTCTGCTTGCAGGACTCGGTTTTATGGTGGCAGGGGTACCGGCTGCAGGTCTTTGGGCGCTGCTTTGCCTGATTCTTTCCATAGCCCAGATTGGCATCGCCCCGATCATGATTCCCGTAATAATCTATCTGTTTTACACAGCTGACACTTTTACTGCCGTGGCCTTCCTGATCTGGAGTATTCCTCTCAGTTTAATAGACAATATTCTTAAACCTATACTGCTGGGCCGTGGCGTCAAGACGCCTATGGCGGTTATTTTCATCGGCGCGATTGGCGGACTTCTCAGTTCGGGTGTTATCGGCCTTTTCATTGGTGCAGTGGTTTTGGCACTTGGCCACAACTTGTTTTTATTGTGGCTCAATACCAGCTCATCATCAGAATAATCGTGCGGTTTGAGCCCTGTAATTGCCTGCCCGTAAATGCAATTCAAAACAGTGACTTATAAATAAATTCAACAATTATGCGTTACAAAATCTCTTGCGTTGCGCTTAACTCAAGGCTTTTCAATCGACTCCATAAATCATCACATTTTAATTTTATTGCATCCTGGGGTGAGCGCGCAAAATGAGAATGGACTCCCTTTTCATAGTCACTTATAAGCCGCCGGTTTTTGCTGTCGCACAGGTATTTCTAATGCTTGTTGCCATATTTCGTGCCAAAATATAGCTTATCCTAAGTGTTAATTCGAGAACCTATGAAAATTGCTATTTTATCCCGTAACTCTAAACTGTATTCAACCGCTCGATTGGTTGAGGCCGCACAGGCACGAGGACATGAGGTACGGGTTTTGGATGTATTGCGCTGCTATATGAACATTACTTCGCATAATCCATCCATCCATTATCGGGGGGAAGACTTAACCGGTTTTGATGCCGTTATTCCTCGAATTGGCGCTTCAGTGACGTTTTACGGTACGGCGGTACTAAGACAATTTGAAATGATGAATGTCTTTCCTCTCAATGAATCGGTGGCCATATCACGTTCAAGGGATAAATTACGGTCAATCCAGTTGCTGGCCAGAAAGGGTATTGGTTTACCGGTCACCGGTTTTGCTAATAACCCGGATGATATTGAAGATTTGATTTCTCAAGTTGGTGGCGCGCCATTGGTGATTAAACTATTGCAAGGCACTCAAGGAATCGGCGTGGTATTGGCAGAAACTCACAATGCCGCTGAAAGCGTGATTCAGGCTTTTATGGGGCTAAATGCCAATATCATGGTGCAGGAATTTATTAAGGAAGCGGGAGGCAGTGATATTCGCTGTTTTGTTGTCGGTGATAAAGTAGTTGCGGCGATGAAACGACAGGCTACGGAAGGTGAGTTTCGTTCGAATTTGCATCGCGGCGGTTCAGCCACATTGATACGTTTGACACCTGAAGAGCGCTCTACTGCAGTGCGGGCGGCAAAAATAATGGGGCTGAATGTCTGTGGAGTTGATATGCTGCGTTCCAATCATGGTCCTGTCATTATGGAAGTCAACTCATCACCTGGCCTAAAAGGTATTGAAGCGGCCAGTGAAAAAGATATCGCCGACTTGATTATTCAGTTTATTGAAAAACGTTTTGAGACCATGGAAACGGCAAAAGATAAATCACCTACTCGTACTCGTACCCGCGGTAAAGGCTAATTCCGGGCATTAAGGGAACGGTTTATTAATTTTTTAATAACAACTTTTTTATTATGATGTCGAGATAAATAAACTCATTTCCCCCGTATAAAGTGTTAAAGGGAGCAGTTTTAATAGCTGTAAAGTTAGCATTGCCATTTTGCCAACTTTCCATCACTTATTATGGCGGGTAATAAAGCCCCTTCACTTTACAAGTCACCCATTTTGAATAATCTCCAAGGAGTTCGTCATGCTAGAACAATACCGTAAACATGTTGAAGAACGCGCCGCTGAAGGCGTTGTGCCTAAGCCGCTTGATGCAGAGCAAATGGCTGCTTTGGTTGAATTGATTAAACAACCGCCTAAGGGTGAAGAAGAATTTATTTTGAACCTGTTGGCTAATCGTGTTCCGGCGGGTGTTGATGAAGCGGCTTATATTAAAGCAGGCTTTCTATCGGCAATTGCAAAAGATGAGATCAAATCGCCCATTTTAACGGCCGCAGATGCGACAGAATTATTGGGCACCATGCTAGGCGGTTATAACATTGCCCCCTTAATAGATTTGCTGGATAACCCTGCCCTCGCTCCAATTGCGGTTAAGGGATTGTCCCATACCTTGCTGATTTTTGATTCGTTTCATGATATCCAGGAAAAAGCCGACGCAGGCAATCAATTTGCCAAACAAGTTATTCGATCATGGGCCGATGCAGAATGGTTTACCAGCAAACCACCCGTACCTGAAAAAATGACGGTTACTGTTTTTAAAGTAACGGGTGAAACCAATACCGACGATTTGTCGCCCGCGCCTGATGCTTGGTCCAGACCTGATATTCCGCTACATGCCAAAGCCATGTTAAAAATGCCGCGTGAAGGCATTACTGACGCTGAAAAGCAAATTGAAGCGCTGCAAGAAAAAGGCTTTCCAGTCGCTTATGTGGGCGATGTTGTAGGAACGGGATCGTCTCGCAAATCAGCGACCAATTCCGTGTTATGGTACATAGGCAATGATATTCCATTTATCCCCAATAAGCGCGATGGGGGTGTTTGTATTGGGGGTAAAATCGCACCCATTTTCTTTAACACGATGGAAGATTCAGGAGCATTACCGTTTGAATGCGATGTCACCAATTTGGCTATGGGTGATCTCATCGACATTTATGTTTATGAGGGCACGATTAAACGACATGATAACGATGAAGTTATCTGCACTTTTGCATTAAAAACCGATGTTATTCTCGATGAAGTCCGTGCCGGCGGGCGTATCCCGTTGATTATCGGTCGGGGGTTGACTGATCGTGCTCGCAAGGCATTAGGGTTAGATGCTTCTACTGTTTTCCTGCGTCCAATTGATGAGAAAGACAGCGGCAAAGGTTTTACCCTAGCCCAAAAAATAGTCGGCAAAGCGTGTGGCGTAAAGGGCGTCCGTCCCAATATTTATTGTGAACCCCACATGACCACTGTTGGATCGCAAGATACCACAGGCCCTATGACCCGAGATGAGTTAAAAGACTTGGCTTGTTTAGGTTTTTCTGCGGATCTGGTGTTGCAATCCTTCTGTCATACCGCGGCTTATCCCAAGCCGATTGATGTCGTCATGCAGCATACTCTGCCGGATTTTATAATGAATCGCGGCGGTGTGTCATTGCGTCCTGGCGACGGCATTATTCATTCCTGGTTAAATCGCATGTTATTGCCTGATACTGTCGGTACAGGCGGAGATTCGCATACTCGATTCCCTATAGGTATTTCCTTTCCGGCCGGATCAGGTTTGGTGGCTTTTGCAGCGGCTACAGGTGTGATGCCGCTGGACATGCCGGAATCGGTGCTGGTTCGTTTTAAAGGTGAAATGCAGCCTGGCATCACGCTACGCGATATGGTGAATGCTATTCCTTATACTGCCATACAGCGCGGTTTGCTAACGCTTGATAAAAAAGGCAAGAAAAATGTGTTTTCGGGACGAATTCTGGAAATCGAAGGTTTGCCGGACTTGAAAGTAGAACAGGCGTTTGAATTGTCCGATGCTTCAGCGGAACGCTCTGCAGGCGGTTGTACTATTCGTTTAAATGAAGCGCCGATACGTGAATATCTCAATTCCAATATTACGCTGCTGAAATGGATGATTGCTGAAGGTTATGGTGATGTACGTACCATCGAGCGTCGCATCAAAAGCATGGATCAATGGCTAGCTAACCCGGTATTACTGGAACCTGATGCGGATGCCGAATACTTTGAAATAATCGAAATTGATATGAGTGAAATCAAAGAACCGCTGCTGGCTTGTCCAAATGACCCCGATGATATAAAAACCCTCTCCGCTGTCGCCGGCACTAAAATTGACGAAGTTTTCCTGGGTTCTTGTATGACAAATATTGGTCATTTTCGCGCCGCGGGTAAATTGCTTGAGAAACAGAAGGGCGAACTGCCAACCCGTTTGTGGGTTGCTCCTCCCACCAAAATGGATCAAACCCAATTAACCGAAGAAGGGTATTACAGCACGTTTGGCAAAGCCGGCGCCAGAATGGAAATGCCCGGCTGCTCATTATGTATGGGTAATCAGGCGCGTGTTGCAGAAAATTCCACCGTGGTTTCTACCTCAACACGAAATTTCCCTAACCGTCTGGGGAATGGCGCCAATGTTTATCTGTCATCCGCTGAACTGGCGGCCGTGTGTTCAATTTTGGGTAAGATTCCAACTTTTGATGAATACATGCACTACGCCGATCAGATCAGCCAAACAGCTGAAGATACTTATCGATATCTGAATTTTAATAAGATGGCTGGTTATCGGCAAAAAGCCGGTAACGTCGCACAGGCTTAAGCCGACTTACTCGCCACGAAGCCTGTCCAGAGCGTAGCCGAGGGAAGCCAGAAGGTCACGAAGCTTTATACTCTACTTCATGATCCCTTCAGCTTTTCTCAGGATGGGCTTCTCGCCCTTCGTGGTAAGCATAGAAACCTATGTTTTTATAAACGACTTTTGCCGCTAGCATTTATGTCCCAAAAACCACCCTCATTTAAAGTGTCCTTGTCGTTCAAAAACCGGACAATGGCCTATTTTTACAGTCAGATTGAGCAGCAACAACGGATTTTGCAATGTATCCAGGCGGTTTTACCAGAAGCATTAGCAAAACAGGTTCGGCATTGCCTTATAAGAGACAAAAAATTGCTGATTTATACGGAGTCTGCTGCATGGGCATCACAACTGCGCTTTTATAACATCGCAATTATTGCCGCTGTTGCGCCGTTGACAAGATCGCCAATCGAGATTATGCAAATTAAGATTATTGCTAGTCAAACAGGGTTTATTTTGGAGTCTAAACGGAAGGCAAAATTACCTTCTTTAGAGAAAATAGAAAATATCCGAAACCATAGCCTGACTGTTTCGGATAATCATCTGAGGTTGGCATTATTAAAATTAAGCACAACACTGGAAAGGCTATCCAGTAAGACTTAAAATCAATTCAAAACACTATTATTCAGGGGGTCTGGGCGTTTGCGCGGAACGCATAAAAGAAATCGGCGCCTCATCTTCATCAGAAAAAGTAACCATTTCCCAGGCATCTTTGTTATCTAATAAAGTACGGAGTAATTTATTATTTAAGCCATGTCCTGATTTATAGCCGGTAAATTCACCAATCAAGCTATGCCCCAACAAATATAAATCGCCAATCGCATCAAGAATTTTATGTTTAACAAATTCATCCGCACTGCGTAACCCGTCTTCATTGAGAATTTTATCATCATCAACCACAATAGCATTATCAAGGCTTCCGCCCAGGGCAAGATTGTTCTCTCTCAGCATATCGATATCTTTCATGAAGCCAAAGGTTCTGGCCCGGCTCACTTCCTTAACAAAAGTCGTTGAAGAAAAGTCCATAGTGGCTGTTTTTACATGATCCTCAAACGCAGGGTGTTCAAAATCAATCGTAAAAGTCACTTTGAACCCCTCAAATGGATCAAAAGCCGCCCACTTATCGCCATCTTCAACTCTGATACTGCGCTTTATTCGAATATACTGTTTGGGGCAGTCTTGCTCTTCGACACCGGCGGATTGAAGCAAAAACACAAAAGGTCCCGCGCTACCGTCCATAATCGGAACTTCAGCTGCACTAACATCAATAATAGCGTTGTCTATGCCTAATCCGGCAAAAGCTGAAAGCAAATGTTCCACGGTTGAGATTTTCACATCGCCCGCAACCAACGTAGTTGACAGTACTGTTTCGCCAACATTCTCCGGTTTTGCCTGAATGGCAACAGGCACGTCCAAATCCACACGGCGAAACCTGATCCCCGTGTTAGGTTCTGCCGGGCGTAAAGTTAAATACACTTTATCACCTGTATGTAACCCTACTCCTGTGGCTCTTATGGTATTTTTTAAAGTTCTCTGTTTAATCATAAAATAAATAACGCCGAATGAAGGGGCAAAAAACGGTTAATTCTATCACAACATGGCCCCATAAAAGATATTGAATCGACTTTCCTCTTACCACCCATCAGTTTTTCATGCCCATAAAAATAGAACGTCATACAGACATGGGGCTGCCGGTATTCAGGTTGCAAGGATGCGATTAAAGCTGTACGGATTCCGTCCGACACTCCCGGATGGGGCAGACTCTGCCGGAACAATGTATTGAATATCCATAAAATTGATAGGTGGCAAGCGACTTGCCTTTCGGTTAACACAAAAATGGTAAGGATCTTTTCTCCCAGAAAAAAATGTCTGCTGGTTAGATTTACACGCTTTAATCATCAATTGCAGATAATATGATATAGCTAGACCAAGCTAATTAGTGCTAGTCTAAGTTAATCATACTTAATAGTAATTGCGGACATGTTAAAAACATTTTTTCAACGGGCGATCCCGGAACAATTTCCTGATTTATTAGGGTTGCTGGAGAAGCAATATAACCATCAGGTAGAACAAAATCATATACAACACGATAACGCGCAATTTATCGCATTACAACACTTACAAACTCTCTTGAGTCACATATTGGCGTCCGTAGATTATGATCGAAAATCAGTTGGGCATAAACTACTTTCATCGCCTCCAGAAAAATGTCAAAGCCTATATATATTTGGAGATGTAGGTCGCGGCAAATCGATGTTGATGGCGCTATTTTATGAAGCTTGTCCTATTGAACAAAAACGACGGGTGCATTTCAATATGTTCATGCTAGAGGTTCATGCCTTTACCCACGAATGGCGGCAACAAAATAATACCGATGCAATTTCTGCCCTGGCAAAAAAAATCAGATCCTCAACTCTTCTTCTTTGCCTTGATGAATTTCATGTCACTGACATAGCAGATGCTATGATTCTGGAAAGACTGTTCAATAAACTCTTTGAGTTGGAGATTATAGTTGTTATAACGTCTAATCGTCATCCGGATGATTTATATCAGGGCGGTTTACAAAGAGAGCAATTCCTGATCTTTACCAAGCTATTGCAAAGAGAATCTAAAGTTATAGAACTTGTTGCAAAAGAAGATTATCGGCTAATGCACCTGCACGCACTTGAAGCCACCTATTACTTCCCACTGGATGCACATGCGAATGAGTTTGTGCAACAAAGTTATAACGAGTTTACTAATTTTGCAGCCATACAAGCAGGCGGCTTACATGTACTGGGAAGAAAGGTTATTTTATCCGCCGTACATGGAGATATTGCCCTCACATCCTTTGATGAGCTCTGCGTGCAACCTTTAGGTTCGGCGGATTACATAGAGATTGCCCGTGAGTTCAGTACATTGATTATGGCTGAAATTCCAAAATTAACTGCAGAAAAACGCAACGAGGCCAAGCGTTTTATGACTTTGATTGACGCGCTTTATGAACATAAAGTAAAGCTGATATGTACAGCTGAAGTACCCGCTCAAGAGCTCTATACCGAGGGTGATGGCGCATTTGAATTCAGACGCACGGTGTCAAGATTAATCGAAATGCAATCAGAGGGTTATTTACAGAGTAAGCACACCGTAAAATGAAGTTAGACTGCCACTGTAATGGTCAACTAAAACCGGACTATAGTGGACCCCAAAAAACAGACAGTAGTATAAGATGGTGTCTATCATAAAAAGGTAGGCTTAAATGATTCAATATCCATGCCCAAAGGGACATGGAATTGCATTAACCCCCTTGAAGGGGGCCAAGCTGTCCTTCATAGAAGGCAAGCTTGAGAGCTGAGCGCCAATACGTTTGTTAATTTAAAAAACTACTTGTCTTCTTGGTACTTTACGTACTTTTGTATCATTTCTGAATCTAAACCTGCGGTGTCGACACAATAACCTTCAGCCCAAAAATGATTACCCCAATAAGGACGCTGCTTCAGCTCAGGAAACTTGCTGAACACTCTTATGGCTGATTTCCCTTTCATTACACCCATCAACGAGGATATGGATACTTTGGGAGGAACTTTTATCAACAAATGGACATGATCCACCTGCACATTCAGCTCTACAATTTCGCAACCCAATCGTTCCGATTGGACAATAATCGCTTTCCTTACTTCTTCACCTATCTTACCCTTCAATACTTTATAACGATATTTTGGAACCCAAACAATATGATACTGGCAATGCCATATCACATGTGATAACTTCTGAAATCGACTCATTTGTTACTCCTTATTCTTGAATTGGTGGCTCAACTCAAGATAAGGTTGTAACATCTTAAAAATTCATAGGCACAGCCTTAGTGTCCCACGCCCACAGGACGTGGCTTCCTAAGTCTTAGTGAATGGCTGGTCAACCTTGAAAAGCGGTCATTCAGAGACCGCCAATGATAGGCATCCACATACGCATAAGAGACATTCGTGTAACTCCGGATATTGATGAATTGAGGCGCCACCGACCTACAAATATTATAAATACCACCATGAATAAAGATCATTTAACAGCCCTGATTCGATGAGGTAATGTTTAAATCAAATCTTTTTCTCATGGAGCTATTTATGAATACCCTCACTAAATTCACAGCCATTTTCTTGATCTTCGCATTCGAAGTTGCAGCAGCGAATACCGGTTCAAACTTTGACATCATTGCTAATCTCGATAGAGGGCCAGGCAATGTAACCGTGATGGATAACGGTCGCATCATAATGAGTATGCATCAGTTTTATCTGCCGAAATACTCGGTGGTGGAGTATAAAAATAAAGCACTGGTGCCGTTTCCTAATAAAGAATTAGCGGATGCGGATTCACTATCAAATCTAAAACTCGATTCCGTGCTGGGTATTCGGTCAGATGCCAATGGCATCGTATGGATGCTGGATAATGGTATGCGCAGTGGCGTAACTCCCAAGCTGGTGGGTTGGGATACCAAAATCAACAAGCTTCATCAAGTCATCTATTTGCCGGCACCGGTTACGCCCAAGGATACTTTTGTTAACGATTTTGCCGTCGATACCCGTCGCAATCATATCTTTATCAGCGATCCGGCGGGCGGGGCAAATGCTGCTCTGATTGTCGTCAACCTGAAGCTCAGGAACGGCGAGACGTGTGCTTGAAGGACATACCAGCGTCATTCCCGAAGATGTCGATCTGGTCATTGATAATGTCCCGATTCAGGTTAAGGATAAATCCGGAAAACTGCTTCGGCCTCATATCGGGGTCAACCCGATTACCGAAGACCTCAACAACGAATGGGTTTATTTTGGCCCCATGCATGGACTCAGTTTATACCGGATTAAAGCCGACGATCTGGCCAATGAGAAACTGGATGCGATAGCCCTGGCGAATCGCGTTGAACGTTATAGCGACAAACCGGTTTCGGACGGCATGACCATCGACAAGGATAACAATATCTATCTGGGCGACTTGGCGGCCAATGCCATTGGCGTGATTTCGGCGGATAAAAAATACCGGCGGCTTGCGCAAAGCCCCAAGTTGTCATGGGTGGATTCGTTCAGCTTTGGACCGACGGGTCAATTAGTTGCGGTGGTCAATCGCTTGCACCAGTCCGCAACGCTTAATGGCGGGGTGTCAACATCAAAACCGCCGTATTATCTGTTACAGGTAAAATCCCTGGCGGCAGGTTTGCCTGGGACGATAAAATAAATCACCTGATTAGCCGTCTACTGGTATGGAAGCCAATGACGTAGGGGCAATCCCTTGTGGTTGCCCTGAGGGGTAGGCACAAGACCTACCCCTACATCGCATCTTGCTAATCAGGAAATCTCAAGAACCCTCAATCTTCCGGCCTATCGCTACGATTTTATCCCGCAACCAAACATGGGCCGGATCTTTATCAAATAACGGATGCCAAATCATACATAGATCGTAGACCGGAAGTTCGATAGGCACGGGAAATATTTCCAGCGGTGCGAATTTTTTAAACTGTTCGGCGATTCGATACGGTAGCGAGAGAATCATATCGGTTTCGGCAACGATCAGGGGCGCTGAAAGAAAGTGCGGGACGATGAGCTTGATGCGCCGTTCCAATCCCAGTTCCGTCAATTTTTGATCAATCACGCCCATGTGGCTGCCTGTCCGGGAGATCAGCATGTGAGGAACAGCCACATACTCCTCTAACGAAGGCGCCTTTCTTATCAGCGGATGATTTTGCCTGACCACGCAGGCCATCCGGTCGCTAAACAACAGATGACAGTTCAGATGGGCCGGTGGATTTAACACCGATTCGAAACCGAGCACGACATCCAGACTGCCGCTTTCCAATTGAGCAACCGGGAATGAGGACTCGGTGCGTATAACATGAATATCAATGCCGGGCGCTATTTGGTCGATCAGTCCCGATAACTGAGGGATTAACAGGAGTTCCATATAATCCGTGGCAGCCAGGACAAAGCGCCGCTGACTCGTACCCGCCTCAAATTCCAGGGGCGGTTGCAGGAGTTGTTCCATCTCCGTCAACAAGGCCCTGATCGGCTCAATCAAGGCCAGCGCCCTTTCCGTCGGCTTCATGCCCGCCGGCGTTTTCACCAGCAGCGGATCATCCAGTTGTTGCCGCAGCCTATGCAGAATATGACTCATCGCCGACTGCGTGATAAACATCTGTTCCGCGGCGCGGGTCACGTTTAACTCCCGCATCAGCACTTCAAACGCCACCAATAAGTTCAGATCGAAGGTTCTTAGATTAGACATTTGGGAATTTTTCTATGTTGGATTACACAATTTAAAATAGTGTGGTAACTTAAACGCAATTATATAAAATTTTATATAATTTCAACTATCCACTTGAATCACTAACGGACATTTTTTCCATGGCATTAAAATATTACGACAGCCCTTTTCACGTCAATCATGATGAAGAAACAGCCAGCAAAATGGTCATGAAAATGGACTTATCAATCATGCTGAGCCGTTTAATAGAAAGCAAGCAATGGACACAAGCACAGGCGGCTGAACAGCTCGGAGTCAAACAATCGCGCATATCCGATTTAGTGAATGCCAAAATTGAGAAATTCACCATTGATGCCCTGTTCGATATGCTCGATAAACTTGGCTTTCAAGTAAGCTGGACTATGCCATCTTTACAAAAAGCCACGATGGTTATAACAACGAAAGCAACTTAGTGAGTCTTTTTAATTTCTGCCAGCAACTCCTTTAAGCGTTGCTCAGCTACTTTTAGGGCTTGCCGGTCAACGCCATTGGTCGTTTTGGCAAAGGCATGCAGCACGATCTACAGTATCCTCATACTTTGCCACATAGATGCAGCGAAAAGCGGGGCTACCGTTTTTTCTCAACTCAATCACACCAGCTCCAACACTATCTAGGTGGGTAATAGAAAGTTTTGGTTCCTCACCATATTGAATGATTGAATGCGTCGTAAATCTTTGCCAAATTCGTCCTGAATCTTATCTGGTAAGTCTTTATATTCCTTCTCAGCAGCTTCGTTTACAAAGGCGAATTTTTTCATTTTAGAAATTAATGGGGTCGATCAAAATTCGATTTTTTAAAACAAGACAGCGTAAAAATTAGCAGCGAGTGTAACGAATTTGCGGAATTTCCTTGTTATTCAAACGAATCTTCATTCTTCGGTAGAATAAAAGGTTTTCTGAATTGAGTCCCAACTATTCAGCCAGATCTCACTCCTTTCTAGCAGTCCTTCCTCATATTCCTTTTTAATTTTTTCCCCATAAACCGCCCCAATAAATTTCTCGTCATAAGTACTTAAGTCGGTGTTTCCCCAACGAATACTATATTCTTCACTGTCAAACTGATCCGAAACTTCAGCGATGGTCTTGCCATTTAGGATAGAAATGTTAGCTTCAATCATTTGATTTGCTCTGGTCCGTGTTGCGTCCCTCCCATTTATGGCAATCGTCAGATGTTGTATTATGTTTCTAAGTCCGGTACTCGGCGTAAATTCAGATTTGTCTCTTCCTGAATTTTGATGTCTCTCAATTTCCTTCTTCTCGGTTCGTTGCAGGCGGTTGAAATAGAACTCTACCTTTTGTTGCCATTTCTCAGAGAGACTTCTTTGGGATGATATTTCTTTTTCTGAAAAAAGAGGATTGAGCGAGGTTGACAGCGATGATTCTATTTTTGCATTATCTGCGATTTGCACTTTTTTATGAGCACTCCTGATATTCATTGAAGATAATTTGTTCAGTTTATCTCCAATGAATAACAGGAGCGCTATTATCAATAGCGTTAGCGTTCAGCGCTACCAGTTAACCATCATCCTCGACCGAGCGTGCAAACGGCAGCAATTCATCAATACGGCTGTTAGGCCAAGCAGGCAGTTTTTCCAAGGTATCTCTAAGCCATGCGGCTGGATCGAGTCCATTCAGTTTTGCTGTGCCCAGCAGCGTTTGGATGGCAGCGGCCCGTTGGCCAGCCCGCTCGGAACCGGCGAACAGCCAGTTCTTTTTGCCCAGGGCAATGGGGCGGATGGTATTTTCCACCGGATTATTGTCGATGGGCAAATGGCCTGTTTCCGCATAGCGGATCAGGGACGGCCAACGTTTTAAGGTATAGTCCAGGGCTTTGGCGGAGCTGCCGCCGTTAGCGGTTTTGATTCGGGTCTGGATGAGCCATTCATGCAAGGCATTGAGTGCGGGTCGGCTTTGCTCCAGACGCAACTGCTGGCGAGCGTCGATGTTCAGCGCTTTGCCTTGTTGTTCGGTATGGTACAACTGGCCGATGCGCGTCAACGCTTCCAGCGCCATGGGACTGGCATTGGCTTGGTGCAGATCGAAAAACTTCCGGCGTGCGTGCGCCCAGCAGCCCAACTCTATGCAGGGCGACCCTTCTTGGCGTGCAGTTGAGAACAAGGCCTTGTATCCTCCGTAATCATCGACCAACAGGTGGCCTTGCCATGTTCCCAGGAACTGACGTGCGTGCTCGCCGCTGCGCCCGCCCCGATAGTCGAAGATGATGATCCGCGGACCTTCTTCCAGGTCATTGCTGCGGTAGGCCCAAAGATAGGCGCGTTTGGTTTTCCCGCTGCCGGGATCCAGTTGGGGCACGGGCGGTCGAGTCGCCCGAGGGAACTTCCCCCTCAGGCGCTCACGGAACCGTACGTGAACCTCTCGATTCATACGGCTCTTCCTATCCAGTCAATTTCCTACCATAAAACAATCGCCAGTGTGCGAACAAATCCGGTTGACTTCGGGCTACACCCAGCAACCAATTCTCTGCGCGCTGCCGGTGTCCACGAAAGTGCTTATACTTCCGAGCCGCCCACAAGACAAGTTTGCGGTTTAAATGACGCCATATCGGATTCAGTGCTGATCGATAAAACACTCCGTAATACGCTATCCAGCCACGTATCACAGCATTGAACATCCTTGCCAGATCATCCAGACTTTTAGCGCTTTTCTTCTGTAGTTCCCATCCTCGAATTTCCTGACGTATCGCTTTGGCTGCTTTATTGCTAATGGCCGGTACAAAGCCGGTAAACAAACTGCCATCTTTGCCTTTAGCTCCACGTGGTCTGAATGTGAACCCTAGAAAGTCGAACGCAACATCCGGGTAATCCCCTTTACACCGATAGTTTTTACAGTAAACCACTCGGGTTTTCAGGGGATGCAGTTCCAGTCCGCATGCTGCGAACCGTTCCTGTAACACTTGTTTCAGCCTTTCCGCCTGTTCTTTACTCCGGCAATGCAAAACGCCATCATCGGCATAGCGCTCAAACGGAATTTCAGGGTAGTGCTTCTGCATCCACACATCGAATGTGTAATGGAGAAACAAATTAGCTAGCAAGGGGCTAGCCACGCCATAGACACAAAAGATAACTTTGAATTTGAACGGCAGATTGAATTCAGTCGCTCAAATTCATTGCTTGACATGAGACGTAAAGGGTAATAAATATATGTCTCATGACACGATCCTCAAACATCGACAAAACCCACCGGCTGAATGCCGCATTCAACTTGCTGACACAGGGTTACACCTTGGCCGAAGCGGCCGGAGCCTTGACCCAACAGTTTGGCTTGTCGCGCAGACAGGCTTACCGCTATCTTCAGGAAGCGCAGCAAATCGATGCACCAGCCTTGGTCGCTTCACCCTCTATTCCGATCACCATCAAAATACCTGCGAATGTCGTGAAACGACTTCGGTCACATGCGCAAACCAGCGGCATGTCTATTGGCGAGATTGTGGCACAGGCCATCGTCAGTTTTCTCGACAAGTTGCACCGCCATGGCTAATCGCCATCGGCGAAGTCATGAAATACAGTTGGAATTTGCTTTTGATCGTCTGCATGCCACTAAACTGGAACAAGTCTTTGCCATCCTGGTACCGAACCAGGAACGCCGAATTGATGAATCCACAGGACTAAAAGGAGAAAGCCATGAAAATAGCCGCCATCTACGCCCGTGTCTCTTCGGACCAACAGAAGGAGGAGAAGACCATAGCCAGTCAGACGGCGGCGCTGATAGAATTTGCCCGCCAAGAAAATTACCAAGTACCGGATGAATGGGTTTTCGAAGATGAAGGTTATAGTGGGGCCAATTTAATCAGGCCAGGGCTTGAGCGAATCCGGGATTTAGCCGCAGAAGGTCAAATTCAATCGGTTCTGGCGCTATCCCCAGATCGATTGAGCCGCAAATACGCTTACCAGGTTTTGCTGACTGAAGAACTGGCTCGGCATGGTGTCGAGATGGTGTTCATCAAAGCGCCGCACTCAGGCACCCCGGAAGATCAATTGCTAATACAGTTTCAGGGTATGATTGCCGAATACGAGCGGGCGCAAATTCTGGAACGCTCACGGCGCGGTAAGCGGCATCGGGCAAAACAAGGTGAAGTCAGCGTATTGAGTGGCGCGCCCTATGGTTATCGATATATCCGCAAAACCGATGAATCGGCAGCCTACTACGAAATTATCGAAACCGAAGCGGATGTCGTGCGCAAGGTGTTCAATTGGTATACGGTGGAAGGGTTAAGCATTGGCGCGATTGCCCGCCAATTGACCGAGTCAGGTTTGCCAACCCGGAAACAAAGGCCCCGCTGGGAACGTTCTGTCATCTGGGCGATACTGCGCAATCCTGCCTATCAAGGCCGTGCCTGCTTTGGCAAAACGGCGGTGGCGGCACGTCAACGCATTACTCGACCACTGCGTTTGCGCGGTGGTTCGGCAACGCGCAATAGTGCGAACCATGAGCTGCCACGCGAGGAATGGATTGAAATTCCGGTTCCGGCTTTAGTCAGTGAGGAAACGTTCGCCTTGGCGCAGGAAAAGCTGATCTATAACAAACTGCATGGGCCGCGCCGTACCATCGAACCCAGTATTCTCCAAGGTTTGGTGCATTGTCGTCAATGCAGCTATGCGCTCTATCGAAGCTCGGCACGGACGTCAGCACGCAAAATCTACTACTACCGTTGTTTAGGCTCCGATGCCTATCGTCATGCAGGGAAAGCTATATGTGATCAAAATCCCATTCGTCAGGATTTACTCGATCAGTTGGTTTGGACCGAAATTCTCCGTCTACTGGAGGACCCGACACTCATCCAGAACGAGTTGAATCGCCGGCTGGAAGCTGCCCGTGATTCCAGCCCAACCCAGCGGCGGCTGGAAACGCTGAATCGCGATTTGATTCGGGTGCGTAAAAGCATGGAGAGATTACTCACAGCCTATCAGGAAGAGTTGCTGACGCTTGACGAACTTCGTGTCAG
Organism: uncultured Gammaproteobacteria bacterium; assembly: GCA_963849195.1. GTDB lineage: Bacteria > Pseudomonadota > Gammaproteobacteria > Methylococcales > Methylomonadaceae > Methylobacter_C. The sequence continues at coordinate 126,130 of CAWKGQ010000007.1, forward strand.
AATGCCGCCATTGCGGCAACGAGAACAGGCTATGCAGGCAGAACTTCAAGCGATAAATCACCAAACAGCGGATCGTGCGGCGTATTTACAGCTTGCCGAAACCCTCACGGCGTTTCTGGAACGCTTGCGCGCAAATGCCGATACCCTCGATATCGCTCAACGCCAACGTATTATGAGACTGCTGGTTAAAGAGGTCATTGTGGGAAAAGATTTGATTACGATTAAACATTCGATACCAGGACAGACTGCGCCAACAGGAGGCAAACCGCAAGCGTCGAAATCGCCTACCCAGCGCAATACAACACAGATCGATAAAAGTTATCCTTTGTGTAAGGGGCGTGGCAACACCCCCTTGAGGGGTTCCCCGATCCCTCGGCTGTAGTGTCCCATCCGCCATCTGCACGGGTGCTTTCAACCACCGCTCAAGGTACAATAGCACCCACTTTTCCTGGGTGTGTTTCCGAACCGCACGCATTAGAAGATCATGATCGATATTATCAAAGTACCCTTTGATGTCGAACTCAAGCACCCAGTTGTACGTCCAGCAACGTTTCCGAGCCATCGACAATGCCTGATGTGCTGATCTTTCTGGCCGGTATCCATAGGAATCAGGGTGAAAATATTTCTCCAATTCTGGTTCCAGCACCTGCTTTACCACCGTTTGGGCGATTCGATCTGCCACCGTTGGAATACCCAAAGGACGGGTTCCTCCATTAGCTTTCGGAATGTCGACACGCTTGACAGGTGGCGGCAGATAGCTTCCTGACGCCATTCGATTCCATAGCTTGTAGAGATTATTGCTAAGATCCTGGTCGAACTTCTCCAGTGTCTGCGCATCAATCCCCGCTCCGCCATGGTTTGCTTTTACTTGCTTGTAAGCTTCCCACACCTGATGTTTGGTAATAGGAAACGATTTTGCCGGGTTCAATAGAATCCTCCTGTTGCCAGTTGTAATATCGTTCCAAGCCAGATAGGGCAACCCCTTCGCTCCAGTGCCATTACAGCACCTTCAACACTACTACAGGTTGCTCCGTCCCTGTACTTCGCATTGGTACTTTCACACTTGGGGGAGTTCCCCTTGTGTTTTTCCCTTAACATCGAAGTGACAGGTTCCCACGTTCCACACAAGAGCCCGGATCGCACTCTCGCCACCTCCATGCCGGATGCCGACCGGGCCGTCAACAGGCACCTCCCGGACTTATCCTGCGGTAACGAAACCCCCGCAGTTTTGACACCGTCTCCACGTTTCGACACGTCATCAGTGGTTCACTTGCGTTCGACTTTACGACCCATACCTGACCAAATCGAGTTTGGCCTTTTCCTATCTCGCTCACCACCACGCCTCTTAAACGCAGCAGCAGTAGGTGGTTTGAAGCCTCCGCCTGTACGGCGACTCCGAGGGACCTACCCTCATCTCTTGTGCAGCATAGCTGCACTGAAGGACTTTCACCTTCTGTGCGCGCCTTCGTGGCACACTTTCATCGACATGGAGCGTGCCACGTTTCAGCAGCAGCTCAGTCAGCCGATCCACCAAGGGTTGTAGGGCAACCCCCGTGCGTCCTACCCATTCCGCCAAGGTGGAGCGAGCCAGGATGACCTGGTCACGGGCGGCAATCTGTTCCAGACGGTAGAGCGGGAGGTGATCCAGGTATTTACTGATTAGTATCCAAACCAGTAAACCCACTGCCGCCATGCCGCCGTCGATAATGGCCGGGGGAACCGGGGCGGCGGTGATGCTTTCGCAGCTGCGGCAAGCGTATTGCGGACGAATATGACGGTGGACAAAGAACTTGGCGGGTTCGACATCCAGTTGTTCAGTGATGTCTTCGCCAATTTTGACCAAGTCCTTGCCGCACTGACCGCATTGGCAGGACTCCGGTTCGTGGCAGTGTTCAATGCGCGGCAGATGCGGTGGCAAGGGCTGGCGGCCCGCGCGCGGGCGCTTGGGCTTGGGCTTGGTAACGGTGGAACCGGATTGTTGGTCGGCCTGCTCGACTTCGGCCATAAGCGCAGCGATGTCTTCGTTGCAGGTTTCCTCGAACAAATCCCTTTGTACGCTGGACAGCGCTTCGCTCTTTACGCCATAGCGAATCCTGCGCAGATGGGCTAGTTCCAGAATGAGGGCCTGGATTTTGAGGTCTTTGGCTTGAAGGTTTTCAGCATCTTTCTTCGCTTGATCCATCAGCGATTGAACCAACGCCACCACCTGTGTTTTGGCGGCAGCATCGAGATTCAATTCATCCAGTTGGCTCAGTATTTCCATGGCATTATTTTACCATAAAAACCGCTGTAGCCATTATAAATACTGGGTTTATAGCGCTTTTTCAAGCGCTATAAACGTGGCTAATCAGGCCTGCAAATGTGCAGGCGGCTCAGCCGATAAACGTTGCCAATCCACCCCGGCAATCAGCCACTCCCACTGCGCTTGCGTGATAGAAAAGCGGTGCTCCCCCGACTTGGGCCAAATAAAATGCCCTTGATGCAAGCGGCGCTGACACAACCACACGCCGTTGCCATCCCACAGCAGGACTTTGATGCGATTACCAGACGCATTGCGAAATACAAAGGCCGATCCAGCGCAGGGTTGCTGTCCTAAATTTTGCTGAACCAGCGCCGATAAACCATCGGCTCCCCTGCGCAGATCAATCGGTGCTACGCTTAACCAGATTTGCCCAGGCGTGCTGATCAAGCCAGGCATCTGAGCAATTCCGCCAGCCATCGAGGCGGTACGGCTGTGGATAGCTCAAGATGCGCACCGTGCGGAAACCGAAGTATTATTGCGCCAGCTTCGGCAGTAGCGGCCGCTGCCGATGGAGCAGCCACTTGGACAGGAATTAATTCGAGCGGGGTGTCCTTGTTCAAGGATAAATTACCCTGAATACGCCGCGTCCACACTGAAAAGGTTTTGTGGTTGAGACCTTGCTGGCGACAATAATCCGCCTGACTTAAACCGCTCTCACGCCAAGTTTCTACATGCCGCAACCAATGTGCGTTTATTTTCATGACTTATCCTCACTAAAAAATGTGAGGATGCCAGAATTAGCCCCGGCAAACCATGTGGTGCGGCTGGTCCGTTACTCAATAGCAGCAGTATTTCCATCTTTATTTTCCTCTATCTGAATTACTTGGTACATAACGCCCCCCGTTCCAGCGCACCTCAGCTTCAAGGTCGGTTAAGCGAGAAGGATAAGCGAAAATCTCTGACAACAATAGGGCCGAGCCCGACCCTTCTAATTTGTTTCCTTCTCCGGCCACGGGTTGACGACAAAGTTAAGCAAAGCCAATGGACCGACAAAAAGTCCTGGTGCGAATATGAGTACGAGCTCAAACCCAACAACTGAGCCGAAGAGAAAGCCAATCCAAATTATTTCAAGCCATATGGAGCCGACAATAATGACGATGTCCCATAGCAGCCTCAATGTAAGCAGGAAAAGCTTCTCTATGAATTCTGAGATGCGCTCAAGAATATTGAGGGGATTCAGGTTCTCGTTCTCCTTTGTTTATCTAACTATATAAGTTAGATTTTAACCCGATTTAGTGGTATAAAAATAAAAATCCAATACATGCCATAAAAATGGCTGGAGATACCCAGTTACGAATCAAACGAAAAGGAGTCTCCCCCTTTTTTACCCTATCCCATTCCTTTTTCAAAATTGATTGTGAATGCTCTGTAGCTCGTTCAATTGCTTCGAATGCTTCATAATAATCCGTTCCATTTTCAGTGTTGATACGATTTTGCTTATTTATGATTTGATCGAGTAGGCGAACCAGCTCCATATGATCTGGTTCGTTTGGATTCAGCCGAAGTTTTATCTTGTACAAGGAATCCGCTGCTAAAAGTCTCATCTCTCCAACTTTCTCAGGACTAAAACCAAAAACATCCAAATCTTCAGGCCTTATGTTCGGGTTTCGACGTTCTTCGAACGAACGACCAAGAGCACGTCCGGTTGAGAAAAAAGTGGCTAATTCTGAACGTAATCCATCTATCCAAGCTTGCCTGAATTCTGAGGTTTTTTGTTCTTTGTTTAGAGTGAGATTGACAATGGAAACAGCTGCCGCAATCATAGCAGATACGACTGTTGCTATCGGGGCGAATGATAGTTGTGAAATGTTAGTATTCATTCATGTACTCAAGGGGATTGTATTCAGCAGATTGATAGATTGGCTGGGCTGGGGCCAAAAGAAGCAGACCTTTTTATGGGAACCTCAAAAATTTCTTTTTAAATAAGCTTTTTTAAAATAAGTCATTGAAAAATATAAGTACCAATTTTTCAAAAATTGAATTATTAGGGGTCCCATTATAAGTTTCTTTTAAGTCTCGAATTCATCCGCATACTTTTTAACCACTGAAAACGTTCGCTCATCTAATTTACTTTCAATTATTTTCACACTTTGCGAATAATTCTTTAGCTTTCTACGAATACAAACTGGAGGGACTTTGCATCGTACCCCAAGTATCACCTCAACTAGTGAGAGGTTGTCTGAAAATGGGACATAGTACAATCCTGTTTCTTTATCTTTTTCCTCAATTGAAGTGAACACACGAACTTCTTCTTCATATTTCCAGTGCGCATACTTCGTGGCCAATACCTTGTGCATATCTTGTTCATCAAATTTCTCAATATCACTCTCGCTGTAATTTATGCGCTCTGAAGTATATGAAACCTTAATCAAAAGCGGCTCTCCCTCTATGAAATCTGGAATTTCAAAACCCAAAGCAATCCCTTTGTGGCCATCACCATAGTGACTCCAGAGCACAGGATTTAACCACCTTTCACTAAAGCACAAGACTCCACTTGTTTTTCCTAAATCGTATCTCGTTGCGGGTAAAGTTTTTGCAATTATAGGGTTGCTTGTATCTAAAGCTAAAAACTCAAATGGATCATTAAGATCTTCAAGTAAAGATACCTTGAGACGCATCTTATTAATATTTTCTAAGGCCCATTCCTCCGATAATAAATGATACACACGCATATTAGTAAGCCTGATTAATTATTACACATGTGAGCATAGTTTACAGGAATGGCTACTTACAAATGCCAATAAAACCATGCTCACTAAATTTTATTACCGACGTAACTCTCGAGATTTGTATGCTATCAAGAAATTGGATAGCATCAGAAGATTGTTCGAAATAAATCTTGAACGGTAGGTTGTAACCGTTTTGAGACAGTCTATATCGGCATCAATTAAAAACAATCAGCCAAAATCCCCAATCAAGCCAAAAGCTTTACCAATGAATTGTGTCAATGGGCACATGAAATTTATACATTTAACAAAGCTCCCCATTCAATCTACTGTATCGCTCAAGCGTGTTGTTAAACTTGAGTTGAATTAATCCGAAATGCCGATGTTTGGTCGGCACAGTCCAAACGACACGCTCATCCTTACCGGATAACCTAATCGGGTATCCATGACTGTTTAATCAGGAGAGCTTTATGTCTGCCAATATTTCAAATCGGTCTTTTCGACCTTATACCGGGGAGAAAGCCCGGATCACCCGAGCTTACGATTATCTCATTCTCGTACTGGCTCTTTTTCTGTTTATAGGCGCCTTTCATCTGCATTTTGCGCTGATCGTCGGCGATTGGGATTTCTGGATTGACTGGAAGGACAGGCAATGGTGGCCGCTGGTTACGCCGCTGATGGGCATTACCTTTCCGGCTGCGGTGCAGGCCGTCATGTGGGAAAAGTTTCGCCTGCCGATGGGCGCAACTTTGTGCGTTACGGCCTTATTGATTGGAACCTGGATAGCCAGGGTATTCGCCTATCACTACTGGAATTATTTCCCCATTAACATGGTTTTGCCCGCCACCATGCTGCCGGGCGCGCTTGTCCTGGATGTTATTTTGATGTTGAGCAACAGCCTGACGATCACGGCGATTTTTGGCGGCGCGGCTTTCGCGCTGCTGTTCTACCCCAGCAACTGGCCGATCATCGGCCTGTTTCATGTGCCTGTTGAGTACGGCAATGGGCAATTGACGATCGCTGATTTGTTCGGTTTTGAATACATTCGTACCGGCATGCCGGAATATTTGCGCATTATCGAACGCGGCACTTTACGCACTTACGGCCAATATGCGACGCCGCTATCGGCCTTTTGCTCGGCCCTGTTATGCACGCTGATGTATACCTTATGGTGGTATATCGGGAAGTGGTTCGCAACCGTTCGTTACCTGAACAAAATCTGAGGGAGGACCAAATTATGAAAACGCTATATCTAAAATGCCTGGTGGCGCTGGGGTTTGTTCTTTCGGTGTATACGTTGAATGTCCAAACCGTCATGGCGCACGGCGAAAAGGCTTTGGAGCCGTTTATCAGGATGCGCACGATTCAATTCTATGATGTGCAATGGGACAAACAAAAATTCAATGTCAATGAAGAAGTCAGCGTTAGCGGCAAGTTTCATGTCGCCGAGGATTGGCCGGTCAGCGTGCCCAAACCCGAGGCTTCCTTTTTGAACATATCGACGCCTGGGCCGGTGCTGATCAGGACCGAACGCTATTTGAACGGCAAACCCTTCATGAATTCCGTGGCCTTGCAGCCGGGGGGCGATTACACCTTCAAGATCGTACTCAAGGGAAGATTGCCGGGGCATTATCACATCCATCCTTTCTTTAACCTGAAAGACGCAGGACAAGTGATGGGGCCGGGCGTATGGCTGGACATAGCCGGTAATGCTGATGAATTTACCAATGAGGTCAAAACCATCAACGGCGAGCTGGTCGATATGGAAACCTATGGCCTGAGCAACGGCATTCTCTGGCATGTTTTCTGGGGTGTGCTGGCGACGGCGTGGCTGCTCTGGTGGGTGCGGCGGCCTTTGTTTATTGCCCGGTACAGAATGCTGCAAGCGGGCATGGAGGATGAACTGGTCACGCCAAAAGACCGGTTAATCGGTAAAGCCATACTGATTGGCGTGCCTGTGCTGGTGCTGGCTGCCAATGCAATGACGACCAACCAGTATCCGAACACCATTCCTTTGCAGGCCTCTCTGGACCAGATTCTGCCGCTTTCTGCCCAGGTCAATGCCGGTGTGGTCGATGTCGAAACCTTGAAAGCCGAATACCGGGTGCCGGACCGCGCTATGACTTTCACACTAAAAATCGACAATCGCAGCGACAAGCCGATTCGAATAGGCGAATTTACTACCGCGAATGTTCACTTCCTCAACAAGGAACTACAGGCATCCTATCAAAAAGGAGGTTCGGAAAGCATGACCGCTCCGGAAGGTTTGAGCCTTGATAATGCCACGCCCATACATCCCGGCGAACAGCGCACGATGACGATTACCGCCAGAGATGCGCTTTGGGAGTCGGAAAAACTGGACGGTCTCATTCGTGATTCCGACAGCCGGATTGGCGGCTTGCTGTTTTTTTACGATGACCATTTGGGCGAACGCTTTATATCCAGCATAACCGCCGCAGTTATCCCAAAATTCAATTAACTCTCAAGAGGAAAACATCATGGCTATAACATCTGAACAATTACCTGCATTGGCGGAAACTCAAAGCAAAATACCCTGGTATGTGCAGGATTTGCCGCTGTACTTGAAAGGCTTCGGCATTCTGACTGTCATCTATATCGGTCTTCGCTTGTATCAAGGCGCTTTTGCTGTTTCGTCGGGCCTGGATTCATCCGAACCGGCATTTGAAGAATACTGGATGCGGCTGTTTTACATTGAGCTAGCGGTCATTGCCGTCTTCGCATCGGGAATGTGGGGGTATCTGTGGTTTTCACGTGATCGTAACCTGGACAAACTGGAGCCGAAGGAGGAAATTCGCCGGTATTTTACCCTCACCATGTGGATCAGCATCTACACCTTTGCGGTGTATTGGGCCGGCAGCTATTTCGCCGAACAGGATAATTCCTGGCATCAGGTTGCTATCCGCGATACGCCTTTTACGGCCAATCATATCATCGAGTTTTATTTCAATTTTCCGCTGTATGTGATCCTGGGCGGTTGCGCCTGGTTATACGCCAGAACCCGTCTGCCGCTGTATGCCAAGGGCATTTCACTGCCGTTGACGCTGGCTGTATTCGGGCCATTCATGATTCTGGTCAGTGTCGGCTTCAATGAATGGGGACATACCTTCTGGTTCAGAGAGGAATTTTTCGCAGCACCTATTCATTGGGGATTTGTGATCGGCGTCTGGTTCGCCTTGGGAGTCGGCGGCATATTGCTGCAGGGCGTGACGCGTTTGATTGAGTTACTCGATAAACTGGAAGATGCGCCATAAAACTGTTAAAGCTTGGGCAGAAATTGATGCGAGAACGTCTCTAACGATGACAACTAATAAACCACCCGGTATCCATTATGCCTGGGTCGTGTTGGCTGTTACTTTTGCCTGTTTGTTTGTGGCGTCGGCGCTCCGGTCCGTTCCCGGCATCATTATGTTGTCCCTGGAGCATGAGTTTAATTGGAGCAGGGAAACCATAAGCGGTGCTGTTTCCGTCAATCTGCTTTTGTTTGGGCTGGCAGGTCCTTTTTTGGGCAGGTTGATGGATTTATACGGGACGAAAGTCATCACGGTGATAATGGTTACGCTGGTAACTCTGGGGGCAGGCGGCAGCATTTTCATGCAGGAACCCTGGCAACTTTATGTGTTTTGGGGCGTAATCATCGGAGCAGGTTCGGGAGGCACCTCAATAGTGATGGGTTCTGCCGTTGTTAATCGCTGGTTTCAGCAACGACGCGGTTTAGCTTTGGGTATCCTGGGCGCCGCCTTTTCGTCGGGCCAGTTGATTTTCACACCGCTTATCATGCACCTGAATATCGATCTGGGCTGGCGGGCGGCAACCCTGTTTATAACAGTATTGCTGGGCTTGATCGTATTGCCGCTGGTCATGATATTTATGGCTGATGATCCCGTTTTAAAAGGAATACAGCCTTATGGCGCAAGCGATGTTGCCGTATCCGTAATGCCACCTGATCCGAAACCGATGCGCTCGGCAATGGCCACTACGCAATTCTGGTTGCTGGCCTTCAGTTTTGGTATCTGCGGTTTTACGACTTCAGGACTGTTGCAGACCCATTTGATTTCTCACGGCATAGAGCATGGTTTCCCGGAAATGACCATGGGCGTCTCGCTAGGCATAATGGGCGCTACCGACATAATAGGCACCGTTTTATCCGGATGGTTGTGCGATCGCTTTGGCAAGCGCTGGCCCCTTGCAATTTATTACACGCTCAGGGGAGTTTCGTTAATGCTCTTGCCCTATGTCGAATCGACCGGGCAACTCATGGCTTTTTCATTCGTCTATGGACTCAATTGGTTATCGACAGTCCCGGCGACATCTGCGCTGACGGCGGATTTGTTCGGCAAACAAAATGTCGGTGTTGTGTTCGGATGGATTTGCTTTGCCCATCAAGTGGGCGCAGCTTTAGCTTCCTATGGCGCTGGTTATCTACATCATCTGGCCGGGAATTACACAATGGCTTTTATTACATCGGGGCTTTTTGCCTTAGTCGCTACCGGGCTCGTCGTTAACATACGGAGTTGAACCTTAATCTCGTCTAGCTCCGTTAATTTCCGGATCTTAACTATTTCATAATCAGGAGAACACATGTCTTATCTGCCTTCAAGCCCCGACTTGACGAATATAGCGGCGATGCTGGGAAAATACCCCCGTAGGGGAATTTTATTGTTCAAATTACTGGAAGATATCAAGAGTAGTTGCTCCCCGCTGAACAGAAATATGCGTGAATTGATCATTACTTATACTTCGGGTCTTAACCAGTGCGATTTTTGTTACAACACCCATAAAGCTGTTTCGGAACAATTGGGTATTAATGAAAAAGTGTTTGATCAGTTAAAAACCGATATTGACAGCGCCCAGGTTGATGAGAGATTAAAACCGGTTCTTCGCTATGTTAAAAAATTAACGCTGACACCCGATCGAATCACTCAGGCGGATGCTCAACAACTATTTGATGCAGGTTGGGATGAAAATGTATTTCTGGATGTCATTTTTCTATGTGCCGTTGTCAATTGCATGAATCGATTTGTGAGTGGCATAGGTATTTGATGGCTCACTGTTTATTCCAGAATAACTGATCATCTCTATGCGGATTAATTTTCTCCGGAGTATTGGCAAGGTATCACCCGCGGAGGGTACTTAAGGTTATCCTCTTCCAACATTGGCACATATCATGAACACTACTAAAAAACTCAAATGGCTGTTAGCACTGGTGCTGATTTTCGGCGGATTTACAATTTATAAGCTATTTGAGGGGCTGGCCCATAATCCTGCCTACCAGGAATATGAATGGCTATTTAAAATCATTTCGGAATTTGGCCTGTTCATATCCGTTATCGTTTCGGTTGGTTATTTTCATCACTGGTTTATCGCGGCTGAAGAACATAAAGAGGCCGAAATCAGTTTACGCGAGACGTTGGGCAAGTATGTCGACAGCATTCTGCTGAATTCCGTTAAAAGAGGCTTCTTGGGTATCACTAATAAAGAATTCGATTTCAGTCAAATTATGCACGGACTCAAACCGGGGGATTACGTCTATTGGCTGATAACTTTCGATCCTCGTTTCAAAAATAAATCGAGAGAACTGGAAAACGCCATAAAAACAGGTGTCCATTTTAGAATACTGATTTTAAAGGCTGATTGCCGAAGCGGTGAATTGCGTGCTCAAGAAACCAATGGTTTTAACCCGCACGAATTCAATGAATATTCCAAACTCTTTAAAGTGTCGCTGGAAGATGTCATTAGCCGCATAGATGACACCATAACAGGTTCTTTAGGTGTGTTTGTCTACGATGGTCTGCCTAGTACTCAGTCAATTTAATAATGTCGGGTAAAGTTTCTTCAATTTTACCCGAGCATCCTCGTTAGTAAATCTCCATTCCATGGGTCGTGCGATAGCATTTCTCTTTGTTTGCCAAGCTGCAACTTCTATTTTTAATGCTTTTTGGTCTGGCATACGCCGATCCAAACATTGCCTGGATAAAATACTTAGTTCGATTTCTGCCATGTTTAGCCAGCTACCGTGCTTTGGCGTGTAATGGATTTCCAGTTTATCTACTATTCTCCGAGCCTCATCAGGGGGAAAGGCCTTATAAAGTGATGCCCCCGGTATGCGTATTTAGGTTGTCCATCACCAATGAAATGCGCTCTGCACGAGGATGGATGACGTCGACCAAGTAACGTATTTGATGCGTCCAGTCTACAGCAGTCCGCGGGTCCGTCACCACAACATGCCGTTTTCCTTCTAACGGCTCAAAAAACATAAACAGGTTACTGACGCCATTGCGCTCATATTCCGTATCGTATTTTTCAACTGATCCTGGTTTTGCGGGTATCGGTTGACGTGTTTCTTTGATGTGTTGCTTGCTACTTTCAGCCATACAGATCAAGGGATGCCTTTCGTCGTACGAACATGTGTAAACAGCCAAAACATCTTCCATTGCACAAACAAATTCGGCATTTTGTTTGGCAGGAAGACACCATTCTTTATTCTGCCAAGGCTTTAACTCATTTTTTTTAGCGTTTGCCGAATCGTTTCGTGGGATATGTTTTCCACATAACCCAGTTCTACCATGCTTTGTCCAAGTAGGCGTAATGTCCAGCGACTACGACCCTCAGGCGCATTACCACACATTAAGGCGACGAGATGGGCTTCGTTTTCACCATCAATCTTGCGCTCTCTAACCCGCGTAGAGCTCGCCCGATTAAGCGCTGACTCTAAACCCTCCTGAACCCATCGTTGCCTGATACGCTCAACTGTGCGTGTCGTAATTCCAAAGGCTTCACCGATTTGTTTATCTAGCCATTTTTCACCCAATTCACTTATATCCGCCTTGAGCAATATTTCTGCATGAAGTCTTTTATGGGCCGCAACTTTACCTGTGTGAATTAAACTCTCTAAATAGGTGCGTTCATCTTCCGTGAGGCGCACTATGTATTTCTTTGCCAACTGCCGGTCTCATTAATCTATAAACTTGCTATATGACGGCTTCTACCCGACAAAATAAGGTTGACTGAGTACTAGAAACATGACTCAAATCTTCCGCACAGACATCGCATAGGTTAACAGCAGAAATACTGATGGTCTCTTTAACGCGGGTGTTTTGAGCGAGGGCGGCGTTTTCATTTTTGCCCTTACCCTTACTGCCCGGTTGATCTAACGATGATTCATCCTTGCTGGTTTGAGACGAGGGGATGCTGGCATTTTTGTTGTCTTTTTGGGTGGTTCCTTCCAGGAAAATAGACAGTATCAGTTCGATAATCATGAACATGCTCAGCATAAGCGTTTTGCTTTCAGCGGTTATTTTTCCTTCGGCACAGAGCTTTTCAAAGTCAGTTTTCAACTGACTGACTTCTGTTCTTACCGAGGTTTTATCTAAGCTATGCCATGCATAGGGTTATGATATATTTCGAATATTGAAATGGTTTTTTCGACCTCATGGAAGCCCGCCGTACGAACGAAATGGCGTATTTTGAGTCAATAGGGTAAAAAAGAATCCGGCGCCAATTACACCGCCGTAGAGGGGTTATTAACTGAATTTTAAACTGTCGCATGAAAACGATTTCTTTGGGTAGAAAAAACCTGTCAAGCTTTTTCTGCTTTGTTTGTGAAAATAATTGGGGGGGGAGAGTTAAAGTAGGTACCGTGGCAGAACAGGCTACAGGCTCACATCATTATGCAAACATCGCCAATAATCATGCTTTGCCGCCAATCGCTTGCTTTGTAATGCTTGTCCGGGTCATGAAACAAACTTGGTAAGTGGTGATGAATTTATATTAGCCAGAATCGATCTCAGTTGTGCAGATTAATTTATACCCACACTCCTAACATTTTTAAATTTGATGGCAAAGCAATATACACAATTGATACTCGGTAGACAAAAAAAGAGGGCCTAAAAGCCCTCCGAAATGAGCGCACCTCAAACTTGTCCGGCAGGTTTGTTTTTGTTGATATTGGTTTTTATCGGTTTATTAATATCGACTTTTTCCTGCTTTGTATAAGTCGTTTGACTAGCTGAATCATTATCGTCTTGTGGCGGCTTTGGATCCTTGCCCGCCATCAAATCATCGATTTGCTCTTTATCGATGGTTTCCCATTTCATTAAGGCATCAGCCATTTTGTGGAGAATACTGATATTGTCCTGCAAAATAGTTTCTGCACGCTTGTAGTTACAGTCTATGACCGCACGTATTTCTTCATCGATATGGTGTGCAACAGTGCTGGACACTTTGCTGCCTTGTGAGCCGGGATAACCCATGAAAGGTTGGCCATTTTCTTCACCATAAACGAGGGGGCCGAGTTTGTCAGAAAAGCCCCAACGAGTAACCATGTTGCGAGCCAGTTCAGTAGCCCGTTCAATGTCGTTGGATGCTCCCGTAGTCACGCGATCACCCCCATAAATCATTAATTCCGCAATTCTGCCGCCAAACAAACTGGCAATTTGACTTTCCAGTTTGCGTTTGCTGGCGCTGTATTGGTCTCTTTCGGGTAAAAACATGGTAATACCCAAAGCCCTGCCTCTCGGCATGATACTCACTTTGTAAACAGGATCGTGATCGGGTGATGATTGTCCAACGATACAATGACCGGCCTCATGATATGCCGTTAACAGCTTGTCATCTTCCGTCATCACCATGGTATGTCTCTCGGCGCCCATGAGGATCTTGTCTTTGGCTTTTTCAAGATCACTCATGTTGACTTTCACTTTGTTCGATCTTGCAGCAAACAACGCGGCTTCGTTAACTACATTCGCCAATTCCGCACCTGAAAAGCCTGGCGTGCCTCTGGCAATATCTCTTAATTTAACATCATCAGCAGCAGGCACCTTTTTGATATGTACGTTCAGAATTTGTTCACGACCGCGTACATCGGGCAGGCCAACATTAACCTGACGGTCAAAACGACCCGGTCTGAGTAATGCTTTATCCAGAACGTCAGCACGGTTGGTTGCAGCGATGACAATAACGCCTTCATTTCCGGTAAAACCGTCCATTTCCACAAGCAACTGATTCAATGTTTGCTCACGTTCGTCATTGCCGCCACCCATGCCTGCACCACCTCTTTGGCGGCCAACCGCATCAATTTCGTCAATAAAGATAATACACGGTGCATGTTCCTTAGCCTGGGCAAACATATCCCTGACCCTTGAGGCTCCCACACCGACAAACATTTCTACAAAATCAGAGCCAGAAACGGTGAAGAACTTAACCCCCGCTTCACCTGCAATCGCTCTGGCAATCAGGGTTTTACCTGTGCCTGGAGGGCCTACCATTAAAATTCCACGTGGAATTTGTCCACCCAGTTTTTGAAATTTTAGCGGATCTGCCAAAAAATCGACCAGTTCCGCCACATCTTCCTTGGCTTCTTCACAACCCGCTACATCAGCGAATGTGGCGGTAAGTTTGTCTTCTTCCAGCAGCTTGGCTTTGCTTTTGCCAAAAGCATTCCCGCCCATGCCCGCGCCTTGAGTCCGACGCATGTAAATTATCCACACCGCAATCAAAAGCAGCATGGGAAACCAGGATATAAACATCTGCATAAAAAGCGATTGTTGAGCAGGTGGTTTGGTTCTTATCTGAACACCGGCACTTAAAAGGTCATCTATCAAGTGAGGGTCATTCGGGTTAAAAGTTTCAAAGTTTTGACCATCTGAAGTACGAAGCTTAATTGATTGCCCCGTCATTTCTACGCGATCGACTAGTTTATTCTTAACCTTGGCGATGAAGTCTGAGTAAGCTATGGATTCGTCTATCGGCGGAGTAGTGTTTACGCGGTTGTATATTAGAAATGCACCCGCTAACACAACGCCCCAAAGGAGCGTGTTTAGTATATATTTTTTCATGGTTTTATCTCCTGACCCTCAAATTAAGGTCATTATGTAGCGTTGCGGTTACCTACAGCTGCATTCAAAACTCGATGTTCCCACGTTACCCTGTCATCAGTCTGAAATGTTTTTTACTAATCCTACTGTTTCAGTAGGATTTAATATTAACTATCTTTAACAATTTTGTACATTATAAAAAACTTAATAATTGCTCGCCGAAACTGCGTTTTATCTTATCAAGCGCCATCACCTGAATTTGTCTAACGCGTTCCCGGGTTAAATTAAGCTCAGACCCAATTTCCTGCAAAGTCATTTCATTGTCGGCATCAACACCAAAATGGCAACAAATGACCTTAGCCTCCCTGGGATTAAGTATTTTTATAGCCTTGCTTATCAAATTCTCAAGATCGGTTTGCGCTATTTTCATGAAAGAATGCGTAAAAACCTGCTGTTCCAGAAAATCAATGGGTGCGAATGTATTTTCTTCATCATCTACAGACCCTTCAAGCGACATGGCTGTTTGAGAAATCGAAAAAATGGAATATATTTCGTCATTCGATAGTTTTGCGGATTCGGCTAACTCTTTAACAGTGGGCTCTCTGCCTGTCTGCGCAATAAACTGGTCTTTAGTACGATACACTTTATTAATATTGGCGACTTGCCCGCAAGGTACACGCACAACCCGCTCACATCGGGACAAAGACCTGGATATAGCCTGTCTGATCCAGTAACCGGCATAAGTTGAAAATTGAAAACCCAGGCGATAATCAAATCTATCGACCGCTTTTAACAAACCGGTCTGCCCTTCCTGGACAAGATCGTCAAAATCTAAAAATCCTCCTTTATATTGATTAGCGATAAATAAAACTAATCTGGCGTTGGCTGAGGCCAACTTTTGCCTTAACCCTAACCAGAGATGTTCCGAAAAAACCATCTCGGTAAAGTATTTATGCATATCACTACTGGACAAAAACAGAAACTGCTCATCATAAACCAATAATATATCCGACCATTTGGAAGCCTTAACACTACCGCGCCGACTCAACCCTTCCAATCGCTTAAGAATTAAATTGGAATTATTCTCGTCACTATGCGTAGACTGATAACAAAGCTCCCGGAACTTATAAGCATAAACAATAATATCCACCAGTTTTGTCAGATCATAAAAAGAGAAGGGAAACCGTTGCAATGCTGATACCAAATTTTGCTTATCAACGGCACAAGAAGCATCCGTTAAAGCTTTGTCGGATAAGGAATGAAAATATTTTTTTATATCAGCTAAAGTAGCTGTTAACTCTGATTCCAGCGTTTCTTCATCATCTTGCTCAGCCATGTAAGTTTTTTGTTCATATTCATTAAGCAACCATAAAGCCGTTACAGGGAATTGAGATAGTGCATTTACCAGTCTGGATTTCTCCTTTTTTAGTTTACGAGCTATTTGAAAGTTACTATTCTCTGCACACTCTGTCGCGTCATTAACACTGCTTTCAGGTTGTTCAGTTTCAACAGAAATATTGCCAACAGCGGTTCCCATTTCTTGTTTTGATAACTGCATATCTAAATAAGCCATAACACCAAATCCTCGCAAACAGAGTATATTTAAAACCTAAGCAACGGTTTACCGTTGTACAGATACGATAATCCACCGGCTTAATCTCTTTATAATGTAATAGGACCAAGCATAATTCCATTTGTTAGCAAAACCATGAAATTATTTATTAAAAATTTGTTTACTAATCATTTCACAATAATGTAACAATTAGGAAAACTATTGTCAAACTATAGTTTAACAAAACATGAACACGGCGTATCGAGATACATATAGAGTCCGAAGCTGATTAAGCGACACCCGCCGCATACTGGGTGTCCGGCAGATGGAAAAGAGAAATAATACGCCGGGTGTTTTGTTTCAACGAATCCAATGCGGAAGTGAGGCGGGGCTTCAAATCCTCCTTGTTTTTCACCGGCTGCTTTCCGATGCGGTTGTTCTTGACCTCGTTCCAAACCTGTTCGTCCGGGTTGTATTCGGGTGCTCGCTTCGGCAAGAAGAACACCCGCAATTGGCTCCGGTGCGCCCGCACATAATCACGCACCGGCTTGGAATGGTGGAAGGTGGCGTGGTCGGCCAGCACGATCAGGGGGCGTTTCTTGCCCGCAATCAATCCGCCCAGAAACCCGATATACCGCTCCCCGTTGACCGTGCCGTCCTGGATTGAATAGTCCATTGCCCCTTCGGCGGTGACCGCGGACAGCACGTTGTACCCGCCCCTCAGCAGGCTGGCCTTGATGACAGGGGTTTCCCCGCTCATCCCCCCTGTCCGCCCGTGGCGAGTCATGACCCCCAGGCCTGCCTCGTCCTCAAACGCGATGTCGGCCCCCCTCTTTTCGGCAAGCCTTTGTATCCTTGGGAACTTGTCGTCAAGGAATCGCGCAATTTCCCCTTCGTCCCTTGCCACGTCCTGATATTCGGGTTTCTGGCAGGTCAGCCCCATCGCCTTCAGGTGCTGCCTCACCGCCGTGTCGCTCACCGTCACCCCGAACTTGTCCCGCAATAGGGTGGCCAAAATCGGGCATGTCCATAAGTGCGTGTCGTAGCCGAAGTCGGCCGGGGTGCTGTCCAGCACCGCCTGTTTCATCCAGTCGTCGGTCGCTTTGGTGATGATGGGGTCGGAGCCGCCCGGCATGTGGCTTTCCAGCGCCTCAAACCCGCCCTCGTCGTATTGTTTCAGCCAGCGGTAAATGCACGAACGGTCAAAATGATAGGCTTCGGCCACCTTTTCCGGGCTCTGGCCCAGCACGCGGACGGCGTACACCGCCATTCTCCGTATAGAGTACATGACATCATCGGGTACTTTTCTTCCGTCTTCCAACCATTCTGGGGTCATAATGCGCTCCGCTACCGCTGGTTACTTTGTATGGGAAGAGGACAATTGCCCGGCATAATAGTTTTTTATGTCGCTTGATTAGCTTCTGTATCTATAATCAACAATGTAAAGATCGCTTGTGACTACCCAACGCCATGAATCCTGGCTTTAATAAAAAGTTCTGAAGCACACCATTCGAGCATGGAAACCGGACAAATCAGCATGATTGTTTTTTACGTTTGCCGGATGGCTCTTACCCAGGGAAGCGAATACTGAAACCGACATAACGCACGCCGAGTAAGTTAAGTAGTTGATAGTGGCAATCCGTTTCAACTCAGTATAAATTCTCGACAACTGTCTATTAACAACACATACATGCCCGCGAAAAATTGAAACACCCAGCGTGCATTAGGCTTTTCGGCAGTACTTCCAAGCTGGGTGAGAAACGTTTTTTGTTGCTGTTGGGGCGTTTGCCGGATACGGTACTCCAGAGCTCACAACACAGGCTCGTTTTGGCCGAGTCTCCATCCACTCGCCAGAGGCCGCAAAAACTAATTGGGTGCAACCTCAATTTTATGACAGCTTAAAGAAACAGATGGACATTATTCCTATATTTTGAGATAGAAGCCTAATCGGGTTAAATCATTAACACTTAAAGAACAGACATGGCTGCAAAAATTATAAGAAAAGAAGGGAAAAAGTTAATAATAGAGATAACAGTTGATCTCGAAGATTCGATGTTGGACAGTGAGGAAGCGATTCAGGCGGTCATCAATGAGGCAGGCAGCCTCGCTACAGAAGACGCCTTGAAGCAATTCGACACCCAGCCAGGGGGAATCGATTGAAACAGAGGGAAAACAATGGCGAAGCAAGGGACAAGAACAAAAGTCCTACCAAACACCTTATGGAGAAATTCAGTGTGCAAGGCATGTTTATCACCACCACGGGCGCGGCAAGACCTTCTGCCCGTTGGAGCAAAGCGCGCGCATCATTGGTAGTTCAACGCCGCGGTTTGCCAAGCAGGTTGGGATTAAAATGGCATGCAACGCTGCACTCGAAGTCCAACAGGATTTCCTGGAATGCCAAGGACGGAAAATATCCGTATCGTTCTTGCAAAATTTATCCCAAAAAGTAGCGGGTATAGCCGGGCAACAAGACACCCAGTGGCATTACGATCTGCCCAATTTCCAGCAGCCTATTGCATCAATCGCCATCAGCTTGGACGGCACTTGTATGCACCTGAGCCAAGAAGGTTGGCCGGAAGCCATGGCGGGCACGATCAGTTTCTATGACGCGAAAGGCGACCGGCAACATACTATTTATCTGGGTGCTACGCCTGAATACGGCAAAGTCGGGTTCTTGCGCCGTTTTACCGCAGAGATTGAGCGCGTAAAAGCGTACTGTCCGAATGCCAAAAAGGTCGGGCTAGCCGATGGCGCTGAATGCAACTGGCAGTTCTTAACGCCGCATACCCAGACGCAGATTCTCGATTTTTACCATGCGAGCAGTTATCTCGGCGCCGTCGCTAATGCAAAATATCCTAAGGATAAAAATGCACACCAAGCCTGGTTGGAAGATCGCTGCCATCAACTGAAACACACCGCGGGGGCTGCCGAGGCACTTTATAATGAAATGGTGGCGCTACAAGCGCGAAAATGCACCCAAAAATTACCGCACCATCTGCAAGACAAACTGGGTGCAGCCATTACCTATTATAAAAATCATCGGCACCCAATGAACTACATCAGTTACACCGGGCAAAATTTTCCGATTGGCTCAGGCGTAACAGAAGCAGCTTGTAAAACGCTTATAAAACAGCGATTTTGTCTTGCCGGTATGCGCTGGAAACAACCCGGTGCGACTGGCATTTTAAATTTACGGGCATTAGTTTTAACGGCTCAACGATGGACTCAGTTTTGGCAAAAAATAAATCTCTTTGGCGTTCCTTCTGTTGCTGCTGCTTTAAATTGAGGCTGCACCCAACTAATTCAGGTTCCTCCAATCGTTTCGGTAACGCGCCTGATCCCCGGGAAATCGCCAAGGTCTTGCAGGATTTTCGCTGTATACAACGCGCTGTCGACAACGATGAGCGAGACCTTTGTCTATAGTGCCGATCAAGATGAATTGGATCAGTATTTTTCGATTAACGAATCGAATCATGGGTAGCCCAAAAAATATACTCAATAAAATTCACTATTAATGGAAACGTAAAGTACGTGCCTCTCTGTGCCTTGCTCTTAAACCTCAGAATAGAATTTCACTTTTCCGGTTTCAATGTCGTACATTGCGCCGACTATGCCAACTTCGCAGCTTTTCACCATTGCATCCAACAAAGGGCTTTTGCTTCTAATTTGCTCGACAGTCAGTTGCACATTTTTATCTGCCACTTTTTGTACGAAGTCGCTGTTATTAGCGATGATTTCTACAGATTCTTCGGTGTGTACCGCATCCACAGCCGGTTTTATTTTGTGTAATAGTCCGCTTAAATGGTCCAGCTCTACATTTTCGCAAGCGCCTTTGATTGCGCCACAATGCGAATGCCCCAGCACCACAATCAACTTTGAGCCCGCCAGCCTACAGGCGTACTCCATGCTACCAAGAATGTCGTCATTGATGACATTGCCCGCCACCCGTGCACTAAATACATCGCCTAAACCCTGATCGAAAATTAATTCAACCGAAGTGCGTGAATCCATGCAGCTAAGAATAATCGCAATGGGGAATTGCCCTTGCCGGGTGTCGTTAATCTGCTCCAGCAAATTCCGGTTTGATTTCAGATTATTAACAAAGCGCTCATTACCTTCTTTCAGCAGTGTCAACACTTTAGCCGGTGTTAATGATTTCTGGGTATCGTAGGTGGGCGCTCGCGCATTCTCAACCGGCTCCAGTACACCATAGCCACGCAGGTTTTCAATGGTCAGTTTGATGTTCTTGCGTTGTGCTTCGATTTTGAAGTTTTCAATAATTTCAAAAACATCGTAATCAATGTATTTTGAGCGGGTTGCATCAATTATGACTTCTGAATAATCGGGCAACTGCTCAAGGGTTTGTTGAATATTGGCTTTATTCAGAAAGGAGACATGCTCAGATAACCGAAGGATGGTTTTATTGCCGATGTGCGACTCATTGAAATAAAAAGCACTTTTATAATTTTCCAGCAATATCGAAAACAATGCAGTGATTAATCCAATAACAAGACCGATAAGCAGATCAGTAAATATCATGCCCAAAATAGTGACGGAAAAAGGAATGAAATGATACATGCCCGCTTTGTACATAATTTTAAAGGATTTAGGCCGGGTCAATTTATAACCGACCACCAGCAACACGCTCGCCAGACTGGCTAAAGGGATTTTATTGAGCAAAGCTGGAATAAGAATGACCGCAAACAGCAATAGCAGTCCGCATATAATCCCAGCCGCTTTGGTTCTGGCCCCGGATTGAATGCCAATCGAACTGCGCACGATGACTTGCGCCAGCGGCAAACCGCCCAGTAAGCCGCTACAGGCATTGCCGACACCCTGAGCAATCAACTCTCGATTAGTGGAGGTCACTCTTTTATAGGGATCCATTTTATCAACCGCTTCTACAGAAAGCAGGGTCTTCAAACTGGCTACAACAGCCAGTGTTAACGCTGTCATATAAATGGCCGGATTGCCGAACTGGGAAAAATCCGGGTAATGCAGTTGACTCAACAAATCGTTGGGGTGTTGCAGCACAGGCAACATAACCAAATGATTGCCACTCAGCGCCAGTTCCGGGTAAAAATTTTGCAGGCCTTGATTGATTAGCACACCGGCTAAAATAGCGATTAACACGCCCTGGAACAATTGAAAAAACCGGTACTTTTTCATAAACGGCTGTTCCCAAAAAATAAGAATCGCCAACGATATCAGCGCGATCATCATTGCCGTAGGCGAACTATATTGCAGCATATTCGCCAATTCAGAAAATGACGAGTAACTATCTGCCTGAAAAAACGAGGTATCGCCTTCGTAATCCCGGTCATAGCCGATGGCATGAGGTATTTGCTTGAGAAAAAGAATGATGCCTATGCCCGATAACATCCCGTTTATGACAGAAGAAGGAAAATAATAGGCAATAACCCCTGCCTTGGTCAGCCCCATGATGACCTGGAAAACACCCGCCACGACAAGCGCGAGCAGAAAACCATTAAAACCCAGTTTTTGAATGGCTGTTAGTACAATGACGGCGAGCCCCGCGGTTGGACCGCTGATTCCCAGTGAGGAACCACTTAATGGCGCCACTATGATTCCACTGATAATCCCTGTAATCAATCCGGAGAAGAGGGGCGCGCCTGATGCCAGAGCGATCCCTAACGATAAGGGGATGGCTATCAGGAAAACCGCAATGCCTGCCGGCAGATCGTATTTCAGGTCGGCAAACAGGCCATTCTTATTAACCTTATGCCTTGCATTTAGCTGCATTTCTATTGCTTGAGTTTTCATTATATTAACGTTACAGATGATAATGTTTCAGTCTTTATCGTTCAAAACCAATGGTCATCCTATTCAGTCTCTAAGCACTGATATTTAAACCACCATGGCTTCGTTATTTTTGATTTTTTCCTTGCCGTACAAATCAATGACTTCGACAGTAATATTGTCGTCCGGCGCAGCAGCCAGAAAATCTTCAATCGTCTCCAGAATATCGTGATCAATAAACGTGGCTTTACTTGCGGCGATGGTTACTGTGCTGTCTTCCGGGATGCTTAAAATATATTTTCTTAATAGCGCTTTATTCAGAAAGGAAACATCTTTGTTGAGCGATAACAGATAGTGTGAGCCAACTTGAGTGAGCGTAATGGCCGCGTGATAATTGGCTTTAATGACAAAAAATAGACCAATAATCATGCCTATGGCCATACCCTTCAATAAATCGGTGACCAGAATCGCAATTACGGTGATGACAAAAGGAAGAAATTGACTCATGCCTTTTTGGTAAAACTTCTTGAATAAAACCGGATTTGCCAGCTTGTAACCGGTATGCAATAAAATAGCTGCTAAACAAGCGAGCGGAATAGTGTTCAGGTAGTGTGCAAAAAACATGACGCTGAGCAACAAAAACACACCATGAGTGAAACAGGCCACACGGGATTGACCTCCCGCGTTGATGTTGGCCGCACTACGTACAATGACGGCGGTCATTGGCAAGCCGCCAAGCAAGCCGCTGATAATATTCCCGACGCCTTGAGCCTTCAACTCGCGGTTGGTGGGCGCTAGACGTTTTAAAGGATCCAGTTTATCAGTCGCTTCAAGACTTAACAGGGTTTCCAGACTGGCGATAATCGCAATCGTTATTGCAACAACATAAACATGCGGGTTATTAAGATGGCTGAGATAACTCGAGTTTGGCAAAACAAAGTTATTGAAAAAATCGGTGGCTTTTTCCGAAACCGGTAAGTTAACCAAGTGTTCGCCCCTGACCGCCCAGTCAGGCGCAAACTGTCTTGTAACCACGTTGTAACCAATACCCCAAACGACAGCTACTAATGGACCGGGTATCAGTTTTAACATTTTTTGTTTTTTAAACCATGTCGTGCTCCATAGAATCAACAGTAACAAGGCCACGACGCTAATAACGACCGAACCCGGTGATATACCACTAAACGCATCAAAGAACTCAATAAAGCTGGATTCGGCGGTTTCCTTCATATAGCTTTCATCGCCTTCATAACTGGTATGGTATCCTGTGGCATGAGGAATCTGTTTGATAATCAAAATTAAACCAATCGCCGCCAACATGCCTTCAATGACCGCGGAAGGAAAAAAAGCGCCAATAATCCCGGCTCTCAAAAATCCCAACACCAGTTGCATGATGCCCGCCAAAACACACGCAACCAACAACCCTTGGAAACTACCGAGGGTTTCAATGGCATTGAAAACAATAACGGTTAAACCGGCGGCCGGCCCTGTAACAGCGAGTTGTGAACCACTGAGCCAGGAGACAATGAGCCCACCGACCAAACCAGCGATTAAGCCGGAAAAAAAGGGCGCCCCTGAT
The DNA here is from genome assembly GCA_963849195.1 of uncultured Gammaproteobacteria bacterium. Classification (GTDB taxonomy): domain Bacteria; phylum Pseudomonadota; class Gammaproteobacteria; order Methylococcales; family Methylomonadaceae; genus Methylobacter_C. The sequence continues at coordinate 149,822 of CAWKGQ010000007.1, forward strand.
GCCAGCGCTATACCCAGGCATAAGGGTAGAGCCACTAAAAACACCACAATACCTGCCGGAATATCGTCTTTCAGGTGACGCAAATAATACTGCTTGTGTTTATGTATCATGTTGAAATGTCCGTTGAAGTAATTTGTTGCTATCGTTGATAGTATCGATTCGAAATCATAGTGTCAATTACTATAATTAAAATTCCGACTCTCCTAAAGAAACCCAATTTATTAACTGTAGCCTTTTGCTTTGTGCCCCTGCTTTTTGACTGTATTATGCTTTTGTCTGCTATCAGCTTATTAGTAAGTCATAATCCTAGCCTCACTTCCTTTCACGAACCTTTCACGACAGCCATCCCAGTTTATGAACATTTTATTAATAGAAGACGATGCTGTTCTGGCCGATGGCTTAATCCATACCTTAGCCAATAGCGGATACACGGTTACCTGTGCAACCACGGGCGCCTATGCTGAACATTTATTGCAAGCACAAGGTTTCGATTTGATCGTGCTTGATTTAGGATTGCCGGATGTCGACGGCCTGGAATTACTGCGCAGATTCAGACGGCTAAAAGTGCCTTTGCCAATCATGATTTTGACAGCGCGTGATGGCGTTAATGACAAAATCACTGGTATTGAGCAAGGCGCTGATGACTATATGAGCAAACCGTTCGAGCTTCGGGAATTGGAAGCAAGAATTAACGCCCTGATTCGGCGCTGTTACGGTGGATTTAGCAGCGATATTGTGATTGGACGGTTGGCGCTGGACACGCACAACCATCAGGTGCTGGCAAAGGGTCAGCCGATTTTGCTGTCGGCGAGGGAATATGGCGTATTGGAAATATTATTACTGCAAGCCGGAAAAGTCGTCGCCAAGGACCGCATTGCTCAACGTTTATCGGTTGACGGTGATGCGCTGACCGACAATGCCATAGAGATTTATGTTCACCGCCTGCGCAAGCGCATAGAACCTTGTGGCGCGGTGATTCGTACCGTGCGCGGGCTAGGCTACTTATTGGAGAAATCAGCCGATGAATAAAAACAGAAGTCTCAAAACGGAAATGCTATTCCGTTTGGTCATTCCGCTTATTTTTTTCGTAATAATCGATGCCGTTCTCTCCTATTTCGTTACCCTGCATTATGTCGATGAAGCTTATGACCGGTGGCTACTTGATTCCGCCAGATCTTTAACACAGGAAATAAAAGAGCGTGAAGGCAAGGTATTTGTCGAATTGCCAACCGCAGCTTTAGAGATTTTCAAATGGGACGAACAGGACAAAACCTATTTTAAAATCACTTCTTCAGAGCAGGAAATCCTGGCGGGGGATAATCTTGTACCCGAACCCATGAACCCGGAAACAGACTGGTCACATCCCATTTATTTTAACGATAAGATGTACGGTGAATCTGTCAGAGTCGTGTCCATGTTAATCACGCTTGATAAATCGCCTGAAAGAATTTTTGTACATGTCGCGGAGACTTTGAATAAACGCCGGGCAATGATGACGGATATTTTATTAGCCGACCTGATTCCGCAAATAGTATTGATTTTATTAACGAGTATTTTTTTATTGACTGGTTTAAAAAATGGCTTGAAACCCTTGCATTTGTTGGCCAATCAAATCACACAACGGTCATCGCGTGATCTGAGCCCCATACCTGAAACGCATATTTTTCCTGAAGTACGCACACTGACTGATACTATTAATGAGTTACTGGAAGCACACACTCAAGCTATTGCCACCCAACAACGCTTTATTGCCAATGCCGCGCATCAACTACGCACTCCCTTGGCAGGCTTGAAATTGCAAGCCGAACGTGCGCTACGCGAACAGAATTTATCCGCGATGAAACCGGCACTCCAGCAAATACAAAACTCTGCTGATCGCATGTCGCATTTGACTTCGCAATTATTAGTTCTGGCCAGGTCTGAACCCATCAGTGGAGGCCACGAATTGCTGCCGGTAGACCTTTGCAAATTGGCCAGAAAAACCTGTATAGATTGGGTGCCAAAAGCGCTGCAGCGGAACATGGAACTGAGCTTTGAAAGTTCGGAAGAGACGCTGTACGTACGGGGTGATGAAATACTGCTGCGGGAGTTGTTGGCCAATCTGTTGGATAATGCCATTTCTTACGGTTATGACAACGGCAATATTTTGGTCAAGCTTTGTCGTCATCCAGTCCCGTGTTTAACTGTAGAGGATGATGGACCCGGCATACCCGACACTGAAATGGATAGGGTTTTCGAGCGATTTTACCGTATCCCTGGCAGCCCTGGTAATGGATGCGGCTTGGGACTAGCCATCGTAAAAGAGATTGCTGATCTGCATAAGGCATGCTTTGTATTAAGTAAACCCGATATCAAAGGAGGTACTCGAATTGATTTGATATTTGAAAAGTAAATTGCCGGGCAATTCTAAAAAGTATCCTAACCCGACTTACAAAGCTATCTTTTTCTGGGAGAATGGTTTTTAAGCTCTGGCTTGGCATTTGTAATTACCGGTTCGTTTCTTTCCATCCCGGCAAATTCGAATAACAAATCCAGCTCTTTATCAGTCAATTCATAAAAAGTACGCGCTTTTAGCCGCTCCGGTAATACCACGGGTCCGTAGCGAACTCGCATTAAGCGGCTAACAACAACTTCCTGGGATTCCCATAAGCGCCTAACCAGCCTGTTGCGTCCTTCGCTAACAATAACGTGATACCATTTATTAGCGCCTTCACCACCGAAAAACCGAATCGCATCAAATTTGGCCTCACCATCCTCAAGCTCTACGCCCTGCTTGAGTTTTTCCAGCGCTGCCTCCGGCACGTCACCTAAAATTCGCACAGCGTATTCACGTTCGACCTGGGTTGAGGGGTGCATTAAGCGATTGGCCAGTTCGCCATTATTGGTAACCAGTAATAACCCCGACGTATTAATATCCAGCCTGCCTACTGAAATCCAGCGGGCCGTAGTAAGTGTTGGCAATTGTGTAAACACTACTGGACGTCCTTCCGGATCACGACGTGTCACCACTTCGCCGGTCGGCTTGTGATAAAGTAGGACCCTGGTAGGTTGTACAGCAAATTTTTCCCAGTGAACCACCCGGTCATTGAGTTGTAAATAATCACCCGCTTTTAATCGATCACCCAGCTTGACAGTATTACCGTTAAGTTTTAGCCGACCTTCATCTATCCAGCGTTCAATTTCTCTTCTGGAACCGACACCGCCCCGCGCCAGCACTTTTTGAATGCGTTCACCTGCGTCTACCTGATTGTTGTCCGCTTTTTTCGATGGCTTGTGTTCACTTGCTTGTTTCAGTGAACTATTCGCCTGTTTATAGCCCGTTTCTTTCGGCGTATTTCTTTCCTGATTTTTACGTTGTTGTTTCGGCGACTTGTTTGCTTTCTTCGGCGAACTGCTCGGCTGCTTCGATGAATCGTTGGTTGGTTTCTTGCTTTTCACTCGTTACCTGCATAGGTTGTTGCGTGTTATCTATCGACCCATCAAGATGCTGTATCTCATGTAAAGCCGGTAGTTCATCTAAAGATGAAATATTAAAATAATCCAGAAATTGTTTTGTCGTGCCATATAAACCGGGTCTGCCGGGTACTTCCTTATGTGCCACTACCCTCACCCACTCACGTTCAAGTAAAGTCTGAATAATACTTGAACTGACACTGACACCGCGTATATCTTCAATATCGCCGCGTGTTACCGGTTGCCTGTAGGCAATAATTGCCAACGTTTCCAGTAACGCTCTTGAATACTTTGGCGGTTTTTCTTCAAACAACCGTGATACCCAACGCGACAAATCCTGCTTAACCTGAAAACGGAAGCCGCTAGCCACCTGCTTCAATTCAATAGGCCGAAATTTATAATCCTCAATAATCGCCTCTATTGCCGCTTGTATCTCATTTAATTCCGGCTGTTCCAGTTCAGGAAAAACTTGCTGTACTTGTTTTGCTGTCATCGGACGCTTGGCGGCAAATAGAATAGCTTCGACTATACGCTTGGTTTTCACATTGATTTCAAGTTGTTCAGTTACTGGAGAGAGGGCGCTCAATGTTGTTGACCTTAATTGTCTTCGCCGACTCCTGAGCCCTTCGGCTACGCTCAGGATATCCTTGGCGTAAGGGCGAAGCCTGATAGGCGCTATAGTCGGCACTTCGACCGGGCTTTCCTTAACGAAGCCGAAGGCGCTCTTCTGAGCATAGCCGAAGGACTCATGATCAACGCTCGAGGGTAAGTCAACGACTTTGGGCCGCGCCCGTGGTTTAGTTACCTTCTTCGACGGAGGCGAAACCGGCGTTTCTGACTCGTATTTCGGTAAAGGGTTCTGACTGGATGATTTCGATGAGTCCTTCTTTTCCGAGCTCGAGGATGGCCAGAAACGAGACAACGACTCCGTGTCGACCTTCTTTTCGGATAAATAATTGCGAGAAAAGGAGACTATCTTCTCCTTTAAGGATTTCCAAAATGGTTGCCATTCGTTCACGGACAGATAAAGCTTCTTTGGTAATTTGGTGGTGGCTGAGTCGATCAACTCGTTTAAGGACATCCTGAAACGCGAGTAACATGTCTCTTAATCGAATATCCGGTAATTGTTGTTCAACATCTAATGAAGATACATCGACATCTATGGCAAATATATCACGTTCAACTCTGGGCAATAAATCGATCTCTTCGGAGGCCGTCTTGATACACTCATATTCCTGTAATCTGCGAATTAATGTTGCCCTGGGGTCTTCCTCGTCGTCATCATCTTCTTCAGACTGTCTCGGCAACAGCATTCTTGACTTTATTTCCGCCAATAACGCAGCCATGACCAGATATTCCGCTGCCAGCTCCAGATTTAATTCACCCATTATTTGAATATAGGTGATGTATTGATGGGTGATTTGGGCGATCGGGATGTTCACAATGTCCAGATTCTGCCTTCTTATCAGATACAGTAATAAATCCAGCGGTCCTTCAAATAAGTCCAGAAATACTTCCAACGCATCCGGTGGAATATAAAGATCGTCCGGGAGTTGATTAAAAGGCGCTCCGTTGACTATTGCGAAGGCTGGCGCTTGCTCCATAACAGCAGCAGTTATGTTAACGATCATTTTGTAGTCGCTTGTGTCGGGTTACACTAACGCGACCTATATTAACTTCCAAGACAGGATTCTTCCTCGGGTCGAGCATGAGAATTTGAAACAAATCACAACCCGGCAATTGAAAAAAATACTTTCTGTGCGACAAACATCGGATAAGCCAAAATTGCACCCAATAGATTTGTGTATAACAACAACAATAAAATGATAAATCCATACCGCTCCAGACGATTATATTGCCACGCCCAGTAACTCGGCAAAATACCGGTCAAAATACGGCTACCATCCAGGGGCGGAATCGGCAATAAATTAATCAATGCCAGAACCAGATTAATTGAAATACCTGCAATGCCAGTATAAATCAACGGTAATGAGATGGCTTCAGCTCCTGCACCTATGGTAACGCCTAAACGGGTGACTAGTGCCCAGGCGAGCGCCATTAACAAATTTGAAACGGGTCCCGCCAAAGCCACAATGGCCATATCATGTAACGGATTTTTAAAATTTCGAGGATCTACAGGAACAGGTTTTGCCCAACCAAAAATAAAACCTGTACCCGTCGCCAGTAAAATCCCTGGAAGGATAATAGTTCCAAACAAATCTATATGCTTGATCGGATTTAAGGTCAACCGGCCAAGAATAGAGGCCGTATTATCACCGTATTTTTTTGCTACCCAACCGTGCGCCACTTCATGCACGGTAATCGCAAAAACCACCGGCAATATCCAAACCACTATGCGCTGCACTAATGTCAATTCATCCATCATGTTTATATCCCCTCTATCAATCCAGCATGGGGGCAAGACCTTTGCCCTGTCTGATGATCTCAGCGCCATTGCTGGAAAATTCGATCATCGTCGTCTCTTCATATTCAATAACACCCGCATCAATCACTAAATCCAGCTCATGTTCCAGCCTGTTTCTGATATCGTAAGGATCGGTCATGGCCTCACTTTCCCCAGGTAATACCAGCGTAGAACTAAACAAAGCTTCCCCCAGTTCCTGAAGCAACAATTGTGTAACGGGATGATCGGGAATGCGTATTCCTATAGTCTTTTTCTTGGGGTGTTGTAGCCTGCGCGGCACTTCGCGCGTAGCGTCCAGAATAAAAGTAAAAGGTCCCGGTGTTAACGCTTTAATCGATCGATAAGCGTCATTACTGATTTTGGTGAACATTGATACTTGCGTCAGGTCTTTGCATACCAGAGTAAAATTGTGTTTATCGTCCAACTGCCTGATCCGCCGTATCTTATCCAGTGCCTGTTTATCGCCGATGTGACAAGCAAGCGCATAAGATGAATCGGTCGGATAAGCAATAACGCCACCCTTGCGAATAATTTCCACTGCACGATGAATCAATCGCAGCTGCGGATTTTCCGGATGTATTTCAAAAAACTGAGCCATCATTACTACTTAAGTGAAATTAAATAACCTCACATTATACCTTACATCCGCGCAAGCTTGCAGCATGAATACGGACGCTGGACAGGGCTACCCCATTAAAAAACCTGAGCAAAAGTCTGTTAAGACGGAATCACCCCAGTCGTCCATTAACTTAATACTTGGGCTTGGCTAAAACGGATTGCTAATCAGGATAGGGATTGCAAGCTCCTCCATTTTCTTTAGATTTTGATTTAGCTCCGTGTCGCATTTAAGATGAACTATATTACTGTCGGAGCCTGAGCTTACGGGATATATCTCAATCTAGCGTGAATTTTTTGTTAATCATGTTTTGCCTGTTGTTTCTGGTTATAACTCGCCAACTGTTCAGGTGTCGCATCTTTTTGAAATTTATCCTTCCATTCGTTATAAGGCATACCGTAGACCAACTCTCTGGCCTGCTCATAATCCACTTCTATCCCCTGCTCTATCGCCGCCGTTGAATACCATTTAGCAAGACAATTTCTGCAAAAATCCGCCAATATCATTAAATCGATATTTTGCACGTCAGTGTGCCGTTGTAAGTGACTAACTAACTGCCTGAATGTGGCGGCTTCTAATTCGGTTTGCGTATTTTTATCCATCGATACTCTCTTAAAAATGAAGCATTCTAGCAGAATCAACAATGCAAGCATGTACATTCCCCATGAAAAACTCTACAATATAAGCTGTTAAGTTTGCTTAAAGCAGACATCTGACTTATAAAATTCCATATTATCATTAATCTTTTCAATGTAGGCCTTAACCACCATTGGTATCCGTGTTAGCCTGCAAAGTCAAGATGAAAAATGAGCTATTCATTACATAAGCAAACATACTGACTATAAACTTACTTCTTTAAGATCAATTGATCAATAGGGGACTTATAGAAACTTACGCCTGACCACTTTCACCCCGTTTACTATGAAACAGCTTCTCGAATTCTTTCCCATTATTTTATTTTTTATCGCGTATAAACTTTATGATATTTATATAGCGACTGCTGTTGTTATTGTGGCCACTATTATTCAGGTGGCTTATGTCTGGTTCAAACACCGTAAAGTTGAAACCATGCAATGGATTACTTTGGCTTTGGTTATTGTATTTGGTGGAGCAACCATCTATTTACATGATGAGCAATATCTTAAATGGAAGTTTTCCATCATAGAATGGTTATTCGGTATTGCCTTTTTAAGTAGCCATTTTATTGGTAAAAAAACCTTCATTGAAAGAATGATGTCCAGCAACTTGACCTTACCATCATTGATCTGGAAGCGCTTGAATTTTAGCTGGGCCAGTTTCTTTATCAGCATTGGTTTTCTCAATGTTTATGTCATGTACAATTACAATACAGACGATTGGGTCACCTTTAAAACATTTATAGCGCCTGGTTTGATGATTTTATTTATGGTAGTGCAAATGATTTTTTTATATAAATACATCCCGGAAGCCGAAGAATAATGTTATACGCGATTATCAGTGAAGATGTTGAGAATAGTTTAGGAAAAAGAATGTCCTCGCGCCCCGCTCATATTAAAAGATTACAAATGCTTCAGGATGAAGGACGTTTGGTGTTAGCTGGCCCACACCCTGCGATTGATAGTGACAATCCAGGCGAAGCTGGTTTTATAGGCAGCTTGGTGGTTGCCGAGTTTGACAACCTGCAAGCCGCTCAACAATGGGCTGATGAGGATCCCTATAAAGATGCCGGCGTCTACGCTAAAGTTACTGTTAAACCATTTAAAAAGGTATTTCCTCAATGACATCCGAACAGATTAAAAAATTATTAAATGATGCTTTTAAACCCGAGCTACTGGAAATTATTGATAATAGTGCTGCTCATGCCGGACATGCCGGTGCAAAAAGCGGTGGCGGCCACTATCATGTCACTATTGTCGCTGAGGCTTTTGAAGGAAAGTCGTTAGTACAAAGACACCAGCTTATCTATAAAGCTCTTGGCGATATGATGAAACAACAAATTCATGCCTTAGGCATCAATGCTCTCTCACCCTCTGAAGAAACTAAAGGAAGCTTATAAATGAAAAAAAAGATTATCCCTCTACTTGTTGCTGGTACCGCACTGATTGCCGGCTGCGACCAAAAAACTGCCGAAAGTACTTCAGCAACGCCCGTTATTTCGAAATCCGATGCCGTTGCTGTCGTAAATGGGCAGTATATAGCTAAGTCCACACTTGCGGCGTTGGAAAAAGAAATTGCCGAGCGTGGCCATGGTCAAACTTTTCCTAAAGAAAAATTGATTGAAGAACTGGTCCAACGTGAACTATTGGTTCAGGATGCCATACAAAAGCAATTGGATAAGTCAGCTGAAGTGATAGCCCAGCTTGATAGCGCTAGAAAAACATTATTAACACAAGCCGATGTACAAAACTTCATAAAAGCAAATCCGGTAACCGACGCCGAAGTCAAAGCTGAATATGACAGTAAAGTCGCCGGTGAAAACGGAACTGAATATAAAGCGCGTCATATTTTAGTTAAAACTGAAGCGGAAGCTAAAAAACTGATTGCAGAATTAGACAAAGGCGCAGACTTTGCCAAATTAGCCAACAAAAACTCGTTAGATGCTAAAGAATCGCAAAATGGTGGTGATTTAGGCTGGTTTGTTGCAGGTCAAATGGTTGCACCCTTCTCCGAGTCCGTCGTAAAACTGGAAAAAGGTAAATACACGAAAACGCCTGTGCAAACCCAGTTTGGCTGGCATGTCATTTTAAGAGAAGATTCCCGCACACAAACGCCACCTCCATTAGAAGCCGTAAAAGAACAACTGATGCCTTACCTGCAGCGTAAAAAAGTCCAGAATATGGTGGAAACGTTGCGTAAACAGGCAAAAGTTGAAATATTGGTGCCGCTGACTGATGAACCGGCAAAAGCTCCAGCTGGCAACAATGCAGCAGCCGGCCAACCTGTTGCTGAAGAGGTTGTCGTTGAAGAAGTTAAAAATGCAGCCGGAAAAACGGTTGCTGAAGGCGTCGCTGTTGAAGAGGTTGTAGAAGAAAAAGCGCCGGCCGAGGCAACTCCAGCGGATAAAGCGGCTGAAACCGCCAAAGCTGTAGAAAAAACCGTTGAAAAAGCAGCATCAGAAGCTGCCGATAAAGTAGAAAAAACCGCTAAAAGTGCAGAAAAAACGGTTGAAAAAGCCGCCACTAAAGCGGCTGATAAAGTAGAAGAAGCTGCTAAAGCCGCTAAAGAAAAAGTGAAATAAACCTGAATAAAATGAAAACTAGCGTTTTTTAGTGTTCAAAAAAGGGCGGCTAAACCGCCCTTTTTTTATGCCATTTTTTCCAAATACTGCAAAATAAATTGCACACTTCGACACCCCCTAAACTCATTAATATCCAGTTTGTAAGCTGCCTTGATTTGTCTTAACCCTAACCAATGCTCGGGCTGATCAACAAAAAAAGCGATAGCATCAATAACCAGATCACCACCGGGTTTTCTCAATACTAACTTAAGATGCCGCTGTCCAACAATACGCGACTGAATCACATCAAACACGCCGTCAAAAACCGGTTCCGGAAATTCCTGTCCCCAGGTAGCTGCATTTTGTAATAAATCGGCAATTTCAAGCGTCATTTCCTGTTCAGTCAGTTCGCCATCAGACAATATTTTTTGTTCCAGATCGACATTCGCCAAACGTTTGCTGACCATCTCATCAAAAGCCAGGGCAAATGGCGGATAATCATGCATTTTCAGACTCAAACCCGCCGCCATTGCATGACCCCCAAATTTACTCAGTAATTTGGGATGCACCGCAGCAATATCGCTCAGCACATCTCGAATATGCACCCCTGGAATAGATCGTGCCGAACCTTTTATTAAATCTTTGCCAGCAGGAGCAAAGGCAATAACAGGGCGATGTAGCCGGTCTTTTATGCGCGACGCTAAGATTCCTATGACACCCTGATGCCAATTTGCATCAAATAAACAGACACCAGCCGGTAAATGATGTTCATCCAGTGCTTTCATTTCACTTAATAAGGCCATCGCCTGATGTTTCATAACGCCTTCAACTTCCCGTCGGTCATTATTCAACTCATCAAGCTGAAGAGCCATGTCTTTTGCAAGTGCCGGATCATCAGTCAATAAACATTGGATTCCCAATGACATATCATCCATGCGCCCCGCTGCATTCAACCTGGGGCCCAGTGCGAAGCCCAAATCTGATGCCACAATAGTTTGAGGATTTCTTCCTGATACTTCAATGAGTGCATTTAGTCCTGGATGACAACGTGCCGTGCGTATTCTCAATAATCCCTGATGTACCAGAATCCGGTTGATTTGCTCCAGTGCAACCACGTCAGCAACTGTACCTAAAGCGACATAATCAAGTAATTGGGCAAGATTCGGCTCCTGAACCTGATTTTTCTCAAACCAGTTCATTTCTCGCAACCGGCTTCTTAATGCCATTAACACATAAAAAACAACCCCTACGCCTGCCAGTGATTTACAAGGAAACTTATCGTCAACTATATTAGGATTTACGATGGCGTCGGCTGCGGGAAGCTCATGACCGGGTAGATGATGATCGGTAACCAGGACTTTTATGCCTAAGTCTTTTGCTGCCTTTACTCCGTCAATACTGGATATGCCATTATCAACGGTAATAATAACATCAGGGTTTTGCTGCTTTACAAATTCAACAATTTCGGGCGTCAAGCCATAACCGTATTCAAATCGATTAGGGACCACGAATGACACCTGCCCTGCCCCCAACAGATGCAAGCCCTTGATAGCCACTGCGCAACTGGTTGCACCATCGGCATCAAAGTCGGCGACAATGGAAATTCGTTGTTGCTCATTGATGGCTGTGACCAAATGAGTAACCATCTCTTCCATACCCGATAATAACCATGGAGATGGCAGTTTTGATAGGGTCCTATCCAATTCTGCCGCTGAAATGATACCTCTGGCTAAAAATATACGTTCCAACAGAGGATGAATACCACCCAACAACGAGCGTTTTTTTTCAACGGAGCGAACGACTATGGTTTTTTTTATGCCTTGGTAATACATTAAATGTCCAGCAATAAAGTCGAATACTCGACTTTACATCAAATGGTTATGATTATCTGGCATCAAGTAGGATTCTGATTTTCTACAACCTGTTTTTATGCCAATTGAGGATTCTGCCAGCTTCGCGCATCGATCCCCGACAGCCTAACAAAGAACAATTCCAATTGATGGACGGGAATGGATTACCAATGTAAAACCTGAATGTTGTTTGTGGATATCGTCAGTTTGTAATTCTGTTTAGTCACAGACAATTCCAATAACGGGGTCTCCTGTATGGTGAAGGCCACCAGTGACAATAGCCCCAGATAAAAGGAGCCTTTTCCAAAAAAGGTTTGACTGCTACGCAAAGTGATTTGATTATACCTGATAGCTAGTAGATTGCTGGATTTAGATTGTATCTTTAATTTTATTATGAATACCCACTCACCCTGTTTCTCACCTAATCGATTTTAATCTGATGCGTATCGCCTTGACCTATATCAGTGTTATTTTACTTTGGGCTACGACACCACTGGCTATCAAATGGAGTGGTGAGGGCCCTGGCTTTCTATTCGGTGTCACTGCACGCATGACGATAGGCATGGTGTGTATGTTATTTATACTGGCACTGATGCGACAACGTCTAGCCTGGCATCGTAAAGCACGTCTAACGTATCTTGCAGTGGCTTTGCAAATCTACGGATCTATGCTGGCGGTTTACTGGGCAGCTCAATTTATTCCTTCCGGCTGGATTTCGGTAATATTTGGTCTTACGCCACTTATGACCGCTTTATCATCTGCTGTATTTTTAGGAGAACGGAGCCTTACGCTGGGCAAGTTACTTGCCTATGGATTGGGCGTTAGCGGCTTGGCTATTATGTTCGGCTCAGCATTGCAATTGGGATATGTCGCTGTGCTGGGCATAAGTGGAGTGCTGGTTTCCGCACTTTTACAATCGATCAGTTCGGTTTGGATAAAGCGCATAGCTGCAAATTTACCTGCTTTATCCCAAGTAGCAGGTGGCTTGCTATTGGCATTACCGGCTTACCTGCTCACCTGGGGCATAGCAGATGGTCATTGGCCTACCACATTGACACCCACCAGCCTGGCTGCGATTATTTATCTAGGCGTAATCGCCACTACAATAGGCTTTGTCCTCTATTACTATTTACTTACGCATCTGCCTGCTACGCGGGTTGCCTTAATCACACTGGTTTCGCCGCTACTCGCACTGATTTTAGGGCATAGCGTTAACCATGAACCACTGACCATAAAAGTAGTAACAGGTACACTATTCATACTCTCCGCACTCATTTTGCATGAATTTTTTGATCGCCTTCCTGCTTTAAATCCAAGACGTAAATGAACAGCAGTATCTTAAAACGCATAGAAAAACTGTTAGATAACAAATAATCGAAGCTTAATTAAAATGTTTTTTTGCCCTACTTGTATTTTTAGTGCTACTATTGGTTGCAGTTAAAGTTTGAGCCGGCTTCTTTCTGAAGCGGGGATTTGTAAAGCCAACCAAAAATTGGCGTTTTTTTAAGTTAAGAGTGTGATATGTCAGATCAAGTTGTAGGTACCGTTAAGTGGTTCAATGATGAAAAAGGTTTTGGATTTATTGAACAAGAAGGTGGCAAAGATGTTTTTGTTCACCACAGTGCAATTAACGGCGCCGGCCGCAAAACCTTGCGAGAAGGCCAAAAAGTTACTATGCAGGTAACTCAAGGTCAAAAAGGCCCGCAAGCAGAGAATGTAACCCCAGCGTAACAAACTCATAAACCGGACCCAAAAGTCGGCTGGCTTTTGGGTCGGCTTTATTAGATGTCATCAAAGCTGGTAACATGCGCAATGCAGACCATTGATTTATAAGCACATTTATAGCTTATATTTCTTAACAGCCAATACTTACCGCCGTTTTGTTCCCAAAAACCGGCCAACCTTCTTCCCTCATACCAATCTGGGCAAGCACCTCATTAGTTTTTCGTAGTGACTCAGTTCTGCAACTTGTTATAGATACCTATCCAAAACGCTTACGTGAAGGTCGCCGCTATTGCACTATTGTATACAAGATAACAAATTTGGCATTGGAAGCGACAACCGAATGTTTACCAAATAATCTATTAAGATTGAGATGATAATTCAGGTGGCGATTACCGATTACCCAAAGCTCACCACCCTTCCTTAAGACCTTTTTTGACTGCTGAAACATTCTGATGGCAATCTGATCTCCAACTGTATTGTTTTGATGAAAAGGTGGATTACAAAGAATGAGGTCTGCCGTGGCAAATTCAAAGTCCTGCAGCCCATCACTGGCATGAAAAGTCGCAGTGCGTTCTTGCCCAAAAGCCCGATAAAAGTTTTCTTTGGCAGATACTACTGCCATAAAAGACTCATCAACAAAATGAATCGTTGCTGACGGATTTTGCTCTGCGGCCATTAAACCCAGCAAGCCGTTACCGCAACCCAAATCAATAATGTCACATGCGCCTTGTCTCGCGGGTAAATGCTGGAGGAAAAAGCGCGTACCAATATCGAGACTGTCGCGCGAAAATACATTGGCATGGTTACTAATCAGATAATCACTGCCTTCAAGCTGATAACAAACCGGATAAGGGTTAACTGGAATAACCAACTCAGGATCAGGCGACGCAAAAATCAGTCGCGCTTTTTTTCTTGCCAGTGCTGTTGTTGTGGGCCCTACCAAACGTTCCAGCATCTTCCAAATAGAAGGCGGCAGCGTTTTTATCATTCCCGCAACAATAATCTGGGTTGAAGGCAGTAAATGAGGATGTAAACGTATCAACTGATCCTCAAGCAAAGCGAGTGTCTTCGGCACTTTAATCAACACCAGATCAAAGACACCCTTCAGGGGCTCAAGGCTATTTATTAATTTAACACTGTATTCAGGTAAACCATTCGCGGCCAGATTAAGCCGTGTCGCCTGTTGTGACAGATATGAATCCGATACTGCTTGAGGCTGGAATGAGCTCAGTGCAACTGCCAACGCTCCGAAGCTATCATTAAATATCAAAATACGGGCATCAGCTGAAGACTTTAGGTCTTCTGCGAGCGTGTTGAGTAGGTATTCATCAGCCGCATCCCAAGCGCGCAGCAACTCTAAAGGACGTTTTGGGAGCCGATTCAACTCAAACTCGCCTTGACCAACCCTTAACAAGTTCTCCGTTTTAATCGACATTGAAAAATTCAAATTCAGTATTGAATTAAGCGCGTGACATAAATTTTCCGGATTCGGTATTGATCTTAATCAACTCGTCCGTCTCCAGATATTCAGGAACCTGAACCTCAATCCCAGTAACCAATCGAGCCGTTTTCGTGCGTCCTGATGCTGTAGCGCCCTTGATTGCCGGGGCTGTCTCTACAATTGCCAACACTACCGAGCTAGGCAGCTCAATGCCCAGAACCTCATCATCTATCAATAAGGCAACAATCCCTTCCAGACCTTCAGTCAAATAGCCGATCTGATCTTCCAGCTCCTCACGACTCAAACTGTACTGGGTATAATCTTCCATATTCATAAAAATATAATTATCCCCATCTATATAAGAAAACTGCACCTTGGCTCTTACCAGATCAGCATCTTTAAAGAAATCATCGCCTTTCAAAGACTCATCCAGTTTTTGCCCTGTCTTGAGGTTAGTAAAACGAATTTTATACAACGTCGATGCACCCCGCGATGAAGGGCTTTTTGCATCGACTTGTTTAACCACATGAGGTACGCTATTAATTTCGACTACCATTCCCCGCTTTAAATCACTAGCCTTTGCCACACAACTCTCCTCAAGATTACACATTCTGCTGCCAATATACTGACAGCAAAGATTTACATTAAAAAATGATGGCGCAGCTCGATCGCCATCAGTAAATTTGGCAGCTTATAAAGTCATTATATCTTAGAATGACCCTTCAAAGCCGCTCAGGGATTATAATACGTTGTAATACCTAACAATCCACAACAGGAAAATCATGAAAGCCAGCGTAAAACTTTTGACCAGTATCACTTTTATTACATTGGCTGCGTGTTCAAATCAAGAGATCAAGCAAGGCGCGACAACAACCAGTCACAACACCACCGCCACAGATGAATCTCCAACAATGGAAAATGAAGCCGAACAAATGTCCAGTCAAAATCCACCGATGACTATAATGAAAGGCGACAAAAAATTAAACCTGGTCAGGATAATGGATGGTGGAATCTGTAAAAATGCGTTTCAAGGGACAAAAGGAGCTTTTCTCCTTTATGCCGATCCGCAAGATATTGAACGCATCAAACGTGAAAAAGGAACAGAGGTTTTTAGTGCTTTCGAGACTAAAATACAGGATATTTCCGGCGAAATTTTACAGGAAGCAATTGATAAAACGAGTCTTTCGGAAGATCCTTTTGCGTTGGGCGAAGATGAAGCACAACAAAAACTGGCCAATAAATTAGCCAACAATTTCCGTACTGCGGCCTCCGGTGCCATTGATACGTTTCAAAAAGAAACAACGTTAACGATTGATATCACTGTATTCCCTCCTTCTCTCATTTTTTATCAAAAAGTCTGTGAAGCGAGTCCCGACAACCCAGGAAGTACAGATTCCGACAGCCAGCTAAATGCCTACTATTAGACTAATTATCCTGCAATCGAATCGCCATTACGTCGCATTTTGCATAATGTAAAACACTGTTTGCTGTTGATCCCAATAATAAGGCAAGACCATGCCGTCCGTGTGAACCAACAACAATTAAATCAACCTGTTCCTGGTCAGCAATATGAATAATTTCCTGTTTAGGAACACCCCAAAGCATCCAGCGATTGGCCAAATCGACATTCATTTGATCGCCCAGTTGCATAAGTTTGGCCTTTTCCGCTTCAAGCAAATCGTATGACGAATCTTGATCCAAAGGAATCACAGTACCATAGTTTGTATCGGGCATGGGAATGTTATCCAATACATGAATAATGCTCAATTTAGCTTGATATCTGTAGGCCAAAGATCTGGCTTTTTCTGAGACGTAAACGCCTTGTTCAGAATAATCTACTGCCAGTAAAACATGTTGATAATCTCTCATTAGTTTGCGCCTTATTTATTCGGGTGTGAGAAGAAATTTACAACTAGATAAGTAAAACCTTCTGATAAATGATTTGTTTTATGGGGTACTGATATTGTTATTATACGCACTCGCTAACTCGCACAGTAACATTTCCAGAACCCAATCATAATAATCCTTCCATGCAACCTTCCTTCATCCACTTAAGGCTTCATACCGAATTTTCCCTGGTAGACGGTATCGTTAAAATCAAACCCCTCGTTAAGCGGTTGGCTGAGTTAAATATGCCGGCAGTTGCAGTCACCGATCATGCCAATCTGTTCTCGCTGGTCAAGTTTTACAAGGCGGCATTGGGACAAGGCATCAAGCCGATAGCGGGCGCTGATGTATTGATTTTTAATCCTGAAGAACCTGCCACGCCTTATCGTTTGACCTTGCTGGTCAATAATCACGCGGGTTACATCACGTTAACCGAGTTGATTTCAAAAGCCTATCAGGAAGGACAACATCAGGGTGTGCCGATGTTGCAACGAGAGTGGATAGAACAAAATCATAACGGTCTTATTGCATTGTCTGGTGCGATGAGCGGGGATATAGGCAAAGCATTATTAGCAGAAAATCACGAGGCTGCTAAACGGTTGGCGGAACACTGGGGCGCATTGTTTGAACAGAGCTTTTATCTGGAATTACAACGCGTAGGTAAGCCCGACGAAGAGCGTTATATTGCCGCTGCTGTTGGGCTGGCATTGGCAACAGATTTACCTGTGGTTGCCACCAATGATGTGCGCTTTATTCATCAAAAGGATTTTGCCGCCCATGAAGTGCGGGTATGTATTAATCAGGGGCGGGTATTGGATGATACGCGGCGGCCCAAGGATTACACCGAACAACAATATTTACGCAGTACCGAGGAAATGCTGGCGTTGTTTGCAGATATTCCCGAAGCGCTGGAAAACACCGTAGAAATTGCCAAACGCTGCAATTTAAAGCTGACGCTGGGAGAAAACTTTCTGCCGGATTTTCCCGTGCCTGCGGGAATGACGCTGGGAGAATTAATGGCAAGTGAGTCCAAAAAGGGTTTAGAAGAACGGTTGCTGCAATATCCGGCGGTAGGTAAAGGCACGGATGAGGAAAATCGTAAAGTTTACTATGAGCGTCTGGGTACCGAATTGAAGGTGATAACCGAAATGGGTTTCCCCGGTTATTTTATGATTGTTGCTGACTTTATTCAGTGGGCAAAAAACGAACATATTCCAGTCGGCCCGGGGCGCGGTTCAGGTGCGGGATCATTGGTCGCTTATGCGCTTAAAATCACGGATTTGGATCCCATCGAATTTGATTTACTGTTCGAGCGGTTTTTGAACCCTGAGCGGGTCTCCATGCCCGACTTTGATATTGACTTTTGCATGGATAGACGTGATGAAGTAATTGACTATGTCGCACGTCATTATGGTCGGGATCATGTTGCACAGATTATCACCTATGGGTCGATGGCGGCCAAGGCGGTTATTCGTGATGTGGGACGAGTACTGGGCTTTGCTTACGGCTTTGTGGACCGGTTGGCCAAGCTGATTCCCTTTGAAATCGGTATGACGCTAACCAAAGCGTTAAAAGACAGCCCAGACCTTAAACAGCTTTATGACACCGAAGAAGAAGTCAAGACGCTGATTGATATGGCGCTGTCGCTGGAAGGAACTGCCAGAAATGCAGGCAAACACGCTGGTGGTGTGGTTATATCCCCGACCAAATTGACGGATTTTACACCGTTGTATTGTGAACAGGGTGGTGGCAATCTGGTCACCCAGTTTGATAAAGATGACGTGGAAGCTGTCGGACTGGTCAAGTTCGACTTTTTAGGTTTACGCACGCTGACTATTATCGATTGGGCGCTACAAACCATTAATCATAAAAAACAGCAAACCGGTGAAACGCTGGTGGATATTACGACTATCCCCCGGGATGACGCCGCTTCCTACGCATTATTAAAAAATGGTCTGACCACAGCTGTATTTCAGTTGGAATCACGGGGCATGAAGGAGCTGATTAAAAAGCTCAAGCCCGACTGCTTTGACGACATTATCGCGCTGGTAGCGCTGTTTCGCCCTGGTCCTTTGGAATCAGGTATGGTCGATGATTACATCAATGTTAAACACGGCGCGAAAGCGGAATACGCGCATACGTTGCTGGAACCTATCCTCAAGCCCACCAATGGCGTTATTTTGTATCAGGAACAGGTGATGCAAATTGCGCGGGAGTTGGCGCATTATACGCTGGGCGGGGCAGATATGCTGCGGCGGGCCATGGGCAAAAAGAAACCGGAAGAAATGGCAAAGGAACGGGAAAAGTTTACTACCGGCGCAGTTGCCAATCAGGTCGATGAAGCCATAGCAACTTATGTTTTCGATTTAATGGAAAAATTCGCCGGCTATGGGTTTAACAAGTCGCATTCCGCCGCCTACGCACTGGTCGCCTATCAAACCGCCTGGCTGAAAACCCATTACCCGGCTGCTTTTATGGCTGCGGTGCTGTCTTCTGACATGGATAATACCGATAAGGTGGTGGTGTTGATAGAAGAATGCAGGCAGATGAAGCTGGTCATTCTACCGCCAACTATCAATGTATCAACCTATCGTTTTACCGCTAATGACGATAATCATATTGTTTATGGCCTGGGCGCAATCAAGGGTGTGGGTCAGGCAGCGATTGAAGATATGCTTAAAGAGCGGGACGATAATGGTCGATTTTCAGGTTTATATGATTTATGCAAGCGGGTCGATTTACGCAAATTTAATCGGCGAGTGCTGGAAGCGCTAATTCGCGCCGGAGCTTTTGATGAATTTGACACTAATCGGGCGAGTCATTTGGCGGAATTACCCACCGCTTTGAGAGTAGCGGAACAACATGGGAAAATGGCACAAACAGGGCAAAATGACTTGTTTGGTTTGGCGGTTAATGAGGATGTGGAAGATACCGAGGCTTATGCTACTGCAGTTGAACCTTGGTCGGACAATGAACGCTTAGCTGCGGAAAAATTAACCCTGGGATTGTTTTTGACGGGGCATCCGATAGACCAATATGAAGCGGAATTAAAACATTTTACCCACGGAAAAATAGCGTCTTTGCAGGTATCGCGCGGGAATATGGAGGCACGTGTTGCGGGTCTGGTAATAGAAATGCGCACCCGCCAGACGAAGCAGGGTAAAACGATGGGCTTTGCTACGATTGATGATAAATCCGGCAGACTGGAAATTGCTGCTTTTGGCGAAGTTTACGATAAATATCGGGATATTTTTTCTCGCGATGATCTTTTAGTCGCTGAAGGGGCTTTGGCTATTGATAATTTTTCTGGCGCGCTGCGCTTGACGGTTGAGAAGTTATACGACATTGAACAGGCAAGAGAGAGTTTTTCGAGGGGCCTTCAATTAACCTGGACTACAGCAGAAAACAAGCTTGAATCCAGTGCTTATGTTGAGAGGCTAAATGCGGTTCTGAGCCCTTTCAAGGGCGGCAGTTGCCCCGTAAGCATCAAGTATAGGTCACAGGATGCACGGGCCGCTGTTCAGCTAGGTGATGAATGGCGCATACATCCAACCGATGAGCTGATTTCGCGCTTAAAATCGTTGTTTGGGGCAACAGCCGTAGAGATCAGATATAGGTAAAGTCAACTATAGAGACGCAACGTGCGCGTCTCTATAGTTTTTGCTTATTATTCAGTTCCTGCGTCTTGCTTTATCGATTCAACTGCTTTTGGTGCGAATTCAGTGATAGCCCGTTGCGACTCAGGGCGTTCAGTTCTTTCTACTCTTTCAGCAAAATCGCTGTCATAAGAACGGGATTGCGTAGAGCGATCTTCGCCTTCTGTGTTTGTTGCGGCTTCGCCGGCATCACCACCGTTTGATTCACCCTCACCCTCTGTTTTTTTATAATTGGGATTGCGTGGTCTTCTACGATTTGGACCTCTTCTACTGGAATTTTTTCTGGCCGTTTGCTTTGCTTGCTCTTCAATCGACACGGTGACTTCAGGTGTAACTAATGTCGCTTCAGTTATTCGCGCTTCATTAGCAGTCACGGATTCGCTTTTAACAAGTTCGCTATTCTCATCTACAGTATTACTGACTGGCGCAAGGTTACGTCTTACGTTCCGCCCCGGCCCCCTGATATTACGGTTAGGCCGGGGTTCCTTGTTTTGTTCCTGCTTTGTGTCTTGCTCTTGTGGAGTACGATCAGGACGCGGTTCCAGGTTTTTTTGACCTTGATTTCTACCGCGTCTGTTACTTCGACTTCTGCCCGGCTTGCTTTCATCGGTTGATCTTACTTTTTCAGCAACTGGCGCGGGGGGTACTTTTACTTCAGGCTCAGCACCAGGTCCTACGAGTTTATGCCAGAAGCGCTTAATCAAGCTGGCAGCTTCATTTTTAGTTTGCACGGGCGCGGGCGAATCGTGCATAAACTCCTTAATTGCCGCTTTCTCAACTTTCGGTTTTATTTGTTGAGCAAATTCCGGAATGGTAATGTCTTCAGCTTTTATTTGTAAATAGCTGGGTTTTTCTTCGCTAGAATCTTTTTCCTTGATACGTTCAATGTCATAAGCCGGTGTTTCGAGATGCTTACTGGGCAAAATGATAATGCCAACTTTCAGCCTGGCTTCGATCAGTTCAATGGCATGGCGTTTTTCATTCAACAGAAAAGTCGCACACTCAATAGGCAAATGGGCAATGACTTTTTCCGTACCTTTCTTCATGGCTTCTTCTTCAAGAATGCGCAATACCGAAAGTGCAACCGACTCTACATTACGAATAGAGCCTTGGCCTTTGCAGCGCGGACAAGGCAATTGCGTAGAATCACCCAGAGAGGGGCGCATTCTTTGTCTGGACATTTCCAGCAGTCCAAAACGCGATATGCGACTGGTTTGAATACGAGCTCTATCAATCTTAAGCGCATCACGCAGGTGATTTTCAACAGTGCGCTGGTTTTTATTCGACAGCATATCGATGAAGTCGATAACAAACAAACCGCCCAAATCACGCAGCCTAAGTTGACGAGCAATTTCATCGGCCGCTTCCAGGTTTGTATTCAGTGCGGTTTCTTCAATGTCACTGCCTTTTGTAGCACGTGCAGAGTTGATGTCAATTGAAGTCAGCGCTTCAGTATGATCGATGACCAGTGAACCGCCCGAAGGCAACGAAACTTCACGGCCATAAGCCACTTCAATTTGCGATTCAATCTGGTAACGGTTAAATAAAGGCACGGCATCCTGATACAATTTCGCTTTAGGCAAAAAATGCGGCATAACCTGCTTTAGAAAATCTTGCACCAGTCTAAATGAGTCTTCATTATCGATCAAAATCTCATCAATATTGCCGCGTAAGTGATCACGCAGAGCCCTAATGATTACATTGCTTTCCTGAAACACCAGAAATGGCGCTTTCTGCTCATTGGATGAGCGTTCGATGGCTTCCCACAGTTGTAGTAAATAATTCAAATCCCATTGCAGTTCTTCAGCATTTTTGCCGCATCCTGCCGTTCTGACGATCAAGCCCATGCTTTCAGGAATATCAAGCGACGCCATTACTTCACGCAAATCACTGCGGGTTTCACCTTCTATGCGCCTTGATATACCGCCTGCCTTGGGATTATTAGGCATCAATACCAAATAAGTACCCGCCAGGCTAATATAGGTGGTTAACGCGGCGCCTTTATTTCCGCGTTCTTCTTTTTCAATTTGAACAAGGATTTCCTGACCTTCCTTAATCAGATCTTTGATGGCTGAACGACGACCTTCTGTTTCGGTGCCTTCCTGAGTTTGCCGGTAGAGCGGGGAAATTTCTTTAAAAGGCAAAAAACCATGTTTTTCAGCGCCATAATTTATAAATGCAGCTTCCAGACTAGGTTCTACGCGGGTAATAATACCTCTGTAAATATTGGATTTTTTCTGTTCTTTTGAAGGGACTTCTATGTCAAAATCATAAAGCTTTTGACCGTCTACCAAAGCAACTCGCAGTTCTTCTGCCTGCGTAGCGTTGATAAGCATTCTTTTCATTCAATTATCCTTGTGGTTTCCTGCTCCATTGTCAGATTTTACTGGATCAGACTGGTTTTGGGCATCACGTCAAGTTAGGCGATTCCCTGAGAAGAATATAACCGACTTGCTGGTCTTTTTGTCCATTTTCTTCGTTGTAAGATATAGTTACGTAGCTCGCTACGCGCCTATTTTTACGCCTTGATCATGAACAAAAATCCTGCGCAAATCAGGTATATTCATTCTTGGGTATCGCCTTATATGTCATTACAAACACGAAGCGATATGTCTAACCAATAACACAATCAGCTTAGTTTTTACGGTCTTATGTTCCGTCATCTGCGCATTTTGTCGTTATTTTTAGGCTTCAACAGGTGAAGTCACATAGTGAGCGCGGACAAATACTAAGTTAATATTCTCAGTCTTTGGTGGTAAATTCTGTTTTAAACAGGTGTTAAAAATCGTTCGTCTAGGGTCGAACGATGAACCCGAAAATCTTATAATGAAGAGTTATTTACGTAATAATTGTTGCTTTAATCTTCATTAAGTCGGCTCCAAGCCAGTTTCTTTGTTGAAATCCGCAGAGCATAAAGTATGTTTTTTATAAAAACTTGCTTAATATAACAACCTTATCGTCCTACATCAATTTTAAAGAATCAATCATCACCAGATACTGGTATTATTTGCACTATGAGCATAGAAGAAAGCGCGTTACCCCAAGTTGCGTATGTCGAAATTACTGAAGAAAATAACGACCAACGATTGGACAATTTTTTAATTACCCGATTAAAAGGGGTGCCTAAAAGTCATATTTATCGCATTGTAAGAAAAGGCGAAGTAAGAGTTAATAAAGGTCGAGTAGATGTCAAATACCGTCTTGTTACGGGTGATATAGTCAGAGTTCCTCCGGTCAGAGTGGCGGAACGCAGCGAAGAATCGTATGTTCCACAAGGTTTGCAAGCAGCGTTGCAACAGGGCATTTTATTTGAAGACGAGGGCTTCTTGATCATGAACAAACCGGCCGGTTTTGCTGTACATGGTGGCAGCGGTGTTAGTTCAGGCATAATCGAGGGACTACGTCTGATAAGACCCGAAGCGCATTTTTTAGAACTGGTGCATCGACTCGATAAAGACACCTCCGGCTGCCTTTTAATCGCAAAAAAACGCAGCGCCCTGCGAAAATTGCACGAACTTTTCCGGGATGATCAGGTTCATAAAACCTATCAGGCCTTGTTATCAGGGCAGTGGGCCAGAAAAAAACTGGTGGTGACCGCGCCCTTGTTAAAAAATGTCAGTAAAGGCGGCGAGCGCATGGTAGTGATCAGTCAGTCAGGCAAAGCTGCTGAAACACTGTTCAGACGTTTGAAGTTATTTCGTAACGCGACGTTGGTTGAAGCCTCCCCAAAAACCGGACGTACTCACCAGATACGCGTTCATGCCGCCAGCCTGGGTCACCCTATCGTCGGCGATGAACGCTATGGCCTGGATGATGTCAATAAAGCTTTTAAAACCAAAGGCTATAAACGCATGTTTCTCCATGCGGAAACATTAAAATTTAAGCATCCTGTTACCGGTGTACTCATGAGTATTTCAGCCCCTTTACCTTCACAACTGGAAAATTTGTTACATCATGAAGAACAGATTTGACTTGATCATCTTTGATTGGGACGGCACCCTAATCAATTCGATAGACTGGATTACGAATTGCTTGCAACATGCGGCTGAACAGTATAATTGCCCTACTCCTGAGTATCAAGCGGCAAAGGATGTGATTGGCTTAAGCATTAACAAGGCAATACAAACACTGTTTCCTGAAGCGGACGAGCAAACACATGAGCAATTGATCGCCTGTTACAGCCAGAAATATTGTTCGAAACAACTCAGCAGGGATGATTTATTTCCCGGCGTTTACGAGATGCTATTGCAACTGAATAAGGCCGGCTATCAACTCGCTGTTGCCACCGGGAAAACCAGAGCCGGTTTGCGACAGGCGTTGCAGGCTACGGAAACAGAGGATTTATTTTGTATTACCCGTTGCTCTGATGAAACTGCATCCAAACCTGATCCGAAAATGCTGCACGAGATTATTCAACTTACCAATACCACAAAGGAACGGACATTAATGGTAGGCGATTCCATACATGACTTGCAAATGGCGCTCAATGCCCATATCTCTGCTATTGCCGTGTCATGTGGCGCACACTCGGAAAAATTCCTGCGACAATACCATCCGTTGCTGTGCCTGCAACAACCAACTGAATTACTGAATATTATTTAAGGTTAAGAAGTCATGGAAAATCAACAAGACAATCCGATTAAAACAGGCGCTACCCGAGAATCGGACTGGGAACGCGAAGTCATTGAAAAACTGGCTTTAGCCGCTGTAACTGAACAAACACGGGCAAGACGTTGGAGCGTTTTTTTCAAGTCACTAATGTTTGCATACTTGATTGCCATATTTTGCGTGGCAATGTATCCAACCATTAAACAGGGTATAGGTGGCGATAGCAAAGACCATACGGCTGTCGTTGATGTAGTGGGAATTATTGCCGAAGATAAAGATGCCAATGCGGCCAGCATTATTGAAAGCTTAAGGGACGCGGTAAAAGACAAGAACACCAAGGGGATTATCCTGCATTCGAATTCGCCGGGAGGCAGTCCAGTGCAATCGGCCTATGTTTATGAGGAAATTAGAAAAATAAAAAAAGAACATCCCGATTTGCCGATTTATGCCGTGGTTAGCGATATTTGTGCATCCGGTTGTTATTACATTGCATCGGCCAGCGACAAGATTTTTGTCAATCAGTCCAGTCTCATTGGTTCGATCGGCGTACTTATGGATGGCTTTGGTTTTGTTGATATTATGCAAAAGCTGGGCGTAGAACGCCGACTGCTAACCGCAGGCGCACATAAAGCCATGCTCGACCCTTTTTCGCCGCCTAAAGAAGACGAGACCAAATATATGCAGGGCCTATTGGACCAAGTTCACCAGCAATTTATAGGCGCCGTAAAAGCCGGGCGTGGTGATAGGCTCAAAGAAACACCGGACATGTTTTCAGGCTTGATTTGGACCGGTGAAGCAGGCGTTAAACTGGGCGTTGCCGATGGCTTTGGTAATGATGATTACGTCGCCAAGAACATTATTCGTGCAGAAAAACTGGTTGACTTTACCCAGCAAGGGCGCTTGATCGACAAAATAGCGGGCAAACTGGGCGCCTCATTCGGGCAAGCTATCGGTAGCTTAATTCAGGGGCCGTCATTACGCTAAAGCCGTGCAGGGTTGGCAAAACTTTTTTATCTTATCTGGTGACCAGAAAAGCCCGCCCACCCTTGGCGTGGCTTTAATCAGCATCGGGTTTTAATATCAGTTTATGTTCGGGGTTTCCGGCCAGCAGTTTAATGGGTAAGCCTTTTACCCAATAACTAAACTGATCACGATAATAAGGCGACAAAGGATGAGCTGATTGACCGCCTGGCATATGTAAAATACCCTCATCAAGATGAGCCGGTGACACAACTAGGCGTTCACTGGCGCCAAAGCCTGGGGTGGCTACACGCACACAGTATCCGCAACCAGCCAACTCATCTTCAGGCATATCAAGGAGGCGACTGAGTATAGGTAAACCTTCAGAAAAAGGATGCTTGTATTGTGCAGTATTCACCATGCCCCAAGTCAGTTCGGACAGCGTAATATCCGGGTATTTTGCCCTCAACTGCTGTGCGCCTTGTGTTAATTGACCCAAAATAAATGCATCCCAATCCCGATAATTAACAGGATCAGGAAGTAGTTGTGACGGTTTTTCTGTGAGCATCGCCTGTAGCGGCGTATCAATATAAAACCAGGAATATTGGAAATTGTTATCGACATTCCTGCACGCCGATAAAAAAGGCGTAAATACATTTTTTACCAATTGCTTCCGAAATTGAACCAGTAAGGCAAAGCCCAAGCTATCTTTATCGGCTCTACCATTCCAGGCTAAAAGATACTCGCGTAGCTCTCGTAATTCCGACTTTTGCTCAATGATTTTGGGCGACAGGACATTTAATGCCAGTTGTTGATAAAAAGAATAGAATTCGCTTTTGGTATCGAGTTGCAACTGGAATATCGACCACTCATTGATATCTTGCATTTGTTTTAGTTGCTGAGTAATCCGGTAAGCACGATAACCATTGGCAAACTGGTGACCTATCACATACGAGTATTGCTTGCTCTGGCGGCGATCATTGGCTGAAACCAATAGTCCATCGACCGGATCAATTTCACGCGGCAAACTTTGCGCATCGACATAGCCATCCCAACCGACAGCACCATCCGCCCAGGAACGGCTGACAGAGCCATCGCTACCGTAACGTTTGGGGATCCTGCCCATAATCGTCCAGGCAATATGTCCGCTGCTATCAGCCAATAAAAAATTTAAGTGCGGTCCGCCGGCATGGTTAACTATATTAACGGCTTGCTCCAGGGCTTCGGTCTGTTCCAGATCAATCAGCGCAATATTGACAGCTTCATGATCAAGCGCTGTCCAATGAATGGCAACGGATTTATCCAATAAAGTCTGTGTTGCAACAGGACCCCAAATGCTGCGCTTGACATCGACTTGTTGTGTTTTGGCATCTTTGACCATAATGCTTTCCGTTACGTGTTCAAAACGTTGCCAGTTATTACCCACTCTGTATTCATCGGGGTTTTCAGGATTAATATCGAGACTCACCAGATCCAGAAAATCACCGTTCAGATTGGTACCGCCCCAGGCTATATGATTGTTACTTCCGGCAATGAATATGGGTATACCCGGCAAAGTCACACCCGCTACATGAGTTGTCCCATATTTCATTTCACATCGATACCAGATAACAGGCACCGAAATACCCAGATGCATATCATTTGCCAGAATGGCGCGGCCATCATGCGTTTTTGATCCACTGACAACCCAAGCATTAGAACCGATCACAAAATCTCTCAATTGCACGGCATCTGCGGATTGTTGAATATCCGGCAAATGCTTTATCAAGACTTTTTCAAATGCTGCAATCGGAATGGGGAGCGCCGCCGGACGAAGCGATTCAGCAGAGCCAGCCAAACTCTCGGTAAACGGATCAGTATCAGGGGTAAGGAAAGTTACTATCTCAGCGGGCAGGCATTTCTCCATCACGCTCAACATGCGTTCCTCCTGCTCTGCCCAGGCCGTGAGAGTATCAAACATGCCCAAGGCCACCAAAATACTGTCTTCGGCTTTCCATGGTTCAGGTTGATAGTTCAGTACTGTAAATTCGAAAGGTAGCGCTTTGGTGTCGTCAAGGTAGTTGTTTACACCTTCGGCGTAAGCTTCAAGAATGCGCATGTGTTCTTGCGGCAGCTCCCTCACGACTGTTTTGGCAATTCGATAAAAACCATAGGTTCTTGTGGTAACGTCACTTTTAACAGCAACCTGCCCGAATATCTCAGCCAATCGCCCGGCGTTTTTGCGACGCATCAAATCCATTTGAAAAAGGCGATCACGTGCCGTGATATAGCCCAATGCGCGTACGGCATCGGAATGATTATCGGCGGTAATAACCGGAATACCATGACTATCAGTAGTAACTGTAACAGGAGCGAACAACTTATTTAATACCCGTTCGCCATCCAGTTGCGGTAGCGAATTTTGCAACATTAGAAAACCTGTGCCAACACCGATAACGACTAAACTCGAACAAACAACTATCGAATATAACAAGGGTTTTCGCAAAATTGGCATTTCTGTTTTTCCCGTAACCGATGATCTTGCTGTGTGTTAAGTATCGAACACTTTATATCTACAGTTTAGCCTTCTTCCAATTTTATAGAATGATCCGCCAAATGAAAATAACGGTCATCATCGATAATTACCAGTACAGTTTTTCCCTTGGTTTTTAGCGCAGACAGTTGCTTTATATAAATTAGAGATTCCTTACTAGTCGTCCATTCGTTTGATCCAAAGAAATTTTGGCGTGTCTTTGAGTTTGCGGCCGCCGACTCCCAGAATGGAGCTATTATTGGGTTATCCTATGAGAGACCGATTTCGGAAAGTTATTTTTAGCCAAATCCTAAATTGCTATAAGCCACTTGCTTAAGTTTGTAGTCCCGTTAAATCTTCAATTCAGTCACGGTAGGAATATCTTGCTTTGATGCGGATATAACTACTGTAACCACATTGTCCACTATATTTTTGTATATTTACAAAGAAAAATACCGTTCATAGGCTATCCTTGTCTTGAATGATGCACTGTGTGGGAATGATTATACTAAAAATCTCAGTTCTCCATGGAGACACGGAAAACACAAAAAAAGTATCAATTGGAAAGAAAAACGCTAACACCTGTTGGGTGGGTGGCGATGGTAGATGAATTCTAATGCTTTAATTCTCTGTGAACTCTGCGCATCTGTAGTGTGTAACTACTTTTTCCAAAGAATCATTGACGCCTTATCGTTAAATTGAAAACTTCTGTCATACAATTAAGAGGTAAATATGGAGCCGACAGATAAAATTAATCTGCAAATTTCAAAAATAAAAAATTTGCCAGAGCTTTCTGCCGCGAGCATGAAAATTATTGGTGCGGTAAATGACCCGGATATTTCAATTAATGACCTCGCAACTGTAATTTCCGTTTCACCCGTTCTGGTAGGTAGATTATTAGGATTAGCTAATTCAGCCTATTTTGGATGTGCAGGTAAAATAACTGATTTAAGAGTGGCGATAATACGTGTTTTGGGACTTAATCTGGTTAAAACCCTGACAATGGGCGTGCTTTTAAACTTGGAACTGGATACCCGCAAATGCAGCCAATTTAACAGCGAACGCTTCTGGATGGATGCGTTGCTAACTGCAACATTAAGTCAACAATTTAGTCAATTGATTCATGATGAGGCCGTTGATCCTTCCACCGCATATACCGCAGGCTTGTTGTTAAATATCGGTTTAATAGTCGCTGTTTATTTGCTGCCGGAAGAATCAAATCTGATCTTGCTAAACGCGCAGGAGAATGTCAGTTCAATTTCTACAGAAATGACTTGTTTGCTAGGGAAAAATCAATATGAACTCGGGGGATTACTGCTGGAGCATTGGCATTTACCCGCAATTTATCAAACAGTATTAAAGGAGTTTAAAAATAGCGCATACTCCGGTAGCGAAGAAAAAATGATTGCCTTGATAAAAATATGTTTTGCTTTAGCAAAGAAAATTCTGTCTGATCAACACGATGAATTGGCGCCGTTTTTAAAGCAACTGGAATCATTCGAACTTTCTGCTGCTGTAGCGCAACCCTTTATCGATAAGATTCTTGCTAAAAAAGATAATATTCACTTAGCAGCGCTTGCTATTACAGGGAAATAAGCAAATGGAAGAAAACATAAACATACAGGACATTATTGTAGATTTATTGAATTCACTATCCGCAGTTAAAGAGCTTTCAGAACTAAATCATCAAGCAAGTAATGAAAAGGAACTTATTTTCAAAGCCTTGTCTATCCTAATTCAAAATCAGGATATGGAGCGCTGCTCTTTTTTCGTGTTGGATGAACAACAGAATCTGGTTAATTTAACCGGTCTCAGTAGTAGGGAATATGCTGGCGCAAAAAGAATAAATCGAACCCCTTTAAAATTTAAAATCGGCGAAGGCATTATAGGGCAAGCAGCCAAAATCGGTAAAATACAGCATTGTAAAAACTGCAAGGAAGATTCTCGCTTCTCAAACTACTTGACGCAAGCTAATGATTCATTACCAGGGTCGGTCATCAGTGTTCCTGTTTCAACAGTTAATGAATTAATAGGTGTATTAAATATCTCGCACCCCGATGCCAATTATTTCTCAGAATGGCATATTCGCTTATTGCAAATCTACAAAAACATGATGGGAGAATTGATCACTAATTACCGGTTGCCACGACAAATTGAAGAACAAATTGCAGTCCGGACTAAAATGCTGGAAGCAGCATTAGAAAACATGAAACAGTTGAAAAAGTACCACGAGAGCATGTCCATGGTTGATGAATTGACAGGCTTATACAATCGCCGTTATTTTTACAGGCAAATTGAAGCTGCTCTAGCTCGCTCAAAACGCTACAGACAGCCTCTTTGCCTGCTAATTTTAGACCTGGATTATTTTAAGGCTATAAATGATAGCTACGGACATGGGTTTGGTGACATTGTGCTTAAAGATGTTGCCAACTCGTTAAGAGAAGAAATTCGTGAATCGGATATTTTAGCGCGTTTTGGCGGCGAGGAATTTGTTATATCCTTCACAGATATAGATAGAAAGAAAGGCAAGTTCTTTGCTGAGCGTATTAGAAAAAGAATTGCATCGCTAGTCTGGGAAATACAGGGTCAAGAGGTAAAAATAACAACAAGTATCGGCGTGCATTGTCTTGTCGAAGAAGCTCTTGAACAAGATAGCTTTGATATTGATGCCTTATTAAACTATGCTGACCGAGCTCTTTACGCTGCAAAAACGGGGGGTAGAAACAGGGTTGTTTTTTTTGCATGTGACACACTCCAAATAAATAAATAAAAACTTCACAACACAATTCCGGTACTTGACGTGATAGTTAAAACCTGGAACGTCCGCACCAAGTCTTGGAATTACAACCGTCTATCAGTCGCTATCAGCTTAGCACCCGGCTCTTTCCAGAATCGCTCCACCTATCGAGTACAGTCCTAACAAGGATGAGTTCAGTTTTCAAGGACGCACTTGGAAAAATATCAAAGGCTTTTCACAGTTACCCTGTGAGATTGCGCCTGGTCATCAAGGCGGCTGTTTTGATGTCTACTTTTATCAACAGAAGACTGCGTTGATTACCCTACATGTCCCACAATGATGCCTAAAAACCGTTACCTATGTCTCCGGTCTATACAATCCAGCATGGAGAGAGAATTCGACG
Organism: uncultured Gammaproteobacteria bacterium; assembly: GCA_963849195.1. Classification (GTDB taxonomy): domain Bacteria; phylum Pseudomonadota; class Gammaproteobacteria; order Methylococcales; family Methylomonadaceae; genus Methylobacter_C. Next base: position 181,291 of record CAWKGQ010000007.1, read on the forward strand.
CTTTTGCAACCCTTTGTTTTTATTATGCCGAAAAGTTATGTACATACCTATACATTAGGAGAAACTACAGAGAGCCAAAATAGGCCGCCAATGCTTTTATATCATCTTCGGAAAGAGTGCCCGCAATAGCCTGCATGTGTCCGTTTTTACGCATGCCTTCCTTAAAACTGCTTAATTGTTTTACCAGATAGTCGGAATGCTGGCCGGCAAGTCTTGGAAATTGGCTATTACCTTCAGCTGATGATCCATGACATCCTAAACACATACTTGCCTTGATTCGACCTGATTTTGCTAAATTCGGGTCGCCCCCTGCGCTAACAGGTGGTTGACTGGAATAATAAGCCGCTAAATTATTAATATCGTCATTACTCAAGTTGGCAGCCATGGATTGCATCATAGGGTTATTTCGTGTTCCCGTTTTAAATGCGTTAAGTTGATTAACTATATATGCCGATTGTTGAGCCGCTAAATTAGGCCATTGAGCATTACTGCTTTTACCCTTGGGGCCATGACAACCCATACAATTGGTTGATTTTTGTTCGCCGGCGGCTATATCAGCGGCTGAAACAGGCACTATCCAAAAACAGGCTAATAACACAGGCATCGAAAGGAAATGTTTTAGTGCGTACATGGCTCACCTCATAAGAAGGACTAAACGATAAATGACTATTTTCTCTAGGTAAACTATTAAAAATAGCCTACCTATTGATTTCAAATCATAGTATTTACTATACAACTAAAAAGCATCAGTGATGATGAAAATTTTTGATTTTACCGGCTTATGCGAAAAGTTAAGCCGGGACACGCGAAATCGACGATTGGAACCCATACCGCAGTGCGGGCAACTATATACCAACTGAAAAACTAGAGATGTAAGCTGAATTAACCTTGCATAGGGGATAAAAAGGACGGCCATTGCTGGCAAGATGGCGTTTCTCAAGCCACCCCCCCACTATGAATAATACGCAACGCACAAACATCCTGCAACGTTGGACGATAATCCAATACGATCTGATTCCTGAATTAAAGGACGAAGTTCGTTGCCCGACGCCAAGATTAGAGAAGCTCGCACACTATCGACTGTTCGTTTTACCAAACAAATATTGATGTCCGGCTCATAGATGTACGACACCTCGGCGATATTTTACGGGGGAAATGCCAAAGCAGCGTTTAAATGCTTTGCTAAACGCGGATGCCGAATCATACCCACACCGTTCAGCCCCCCTCTCAATCGTCATACCGGGCTCATTCAACCAATTTGCGGCAATTTGCATCCGCCACATTGTCAGGTATTCCATCGGTGAAGAACCAATTAACTCAACAAACTTTCCGGTCATTGGCAATTTGGACAATCCCGATCTGAACAGAGTTCCGCAATGCATGGATCCAGATGAATGTGCCCTAAAACGCACCTTAACCGACTATCTTGCATGGCTACAAATACTCCTTTGTATCATGTTATATTCAATGCAATGTCTTACAACTAATACAAAAATATAGATACAGAAGCTAATCAAGCGACATAAAAAACTATTATGCCGGGCAATTGTCCTCTTCCCATACAAAGTAACCTGCGGTAGCGGAGTGCATTATGACCCCAGAATGGTTGGAAGACGGAAGAAAAGTACCCGATGATGTCATGTACTCTATACGGAGAATGGCGGTGTACGCCGTCCGCGTGCTGGGCCAGAGCCCGGAAAAGGTGGCCGAAGCCTATCATTTTGACCGTTCGTGCATTTTACCGCTGGCTGAAACAATACGACGAGGGCGGGTTTGAGGCGCTGAAAAGCCACATGCCGGGCGGCTCCGACCCCATCATCACCAAAGCGACCGACGACTGGATGAAACAGGCGGTGCTGGACGGGTGTGATTAAAAGTGCGGGGGATTGTGTAAAATACGGCTATTTATCTTGACAAAAACAGTGAGCCCAAACAACGAACAGCTTTTTATCAACCGTCTTAAGCAACACCCAAAACTACTTGAGCGAATGGAAGCATTGCTCAATGTAGTTGAAAACGCAGCGGGAAACTGCACCAAGGCCGATGATGCTGGACAGTGTGTGATTGACGAGTTACGCAAAATGGGTAACGATACCCTGCATTGTTGGTCGGATACGGCTGTTGACAAAGCGGTCGAGCAAACTCGAGAACAACAACCGGAGCTTCACGGCAACGGTAAAAAAAGTCTGCTGGCACACGACCTTTGGAGAAATATCGGTCATAGAGCCTCTATATCGCTGTCCTGGCCAACAGTTTAGGTGATTTCCGAAGAAGATTTTACCCATTCAGGGTAGAATTTCATCATTATTTCAGCCACCGAGAGCGACCTTGCGATCTACCACCGAACCTTCTCTCTTGCCCTTGAGTGCATACCAAATCGAAGACTTGAAATTAGCGAGTTCAAAAATGTCAGGAGCAGAACGACGAGCTTTCCAAGCCGCGATGACATTGAAATATTGCCAGGGTAATGCCCGTCTGTCGGAGAGAGTGTTTGGTTGGGGCCACGAAACGGTGCAGTTGGGGTTAAACGAACACCGCACTGGAGTCATTTGCCAAGGAGCGCAAGCGGCTTGCAGCGGAGACAAGTTGTGGGAAGAAAAGCATTCTGAGGTGGCGCAAGCCCTGTGGGCGTTGGCGGAATTGCATAGCCAGCAAGATCCGACCTTTCGCACATTGCTGTCGTACACCCGCTTGACCGCAGCGGAAGCATTGAAGCAGTTACGTGCCCAAGGTTTCCAGGAAGATCAACTGCCGTCGCCCAGCACCATGGCCGAGGTTCTGAACCGCAACGGCTACCGTCTACGCAAGGTGCTCAAGGCCAAGCCGCAAAAGAAACTCCCAGAAACGGATGCCATCTTTGCCAACATTAAGGAAAAAGATAAGAGCACCCTGGACGGCGAGAATTCCGTGGACGGTAGGCAGGTCAAGGCCTCAGCATCGACTGCAAAGCCACGGTGAATATCGGCGATTACTCACGGCGCGGAAAGACACGCGGTGATGGCCGTGCCGCTGACCATGACATGGGTTGTGAGGAAAAATACACACCCTTTGGCATCGTAGACGAAGACGAAGGGGCGCTGTATCTGACATTTGGAAGCGCCTTCAAGACCAGCGATTTCATCGCAGACAGCTTGATGGGCTGGTGGGAGAATACCCCTGCGCAGGAACGGGCGGCTATTGCGCATATCCAGATCAAGGTCGACAATGGCCCGGAGAGCCGTGGCGTGCGCACGCAGTTCCTTAACCGCATCGTGGAATTCGTCGACCATACCAGAACAATCGTCCAATTGTTGTACTATCCGCCTTACCATAGCAAGTACAATCCGATTGAGCGTTGCTGGGGCATTTTGGAGCAGCACTGGAATGGAGCCAAGCTGGTAACTGCCGAAACCATGCTGGAATGGGCAAAAAGTATGACCTGGAAAGGCATACAGCCGGTGGTCAACTTCAGCAAGACAATTTACCAGAAAGGGATTTCACTGTCTAAAGTGGCGATGCAGGCGATTGAAGCAAGACTGGAACGTAACCCAATCCTACCCAAATGGGACATCCTCATTAGACCGGGCTGACGGGTAAATTAATTTCTGGAAATCACCTAAGCTGACGTATTGGGTTTTAACACTTTGGGCATCAATGATGCCGTAATTAGGGTAGATTGAGCGCCCAGCTTTTTGACGATAATATCCCGTCAGTCGATCCAGGCCTTCGGCGGACCCGATTCGTCCTGCTTCGCTCGTTTCAACCCAGCAAGAGGTTGAAACATGACTACGCAATGACTCCGTCACGAAACTGATAGGTGATGAGTAAATACATTATATCCATGGGACATTAACGAAGTAAACATGGCATAATATATAGCTTTCAATCCAGAAGCACAGATGTCAACTATCCTGTTTGTGACCTTACCGAGTTGTTTACCCAACCTGCACTACTTCAATTCAGGCAAGCCATGAAGCTACATGATCAAAAACTCCGCGAATTGGGTCTGGCGGTAATTCAGGTAGAAGCGCAGGCGATTAACGCATTAGCAAAGCAGATTAATGATAATTTTGTCGCCGCGTGCAAGTTGCTGTTTAATTGTACTGGTCGTGTCGTTGTTATCGGTATGGGTAAATCAGGGCATATTGCTGGCAAGATTGCAGCGACCCTGGCCAGCACCGGAACCCCGGCTTTTTTTGTGCATCCGGGTGAAGCCAGTCACGGTGATTTAGGCATGATTACCAAACAGGATGTGGTGCTTGCCTTATCAAATTCTGGGGAAACCGAGGAAATTTTAAAGATTCTACCGCTTATTAAACGCCTGGGCGTACCACTAATCGCCATGACCGGCAATCCATCTTCAACGCTGGGTATTGTTGCCACTACTCATATCAATGTGGCTGTTGAGCAAGAAGCTTGTCCTCTCGGGCTTGCGCCCACCTCCAGCACCACGGCCGCACTGGTGATGGGTGACGCGTTGGCGGTGTCATTACTTGAAGCCAGGGGTTTTACGCGTGATGATTTCGCCCTGTCTCATCCCGGTGGCAGCTTAGGCAGGAGATTATTATTGAGGGTTAGCGATATTATGCACGTCGGCAATAACATACCATCAGTACCAGAGTCTGCGTTTATCAGTCATGCCTTACTGGAAATGACTGAGAAAAAATTAGGCATGACCGCTATAGTTGATGCCGGTAATCGGGTGATCGGCATTTTTACCGATGGCGATTTACGGCGTACACTGGCGAAAAATCTTGATATTCAAAACACCGCTATCAGCGAGGTAATGACGTCTCAGTGCGCTGTTATTTCCGGGGATATTCTTGCCGCTGAGGCCATGCAGGTTATGGAGCAAAAAAAAATCAATGCATTGATCGTTGTTGATAAACAAAAAGTGGCGATAGGCGCTTTGAATATGCATGATTTAATACGGGCGGGTATAGTGTGATGACAGAAGAAGAAAAAATGCAGGCTCTTGTGGAAAAAGCCAAAAAACTCAAGCTGTTGATCCTGGATGTGGATGGCGTTTTAACCGATGGCAAGCTGTTTTTCGATAACGAGGGCAACGAATACAAGTCTTTTCATGCCCGAGATGGCCATGGCATCAAGCTTTTACGCCAGACCGGTGTTGAAGTCGCAGTTATTTCCGGGCGCAAGTCAAGCTCCGTCGCGCTGCGTATGAAAAACCTGGGTATTGAATATGTCTATCAGGGACATGAAAATAAACAAGCCGCTTTTAATGAGATCATTGAAAAAATCGGCATCACACCTGAACAAACCGCACATGTAGGTGATGATGTGCTGGATTTACCCATCATGACGAGAGTCGGTTTGGCTATTGCCGTTTCTGATGCAAACTTTGCCGTCAAACAACGAGCTGATTGGTGTACTACGCTGCCTGGCGGATATGGTGCGGTACGAGAAGTATGCGATTTTATTATGCAGGCACAGGGACGCTTTGACGAAGTCTTGAATGCTTACTTAAAATGAGTCTAAGAGAAAATAAGATATATCCGTATTTGATGATTATCGCCTTAATTAGCTGGTGGCTGGTTAAGTTGACTGGTCTGGATGAGATTTATCATGGCCAAGTTCCTGCGCATAGCGCCGATTATTTCAGCAAAGGCTATACAAAATGGGAAATGAATGAACTCGGCGCATTAAAAAATAAATTGCTTGCTGATGAGATGATTCATTACAGCGATGATGGAACTACGCACATGGTAAATCCAATAATGTTTTTTCATAATGAGAAAACGCCACCGTGGGTCATTAAGTCAGAAACAGGCATTCTGTCTGGCGACGGCAAGGATCTACTTTTAAATGGCAAGGTTACTATTGACAGGGAAAAAGCCAAGGGAGTCACCCAACTTACAATCAATACAAGCGTTTTAAAAGTAAAACCGGAATCCAGTTATGCAGAAACCAATGAATGGGCAGAGTTAATCAGTCCACCAAACAAAACAACAGGAACGGGAATGAAACTGACTTTTGCCCCGCCAATTCATCTGCAGTTACTCGCTAATGTGAAGGGGAAATATGAAACAAAATAAAAAACAGGCAATCTTTTACTGTTGTGTATTACTATTGGGATTCATGAGTTCCAGTGTTTGTGCATTGGAAACTGACTCTGATCAACCGATAACCATTGATTCAAATACGGCCACTTATGATGATGTGACAGCCACCAGCACTTATATGGGGAATGTGATCTCGGTTCAGGGCAGTATTCGAGTCAATTCAGATAAGTTGGTGGTTTATTTTGTAGACGGGGATGCCGAGAAATTGGTGTTTACAGGAAATAAGGCAAAATTCAAACAAACACCTAGCGAAGGCGGCGAAGATATAACGGGTGAAGCGTTGACAGGTGAGTTTTATCCTAAAAAGAACCTGTTAATCCTGATCGATGATGCTACTGTTTGGCAAGGTAATGCCACATATTCCAGTAATTTAATTGAGTATGATATTAAAACATCACTGGTTAAAGCGGGAGAAAAATCATCTGATGCCAGACGCGTGCATGTCATATTGAAACCGAAAGCCAAAGAACAACAACCCATGTCAGAAAAACTGACTCCAAAGGATACGAAAAAATGATCACGCACAAAATACAAGCGTAAGAACATTGTACCGCAACGTCTCTACTTTTTACTTTTACCTTTAAAAATGGCCATACTAGCAGCAAACCAGCTGATTAAAACCTACAATAAACGTAATGTGGTTGACGGTGTGTCATTGCATGTAAATACCAGGGAGGTCGTTGGCTTATTGGGACCTAATGGCGCAGGAAAAACGACCAGTTTTTACATGATGGTTGGCCTGATTAAAGCCGACGAAGGTAAGATTACACTCGATTCACAAGACATTACCCATTATCCGATGCATTTAAGAGCTGCACACGGTATCGGTTATTTACCACAGGAGCCTTCGGTTTTTCGCAAATTAAGTGTTGCGGATAATTTACGTGCTGTTTTACAGATTCGTTCTGACTTAACATCAGGACAGTCAGAGTTGGTAATAGAGGAATTATTAGAGGAGTTTCATATTACGCAACTGCGTGACCAAATTGCCTTGAGCCTGTCGGGTGGTGAACGGCGGCGCGTTGAGATTGCCAGAGCACTGGCGACCAACCCTCAATTCATATTACTGGATGAACCTTTTGCTGGTGTTGACCCAATATCGGTAGAAGATATTAAAAAAATCATAGAGCATTTGAAGGATCGCGGAATTGGGGTATTAATTACCGAACATAATGTCAGGGAAACACTAGGAATTTGTGATCGTGCGTATATACTTAATGAAGGCAAGGTAATCGCGGAAGGTGGAGCGAAAGCCATCGTTGCCAATGAGGAAGTGCGTAAAGTTTATTTAGGTAATAACTTTAGCCTTTAGTTAAAGCACTTACAAAATATTATATGACCGAATGAAACAATCTTTACATCTTCGACTAGGCCAACAATTAACTATGACCCCGCAATTGCAGCAGGCGATCAAGTTGTTGCAGATGTCGACATTAGATTTACAGCAGGAAATCCAGCAGGCTCTTGAGTCTAATATAATGCTGGAAATTAATGATGAAGAAAGCAGTCCTAGGGAAGCTGCCACAACGCCCGAAAAAAAGATTGAAAACTCGGATTCCTTTACAAGCGAGGGATCACAAACAAATATACCGGATGAATTGCCCATCGATTCTTCATGGGAAGATATTTATGAAAGCGCTTTGGCTCCCGGCACTAATAACCCCGAGGTTGTTGAGTTTGAATCTCAGCGTAGTAACACATCGACATTGCTGGACCACTTGCTATGGCAACTGGAATTGACCCCATTTTCAGAGCGGGACCATGCAATTGCCATGGCAATAATTGATTCCGTTAATGAAGAAGGCTATCTGAGCAATACCCCCGAGGACATTTTCCAAGGTCTGCAGAGTCAGTTTGACGATCTCGATTATGATGAAGTTATCGCCGTGCTGCATAGAGTGCAACAGTTTGATCCGGCAGGTGTGGCTGCTATTGATTTAAGTGATTGTTTAAGATTACAGTTGCTGCAGTTGCCCGAAACAACACCTTATCGAGAGGAGGCGCTGGTCGTAGTTACTCGTTATCTAAAGCTGTTGGCCACTCACGAGCAAGCAAAGCTCATACGCAAACTGGACGTTACAGAGCGCCAGCTGGATGAAATAGTTGCATTCATCAGAACCCTGGATCCCAAGCCGGGCGCGCAGATACAGGAGTCAGATTCGGAATACGTTATTCCTGATGTTTATGTGAATAAACAAAACGATCAGTGGCAAGTGAGCCTAAATCCAGACATCGCACCTAAACTGCGTATAAATCCGTTTTATTCAGCACTGATTAAAAGAGCGGATAACAGTAAAGATAATGTTTGTATGAAAGACCATTTACAGGAAGCAAAATGGTTTATCAAAAATCTTCACAACCGTAACGACACTTTATTACGCGTTGCCCAATGTATCGTGGAAAAACAAACGGGATTTCTCGAACATGGGTCCATTGCCATGAAACCCATGGTACTGAGAGATATTGCCGAGGAACTGGAATTACACGAATCGACAATTTCCAGAGTGACAACACAAAAATTTATGCATACCCCGAATGGTATAATTGAATTCAAATATTTCTTTTCCAGTCATGTTTCAACGGAAGGAGGTGGCGAATGTTCATCTACCGCCATCAGAGCGTTTATTAAAGAATTAATCGACAATGAAAATCAAGCAAGGCCATTAAGTGATAGTAAAATTGCCGATTTTTTACATGCAAAGGGCATCAACGTTGCGAGAAGAACCATTGCCAAATATCGTGAAGCAATGCTTATTTCATCATCAAGTCAAAGAAAGCGTATTTTGTAGTACAAACAGACAGTACCAACCATCCACTTACCATTAAAGGAGTTTATTCCATGCAAGTTATTGTAACAGGCCATCATCTTGAAATTACCGATGCTTTAAAAGCACATATAGATGCAAAATTTGATAAATTAGCTCGTCATTTTGACAATGTTACCGATGTACACGTTGTTTTAAGCGTAGAAAAATTAGTTCAAAAAGCAGAAGCAACACTGCAACTAAGTGGAGCAAAATTATTTGCCGAAGATCATCAGGAAGATATGTACGCAGCCATTGATGCGATGGTAGACAAGCTGGATCGTCAAATTACCAAACATAAAGAAAAAACCGGAAGTCATAGATAAAAAGGCGCAAGGTAAAAGACACAAGTCAAATTGATTTAATCTTGCGCCTTTTACCTTTAGCCTGTGGCTTATGAAATTATTAATTGTCAGTGCCCTGTCTGGTTCAGGTAAAAGTATCGCCTTGGATACCTTGGAAGATTGCGGTTATTATTGCATCGATAATCTCCCGGTATCCTTGTTAGAAGATTTTATTAATCATGTCATGTTGGCGGATAAGAAAACTTATGCAAAAACAGCCATTGGCATTGATGCCAGAAATCAGTTTGAAAGTCTGGCAAATTTTTCCGAAAGCTTGAAATTAATCCGCAATAAAGGCATTGATTGTGAAATTATATTTATGCAGGCAGAAGAAGCTACATTATTAAAACGTTATAGTGAGACTCGCCGTAGGCATCCGCTAACGGATTACAATATACCGTTAAAGGAAGCACTGAAAATTGAAAAGGAAATGCTCACACCGATTGCCAAGCATGCTAATGTTATTATAGATACCAGCCGAACCCATTATCATCAGTTACGTGAACTTATCAGAGACCAAATAGGCGAGCGGGATTTCAGACATATCTCTTTACAATTCCAGTCATTTGGTTTTAAACATGGTGTTCCACTGGATGCCGATTTTGTTTTTGATGCGCGAAGCCTGCCAAACCCTTACTGGATTCCAGAATTACGGGCATTAACAGGAAAAGATCAGCCGGTAGTGGATTTTCTTAAATACCAACCCTTGGTAGATGAGTTTTTTCAGGATATTACCGCGTTTCTTGAACGATGGATACCCCGTTTTGAAGCTGAAGGGCGTAGCTATTTGACCATCGCGATAGGCTGTACAGGCGGGCAACATAGGTCTGTTTATCTGGTAGACTCTTTGATCAAACACTTTAAGAGCCCCTTCGTTAATGTCATTGTCCGGCACCGGGAATTACATTAAAGGCACAAGGCTAAAGGGGCGACTTTTAGCCTTGTGCTTAGCTAATAATTTATCGAGGTAGTTGTAAAAAGCATGTATGCGGTTCGACAGGGCTCTCCTGAACGTAGCCAAAAAGCCCACAACTAAAAAACACCAACATTGCATTGGGTCTGTCGAAGGACAGTTAAAAGGAGTCTTGCAAGTACCTCTATGGTTTATTTTTTGTTAACTCACTTATCAGTTACCAATCTGGAGATTGGGAGCCAGACAGACAAATCAACAGAAAAACACTACTCATCCCCATTGAGATTTACGAACCATAAAACTGCGGCCCTTTATTTTGCCGTTTCTTAAACAGGCGAGTGCCTTGTCAACACTATCTTGCTTAATTGCGACATAAGCATGCGCATCAAAAATATCGATTTTGCCGACTTCGTTGCCCGCAATCCCTGCATCACCTGTTAATGCGCCCAATATATCGCCTGGACGCACCTTATCTTTACGCCCGCCATCTATCCACAATGTTACCATCGGCGGCTCAAACCGGTGTTCATGGCTCATCTGAAAAGGCGCGACTTCGTCCCATCGGGCAGACGATCGCTTGATACTCCTCAATGGCTTTAACCCTGTTTAATTCCTGTTGCGTGCATAAACTGAGCGCCAAACCCTTTTTTCCTGCACGTCCGGTACGCCCGATCCGGTGTATATAAACTTCAGGATCCCAGGGCAGCTCATAATTGATCACCGCTTGCAGTTCCTTAATATCCAGTCCGCGTGCAGCCACATCGGTGGCTACCAGAATTGAACAGCTTTTATTGGCAAACAGTACCAGCACTTGATCGCGATGCTTTTGTTCCAGATCGCCATGCAAAGCCTGAACAGAAAATCCGTTATTTTCCAGAGCACTCGCTATATCCTGACAATCTCTTTTGGTATTGCAAAATACCACCGTCGATTCGGGCCGGTGATATGCTAACAGATACCCCAACGCGTTTGCTCTTTGAGACTTTTCTATTTGATAAAACCGCTGCTCAATAACGCTCTCGTGATGACTGCTGTCAATGCTCACTGAAATTGGCTTATATTGAAACTTCTGACTGATTTCCCGGATAGGGTCGGCATAAGTCGCCGAGAACAGCAAGGTTTGTCTGTGTGTCGGCGCGTAGGAAATCACATCCGTAATAATCTCTTCAAACCCCATATCGAGCATCCGGTCTGCCTCATCCAGCACTAGCACTTTCAGGTTACTCAAGCGCAAACTGCGTTTACGCAGGTGCTCCTGTATACGTCCAGGGGTACCGACAACGACATGCACACCATGTTCCAAGGAACCGACTTGTGGCCCAAACGGTACGCCTCCACATAAGGACAATACCTTAATGTTTTGCGTAAAACGCGCCAGTCTGCGAATTTCCTTGCAAACCTGATCAGCAAGCTCCCGGGTTGGGCAGACAACCAAAGCCTGAACTCTAAAGCTGCTCAAATCCAGTCGGGATAACAAACCAATACCAAACGCAGCAGTTTTACCACTGCCTGTTTTAGCCTGGGCAATCACATCTCTGCCCTCTAGTATATGCGGGAGAGTTTCGGCCTGAATAGGTGTTAAATGGGTATAACCCAAGGATTCAATGTTTTCAAGCAGGGCGGGTTTTAACGGTAAAGATGAAAATTCGGCAGTATTCACAAAGGACTCTTTTCTTGCAACACAAATGACGGCGAACTGCCGTCATTCAATAGTTTATGATAACAGATAATGGTGCATTAAGACGGACAAGGTTGACTGTTTAGTGAAGTTGATGATGGATGTCAACAAAATCGGGGTTTATTCGCTTCGTTGCGATTAAATGCAAAACCCGTAAATCTGAAAATTATTCTCTAGCTCGACTATTTCTGGGTATCGATATATTGGACTTTGACAGCATAGCCTATCTTTATTTCTGGCCTCCATATTTCTGCGTCAATGCCGACAGTTAAGTATTTTTTGATGAGGTTGGCGTAACGTAACCCTGTAACCATCAAATTAACTATCATGAAAACAGATTGTCATTCATTAGTGCGTTGAACTGAACGAAGGGAAGCGCATCCTGCGCGCTGCTTTCTTATAATATTGTATTGGTTTAAGGTGCGCTATGCGCACCCAAGCTTACCAGAATGACCGTGCCCATCCAAACCTTGCTTTACCTGCCTTGAATACACTTGCTCAGCCGTTACCGCTTGTCCGACTCAAACTTATCCGGATTCAAGAAGGATAACAGATATGCTCTCGACCAACTCAGTGACCTTATTCTTGATCCCCGTGATTACATCAGCGTTGAGACCAAGAGTTTTTGCCGATATTGTGTTCTCGAGATCAATTTCTTCAGCCTCATCGAGGCCGTAACCCATCGTTTCGACCAACAAATTGGCGAAATGAATCACCAAAAGCTCAGTCGACGGCGCCTCCGATGTACCCAGGTCTTCGTGGTACATAGCGGCAGAGGCATAATGCTCCGGTAGTTTCCATCGGTGAAGAAGAGCCCTGCCAAAAGTACCATGATGCGCTTTCAAGAAATCCAACAAAGAATCCTTTTCTATCACTACATCGAGGGTATTGCTGGTCTCCAACTCTGATATGATCTGTAATAGCAAGAGAAAACCTATGTCATGCAACAACCCCATGGTAAATAACTCATCTGGTGAGGAATGCCTAAGTTTCCGTCCTATGATAGCCGAGGCGTGTGCACAGGCGATGGAGTGTTTCCAGATAGACTTCAACAGTGCTGGGTAATTCATGTTCTTGTTCGTGTAGAACGCTCGATTTGAAATGATCTCCACAACACTCTGGGTCTGCTTAAGACCTAGTTGATAGATGGCCTGATCGAGGGTCTGAATTTTTTTGCCTCCGCTGTAGGCAGCTGAATTGGAAAGACGGATCAGATTGGAAACTATCGACATGTCTTGTTTGAGAAGGTCGGTGATCTTTGCCAATGAAGCGTCTTCGCCGATGAGTCGCGCGAGTTTGATATTGATCTCAGGATAGGTCGGGATGTTAATCTCCCCCTTTCGGAATCTATTGACGATTTCCTCGATGAGCGGCTTCCTCTCTTGCTGACCGCTCGACTGACTGTCAGCCGCAGTTTCCGGAGTTATCGATGACGACCCGCCTAGATTTAGCTGTGTTTCCAGATTAGCGACACGCTCGCTCATGACGCCGATAGTCCGTTTGAACTCTTCAAGCTCATCGAGTCTTTTCAACACTTCTCCGATGGTATACGGAAGTATTTCCAGGTAATTCGATGTTTTAATCAAATAGTTAAAAGCCCCCGTTTGAATTGCCTTTACGGCGCATTCCTGATCTTCGATATCAGCGATGATCAGTATTGGCATAGGGTTTTGTGAAGTAACCTCCATAATAAAATCCAAGCCCTGATCCTCCGTGAAATTCGTGTAGAGAAGGAGTAAATCGCAGCTGTGTTTCTTCGGATCGTATTCAGCCATTGAGGTAATCAATAAAGCATGGCAAACCGCTCTCAACGTAACAAGGATTTCTCCGGATTCTCTAGCCTTGCTGTTTGCGATGAGGATATTTTTTTTCGACATCAATTCTTATACTCCTTGCATCTTTAGGGGGATCTCTAAATTAATAATATTAGTAATAATACTAGTCCAAATTTAATGTAAAACCGTTTAATTTTAGAGCAAAGGGCAAGATAACGAATGTATTGCGCCGATTGTTTTGTATCCGCCATGTTACAACATGGTTGCGCTCTTTACCGCGCGACATACGGCGATAGTCTTGGACCTTGAAAAAGGCGAGTTATCTGCCCTTACCCAAACTCATCTTTTGCTGATGTACAATTCTTCAACCCTGGCTCTCGCCCACGGGGTTTTTCTTAAAAACTTCAAGCTGGACTTGATGCTGGGCTCATGATTAAAAGATCTAATGTCGATCATCCTACCCAATTCAGCCCATCCGTAATCCGCTACGAGTTGGATCAACATCATTTCCAGGGTAATGCCATGGAGAGGATTTTGAGGTTGCTTGTCATTCATAAGAGGTTCTTAATATGTAAAAATCGGACTCGTGGCTGAATGATGCCGGCGATCTAGCCTAGTACTCAGTCAATTTAATAATGTCGGGTAAAGTTTCTTCAATTTTATCCGAGCATCCTCGTTAGTAAATCTCCATTCCATGGGTCGTGCGATAGCATTTCTGTTTGTTTGCCAAACTGCAACTTCTATTTTTAATGCTTCTTGGTCTGGAATACGCCGATCCAACATACCTCATTGGTTAAATTGAAGTTCATATGTACTTCGTTGGTCGAAAAAGACTCGATCATTGTTTTGCGGAGATCAGACTGATTGCCCGATTAAGGGTAGAAACTGCAAGAAGTCTGTTTTGCAACATCATGAATGTCCTATAATCACTGGTTTTAAATTTGCATCGCCTCCTAAGCGGCTATGTAAAACAGAACATATTCGCAAAATTCGGAATAAGACGCCGGTTCAGTATATTTTGTTATGTATAAATGTAAATGGCGAAGCTGAAAACAGGTCGCCGCTGTTAGAGAAACAATGCTTGACCCGAATGGGGTTTTAGCACTTTTGAATCGTCACATTTTTTAGATAATGATATGCCCAAAAAACCGGATAACAGCATAACTCCAACCTGGGTCGAGGGTGAATTGCGCCTAGGCACACTGGATAGTCGCATGATTGCCTTACTGAGGGCGATAGATCAAAGCGGCTCCATTAATCAGGCCGCCAAGCAAACGGCTTTAAGCTACAAAGGCGCCTGGCAGATGATAGAACGCGCCAACAATCTTGCCCCCAAAGTATTGATTACCACCACAACCGGCGGCAGCAAGGGCGGCGGTACTTGTCTGACTGCCGCGGGTCAATCGCTGCTGCAACTGTTTACCCGGCTGGAGCAGAAGCACCGGCAGTTTTTGCGGCAACTCAACCAGAGTTTGTTGGACGATCCCGATGTGCGGATGCTTCTTAAACGGCTGGTAATCAAAACCAGCGCAACCAATCAGCTGTTTGGCACGATTACGGCCATTCAAATGGGTGTCGTCAATGCCGAAGTGTTAGTCGAATTGAAAGGCGGTGAACAGATTGTTACTTCGCTTACCTTGACGGAGCTTAAGCTACTTGAGCTCCGCACCGGTAGCGATGTATTATTGCTAATCAATGGCCCGGAGATTATCGTCATCACCGATCCAGACAACTACCCTATGTCAGCGCGTAACTGCCTGCGCGGTACGGTGATCCGCGTCCAATATGACGGCGTGGATTCAGAAGTTGTGATCCAACTGCCCAGTGGCGATAGTCTTATTGCCACGATAACCCAGACTAGCGCCGAATCACTGGGGTTGAAACCTGGCATTTCGGCCCATGCCGTTTTTAAAAGCAATGCCGTGATGCTTGGAACTATATCCTGTGACACTGATCAGCCGCTGACGAAATAAAAAATCTGTGTGCTAAAAATCCTGAAAGCAAGCGTCCCTTAATCTTTCACAGAAAGATTTATCGCCTAAGGAACTGAACAACTAATATTCATAAATCTTATAGGAACGTGCATGAAATAACTTGAGCGGCTGAAGGGGCGAATTCATTCGCTCTGGGCGTATAAATCCGCCCTACACGCTGCCAAATGTTCAATGACGATTTTATTTCATGCACGTTCCTTAATTCCGGTACCAACACCCAAATCAGGATGTTTATTTTGGTAGCCGCTGTGGCAAGATGCTTGGCCAGCCATGCCAAAGACAACGACCGATTCCACCCATCCATACGGTGATCATCAGCACGGCTTATAATCTTTGCCAGGCAATATAATAACTTATTGGCCTATAATTGAACTCATCACTTTCAATAGTGAATGTTTTTCGAACATGGCGTCATATTTTCAAAATTGATACCTGATGAATATGGGTTTTTATACTTGTCACAAAATTCACCTTACTGATGACAAGTCTAATGGCTGACTGTTAACTTCAAAGCATGGTAACCTATCGCTTCAATAACTAAGCTATCCGCAGCAATCTCAATTATTTGGTTACAGTAGCGCTAGCCATCGTCTCTTGGATAAAGTCTAAACTATGCGATTTAACCAGAATTTACGCAGGTCCAAAACAACAAAGATCAAGCACGGTTTTCTAGTTGCGTTATTGTGCCCGTGCTTTTCCGCTACAGCCGAATCCATTCATCTACAACTCCGCTGGCACCATCAATTTCAATTTGCCGGATACTACGCCGCATTGGAAAAAGGCTATTACAAAAAAGCGGGGTTGGATGTAAGTATTCATAATGGCACACCGGAAAAATTGCCGGTAAATGAAGTGCTGCAAGGCCATGCGCAATATGGGGTTGCCAATGGCGAATTACTGTTGGAGCGTTTAAGCGGAGCACCCCTGGTAGCCCTGGCTGCTATATGCCAACATTCCCCTTCCATATTGCTCGCACGTAAGGATGCCAATATTCTTTCGCCCAATGATTTGCTCGGAAAAAAAGTGATGATGCTCGGTAGCTATGTGGACGCCGATTTTATTGCCATGCTTAACAATGAAAACCTGGACATAAAGAGTGTTCACATTATCCCCAGCAGTTTTGAAATCCAGGATTTGATTGATGGCAAAGTCGACGCATTTAATGCTTACCTAAGCAATGAGCCTTACAACTTAAAGCAACAGGGCGTTGAATTCACCATTCTTAACCCCCGCAACTATGGCGCTGATTTCTATAGTGACATTCTGTTTACAACAGAAAATGAGCTTAAGCATTATCCTGACCGTGTAAAAGCCTTCCGCCAGGCCAGTCTTGAAGGCTGGTATTATGCAATGAATCATCCTCAAGAAATAATTGATCTATTGCTGAACAAATACAAAGTCACCAAATCCAGGGACCATCTTGAATTTGAAGCGGTGACCATGCGTTCGTTGGTAATACCTGATGTGATAGATCTGGGACACATGAATCCCTGGCGGTGGCGGCACATGGCTGAAACCTTTGTAAAAGCGGGGATGGTTAAAAATGACCGCCTGTTGCAAGGATTTATTTACACGCCCAACACCGGCATCGACAAAGAAAAGCTGATTAATTACCTGAAGATTGTGGTAGTTCTTACCATAACCATCAGTTTTATTGCCTTACTTTTTTACATGGCCTACCGTTCGATAAAACGGGAGAATAGCCGACGTATTGCGATAGAAAAAGAGTTGCGTAAACGCACCAATGAACTGGCATTGCACAACCAGATTCTTCAGCAAATCAACCAGCGAACTGAGTTACCCAGGCTACTTGAAGAATTGACTCGCCAAATTGAAGCACTGCACTCTGGCATGTTGTGCTCTATTTTACTGCTGGATAAAGAAGGCAAGCATCTACAACATGGCGCAGCGCCCAGCCTACCGGATTTTTATAACCAGGCCATTAATGGCCTGGCAATTGGCGACGGCGTTGGCGGTTGTGGAACTGCCGCGTTTCGCAATGAGCGCATCATCATTGAAGACATGCAAAAGCATCCTTATTGTGAATCGTTTCGTGATCTGGCAAGGCTTGCCGGCGTGGAATCCTGCTGGTCGCAACCAATTAACAACAACAAGGGGCAAGTGCTCGGAACATTTGCTGTCTATCATAAACAGCCCGCACACCCATCGGATGCGGAAATCACCTTGATTGAAAATTTCGCCAGCCTGGCGCAACTGGGAATTGAAAACAATTTGGCGAACACTGCGCTACTGGAAAGTGAAGAACGCTTACGGTTCGTGCTGGAAGGCAGCGGGCTTGGGTTTTGGGATTGGAAAATCAACACCAATGAAGTGGAACGCAACCCTGTCTGGGCAGAAATACTTGGCTACAGCTATGAAGAGATAAAACGAACAACAAAACAATGGACGGATTTTATTCACCCGGATGAGCGGGAAAAGGCATTGCAGTCAATACAGGATGTGCTGGCCGGACATTCGCCAACACACAAAATCGAATACCGGATGATACACAAAAATGGCAGTTTGAGGTGGATTCTTGACCACGCAAAAATTGTTCAGCGAGATCAGGACGGGCGCCCCATTCGAATGAGCGGAACCCATGCGGATATCACCGAGCGCAAAACCGCCGAGGAGGAACTTCGTATCGCAGCCGCCTCCTTTGAGTCGCATGAAGGCATTCTTGTCACCGATGCTAAAAACATCATTATCAAGGTTAATCAGGCATTTACCCATATAACTGGCTATACAGCCGAGGAAGCAATTGGGCGAACACCGGAAAACCTGCTCAGCTCAGGGCGCCAGGATGCCGCCTTTTACACAGCAATGTGGGAGCGCCTACACTACACCGGGGCATGGCAGGGAGAAATCTGGAATCGGCGCAAAAATGGCGAGGTGTATCCGGAATGGCTTACCATTACCGTAGTTAAAGGCAGCAATGGCGCGACTACTCATTACGTCGCTACGCTTACCGACATCACCGAGCGCAAGGCGACCGAGGAACAAATCAAACAGCTGGCCTTCTATGATCCACTTACCCGGCTTCCCAACCGGCGTCTACTGCTGGAGCGGCTGAAACACAGTATTGGCGTGGAACGGCGTGAAAGCAAACAACTTGCATTATTGATGCTTGACCTGGATCGTTTTAAAGCGGTCAATGACAACCTGGGACATTTGGCGGGCGACGAATTACTGCAACAAGTTGCCACGCGCATCACAACAAGGCTGCGCGAAGTCGACGTAGTTGCCCGTTTAGGTGGCGATGAATTTATCATACTGCTGGAAGACATGAACCACCCGGAAAGTGCTGCACGGATCGCTGAAGACATCGTGGCTGATTTGAGCAAACCTTTCCAACTAACCCAAAGTAATGACGTACGAATAGGTGTCAGCATAGGTATCAGTTTGTATCCACAACACGGGGACAGCCCTGAAATACTGATGAATAGCGCCGATGCGGCGCTATATCAAGCTAAAGACCGGGGGCGTGGTTGCTTCGCCTATTTTTCCGAGGAACTGACGCTCGCCGCGCGTGAACGAATTACCCTGGAAACGCGACTGCGGTTGGCCATTGATCAGCAGGAATTACGAGTGTTCTACCAGCCACTGATAGATATTGCCAATGGCCGGATCGTCGGCGCCGAAGCCTTGATACGCTGGCAAAGCCCAACCGAAGGATTGATTTTTCCAGGACACTTCATTCCCCTCGCCGAGGAAACCGATTTGATTATAGTCATTGGCGCCTGGGTTTTGAGAGAAACCTGTCGCCAAGGACGACAGTGGCTGGATGAAGGTTTGCCGGCGTTAACTTTATCTATCAACGTTTCCCCTCACCAGTTCCGTCGCCAGGATATTAACGCCTTAGTTGCCACCGTATTGAGCGAAACCGGTTATCCCGCCGAGCATCTTGCATTGGAAATAACCGAAAGCGGATTGATGGAGAATCAGGACAAAGCAATGACTATCCTGAATGATTTGCGCGCCCAGGGAATTCGTCTGGCTATCGACGACTTCGGCACCGGTTATTCGTCCCTGGCCTATCTAAAATACTTCCCACTGGATGTATTGAAAATCGACAAGAACTTTATCGATGATATTCCGTTCCTGCAAGGTGACATGGAGATCACTGCCACCATTATTGCCATGGCCCATACCCTGGGCTTTAAGGTTTCAGCAGAAGGCGTGGAAACACCTGAACAGCTGGCATTCTTGCAAGCGAAAGGTTGTGATAGTTATCAGGGTTATCTGCATAGCAGGGCTTTACCCGCTGAAGCGTTTGCGGAACTCTTGCGCAAATCCTGATGCTTACATGCGTGGAATACCGAGTAGCGAACGGTAAGCCGGAAACGCCTATTTTCGTTTTCGCTTAAACAGGCATATTCCGGACGACAGCTGATGTTAAAGAATGAAACAAACACACTTTTTTGGAAGCGTCTTAGACGCAAAGGCCCCCGCTAAAGCCGCTTTTACGTTAATTGGCTATTTCATTGCCTCAACAATTGCATTACCCATCTCAATCGTACCCGCTTTAGAATTTGGATTTAGATCTGGCGTAACAAACTTACCCTCATTCACCACTTTTTCAACCGCGTTTTTAACGCGCTCTGCGGCCTGAGTTTCGCCAATATGGTTTAACATCATGACACCGGCCATGATCACTGCAATCGGATTGGCCAGGTTTTTTCCGGCTATATCCGGCGCGCTACCATGAACGGCTTCAAACAAAGCCGCGTCATCGCCAATATTTGCGCCCGGAATCAAGCCCAATCCACCAACCAGACCCGCCGTCAAATCGGACAAAATATCACCAAACATATTGGTGCAGACGACCACATCAAATTGCTGCGGATTCATCACCATATGCATACATGCGGCATCAACGATTTTTTCGTCAAACTGAATATCTGGATAGCGCGTAGCGGTTTCTCTGGCAACATCCAGAAACAGGCCTTGGGTATATTTTAAAATATTGGCTTTATGGCAAACAGTCACTTTTTTACGGTCATTATCGCGTGCGTATTGAAACGCATAGTCGATAACGCGTTGTGATGCACTTCGGGTGACTACGGCCAAGCTTTCAGCAATATCTTTTTTAGGGGTGAGATAATGCTCAAGTCCGGCGTAGAGTCCTTCGGTATTTTCCCTGACAATAACGATATCCACATCTTCATAACGCGTTTTTATACCCGCCCAACTTTTAGCTGGGCGTACATTGGCATACAGTTCATATTTCTGCCGCAACGCCACGTTAATGCTTCTAAATCCTGTTCCCACAACAGTTGTCAACGGTCCTTTAAAGGCCAGGCGCGTTTTATCAAACGATGCCATGGTTTCATCAGGTAGTGGGGTGCCAAATTTTTCAAAAGCAGCCATGCCGGCATACGCTTCTTCCCAGTGAATTTTTACGCCAGACGCGTCAATAACTTTTACGGCCTCATCCATAATGGAAGGGCCAATACCATCACCTTTTATCAACGTGACATTGTGCATAATTATCTCCAGAGTTTAATTAATACTTTCGCCGAACAGCTAAAGTGATTCTTCAAATATAAAATCAAGAAAGGATGGACGTAGAAGGTAGAACACAGGCGCTTTATTTCCCGTATTAAAGCCAATCTAATCTCGCAAGGGATCATAGCAATACTTAACACATTGAGTCCAACATTAACGCCTTTAGAGACGCACCAAGGATGACTCTACTGCTTGTTGTTGCAGTAATGCTATGCAAAAACCCTTTGGTTTCAATTACAAAAGGGATTGTTCCTGAATGATAAACAGACTGTTAATGCCTGCTCGTTAGCCCTCACAAAATAGCTAAATGATTTCGGCGCCCGGTATAAGCTCAACCCTTACCTTGTCACCCGCTTGCATGCCCTTGCATTCAATCGGCAAAACAATATAACAGTTAGCCCGGCTCATAGAACTGAGTATATTGGAACCTTGCCTTCCCGATAATGCGACAATAAATTCGCCGTTGGGGTCTTGGGTGAGAATACCTCGCTGATATTCTTGTCGTCCGGGCGATTTTTTTAGTGCAGTCGTACAAGTCGCTGTTAATTGCAAAGGTTTTGAATCCGGTGCACCGGACAATTGTTTAAGTGCAGGCGCTACTAGGTACTGAAAAGTTACAATAACGGCCACCGGGTTACCCGGTAGTCCAAAAAAACAACATGAACCTATTTTGCCGAATGCCAAAGGTTTTCCGGGTTTGATGGCAATTTTCCAGAAATTGACTTCCCCACAGCGATCCAGTATTTCCTTGACATAATCGGCCTCGCCTACCGACGCGCCGCCTGTGGTAATAATTACATCATGGTTTTTAGCGGCTGTAATAAAGCTGTCCTCCAGCAACTGTTTGTTATCGGCAATCACCCCCATATCCGTAACCATGTAACCGGCATCAGTCAATAATCCACTTAAGATGTAACGATTGCTGTCATATATCTTCCCCGATTCCAATGGCTGACCTAGTTCTGTCAACTCATCTCCAGTGGAAAAAAAAGCGATTTTTACAGGCCGTTTAACAGTAAGCTCATAAATACCCGCAGAGGCCAACAAGCCCAGATCGATTGCACTCAACTTTTTAGAATGGGCGCACAGCAGACTCCCTTGTGCTATATCTTCACCAATTTCCCTGATATTTTGACGCGCGAGTGTATTTGCTGAAAAGCGTATAGTTTGCCCATCAGCTTGCGTATGTTCCTGCATAACCACTGAATCGGCTTGCGTGGGTAATACCGCCCCGGTAAAAATCCTGATACATTGCCCTGCTTGCAGCAGTCCTTTAAAAGGTCGTCCCGCCCAGGAAGTCCCGACCAGGGTAAGTGTAAAGGGCTGTTCAGCATTTATGTCCTTACTGGAAAAAGCATAGCCATCCATGGCTGCATTTCTGTCATGTGGAATATTGATAGGTGAGTAAATTGATTCGGATAACACTCGTCCCAAAGCATTTTTTAACACAACTTTTTCTGAACCCTCGACGGGGATTATGGCGGCTTTAATTCGTTCCAATGCAGCATCGATAGGCAGCAAAGGTTTCGTTTCCCGGTTGCATAAGTCGATCATACAGACCTCATGAATTGATTTAAAATAAAGGCGGCTATCATTTCAGGCCGATTTATATCCAGTTGGGTCAAGTAATCCGGCGTTTCCAGTGCGCAATCAGAAGCAATAGCAATAATGTTCGGGTCGTTGGGATAAAGTAATGGTTTGCTAAGTGAGGGTCGGTGCAGTTCAATTTTAGGGAATTGCTCCGCTTTAAATCCTTCAACCAGAAGCAAATCCAGTCCAGATTGGTCGAACAGTTTTAATTGATCGTCCAACCGAGGTTCTTGTTCCGGGATGATTTCGGTAATAATTGCGCGGCGATGCGTGGATACCAGCATAACTGGTGATGCACCCGCTTCCCGCAAGCGGAAACTGTCTTTTCCCGGCTGATCTATTTGAAAATTATGATGGCTGTGTTTGATTAAGCCGATACGCACCCCATGATGTTTTAAAATCGGGATTGTTTGCGTCAGTAACGTGGTTTTACCAGTTCCGCTAAAAGCGGCAAAACCCAACATTGGGATATGAGCATGTTGCATAGGTGTCAATTCATCAGACTGTTATCGTGGGATAGCTTATTCTAAGGTATTATTGACCGGGGATCATTAATCCTGGAGAAAACATTGATTCGAATTTATCTGATTTTGTTACTTGTCATCATTGCATTTTTTGGGTTACGCGCATTTCTAAAAGCATCTCCCTCCATATTGGCGAAATACGCACGGATTTTATTGTTAGGTATTATGGGCTTGACGCTTCTTTATTTAACGGCAACCGGACGGTTAAACTGGCTTTTTGCACTGGTAGGCGTGGCTATTGCTTTTATGTTCAGATTAATGCCGGCGCTGCTACACTATGCGCCCCACATACACAGGCTGTGGCAGCAATTTTCCGGTCCAAAACAGAACTCGTCACAACGGCAAAGTGATGCTAGCGCCAAAGGAAAAATGTCGGTTGAAGAGGCTTATGAGGTATTGGGCTTGAAACCCGGGGCATCAGAACAGGACATCATTGCCGCTCACCGTAAATTAATGCAAAAAATACATCCTGACCGTGGCGGATCCGATTATTTGGCAGCAAAAATAAATTTAGCTAAAAAGATTTTATTGAAAAAATAATCTTCCATGTATTTTTACTATTCAAAACTAAATTTTATTGCAATCCTGATAGTGTTGGCTTTATTGAATGCCGGTATTACAAATACAGCTTATGCAACTGCGAAAACTGATAATAAGCTTGCCGAAGATATACAAAATACAGCGACAAAAAACGTAAGCAGCCGATCCAAAAAAACCATCAATTTAGTATCTGATAATACGAAATTAGTCGATAAAAACAAACATAAAAAGCAGCCGACTAAACTTGACGTTGCAAAAAAATCAAGAAAACAACAACAAAAATCAATTATTTCAATTGATAATAAAAAGATGTTAGAGTTAAACTTTAGCTGGCCAATTAAGGGAAGAGTGTTAAAAAGCTTTTTTCCATCCCGTAATAAAGGCATTGATATAGCGGGCAAGAAAGGGCAAGCGGTAAAAGCCACTGAAACCGGAAAAGTTGTCTACGGCGGACAGGGCCTGATTGGCTTCGGTAAACTACTCATTATCAAGCATAATGATGTTTATTTAAGCGCTTATGCAAATAATAGCCGCTTACTGGTCAAGGAAGGGCAACACGTTGAAAAAGGACAGGTTATTGCAGAAGTTGGCGGTGTAGGAATCAAACGAACGTCGTTGCATTTTGAAATAAGAAAAAATGGAAAGCCAGTGAATCCACTTAAACTATTGCCGAAAAAATAATCAGACTGTCCGGCTTAGGTTAATCAACCAAGGAGTTAATATGAATGAAACATTAATTGAACCATCAGATGATGAAATTGATATCCTGTGCGAAGAAGGTTTATCTTTTGACGAAGAGATTGATGTAGCATCCGTTATAACCGAAAAGATAGGGACTATATCCACTAAGACAACAAGCAGTGGAGAGTTCGATGCAACCCGCGCTTATTTGAATGAACTGGGTCGTTCGAAATTGCTGACCGCAGAGCAGGAAAAAATCTATGGTGCGCGCGCCTTGCAAGGCGATCAAGCTGCTCGCAAGATTATGATTGAAAGTAACTTGCGTCTGGTAGTGAAGATTTCCTACCGTTACCTGAATAAGGGATTACCCTTGCTAGACTTAATTGAGGAAGGGAATCTGGGCTTAATCCGCGCAGTTGAAAAATTCGATCCTGAAAGAGGTTTCAGATTTTCAACCTATGCAACATGGTGGATAAGACAGACTATTGAACGGGCAATAATGGATCAAACACGAACCATTCGTTTACCGATTCATATTGTCAAGGAAATGAATACTTACCTTAAGGCTCAGCGCCATTTGGCACAAACGCTCGACCATGAACCCAGCGCCCAGGATATAGCTGATTACATGGATAAGCCACTGGACAAAGTTGAAAAAATGCTCAAACTCAATGAACGGGTAACTTCAGTCGACGTGCCGGGGGCCAAGAATATTGATAACCCTTTGATTGAGTCTATTTCGGATGCGGATCATTTAGCGCATGATGAGCAAATACAAGAAGACTGTATGAAAAAAAATATTACCAGCTGTGTGTTTGAGCTACCGGAAAAACAGCGCGAAGTTATCTGCCGTCGCTATGGCATTTGCGGTTATGAAGAAGCAACTCTTGAGCAGGTAGCCCAAGAGTTGGAGGTAACCCGGGAGCGCGTCAGGCAAATTCAAATGGATGGATTAAAAAAATTAAAAGAAATTTTACATACTAACGGTTTTTCTTTTGACTCCGTTTTTAATTAACAAAGCTCTTTTGCAAGGGCCAATCCCTGTAATTAAAGACCTGGCCTTGTTCCCGAACTGCTTCACAATCGTTTGGCGAAATTTCTGCAATGACCCATTGGACCGCGTTGTATGGGCCGGCCGACAAAATACCATTATCAGGAAAGCCTCTATCCACGGGGGTGTAAACAGCAGCCGCCCCGACATTAACATCAACCGCCTCCGACCACGCGGCATCACCTACTAGCGATGATTGTACAACATAGCACTGATTTTCCAGTGCTCTTGCCTGGCAGCCTATTTTAACGCGATGGTAACCAGCGACAGTATCGGTGCAACTGGGCACTAAAATCAACACGCACCCTGCTTCAACCTGCTTTCTTGCCAACAGTGGAAATTCGCTGTCATAACAAATGTTGATAGCAATTTTTCCATATTCGGTATCAAAACACTTTAATTCCTTGCCGCCTTTAATCAGCCATTGCTCGTTTTCAAAACGAGTCATCATAAGTTTGTCTTGGTAATCAAACTGACCGTCAGGCATAAACAAATAAGCGCGGTTTCGATAGATTCCGGTATCGATGCGTACCGGAAACGTCCCCGCTTGAATAATGCATTGGTATTTTTGGGCTAAGGCCTTGAACAGGCCCGTAAAATCATCATGCAATGATTGCATGGCCGCCAGCTGCTTGCTTAATGATGAATAAATATCCCGACCGAACAATGATGCCAGTTCCATGCTGAAATATTCAGGAAATAACAGAATTTTGGCATCTTGTGCCGTGGCCAAGGCAACCCAGCTTTCAATTTTATTTTGATAAGCTTGCCAATTCTCCAGAAAACTGATGTCGTACTGGGCCGTTGCAATTTTAACGCTCATGTTTCAACCAGAAAGTCATGGGTTTTGGGGTTTCTTCAGTATCATCCAGATCTTTCCAGGTGTACGTTGTTTTAAGTTCCGGATGTTTGAAGTAGCCACGTTTGTTCCAGAAGTGATCCAGCGGAACATAACCGGCTGGACGTCGCGGGTGATCCAGTGGCCGTTCTACACAACAGAAAGTGATATATTTGAAGCCACCCAGATCTTCAGCATGAGCTTCTCTTTGCTCAAAAAAACGCACACCCAAACCCAAGCCGCGATAATTCTTATTTAAAACCGATTCGCTGCAATAAAAAACATCATCCAGGTTATAGCCCTGTTCAAGAAAGGGCTTCTTAAGTTGCTCCGTTTCATATTTCATGGGAAGTGCCGTAGAGGCGCCGACCACTTTAGCGCCATCAAACGCCAAGACGATGACGCTTTCAGGCGTGTCGATATAGGTTTGCAGGTATTTTTTTTCATAGTCGTAATCCCCGTCGTACAAGTAGGGAAAGTCACGAAATACCTCAATTCTAAGACGCGCGAGTTCAGGAATATATTGCTGAAGCGCTGCACCGCTCCATCTTTCAATGCGAATATCTTTGGACATGAGTTTGTATCAAGGTAGATTTAAAAAAAAGCATTTTAGTCGAACGGCTAAAAAAGGTACAAGGCGAAAGCGCAACTAAATTAAAAGCAAAGTTTAAAAAGATAACAATCATTTGTTTTCGGAAAAATTGGTAAAACAAGGTACTATCCTGGCATTAAATCATAAAACAACTCAGTTGGGGTTGTTGGGTCCCATTTATAAAAACTACCATGACCGAACCATTAAATATAACCTTAATACTTGGCGGGATGCTTCTGTTCGCCGTATTGATTTTGCTGGCAATTGTGTTATCAAAAGTAAACCGGCTGTTGATAGGCAATCCAGAAGCAGCCTACTTGGAGTTGACTCGTTTACTACAGAATAATGAAGTCGGCTTAAACAATGCATTTATCGAATCCAGAAAAGAACTCAGGGAGGTAAGTACCGAAAATCGGCGTGAAATCCAAGATGTTTTTAAAAACCTGCAAGACACACTGCTCAAACGTATTTCTGAAAACAGCGCGATACAAATTCAGCAGCTCAATTCGTTCAAAGCAGCACTAAACGAACTTTCAGAAAAACTGATCAACAATTCAAATGATTTTAAACAAAGTGTTTCACAATCATTTCACACAACCAGCGAAGCTCTAAACAAAAAACAGGACGAGTTTCGGGATAAAACTCTGCAAAAGCTCGATGCATTTGATACTACCATCAAAAACGATGCAAAAGTCAATCGCGATGAATTAAACAATGGTTTGAAATCGTTCGAGGGTAAATTCTCAGAAAGCATCAAGGACTTTAACGAACAATTGCGCATCCAGTTTGCTGAGTTAAACAAACAACAAGCCGCAGCCAATGTACAAGCGAAAAACAGCATCATGGAAATCCGCCAAACCATAGAACATCAATTAAAAGCAATCCGGGACGACAATAACTTGCAGCTTAACGAAATGCGCAAAACCGTTGACGAGAAACTGCATGATACCCTGGAAAAACGTCTTGGCGAATCGTTTAAACAAGTTAGTGACCGGTTGGAACAAGTCCATAAAGGGCTGGGCGAAATGCAAAATCTGGCGATTGGTGTCGGCGATCTTAAAAAAGTGTTATCCAACGTCAAAACCCGTGGCATATTGGGTGAGTATCAATTAGGCAATATCCTTGAACAAATTCTGTCGCCTGACCAATATGCCCTCAATGTAGCCACCAAACAGGGTAGCCGGGAAAACGTCGAATTCGCGGTCAAATTACCGGGTAAGTCCGACGAAAAGACTGTCTGGTTACCGATTGATTCAAAATTTCCGCTGGAAAGCTATCAATCATTACTGACCGCTTGGGAAGAAGGCAATATCGTTACTATTGATACGGCACAAAAACTACTGTTAAAAGCAATAGAAAGCTTTGCCAAAGACATCAGCAGCAAATACATTGATCCGCCGCATACCACCGATTTTGCGATCCTGTTTCTGCCGGTTGAAAGCCTTTATGCCGAAATCCTGCGCCATCCCGAGCTGTTTGAACGTTTGCAAAGAACCCACCGTATCACAATTACCGGCCCGACTACCCTGTCGGCATTGCTGAACAGTTTAAGCATGGGTTTTAGAACCCTGGCCGTGCAAAAACGCAGCAGCGAAGTCTGGAAAGTGCTGGCCGAAGTTAAAACAGAATTCGTCAAATATTCCGAGCAATTGGCGGCAGTGCATAAACACATCAACTCCGCGTCCAATTCACTGGAAACCCTGCAAACTACGCGCACCAAAGTCATGGAACGTAAACTCCGCAGTGTTGAAGTCATGGAATTGCACAGTGATAGTGTCCAGCCTGTGCTGTTGGATGACAGCTAACCTCTGACGATGATGCTGATTCATCGGTAAATATGCCAATCAAAAAAGCAAATAACTCAGATACTCATTGCTTCAGTTTAGAAATTTGCTCTGCACTGATTATCGTGCTGAATTCTTCATTCATCGACTTTATTTGCTCGCCAACTCATTGGCAATCATTTCCGCTTGCTTTAACACCGTTTCCGTGGCGAGCAATTGCATATCCGGCGGATAACCATATTGTCGCAAGAGCCGCTTCACAATGACCTTTAATCGGGCTCTCACGCTTTCTTTAATCGTCCAGTCAATAGAGGCGTTTTCTCTCACTTTTTGCGTCAACACAACCGCCAATTCGCGTAACTGGTCGTGTTGCATCAGCTCCTTAGCGCTGTCATTGCTAGCCACTGCCGTGTAAAAGGCGTACTCGAATTCAGTTAGCCCAAGTGTTTTTGCTTCATTATCGGAAGCGACTATTTCCTTGCTGATTTTGATCAGCTCTTCCATCACTTCGGCGGCCGTCAGGATTTTGTTGTGGTATTTCTTGATCGCGTTTTCCAACATTTCCATGAGGGATTTGCTTTGTACCAGGTTCTTTTTGGCACGGACTTTCAGTTCATCATTGAGCAGTTTTTTCAGCACTTCCAAAGCCACATTTTTATGTTCCATGCCTTTGAGTTCCAGCAAAAACTCTTCTGAAAGAATAGAAATCTCAGGCTTTTTGATCCCTGCGGCATCAAAAACGTCGATGACCTGTTCTGACACCAGGGCTTTGTCTATCACTTGGCGGATTGTGGTTTCTATCTCTTCATTGGTTCTGCCGCCGCCCGTGCCATCAAACTTTGCCAGCCGTGCCTTGACCGCCTGAAAAAATGCTACTTCGTCTTTAGCTTCCATGGCTTGCTCATGCGGAATGGCAATGGCAAAGGCTTGGGATAGGGCGGTGACTTCATTGATATAGCGTTTTTTGCCATCCTCCAGCCCTAAAATATGCTCTTCGGCGGCCAAGATCAGCGCTAATTTTTGCGCGGTTTCCGCGTCAAAATAATCCTCATAAGCAAAGCCGTGATACATCGCCGATACGACTTCGATTTTCTCCAGCATCAGCTCTACGGCCTGTTCCTGTAACAAGGTTGGATCACCCTTACCACCTGCATCCGAATAAAACGACAAGGCTTCTTTGAGATCGGAGGCAATGCCCAGATAATCCACCACCAATCCGCCAGGCTTATCCAGATACACGCGGTTTACCCGTGCAATCGCTTGCATCAAATTGTGGCCTTTCATCGGCTTGTCGATATACAGCGTGTGCATACTGGGCGCATCAAAGCCCGTCAGCCACATATCGCGCACAATCACCAGCTTGAGTTCATCATCATTGTCTTTCATGCGCTCGGCCAAGGCTTTGCGTTGTTTCTTGGTGGTGTGGTGTTTGGCGAGTTTAGGGCCGTCCGATGATGAAGCCGTCATCACCACTTTAATGACGCCCTTGTTCAAATCATCCGAATGCCATTCCGGTTTGAGTTTGATGATTTCATCATACAGTTCAACGGCAATACGGCGAGACATGCTCACGATCATGCCTTTGCCAGCAAACACTTCTTGCCGCGCTTCAAAGTGGCTGACAATATCTTGCGCGATATTTTTAATCCGTTGCTCACTGCCCACCAAGGCTTCCATTTGTGTCCATTTGGACTTGGCTTTTTGGGTTTCAGTGAGTTCGTCTTGATCCAGCTCTTCATCGAATTCAGCAATCAGCTTTTTGCCTTCATCGCTTAAGCCCACTTTAGCCAAACGGCTTTCATAGAAAATCCGCACCGTAGCGCCGTCTTCAACGGCTTGGGCAATGTCGTAAATATCGACATAATTGCCGAACACGGCGGGTGTGTTCACATCGGTTTTTTCAATCGGTGTGCCGGTAAAGCCTAAATAGGTGGCATTGGGCAAGGCATCGCGCAGATATTTGGCAAAGCCATAGACCACTTTTTTGCCGATCACTTCGCCATTGGCATCTTTCTCATCAATGGTTTTGGCTTGAAATCCGTATTGGGTGCGGTGTGCTTCATCGGCAATCACGACAATGTTACGGCGGCTGGATAATTCTTCGTAAACATTGCCTTCTTCGGGCTGAAACTTTTGGATGGTGGAAAAAATCACCCCGCCAGAGGCGACTTTCAGCAGTTCTTTGAGGTGTTGCCGGTCTTCAACCTGTTTGGGTTCTTGCCGTAGTAATTGCGAAGACGCGGCAAAGGTATCGAAGAATTGATCATCCAGATCGTTACGGTCGGTAATGACCAGCACGGTTGGATTATCCAAGGCCAAAACGAGCTTGCCGGTATAAAACACCATGGACAGCGATTTGCCAGAGCCTTGGGTATGCCAGACCACCCCCGCTTTTTGGTCTCCTTTGGGTTGGTTGGTTACGCCCGGCAAACCGTAACTGGCTGGACTTTCGCCAATAGCGGCTGATTGCTTAAACCCGGCAGCGCGGAGTGTCGAGGCTATGGCGGCATTCACCGCGTAATACTGGTGATAGGCGGCCAGTTTTTTTACCGTGCTGATGCTAATCACGCCGGTTTGCGGGTCTTCTTTTTTGGATTTTTCAAAGACGATGAAATGCCGAATCAAATCCAGCAAGGTCGCCTTGTTCAACATGCCGTTAATCAAGGTTTCAAGTTGGCTGACCAAATGCGAGGCTTCGGCTTTGCCATCGGCTGATTTCCAGGTCATAAAACGGCTCAATCCTGCCGACAAAGACCCCGCCTTGGCTTCCAGACCATCGGAAATAACCAAAATGGCGTTGTGGTGAACAGGCTTGGAATTGTGTGTTTGTAAGTATCTAATTGCTGATAGGCGGATTTAATGGTGGCATTTTCATCGGCGGCATTTTTAAGCTCGATCACCACCAAAGGCAGGCCATTGACAAACAGTACAATATCGGGGCGTTTGTTCTGATTGTTTTCAATCACCGTGAATTGATTGGCGACGACAAATTCGTTATTGTCCGGATTGGCAAAATCAATCAGCCAGACCAAATCACCGCGCTCGTTGCCGTCTTGCTGGTAGCTTACTTTTACCCCTTCCGTCAGCAAACGATGGAAAGTTTCGTTATTGGCTAATAATCCTGGCGAATGGATGCGCTCCACTTCTTTAATAGCTTGTTGCAGGGCATGAGGGGGTGCCAATGGATTGATGCGTCGAATTGCCTTGTTCAAGCGTCATTTGAGTATGACCTCATCGTACTGGTTCCGTTCTGCCCTGTCGCTTTCTGAGGCAATGTCAGGTGCATAAATGTACTCGTAGCCCAAACGTTCAAATAGCTTGATAGCCAATGCTTCAATGGCGGATTCGGTTAAGCGGTTCATTATGTTCTACCGCTGGATTTTCCGCTATCGGGCTTGCAAGTATTTTTTGGAGGCTGATTTATTATCCAATCTTCCCGGTTGCTTACTATGAATTCATCAATTTGTTGGGCTGAATAAAAACGGCCATGTGCTTTAACCTTGCCTAAAAAATCAACCAATGTTTTAGGTTTTGCATCAATATTGCTCATAATTTACCTAATGCGTCCCAATTCATCACTTTTAGATGTTGACTGGCTATAACGGCTAATTGTTTGTCATTTGTCCAAAATTCATGGCAGCTTGCTTCAATTGCAACGGCTAAATGCAGTGCGTCTGGTGTTTTTAGCTTGCTATTTGCCCTTAACAAAGTTGCTCTGTCAAAAGTAGCGCGGTCTAAAGCGATTATTTCACAAGCCATGAAAAAGCTGTCAAATTGGCACAAATTATCTTGGTCATTATTGCGAATGGCTAAAAGCCTTGTTTCTAATCTTGCCAGTTCGCTACTGTAAATCGTATGGTTGAATAAATGCGTTTTGAGTAGCTGCCTTTGTTGTGCCGTTCCCTCTATCAAGCCGATAATCATGCAACTATCCAAATAGACTGTTGGCATGTTAGTCGTCCCAGCTTGCACGTTCGCCATGAATGTATGTATCGATTTCTTCCACAGATAAACCGCCTTCCGGATTATCTGGCAGGCTAGCCAAGAAATTCGCCATCAGTTTTTTTTTGTCTATGGGCGACGACAACTCAGCTACATCATAAATAACCGCTATTTTTGCCCTTCCTGCTGGGATAGTATCGGGTAGCTGAATGTTAAGCTGATGATTAACGGGAATATCGGTTTCTATTTCATAATAGGCTTGCATGGTGTGTTACCTTTGGGGTTAGATTTACCCGCACTTCTCCGCTCATTAGTTTGGGTAACAGGGTGTCGTGGAGGGTTTCTAGGGTGCGGATTTGTGTTGAATTTTTAAGTAACTTCTCAAATATTGGTTTTACTTGATCATCGAAAAACTGCAAACTCTCATCGTCAGCAATTGGAATCGGGTATTCTTTCAAAATATCCGTTTTAAGATTCGTGAATATGCTCCCATTACCTTGACTTAATAATTCAGGTCGGATTTTCTTAAAGAGAAGATATAAGAATTCATTGGAGAAATAGGATTTTGGAAAATGTAGCCATCCATCATGAATACAAGAATCTATCTGTAATATTTTAGGAATACCAGGTGTAGCACTATTTGATAAAACTAAAGTACCCGCTTTCAAAAAAGTGGTTTTATTTAGGCCCTCTTCTTTTATATGTTCCTTGATTTCAAAAATGAATGGTGACGCTGTTTTCGTGGCATCCGAAATTTTTAACCATCTTAACCCTGTTTCTGAAAGATATTCCTGAATTGGTCTAGGTGAGCCACCCCTTTTAACAGTTACAAACTCACCTAATGGCCTAATCTCCCAATCATCCCTGCGCCTCTACCACAAACCACTGCCGAAACAGTGTTTCTGCCATGGCTTCGAGGGTAAGGTTTTGGCGGTGCAGCAGGTCGATTTTGTCGTCCAGACTGGTAAGGACGGCGGCGATGGCTTTTTGTTCTGGGAGAGATGGAAGCGATAATGGTAATCGGCGCAAAATTGATGAATTTAAATTGGGCATCGTTGTGCCAACGGCATTTCCACTAACCCAACCTTTCATTTCATCCGTTGACAAGTAGTAAGCGCAAAAATTTGGCGAAACCTCATCTGAAATAAATCGAACTCGTAAACAACCTGTACCGCAAAGCCACCCAGACTCATTTTTAGTGATAAAAGCGCATTTTTCAACATCGCCCCTACGGCTATATACAATATCACCGTCTTTAACGAGATACTTGACGAGTCGTTGTGCGTCGTCTTCAGTAATACAAGCAATATTATTTCTGTTAATTTCTAAGCGAGTTCCAATATTCGTTGGCATTATTGAAGGAATACCGACTGGCACATAATCTGATGAATGCAGTTGGCTACCAAAAGGACCGGTTTGAATATCTGCAACATCACCTAACTTACACTCCCGCCACTCACTCATACCCTAAACCTTGCCTTATCACAACGCATGTTCCCGTAACCACTCCCTGAGTGCATCATTCATGCGGGCTTGCCAATTACTGCCCGCAGCGCGAAAAGCTGAAACAATATCGGCATCATAATCAATGGCAATATTTACCTTTTGCGCCTTCTCTGACTTAATTAAATGCGGAAACAATTCAGCCGCCGTTTTAGCCTCGCTAAACATTGCCGCTGTCCACTCTGGATTTTCGTCATCAATCAATTCTGGATTAGGCTTTTTGCTGCTCATAACTTTTTACCTCACGTTTATTCGCTTTTCTAAGGCTGATAATGCGTAACACATCGCCGCGCACTGTAAAAACCATTGAATATAATCTATCGCCAATATGGCCCAATGCAATAAACCGTTCTTCTCCATAATCCCGACGGGCATCAGGCCAAATTTTTGCAGTCGCTAAATCAAAATCAGTCGCCAACTCAAAACTTATGCCTCGTTCTTTAATATTTTTCTCACTTTTCGCGCTATCAAATTCGATGTTCATTTTACACGTAAGTCGCTCACCCATAACTCAATCTCGGATATAAAACCCGCGCTTGAGTTCGTCTTCGATCTTGATGAGTTCGACAAAGTGCGACCAGCTCAATTGTTGCGACAGTGTCGCAACAATTGTCTGTTCAGGCAGGTAGCTATAGAATTTGATCATCCAGGTTAAGCTGGAATAACTAAAGCCCGCCCCGTATTCCTGTTGTAACTGTGGCGCCAACTGTTTTAGCGTCGCTAGCCCATAATCTGATCGAGCATCTGGCATAACTTTACCTTTGCCAAATTCTCGGCAATCGCCTTATTGAGTTCGGCTTCTTCCAGCAACTGTGCTTCAAACTCTGCTTTCAGCGCGGTAAAGCGCTCCTTAAAATCAAAATCATCCTCATCATCAGGCAAGCCGACATAACGCCCAGGTGTTAAGACATAATCCAATTCCTTGACCCGCTCAATAGAAGCGGAACAACAAAAGCCTTTAATGTCTTCATAAGTGCCATCAGGATTTCGCCAGTTGTGGTAAGTATCGGCAATTTGCTGAATATCGTCTTCGGAGAGTTCACGGGTGCGGCGATTGATCAGATGCCCTAAATTCCGTGCATCAATAAACAGAATTTCACCGCTCCGATTTCTAAATTTGCCGTTGTTGCGGTTACGGCTCATAAACCACAAGGCGGCGGGGATTTGGGTATTCAAAAACAGTTTGGCGGGAAGGTTGACGATGCAATCAATCAGGTTGCCGTCTTCAATCAGGGCTTTGCGAATGTCGCCTTCACCACTGGTTTTTGAGGTGAGCGCCCCTTTTGCCAAGACAATGCCCGCTTGACCGCTAGGGGCAAGGTGATAAGGCAAAGTGTTGTAACCAGGCAAAGTTGGCGTTGCCTGCGGGCGGTGTGCCGTATTGCCAGCGGCCATCGGTGCGTAAGAGCTCACCGCTCCAATCACTGACGTTAAACGGCGGATTGGCGATGATGTAATCGGCTTTTAAGTCTTTGTGAGCATCGTTCAAAAACGAGCCTTCGTTGTTCCATTTGACTTGCGAGCTATCAATGCCGCGAATGGCAAGGTTCATTTTAGCCAGCCGCCACGTGGTCTGATTGCTTTCCTGCCCGTAAATAGAAATATCGTCAATGCGGCCTTGGTGTTCTTCGACAAACTTTTCTGATTGCACAAACATGCCGCCCGATCCACAGCAGGGATCAAATACCCGTCCTGAATAAGGCTCCAGCATTTTGACCAACAACTCAACAATACTGCGCGGCGTATAGAACTGGCCGCCTTGCTTGCCTTCGGCGAGGGCAAATTCACCGAGGAAATACTCAAACACATGCCCTAACACATCGGCGCTACGGGCTTTGGCATCGCCAAGCGCGATATTGCTCACCAAATCAATCAAGCCGCCAAGACTGGCTGGATCGAGGTTCTGTCGTGCAAAGACCTTGGGCAATACGCCTTTGAGCGAGGGGTTTTCTTTTTCAAGAGCATCCATAGCTTCATCGGCAAACGTGCCGATTTTCGGTTGCTTGGCTTGGGCTTGCAGAAATGTCCAACGGGCTTCAGACGGGACAAAGAATACATTTTCGGCTTTATATTCGTCCTTATCTTCGGGGTCTGCGCCCGCATAATCGCCCTCGCCCGCTTGTAATTTAGCAAAATGCTCTTCGAATGAATCCGAAATATATTTGAGGAAGATTAAGCCCAACACCACATGTTTGTATTCGGCGGCATCAATGTTTTTTCGCAGTTTGTCTGCGGCTTTCCAAAGTTGTTTTTCGAGTGGTTCATCTTTGACTTCTTTTACTGCTTTAGCCATGAGGCTTCCTGATTGCTTTGTTGAATCAATAAAAAAATTAAGAACAGTTTAATGGATTATGATTCTCGAAAGCCAATAAAACCATATAATAGAATTCGTTCGCCAGTTCCCAAGCTCAAGCTTGGGAATGCGGTTTTGGAAGCTCCAGCTTCCTGTTTCGCGAAGCCAGAGCTTCGCTTCGAGGTTCCCAATCTGGAGATTGGGAACCAGCAAAAGTGCGAGAATAACCACATGCCTACCTTATCCATCCACGGCGATGTCCACATTCCCGACAATCTTATTCATGCACTGGGCTTGAAACCGGGCGCTGAACTGGTTTTTGAACGCCAAGGCGACGCGATTGTCATGCGTCCGGTGAAAATCCCACGGGTTGAAGAAGAGCCCCAAATTTTGGGTTATACCGGGTCGACAGTTACCTTGGAAGAAATGGACGACGCCATTGCCAAGGGCGCGGTGTCCCGCAAGAAAAACGCCTGAAAGCATTTGACACTGTTGATCCTACAGGGATATAGTAATTGTATATAGCAACATTGGAGTAATGTATGACTACCAGCACCGTATTTACCAATAACCGCAGTCAGGCAGTCCGCTTGCCCGCAGAAATGCGCTTTCCCGATTCCGTGAAAAAAGTTGATGTGCGGGTAGTGGGTATGGAACGCGTTATTGCCCCCGCAGAATCAGCCTGGGACAGTTTCTTTTTGGCTGGGGCATCAGTTAGTGACGATTTCATGAGCGAACGCGCCGACCAGCAGCAAAGCGAACGCGACAGCCTGTAAGCGCCGTTTATCAAATGCTGAAATATTTGCTCGATACCAATATTGTCATTTATGTCATCAAACAACGCCCGATTGAAGCGTTGGCGATGTTCAATAAACAGCATGGACGCATGGCTATATCCACAATTACTCTCGCCGAGCTGGTACATGGCGCAGAAAAAAGCAAATTTCCCACGCGCAATTTGGCTGTTGTTGAAGATTTTTGTAGTCGTTTGATAACCCTAGCTTATGCCGATGCAGAGGCTTATCACTACGGCAATATCCGCGCAGTTTTGGAGCAAACCGGTCAAACCATTGGAGTGAATGATCTGCATATTGCCGCACATGCTCGGAGCAAAGGATTGGTGTTGGTCAGCAACAATCTGCGCGAATTTGAAAGGGTACCCGGATTGTTACTGGAGAACTGGGTGGCATGATCCTTATCGTTTCTTTTCGTACCCGTCTGCAGCAAATCAATACGGAGGTATTGCATTCACCTTTTACGAATTTGTCCGAAGACATGGCGCAAACGACTCAGCGCTTATGCTCGGAGTATGGCGATATTTCACGGAGCGCAGGTGATCAGCAAGGCATTGCGGCTGCGGTGATTGACTTCCTGCAAAACCATCAGTTACCAACTGTTGAATTGGAAAAGAGGCCTTTCCGATGACATGCTAAATGGTTGCGGCGATCTCTTGTCTTCTGATTTCAGTGATCTTGGCGCTCCTGAGGATGACATAGCTTTGATTGAATGAGACAGATACCAACAATATCGATTCAATTTAAGTGAAGCCTTGCCTTTACAGGCTTTAACATTAGCGTAATTTATACAGCAACACTATAGCCAACACCGAGCCACTGGTATCGGCAACCCAATCAGCGGCATCTGACTCACGTCCCACCACAAATGACTGATGCCACTCATCAGATAGCCCGAATAAACTGCAAAAAGCAATACTGAGCAAAGCCAGTATAATAGGTGAACTGACCAAGTGTCTAAAACTGCGCCATGCCAATAGCCCCATAATAAAATAGGCGCCGGCGTGATATAGTTTGTCCTGCAAATCAAAGCCAAAGTCAAAAGGCGTTTTAAGAGATGTTTGATCTGAAAGCCAGTAAATAAACAAGCAGTAAAATAACAGTAACAAGAAATCCACAATTTTATTCATGTATCCACAAACAGTTTGTAATGAAAAATGTATTTGAGTTTGCCGAAGCGTGTTTGCATCATGCCGCCATCGACGAAAAACTGGCGCTGACCCATCAGGCCCGATACTTGTTAGAAATCGGTGAATTAAGCCTTATAACAGACCAACCGGTATTGCCGATTGCCCAGGTAAAGTTTCCTGATAAGCCGGTATTATTGTCCCCACGTGACATGCCCAAACGAAAACTCGGTTCTGCTGACGGTGTTGCCGCCTTCTTTCATGCCATTGCTCACGTCGAATTCGTGGCGATTTATCTGGCTTGGGATATGCTCTATCGTTTTCGCGGCATGCACGGTCAATTTTATCAGGATTGGCTGCGGGTTGCCGATGAAGAAGCGCAGCATTTTGAATTAATCAGAACACATTTACTGGCAATGAATTTGAATTATGGTGATTTACCCGCACATAACGGTTTGTGGGATCATGCTAAAGATACCGCTGATAATCTACTGGCGAGATTGGCTATGGTGCCGCGCTGTATGGAAGCGCGTGGATTGGATGTAACGCCAGCCATCATCGCCAAATTCAGGCAAATGGGTGACGACTCAAGTGTAGCGCTATTAAACTGCATCTTAACTGATGAAGTAGGCCATGTAGAACGTGGTTCATACTGGTTCAAATTTGTCTGCGAGCAACAAGGCTTTGAACCTGAAGCTAAATATCGTGAATTAATCAAGCAATATTACCAGGGCGGCAAGCCAAAAGGCCCTTTTAATAGAGAAATGCGTATAATTGCAGGTTTCTCGAATGCAGAGCTGGACTGGCTGGAAAATACAACTCTATGAACACACAAAAAATTTTTGATACCCCTCTTTTTGGCCTGGGCTTTAGAGTTTTCTTTGCCTTGGCCGGACTATCAGCGCTCATTTTAATCGTGCTTTGGAATGCGATTTTTAAAGGCTCATTAACCGCGGATCATTATTTTACCAATAATTATTGGCATGCCCATGAAATGCTGCTGGGTTATTCCGTTGCCGTTATTGCCGGGTTTTTATTAACCGCTGTTAAAAACTGGACAGGCAAACCCACCCTGACCGGCGATAAATTAGCCGGACTGGCTTTGTTATGGATTTATGGTCGCATTTTGCCTTTTTATGCAGGTTTATTACCTGATGTCCTGATTGCAGTCACTGATTTTGCTTTCCTGCCCATCCTGGCATATCAAATCAGCAAACCGATTATGCAGGCCAGGCATTACAAAAGCCTGGTTTTTATCGGGCTGTTACTGCTGCTAACGCTAGGTAATAGCTTGATACATGGCGAGATTCTGGGGCTATGCCAAAACACCGCATGGACTGGCATTCAACTCGTCGTCGCGACAATTATTATCCTGATTCTGATACTTGCCGGACGGGTGTTTCCCTTTTTCACGGAACGAGGCTTGTCTGGAACACTGATTATTAGAAATCCGCTATTGGATGTATTATCCATTGGCTCGGCCGTTGTGGTCTTTACTTTGCAAATATCGGCTATATCGGGGACTTTTTTAGCGCTAACAGCGATTTTCGCCGTAATAGTGAATAGCGCCCGCCTATCGGGCTGGTATGTGCAACGCATTTGGTATGTTCCTTTGTTATGGATACTTTATGCGGGTTATGGCTGGATTATTCTTGGATTTATATTAACGGCATTGTCTGCATACGCATGGGTATTGCCCTCTTTAGCCTTACATGCGTTTACTATTGGCGGCATAGGTGTGTTAACTTTAGGAATGATGGCACGGGTATCATTAGGTCATACTGGCCGAGCCCTCAGAGCCTCAAATGCCATGGCTATCGCGTTTGTATTGATTAATTTGGCCGCATTGCTCAGAGTTTTATTACCGATAGCGTTGCCCAACTGGTACAACATTTTAATTTATGGTTCTACGCTATCCTGGCTTGCAGCATTTTCTTTGTTTATGTTTGTATATGCACCCATTTTAACCAGTTCACGTATCGATAGGGAGGACGGCTAATGGTCAGCGAACTCGATGGTATTGTTAGTCTGATTACCGGTTCATTGGTCTTATTTTCCAGTATTGGACTTTTTGCTTTAACTCTAAATGCCCGCTATACCCATGCCATAGGTCGAGTAAGAGAAATCTATGATGACTTGCAAAAAAGTCATGAGGCTACCAAACTTGCCAAAGAACTCAATGCAATGGTGTTTCGATGCCAATTACTTAAATGGAGTTTTGGCCTGTTGTTATGTAGCGCAATAACCAGCGGAGTGTTTTTGCTTGGATCAATCTATTCCAGATTTATAGTACATATCAGTGACGGAGCCTTAATTTTATTTGTGGTCTTTAGCGTCTTGTTTATCTTTAGTTCAATGGTTTTTCTATTTGTAGATGTCTTGGCTTCTTTAAAAGCCACATTGATACACATTGAAAGACTGAAATAAACATACGGTAGGCAAACCGCTTAATCGTTTGCCCACCATTTACAGATTATTTATTTTTAAGAATCACATTATGCAGCGTAATGCGATTCAATATAGCGCTGTACTATTTCCTGAAATTCTTCAGCAATTCTGTCGCCTTTAAGAGTGACTGTTTTTTCACCATCTTCATAAACGGGCGCTACGGGTGATTCGCCGGTGCCCGGTAAACTGATGCCGATATTGGCACTTTTACTTTCCCCTGGACCATTAACTACACAGCCCATAACGGCAATTTCCATACTTTCCACACCTGGATATTGGGTGCGCCATATCGGCATTTGATCACGCAAATAGGTTTGAATATCCATAGCCAGTTTTTGGAAATAATCACTGGTGGTGCGACCACAACCGGGACAAGAAATAACCATAGGGGTAAACGAACGAAACCCCATAGTCTGAAGAATTTCCTGGCCAACAATGACTTCCTGGGTTCTTGATGCACCGGGTTCAGGCGTTAGAGAAATACGAATAGTGTCGCCAATACCCTGCTGCATTAATACCGATAAAGCAGCGGCTGAAGATACGATGCCCTTGGAACCCATACCTGCCTCGGTAAGACCCAGATGCAAAGCATAATCACAACGACTGGATAAATCCTGATAAATATTAATCAGTTCCTGTACATTGCTGATCTTGCAGGAAAGAATGATTTTATTTTTTGCCAAACCTATTTCTTCTGCTTTAGCAGCGCTTTCAAGCGCGGATAAAACAATTGCTTTACGGGTTATAGCGGGTAAAGGTTCAGGATGTTTTTGCAGTCTGTTTTCATCCAATAACCGGGTCAATACGGCCTGATCCAAACTGCCGCCATTTACCCCAATACGGACTGGTTTGTTATACTGGCAGGCGAATTCTATCATTTGCTGAAATTGTGGATCGCGACTTTTACCGCGTCCTACGTTACCTGGATTAATGCGATATTTATCTAAAGCTTCTGCGCAGTCAGGGTATTTTTCCAGTAACTTGTGGCCATTAAAATGGAAATCACCTACTATTGGTACAGTACAACCTTTCTGATTGAGTTTATTGCGAATC
Source organism: uncultured Gammaproteobacteria bacterium (assembly GCA_963849195.1). Taxonomy (GTDB): domain Bacteria; phylum Pseudomonadota; class Gammaproteobacteria; order Methylococcales; family Methylomonadaceae; genus Methylobacter_C. Next base: position 223,126 of record CAWKGQ010000007.1, read on the forward strand.
TCGGCAACCGCTTTCGCTGCCTCTTCTGAATTGACCGTGATACGAACCAGTTCAGAACCCGCAGTAGCCAGTTCAATAATTTGGTTAACGGTTGCAGACACATTAACCGTATCGGTATTGGTCATTGATTGTACGACTATAGGCGCACCGCCGCCGACTTTAACGTCGCCGACTAAAACTTGATGGGTAATTTTTCTCAGGCTGATTGACATAATCTAAATCTTTTAAAAAAAGTTGCAGTTATAGTCAAATTATACGCCATACAGACTAATGAGCAGAGTTAAATTGTATGTTTTATATGCAAATCATCAGCATAGCTTATGGATTTTCTTAACTTATGTTGCGCCCGCCTGCTCGAGCCGCTAATGAATGATGATTAGGGTCATCGCGCCAAATTGGGTCGTTAAAATGAATCACATAGTAACGATAAATCTCCAGTTTAGTATTCATTATCCGGCATTCCACACCCTTAAAAATAATTATTAAAGATCAACAAACTGAAATCATGTTGTAATCTAGCAAAAAACAATATTTATTAATATCAATTGAATACCAATGGGCTGCGAAATGTCAGTTTTATAGAATTTTTTTCGCCCTAAACTATTAAGCGGGTAGTTACATTAAATATTCAAGAAGTCTCTGATAGACTATCCTTGGTTGGTAAATTTAAGTAATCGCTAAAACAAACCAGCTGCTGTGCTTTCTATGAATTTTAAGGTACCCAATTAAGGACGATCCATTCATGCGCGTAATGACCTTACAAAATCCAATTATTAAAAGTTGGTTACCTGCCTTTTTCACCGCCGTATTATTTTATTTTGCCGGCAAAATGACGCTGTCATTATCGTTACCCCCCAGTTACGCCACCGCCATCTGGCCTCCAGCCGGGATTGGCCTGGCTGCTGTTTTGTTATGGGGTTATCGGGTTTTACCGGGAATATTTCTGGCCGAGTTATTGATACACTATGAACTCTACAATTTGTCGACTTCATTGGAATCCCCGCTGGAATTGCTGGTATTTTTTCTTAATCCCATTAATAGCGTTATCAGGACCTGGCTGGGGTGTGTCCTGGTCAAAAAATATGCGGGATATCCCAATGCGTTGATTTCGACCCGATTGATTATCCTTTTTTTTCTGCTTGCCGGGCCAATCGCGACTTTTTTCCCCGCCATTCTAAGCGTTTATGGGCTAGTGCTAACGGGCATTATCATAAAACAGGATATGGTTTTTTCCTTCTTGACCTGGTGGATGGGCGATTGTACAGGCATCGTTGTTTTCACCCCGCTATTTTTTATTGTCTTTGACCGCTCCCATAGAATTTGGCGGCAACGTTTATTATCGCTGGGTTTACCATTGTGTGTCATGTTTGCAATAACCGCCGTCGGTTATCTATTGGCACAGCAATATGAAGTTGAGCGTTTACGTAAAATCATCAGCAAGGAATCACATATAATCAGCAATGATTTGCAAGATAAATTTCAGCATCATTTGACTACGTTAAGTCTGTTTAAGGGATTAGCTGATTCAAATAAATCAATATCTGAAGCCGATTTTCGATTATTTTCACTGCTAGCTTTTAATCATCATGCCGAGATTTCACATATTGCATGGCTGTATGCCCAAAAAAATAACCCGGGGCATTACTATGTCAGTCAATACGTAGCAACCAATAAAAATAATAACCATGCTGACTTTAATTCAATCGCGGATGTAGCCAATAAGCTTGATTTTGATTCCGGGTTTGTAACAGTAATGAACAAAAATCAGTTTCTTATTTTTATGCCTGTAGTTGAAACAGGAGAAAAAAGCTGTCAATGCCTGAAAGGCCTTGTTGTCGCAATTTTTAATGTTAAAAAATTTGTAGAAGCTGCTTTGAACAAAAACATTGAACATCTGGTTATTAAAATTTCCGAGGGCAAAAGTGAAGGGCGGCAGCAATTTATTTTTCAATCCAATAATATTCTTGAGCTATCAGATCCGTTAATTTTAACTAATCGCGATACCATAATTCTGGGCAAACAAAAGTGGCTGTTGGAAATTGCCCCCGATAAAAAATTTCTCAGTGAATATTATTCCTGGTCAGTATGGCAACTGCTTGCCGGCGGTATGTTTTTGACCGGTTTTATGAGTATCGGTTTATTGGTTTTAACCGGTCAGAATGAATCAGTCAGATCTGAAGTTGATAAACGTACCGAGGAACTCAATAAAAGCAATAGCAAATTAATAACAAGCGAACAGCAGTTCAGAAATCTGGTGCAAACTCAATCGGCAATCGTTTGGCGGGCAGACCCGGTTACTTGCAGGTTTTTGTTCGTCAGTGATGAGGCCGAGAGCCTATTAGGTTACCCGGTCGAGCAATGGATTAATGAAGTTGATTTTTGGCCGCAACATATTCATGAAGATGACAGGGAAGCCGCACTGGCATATTGTGCAGTAGAAAACAGAAACCATCGCAATCATGATTTTGAATATCGAATGATTACAGCAGATGGCCGCTCTATCTGGTTGCGTGATTATGTCCATTTGACTGTTGGCAACGGCGAAGTCACAGAAATGTCCGGTTTTATAATTGATATAACCAAACAGAAACAGGCGGAAGAACAATTGCGCCTTGCAGCAACTACATTTGAAAGTCAGCAAGGAATTATGATTACTGACAAGAACTTCAAGATACTGCAGGTAAATAAGGCCTTCACTGAAATTACCGGTTATTCTCAGGAAAAAGTTTTGGGGAAAAACCCAAGAATACTAGGTTCCGGGCGTCATGATAAGGCATATTTTCAGGATTTCTGGAAGCAATTAACGACTAATGGCCGATTTGAAGGAGAGGTGTTGAATCGCCGAGAAAATGGTGAAATCTATCCGGAATGGCAAACCATTACAGAAGTTAAAAACGACAAGGGTGAGGTGACCCATTATGTATCCGTTTTCTCGGACATTACCGAGAAAAAAGATGCAGAAGACAAAATTCATGCAATGGCTTTTTATGATCCTTTGACCAAATTACCTAATCGTCGTTTACTACTGAACAGATTTGATCAGGAGTTGGCAACTGCAAAAAGGCATAAGCAGTTCGGTGCTCTTATATATTTGGATCTGGATCATTTTAAATTACTTAACGATTCACAAGGACATCTGGTAGGTGATGAATTACTCACCCAAGTTGCCAACCGTCTGTTTTCGGCGCTTAGAGAAGAAGATACGCCAGCCCGTTTAGGCGGGGATGAATTTGTTGTATTACTGCATGCAAATTCTGAAAGTTTAAATACGGTTGCAGATCAAGCCTTGGTTGTCGCTGAAAAAATTAAAGAAAAATTAAATAAGCCGTTTATGCTTAATCAATATCAGCATCAAATATCAACCAGCATTGGTATTACGCTGTTTCCCGACAATCACAAAAGCCCGGAGGTGATTCTGCAACAAGCCGATACGGCGATGTATCGTTCCAAGGCCAGTGGGCGCAATGCCATCAGTTTTTTTCATCCCAGTATGCAAGAAGCTGCTGATATGCGGTTAAATCTGGAGAAAGATCTCAGGGCTGCTATTGATAATGGCAGGTTTATATTGTGTTATCAGCCGCAAGTCGATGCCGGGGAGACTGTACTTAGCGCGGAAGCACTAATACGCTGGGAACACCTGGATAAAGGCATGCTGTTACCTGTGGATTTTATCCCCGTTGCAGAGGAAAGCAGCTTGATTCTGGATATAGGACGATGGGTATTGTTGGAAGCATGTAATCAGATTAAAGTTTGGCGGGATGCCGGTTTTAATCCGCCGCGCATTTCTGTTAATGTCAGTTCTCGTCAATTCAGGCAGCAAGATTTTGTCGATCAGGTAAAACATGCAATAGACAGTAGCGGGATTGCACCCCATTTGCTGGGTATTGAATTAACCGAGAGTGTGATGATTGTTGATATTAACGATACGATACCAAAAATGAAGGCCTTAAAAGCGCTGGGTATTTCAATCGCCGTGGATGATTTTGGTACGGGTTATTCTTCATTGATGTATTTGAAACAGTTGCCGATTGATGCATTAAAAATAGATCAGGGGTTCATCAGGGATATTTTTACGGACGCAAGTGATGCCGTTATCGTAGAAACCATCATTAGTATGGCGCAGCATCTAAACTTGTTTGTTGTTGCCGAAGGCGTCGAAACGGCAGAGCAATTCGCTCTTTTAAAGCAGCAAGGATGTCCCGCTTTTCAAGGCTATTATTTTAGCCACCCTCTTCCCGCTGCTGAATATGCGGAAAAATATTTAATGCTTTATTGAGACGAGTAACCCATAGTCAGATAATAAATCGCCCAGCAAATCTGATGGCGACTTCACTCAACACAGCGCAGTTGAATTCGCACAAGCAATAAAAACAGAACATGTTACCCATCAGTTTTATTGGGCTTTTTCAGATTTCATTTGTTTTAGATAAGAAACGATAGCATCGACATCATAGACGGTAATGGTACCTTCAAAATTGGGCATTTTAGTCCCCGCACGATACGCAGTGGCGTTAAGTATAAATTTTGGCAATTCCTGTTCCTTAAAGTATTCGGTAATATTTTTTGGAATATTGAGTTCAGGACCGACTTTGCCACCGGAAAGATTAACCGAATGACAACGTATACAATATCGACTGAATAACACAAAACTATTGTCGAGCTGCGCATCGTTATTAGGAGCAGGAGCGGCCACTCCGTAATAAGCTTTAGCAGGCTGTAGCGATATCGAAACCAGCTGAAAAGGCCATGGATAACGCCACTCATCCAGGCCTTTTTTCGGCCAGACGAGATAATAAGGTGCCGGCGTCATGGTTTGTTTGCCAAATTTAAAATCCAGCCATTTTTTATTTTCCGCGCCATTATCCCCGAAAGCAATAAATCCCTGCTCCGTGTTGGGAGTAAATTAAATGTCCGGTTTAGTAGCACATAAACTGTCCGGTTTCAGAGCGCAAAGGAGGTGCTGGATGAAACGGACAGAATGGCTACAGGAGACTCGGAAGATGAGATTCGAAGAAGCGTATGGTGGGTGGCAGCAAGGGCGTTTGACGCAAGAAGAAGCAGCGCGGCTGTTGGGGGTGTGCGAAAGGACGTTCCGGCGGCATATTGACCGCTATGAGGACGAAGGCCTGGAAGGGCTGATCGACAAGCGGCTTGACCAAGTTTCGCACCGGCGGGCGCCCGTGGACGAGGTGGTGCGGTTGGTTGACAGTTACCGCACACGCCATGAGGGCTGGAACGCCAAGCATTTTTACGCCTGGTACAAGCGCAACGGTGGCGAACGCAGTTACACCTGGGTAAAAAACCGTCTCCAGGACGCGCAACTGGTGCCCAAGGCGACCAAGCGCGGGGCACACCGCAAGCAGCGGGAGCGCAGCCCGTTGCCGGGCATGATGCTGCACCAGGATGCGTCCACGCACGAGTGGGCGCCAGGGCAGCACTGGGATTTGGTGGTCACGATGGACGATGCGACAAACGAGCATTATTCGATGTTCTTCGTCGACGAAGAAGGCACTCAAAGCAGCTTTCGCGGAGTACAGGACGTTATCGAAGCCCAAGGCCTGTTCAGCTCCTTCTACAGTGACCGGGGCAGCCATTACTGGACGACACCCGAAGCTGGCGGCAAGGTCGATAAAGTCAACCTCACCCAATTCGGGCGCGCCATGAAACACTTGGGCATACACATGATTGCGGCTTACTCCCCACAGGCGCGGGGGCGTTCAGAACGGGCTTTTTCGACGCATCAGGGCCGGCTGCCCAAAGAGCTGGCCTTGGCAGGCATAACGGATATGGCAGCGGCGAATGCCTACTTGCGGGACATTTACCGCCCCGCATTCAATGCCGAATTCGCCCAACCGCCCTTGGAAGCAGGCACGGCCTTCGTGCCGTTCCTAGGCGGAAGCCTGGACGACATCCTGTGCGAACACTTTGAACGGACGGTAGGCAATGACAACTGTGTGCGTTTCGATGGGCTTACGCTACAGATCCCCATCGACCGGCACCGGTGTCACTATGTTAAGGCCAAAGTCAGTGTGCATCGCTACCAGGATGGCAGGGTGGCCATTTTTCACGGCCCACGCAAGTTGGCAGCGTATGATGCCCAAGGGACGTGTCAAAAACCAGAAATCAAGGCCGTAGCGTGACTCCGCTTCGCATCGGCCGCGCCGGGAAACGGCTTCGAGGCTACCGCCCTTCGCCGTTTCCCGGCGCAACAAAAAGCGGACAATTCATTTGCTACAGAACCGGACATTTCTATTTACTCTTAACATAAATCCCTGCTCCGCCATGGCATCACTATACGCCATAGCAACCTTATAACCATCCGTGGCAGTAAACACTATCACCAGCTCATCCGTTTTTAATGAATCCGGCACTACCATTTTATTAAGAATTTCAGCTAGCGGATAGGCCTCGTATTCTTTAGCTTTATTGTATACGGGGTCGTGACCGACCTTTATGGTTTGCGATTTTGGTAACTGCGACGGAGCGGTTTTAAGGAGATTTAAAGTCGGCCAGTCTGTTGCCCAGACTGGCTGTGACAGGGTTATTAATAAAATAACCGGTATTATGGATAGTCGATGGTTAGTCATTGTTACTCCTGATTAGCAAGAATCTTCAGCCACTGCGTAACACCTACAAAGTTTCTAAAGCAGGGTATTTTATGGCGTGCTTGATCCGCGTAACAGACTGCCTATTCAACTGCCCTACCCTGTTTTGTTCCTGACATAGCGCACCTCTAAAACCAAGATAATCAGCCTGATAAAGCATAAGTTCGGGTATGTCTTCCAATCTCAGCGAACCCGCCAGTCCACAGAGCAACTGCCGGACTTTGGCTTGCGTAACAAATTGCGCAATCTCCATCTTTGCCATCAGCTGAGTTAATGAACCTTTCTGTTTGTCCATGGTATCCAACATAACGCCTGCGAAACCAACATCTTTCAGCAACCCCATAATGGCAAAATCAGGTTGTGTATCGGCAAATAACACAGCAATTAAGGCACGGTTTTGTTGGGTTAAAGCGGACAATTTCTTTACAGTCCCCTGCCAGTCATCACCAGGAAAAAAACCTATTTTTATATAATCGACACCCGTTTCGGCCATTGCCTTGACGGCATTAAAAACCGGCTCAGGCTGCATGGGCAGGTCACCAATGGTTGCACTAACAGGACAACGTCCACCAATCTCGGCAACAAGCTGCTTAACGGTAGCAATATCCAAAGCACCCAGCGCACCCAAAGCGGGTTGTTTAAGATCAATAATATCAACGTCCGCACTCAACACCAGCAAGGCTTCTTCCAAACTGTTGACACTGGCAAGCATTCCGGTCATGCCTTGACCTCTGCTTTAAATTTTTCTATGACGGCCATCAACCATCCCCACGCCTCCAATTCTCTGTCACCTGCTGTTTTTTCAAGACCGATACGCAGGTAGTCGATTTCCGCTTCTATTTTTTCTATAGGCAATCTATTTAACCGGCTAATTAAAATAGCCGCTTCCAATACTGAATACTGGGCGCGGTTAAAGCCCGTAAATGGAGCGTGATTCACAGTGTGAACAGCTCTACAGAATAATCTGGGCCGAGTGGGATCGTCTTCAATACGCACCAGTTCAACTTCGGTATGCGCCAATGCACAGGAAAGCACCTGACCGCTAATTTTTTCCGCCACTGTCAACGGCCAGTCCCGCCGCCCGGTTAAACAACCCGCAAAAACCCGCACATCATCGCAGTAGTTAAGGACTGCTGTTTTACTTTCCAACAGATTATTGAGCGTCGTAGAAGGACGAAACGGCAGGATAATAAAGTCATCGCCGTTAACATGAATGCCCATAGGCGCAATGTGGGCGATACCTGAACTATTCTGAGTGGTAACTATGGTTTCCTGAATCATTATTTCTTTTGTAAGGTAGTTCCAGCCGGTTTAAAGGTGTGCAGATCAACGGTTAGTTCAGCCTGATCTGTAGCGCAGCCCCAGTTCAACGCTTGATCCTGCGTAAAACGTTTGCCCAATTGCCAGGCTACTTCAGCGCGAGCCAGCTCAACGCCTAAATAAAAAGCATGACCGCCGTCATTTTCAACGTGAAGTTTAGGAAATAAATCAAACGGATCAGTGGCAGTGTGCAAGCCATCACGATTAAAAATATGCAAGCCTTCGGCGCTGTTTTGAATGCGAAAACTGGGGTCTGTAATTTGTCCGGCAAGTTCCCTGATTTCGTCCACTGAATAAGGAAAAGGCGAAATCTCATGCAGAGCCATCAAGCCGGGATCGATATGTTTGGGTAGCGTGTCATGTTCTTTTGCCGCAAACAGAATACGCCGAGCCAGATCCGCTTCCTTTATCGCCCGGCAGGCATGTTTGCTGACTTCGGTTGCCAGGATGTTGTTGATATTGAGCTCTGAACAAATTCCCAGCAACAAGGCATTCATACCCGCAGTATCCGCGTGGGTCAGTTCGGTAATATTGCCTACACCCATCATTATTTCCACATCCGGATGATTTTTTCTGACTTCGTGATAACGCACAATGGATTGCGTAAAGCCAAAATGCAGCGGGTCTAAAATCGGATCGACAATAAAAGCGCGATTTTTTGCCTGTATAGCCTTAATGGCTCTATCCAGCGACGCCAAATCTTCATGTTTTTCCGGAATTAAAATCGGCGTTGCCGCAACGATGTCAGCAATCCAGAGCGTGCTTTCATGCAGACTGAGCATATAATCAGCCCCCGCTTTGCCGCCTCTGAGCAAATCACTTTCATCCAATGAATCGATACTGACCGTAAAACCTTCCTGTTTCAAGGTCCGAATAATGTCTTCCATGTGGGGAAAATCGGTACTGGGTAAACAGCCTATATCTATAACATCAGCGCCATTTTTTTTATAGTAATAGGCGCGTTTAACCACCTCTTCAACAGTGACATTCGGCGCATCGACAATTTCGGCAAAAATTTTGACGCTGTAGCGGCTTAAGTCGGGCTTTTGAGCGGCTTTGCCAAAATATTCCGGCAAGTCTTTGAGTTCTTCCGGCCCCCGATCTATAGGTAAACCTATTGTTTTTGACAAGGCCTCCAAATCGCCGCGGCAACGTCCTGGCACAAGGATCCGGTCAGCCCCAAAGGTATCGGTCAACCTGCGCCCTATCATGTCCGCGGTCATTAATGCCGCGACTTTAAGCCCCAACTGGTGTACGGTGTAAGCAAATTCCGGATGCATTTTTTCCAGAATATTACGCAGTTGTTTTTCTGCCAGTTTGCCGGTCAGAAAGAGTATGTGTTCGCTCATCAGCCTTCCTTCGCAACAACAAAACCCCCTCTCCTGCTGAACAAATCCGCCGGGAGTGGATTTGGTCGCGCGCAGGGCGCCCTTAGGGTTCCGGGCAGAACAGCCCGGAAACATTGGGCTGGGGTGACAAGTGCATGGATGCAGGAGGTAGAGCAACGCATGGAGCAGTTGCCGAGGAGATTAAAAACGATCATTTAATTCCTCTCATAACAACTTTTCTACCTCTGGAGAAGCATCTAAATCGCTCAACTTAATGACAGGGTCATAGAGACTGGAAACAAAAGCCAGCCGTTCTTTAACCCTAACAATCAATTCATCAACACTTTCAACGACGGTCGTGTATTCGAATGTGCTTAACTTGCTCGTGCCTTCCAAATCGATTTTTCGTGGATAAACCATCACTTTTTTACCCCCCGGTGCAGTGGTTTCCATTTCCGGTACAATGTCACACGGATAAACAATGCTGGGCACCCGGCATTTACCGGCCTGGGAATATAAGTTAGTCACCAGAGAATCGGCAATCCCTAGCACGCACTTAGCCACCGTATTTGATGTCGCCGGAGCCATCACAAAGGTGTGGTAATAACCTTTGTAAAAATGTCCAACCGGCGGTGATGATGCCGCTTTATCGCGGTAAACGAACATTTTTTTACGGATGTCGTTGAGATTGAAACCGTACATTTTTATCACCTCTTCCGCCGCCTGACTGAGATAGAGATCAACATCATCCAGGGTTAGCAGGAAATCCAGGCATTCCTCTATATAATGACCGGAGCCGGTAACCGCCCAAGCTAATCGTGGTTTATTCATTACAAAATTCAGAATCGAAAGTATTAAGTCATTATACCCGAATCTATACAACGCAACGCAGAGGAGCTTTAAGGCATGTTCAGTCAACTCAATAAACCGCTGATTATGGGTATTTTAAATGTAACGCCGGATAGTTTTTCCGATGGCGGCAAATACACGGGCCTCATTGACGCTCTACAGCAGGTTAAGCGAATGCTGGCTGAAGGTGTTGATATTATTGACATAGGCGGTGAATCAACGCGGCCCGGATCAAATTCAGTTGCCGCTATAGATCAAATACAGCGGGTGGTTCCGGTTATAACAGCCATCAGACAACAGTTAAAGAGCGATATTTTAATCAGCATTGATACCACTTCCAGTGAAGTTGCCAAAGCGGCGCTGGCAGCCGGAGCCAATATAATCAACGATGTTTCCGCAGGTCAGGATGATGAAGCCATACTGGCATTGGCGGCCCAGACGGATGTGCCGATTATTTTGATGCACAGCAAAGGCACACCAAAAACCATGCAGGATAATCCTCATTATGAGGATGTTATCGGGGAAGTCATCGATGCCTTGAAAAAACGAATCGATGTGGCATTAAAAGCAGGGATTAGAAAAGAAAATATAGCGATAGATCCAGGCATAGGTTTCGGCAAACGTAAACAGGATAATCTTGATTTATTGGCGCATCTTGATGTGCTAGTGGTGTTAGGGTATCCGGTTCTTTTAGGCACCAGCCGCAAGCGTTTTATGGGCACACTCTGCGATGTGACCGAACCCTCGGAACTGATTACAGCGACAGCAGTCACTACCGCGTTAGGCGTTATGGCAGGCGTGCGGATATTTCGGGTACATGATGTCAAGGAAAACCGGCAGGCGGCCGATGTGGCTTGGGCAATTAAGCAATGTCGTTAACCAAGACTTTTAAAAAACACCACTAAAATCGGGGAGGACATGAAGTTTATATTCTTTCGTAATCTTCGTGCCCTTCGTGGTTGACGACTTTTCATTTTGCTCTCTACCTTTGCATAGTTGCAAAGTAGTATTCCACGCCTCAATCATCCCGGATTATGGATGCCCTATCAGGGCTACGCTGGCTAGCCAGCCTGAAACCGCCATTAACACTCTATGTCACTACCGAGCAGCCCTTTTAGAGTATCGATGCGCTATTTACCGCCAATACGCTGCACATCATGAGCGGGATGAAGTCTGGATATTCTTTGACCGCGTGGCCGTTCCCTTGAATACCGAGGCATTAATTTGCATTTATGGCCCGTTTAACTATAACAGCGCTTATACCAGCGGCAGCAATGCCCGGTTTTACCAATGGCTTGAAAGCCAAAATATCTTAAGCTGCATTAAAGACTTTGAAGACATTCTGTTGTTAGCGGCAACCGTGGGCATTAAATTAGTAAATGATGTTGCCATGCTCGCCAACAATCGTTTTCTGGTTCTTCAAAACAGTTGAAACCATTGCTTAATGACACTCCCTCGATTGCAGTAATGACTTGAATGTAAGAAAGAAATCAACATCAAGGCGGATGAAAGCCTTTCTTATAAGGCAATAGACTAATGCCCTATTTCCCTACAATATCCACAGTTTTTACCTGCCCTCCTGTGCTAGACTAGCGCATAAAATTATATTCTTTCATAACAACAGCGCGAATAGTGCAGGGGGTAAAAATGCCTGAACAAAATTGGATCAAAAATCAGTCTCTTACGCTGACTGAGATGATTCGTAACCAGGGACGCTTTAGGCGGCCGAAGAGTGACATAGAGCTCATCGAGCATACAATTCAACGGGAATGCAAAGCGCCCATCAACGCGCGTTTGGCATCGAATGGCGCACTGCGTGTCGACACCAATCGTACAGGACGCTCTCCAACTGACCGATACATCGTCGAGGGGAAATATTCTTCACAGATCAACTGGAATTCGGTCAACAAAGAAATGCCGCGAAAAGCCTTTCTTTCGCTCATGGAGCGGGTCATGGACCACGTGGAAAAACTTGCTGAACCGCTATTTTTTTCCGACGATCTCTATATCGGAAAAGATAGCCAATATCGTCAGCCGATCCGTCTGGCGACGAAATACGCATGGCATCATCTTTTTGGGCGCAACTTTTTCATCAAAGGAGAACAGCACGACGGAAGCAGTAAACCGTGGACTTTGCTGAGTGTTCCTTCATTCATCACCGTTCCGGAACGGGATTTAACACATAGCGATGGAGTCATTGCCATCGACCTGGATGAGCAAGTTATTTTGATCGCAAACCGTACCTACGGCGGGTGTGAATGGAAAGCGTTCTTTACAGCAATGAACACTCTTCTCCCTCTCGAAGGTATCCTCACCATGCACTGCGGTGCGAACATTACCAAGAAGGAAGGTAAGGTTACCCTCTTCCTGGGGCTCTCGGGTACCGGAAAAACAGCACTCTCCGCGGATCCGGATTGCCTTCTCATTGGCGACGATGGACACGCATGGAGCCCAGATGGCGTGTTTAATCTTGCCGGAGGTTGTTATGCGAAACTCCACGATATCACCAGAGAACGTGAGCAATTGATCTGGGATGCACTTCGCTTCGGGACGATCATGGAAAATGTCGTACTGGATAACAATCGCGTTGCCGATTTTGAAACAGGACCGGAGAACATCCGGGGACTTTACCCAATGGAGTTTATTGACGATGTCTATCCCGGTGAACACGCCGGGCACCCGGACGCGATCATTTTCCTGACTTGCGATATGTTTGGTGTGCTTCCTCCTGTCGCAAAACTTTCACCCGAACAAGCGGCCTACTATTTTGCAGCGGGATACACTACAAAGATCGGCAGTACCGAAGCGAATAGCCTGCATGATTTCGAACCCACATTCAGTGCGTATTTTGGGGAAGTATTCTTCCCGCTCCTGAGCAGCTACTATCTTGAGCTATTCCAGGACAAATTGCGCAAACATAATGTACCGGTATACCTCGTCAACACCGGGTGGACCGGGGGACCCATGGGTTCACCTGCCGGAAGAAGGTTTTCCATAGCAACTTCAAGAAATATTGTGCATGCCATACAGCACAACAAAATCCATGATGAGGACCTGGTACTCCTTCCCGAACACAACCTGTTTGTGCCCAAACATATCCCGGGGGTTGATGAACGAAATCTCAATCCATCGAATATGTGGCAAGACCGGGCTGAGTACAATTCAGCTTGCCGGGAACTCAATCAGCTCTTTCATACCAACATGACCCGGAAATTTCCCGATATGGACACCACGATCCTCGCATCCGGACGTCCACAATCGTAACGATAACTTCAAAAGGCCCCGGCTTTACCGGGGCCAACTTTATTAATATCACGCTCTTAAAGATGATCTTCTTTGGGTTAACGATAAAAACCGTGAACCTATGGCTGACTAACATCGGCCAAACACTCTTCATCATTATGAAGAGGATTATTGACTCGTGTACTTATAGGGATAAGCTGCATAGAACTGTAAGCATCGGCGGCTAGAAAATCGGTTATCTCGACAGCCGTGTTATTTTTATCCAGCCAGCGGCTATAAAAATCAGGCGTGATGATAACCGGCATTCGGTCATGGATAGGCGCTATTTTGTCGTTGGCAACGGTGGTTATGATGGTGCAGGAATAAACAGTTTCCTGCTGGTGTTCCCAATGCTCCCAAAGTCCGGCAAAAGCAAATATGGCATTATCCGGTTGATGAATATGGTAAGGCTTTTTGCCGAATTCAGTTGTCTGCCACTCAAAAAAGCCGGTCGCAGGAATTAGGCAGCGTCGATGCTGGTAAGCATTTCTAAATGACGGTTTTTCAGTTAAAGTTTCCGCTCTGGCATTGATTAAATGGTTGGAAATTTTACGGTCTTTGGACCAGGATGGAATCAAACCCCAGTGCAAGTTTACGGCTTTGTTACTGCCGTCTTCCAATCTTACGACGATGAGAATTTTTTGTCCTGGCGGAATATTGTAGTCAGGTTGATAATCAGGTAAACACTGTAAACTGAAATGCTCGATAATCTGCGGCTTTGTTGCGATCAAGTTAAAACGTCCACACATAAATGCACCCTGAACTCATTAAATTGGAAAAAACTTTCAAGCCATCGATTTTAACAAAGATTGATGATCCACTGCTTGGTCGATATGAAATTGAACTGTGGATGAAACGCGATGATTTGCTACACCGTGTCATGTCCGGGAATAAATGGCGCAAACTCAAATATAGCCTTGATCATGCCCTGTCTTCAGACGCTGATACGATCATCAGTATGGGCGGAGCTTATTCCAATCATCTGCATGCGCTGGCTTATGCAGGCAAAATTCTGGGTCTGAAAACGCTGGGATTTATAAGAGGCGAGCGACCGGAAACGCTAACACCGACTTTATATGACATACAAAACTGGGGTATGGAACTGAAGTTTGTATCCCGTTCTGATTACAGACTACTCCGGCAATATAAAGGCTGTCATGATTTGCCCGGATTAAAACCACAGCAATATTGGCTACCGGAAGGGGGCGCGCAAGCGTTAGCGTTAAAAGGTGTTACGGAACTAGTTAACGAAATAGACGCCGCGTATGACATACTTTGCGCGCCCTGTGGCACGGGAGCAACTTTAGCGGGTATTATTGATGCTGTTCCTGACCAAGTATCCGTCATGGGTTTTGCGGCATTAAAAAATGCGGAATTTTTACAGGCTGACGTTGAATCTTTATTACCACGGCCTTGTACTAACTGGCGGATTAGCCATAATTACCATTTCGGTGGTTTTGCCAAAACCAGCGTTGAACTCATGGCATTTATTGCAGACTTTGAACACAAAACCAAAATTCCTCTTGAACCCGTCTATACCGGAAAAATGATGTACGCACTCTACGATTTGATAGCAAAACGCACCTTTAAACCGGGTCAGCGTATCATTGCCGTTCATACCGGAGGATTGCAGGGAAAAAGAGGGTTTAGCGCATGAAACGATTGTTGGAGCCTGAGTTAATGGAAAATGAAAGCCAGGTAAAAGCGTATGCTGAAGCAGACTTTGAAATACCGCATAATGAATTTATTCAACGGTTAAAATCATTCATTGATGATCCCGAGTTTAGTGGTACAGCCCTGGATTTAGGGTGTGGTCCTGGCGATATCAGTTGCCGCTTTGCCAAAGCCTTTCCTTTGAGTAAAGTACATGCGGTTGATGGTTCAAAACCTATGCTAAATTATGCAGATTCAGCATTAACTTCTGGCTTGTCGGCGCAGCACATAAGTTTTATACACGGTCTGTTGCCTGATGTCATATTACCGCAGCCCAGCTATGAGATAATTTTCAGCAATAGTCTCCTGCATCATTTGCCTGATCCGCAGACGCTTTGGCAGACCATAAGAAAATATTCCAGGCCGGGCACGCGTATCATCATTATGGATTTATTACGTCCCGCTGGTATTGAGGATGTGCAAATAATGGTAAACAATTATGCCGCCAACGAACCTGAAATTCTGCAACGGGATTTTTATCATTCTTTACTGGCAGCTTTTAGCTTATCAGAAATTACTGCACAGTTAGCACAGGCTGATTTAAATCTGCATATCGAGCAAATCAGTGACCGGCACGTTTTTATCACAGGCGTTATACCCGATAGTTTAAGGAAAAAAATGGACATAAACGAAGCAGTTGAAACAATAAACCTTGAAAGTCCCGAGCTTTATATCAATCGCGATCTAAGTTTGCTTGAGTTCAACAAACGGGTGTTGGCGCAGGCAAAAAATGAAGCTGTCCCCTTGCTTGAGCGCCTTAACTACCTGTGTATCTCCTGTTCAAATCTGGATGAGTTTTTTGAGGTTCGAGTTGCCAGTGTTCTGGAAATGGTGGCTATTGACCCCAAAGCCATTGGCCCGGATGGCTTAACGCCAAAGGAACAATTGGAGCAGATTTCCATTTATGCACATAAACTGGTCGATGAGCAGTATCAGGTCCTTAACGAAATTTTGATTCCAAAACTCAATGCTGAAAATATTCGTTTTATTCGCCGCAATGACTGGAGCGAAGCGCAACACAAATGGTTGGCAGACTATTTTAATGATGAGTTATTGCCCATTTTAACGCCGGTTGGCCTGGATTCCGCACACCCTTTTCCACGTATACTCAACAAGAGTTTAAATTTTATGATTTCCCTTACCGGAAAGGATGCCTTCGGTAGAAATAGCGGAAGAGCAATTTTACAAGCCCCCAGAGCATTGCCACGCGTTGTTCAATTGCCCGTCGATGAAACCCAAAGCGGCCCGGCTGATTTTGTGTTTTTGTCCTCGATTATTCATGCGTTTGTCAGTGAATTGTTCACTGGTATGACTGTTAAGGGCTGCTACCAATTCAGGGTCACCAGAAATAGTGACTTTTTCGTGGATGATGATGCTATTGACGATTTATTGCTGGCAGTTCAGGGTGAACTGGCCATGCGTAATTATGGTGATGAAGTGCGCCTGGAAATAGATGCCGCATGTCCCGATGATACGGTGAACTTTTTACTGGATCGCTTTGAATTGAGCCGGGATCGGCTGTTTTTAGTGGATGGTCCGGTCAATCTCAACCGGATTCAGGAAATTAATAACCTCGTTGATCGGCCTGATCTGAAGTTTACTCCGTTTAAACCCAGTATTCCTAACCAACTGGCGCGCAATAAAGATATTTTTGCGGCGATTAAACGCCATGATATTTTGCTGCATCACCCTTTTGAATCTTTCTCGCCCGTCGTTGAATTTTTACGCCAGGCGGCGGCAGCGCCCGAAGTACTGGCAATTAAACAAACACTCTACCGAACCGGTGCTGATTCGCCCATCGTGGCAGCTTTGATCAGGGCCGCACGAGCCGGCAAAGAGGTCACTGTTGTTATCGAGTTAAGAGCGCGATTTGATGAGAAAGCCAATATTGATTTAGCCTCCAAATTACAGGAAGCCGCCGTCCACGTCGTGTATGGGGTCGTGGGTTATAAAACTCATGCAAAAATGTGTCTGGTATTACGCCGGGAAGGTAAAGAATTGCGTAATTATGTGCATTTGGGCACGGGCAACTACCACCCTAAAACCGCTCAGCTCTACACCGATTATGGCTTGTTTTCCTGTGATAAAGAATTGGGTGAAGATGTCAGACGGGTGTTTGCACAGCTGACCAGCTTGGGTAAGGTAACTCAATTAAATAAATTACTGCAATCGCCATTTACCCTGCATAAAGGAATACTTGAAAAAATTGAACGGGAAATAGCTCACGCCAAAAATGGCAAAACGGCGAAAATCATCATTCAAGTTAATGCTATCGTTGAAGAGCAATCCATACAAGCGCTTTACCGTGCTTCTCAGGCCGGAGTTGAAGTTAAACTGATCGTCAGGGGCATTTGCTGTCTCAGGCCCGGTATTGCGGGTGTCTCTGAAAACATAGAAGTTCGCGCTATCATCGGACGCTTTCTGGAACATGCTCGGATTTATGCGTTTGCCAATGACGGCAATCAGGAAGTATATGCCTCCAGCGCAGATTTAATGAATCGCAATATGTTCCGGCGTGTGGAAATCTGTTTTCCAATTGTCAGTAAACGTCTCTATAACCGTATTTTGCATGACCTCGATTTGTATTTAAAAGATAACACTCAAGCCTGGCTATTACAGCCTGATGGCAGTTATTTACAATTATTAAACGTTAGCAATGAAGAACCCATGCAAGCCCAGTCGGTGATTTTGAATGAATTGCAGGCTTCATAATGGCTAACATCAGCGAGATTGCCCAATTAGGCGCAAAAGTGCTGCGGCTACAGGCCCAAGCGGTAACTGATATGCAAGACGCTGAAATACAGCAGATAATTGAAACTTTACAAGACACATTGGCAACAACTCAGGGTGTCGGCATTGCCGCGCCCCAAATTAGCGTATCAAAGCGAATTATCATTATTGCCTCGCGCCCTACCCCGCGTTACCCTTCCGCTCCGCTGATGGAACCAACGGTAATGATCAATCCTGCATTCCAGACGTTGTCGGATATTAGGGAAAAGGACTGGGAAGGTTGTCTGAGTATTCCGGGGATACGTGCTTTAGTGCCTAGGTATAAAGAAATACTGATCAACTATACCAATCAACAGGGTGTTTTAGTGGAAGCCAGGCTGGAAGGGTTTGTTGCGCGGGTTTTTCAGCATGAATTTGATCATCTGGAAGGGAAAGTTTATCTGGACAGGGTTGAGGATAACCGGGATATTTTTACCGAGAGTGAGTATTTTAAAGTTTCGCGCTCTTCGATTGAGAAGGCTTAATTACTCAGCAGTTGAGGCGCATAATTCAAATCATCACCTGCAAGCAGGCACCGTCATGGCTTTAAAACAGTTGTGGAAAAAAACTGCACAATTTATTCGTCACAAACCGATTGATGTTTTGCTCATTCTCTTGTTTGCCATAGTGATCATAAAACTATCCAGCTTATACTTTAGCGTTAATGTCAATGATGGGAATTGGGAACAGTTTAAGTCTGAACATGGCTGCAAATTGCTGACGACTGAAACAGGAACCCAGCGTTTAAGCTGGGAATGTGATGACGGCAAAATTTATTATCGTTGGCGGCAGCAGCGGTAGAACGGACACATACCTTTTTATACTCGCCAATAAACGGCTCTTCAATGGATGTAGGACACGCCAGGGAGCGCCCCCGGTTATTTTCCCCAAGAGGTTTACTTTGAAAAGAAAGCTTTTATCAATAATCATCATAACCCTGCTCAACAACATCTCATTTGCAGCTGAAACAATTACTGAAGTAATTCCTTTATTCAACCGCCCGGCATCTGAAATGCTACCGCTACTCAGTCCACTGCTTGAAGGTGCTGATCGGGTTATTGCCGACGGTTCCAATTTAATAGTCAAAACTGCACCTGAACGGCTTGGGGAGCTTATAATGCTCATCGACAAACTCGATACTCCTCTTAATAACCTGATAATCACCGTAATCCAGAGCAGACAAGCCACCGCTGAGAAACTCAACGCAGCAGCCAGAGCAAATCTGAATCTTTCACGCAATAGCCGATTAAAATCCAGTGCAAGAATGACCGGCCATTATTATCAAACCGACGACCAGAGTTCTAACGAAAACACCCAAACCATTAGAACCCTGGAAGGCAACACTGCTCATATTACAGTTGGAAAAACTTACCCAATACAAAACGTCCAAACTTACAATTTCGGTTATGGTTTCCCTGCCGTTTCAACTTCAACCGAATTTATCGATACGACAACAGGTTTTGCAGTTACCCCAAGACTAGTAGAACAAAATCCAAGTCTTGAAAAACAACAAGTTATCCTTGATGTTTCACCCTGGTCAGAAAAAATGAACACAATTGGCCAGATTGAAACCCGGAACGCGCAATCAACGATAAAAATGAATCTGGGCGAGTGGGTGGAGCTGGGCGGAAGCGATGAAAACAGTCACAGTAGCACAAACGGAAATCTTGCAACTATCCGGCAAACCAACCAAAACAAGCTGCGTATTTTAGTCAAAGTTGATAAGGCTGATTAATTGATTGACTTTGTTGAATCAGACACTGCCATGCAGTATTTGGTTGAAACAGTGAAAAGAACCGGTGGGGTTCAACTCAATGGAACAACTACAAATAACAATTTGCCGTTCTTGTGGAAGCGCTATTCTGGGTTTTCAAAGTGGTTCATTGGTAATTCAGATTCAATTTGGTATTCTGTAATTTCAAACAAACAATATTTCAGGAACGTACAATGCGAAACAAAGCTCTTTTACTAATTTCATTGTTGATTGCATCCGGCTCAGTGCTGGCCGAACAAGACTTACTTGGCAATGCAGGCAAACAATTGTTGAAAGATACCGCCACCTCAGCAGCACCAAAAGAAGCTGTTGAAGGCGTCGAAGCGACTACCCAGAAGCTGGAAACCGCCAAGGAATTGAAAGGAAGCGTGAAAAGCGCTCCAGATGCACTTAAGGGTCAAGCGCAAGACATGGCGACGGAATCCGCCAAGGAAAAGCTGAATGAAGCGGTTCCGCAAAATGCAAAACAAAGCATCAAAACCGTGGAAAAAAGTACAAAAACCGCAAAAAAACTGAACGGCAAGATCCCTAAATCTTCCGGCGAAGCCACCAAAGCTATTGAAGGTAAGGCACAGGAAGAAGCCACAAAGAAAGCGCTCGATATGGTGAAGTAAGCTTCATCGGATTGATTATTGAATGCAGTGCATTTCGCACATCAACAACGGCACTTTATCCCCTCTCCTGCTGGAGAGGGGGGATTTAAAAACCAACAATGACGTATACCTGACAGGCACTAATAGAAACGGCAACTGTCATGTTTACTATAAATCCAATTCATCAAACAGCAGCCAGCAGATCTTCAACACCTGCATTGAGGATTTCCAGTCCTATTTTTTTACAATACCTTAGCTCTTTATCGGTCGGGTTTTTGTTCAAAACCCAACCTTTTTTCTCTGCCGCTCCATAAACAATATCGCTCATTACCATACGCTCTGAATCTCTGTTTAATGGCACACCAATAAATAGATATTGCTTACCCTTACGATATTCTTTAAGGAAATCAGGAATAGCGAAGCCACCCATTAACTCGGTTATGTAATCGACATAATCGGCATCTGAAGCTATGAAGTTGGCTTCCGGTTTAGGTGTGCCCATGGGTTTGAATAAAATGGGTAGTCTGGGGTCAACTTGTTCTTGGGGAATCTCAAAATAATCGCTGCCATCAAAGTGATATATTTTAAATCGAAACTGGCTGGCGGTGATTCTTGCGACACCTACAATAAGTGTATGCTCTTCATCGGCATAGCTATCTTGCAATTGTGTATCCCGATTAATATCGACGACATAAGCAGGTTTCCATTCTGCCAGCCAATTGTGAACAGCCGCGCGGGTATATTCTGTTTCACCATAGAGTTTGGTTAGAAACTGACCCAGAAAATTTCTGCCTTTTTTGAGCTCCTGATTCATCGCCGCCCTGGGAAACTCATACATCAGCTTGGGCGCCATGGGATTGCCGTTATTCATAGCCAAAATCAGGCTATTGCTATCTGCCGGCATGGCTGTTCCAGTAAGTTTATTGGTGGCATCAAAAAGCGCACCCGGACCCAAATAAGGTACGACTTGGTTTTCATATAAACCGTTTAATATTTCAGAAAAGACACCAGTAGACATTGCAAACTCCATTATTAAGTATGTGTATCTTTAACTTTAAGCAATAATTAATCCAATTTTATTAAGTTGTTGGTAAATAATGTAACCTTATTATTAACAATAGGTTAAAGACATCTATTCTGGACTTCCAGAAAGTTGTAGTCAGTATTTTGTTGCGTTTATAACAATTCTGCTGTTATTTAACTTCAGCTACCAATTCAAGGGCTTTACCTACGAATATTTTTGGGGTTGTAATCGACAAACTCATCCTCTACAAAGTTGTACCAGAGCAGTTTTTTTGTCAAACGCGGAAACGATAAATTATCGGAGCAGTGCCGGGATCACCAAGGCAATTGTCTTTATGGTTTTCACGAATGGCAATGTCAATATTGTTTTCGCTAATCTCCTCAGTATAAAAACTGAGGCATTCGATCTTCGCCCAAGAGCTATAAAGAGCGTCATCTTTAACTTTTTGAATCACAATTGCTAACGCTTGATTTTCAGAAAGTTGGTCTTTCTGGTTCTGAGTCTTTGTTATTAAATGATGTAGAAACAGAAAAGTGGCGATTATGAAAATTGAAGCCAAGATTTTTTTCATGAAGGAATACGTGATACCGAGGAAGTTATTGGCCTAAAACAGGCGTGCGCCACATTTCTATCTCGACCAAAATCGCATAAGAATATTGCAATAGTGCGTAGGGCGGGACCGTAAAACGGGTCTGCCCTACATCCAACTTATGTGTTGCTGTGTATGGATTTAGAGATTAGTTCAACCAAAACATCTGGGTAAAATAGTAACCGCCCTTGCTATCTTTTGCCACACCAATCCCGGTCAGTTTAAAGTTGCCAACAATGTTGGCGAGATGCCCGGGGCTTTTGAGCCAACTATCTACTGCAATAGCAGCCGGATCACTATAACCCCAATTGGCAGCTACGTTTTCAGCAACGCTGCGATAGGGCAAGGTCACCGCTATCGTTTTGACGCGATCCTGAAAACCCGTATGCCCAAACTCTATGGCACCCGAAGCCATTTTCTGGCTATGAATTCGCACTGTATCGCTAATACTGGAACTCAAAGTTAGTGCCGATAAACCCCGGGTTGCACGATAAGCGTTGATTTTTTGAAATACGCTCTGTTCTATGGCTGCCAAACCTGTGACCGGTTGCGGCGGTGTTGTAGTTGGTGGTTGTACCGGAGGTTGGACGGGAGGAGTCACTGGCGGAATCTGGGTGTTTTCACCATACAGGAGAGTGGCACTCCCGCTATAGTAGTTAGCAACAACCAAATCAAGGCGGTTGTCACCATCAGCATCCAGAGATGCGATCGAGGAGGGCCCGGATCCAACCGGATAGTTTACACGTGTTGAGAAAGTACCATCGCCCTGTCCATGTAACACCGAAATCATTCCGCTTGAAAAGTTTGATGTAGCCAGATCAGGTATACCGTTACCATCGAAGTCTGCGCTGATTATCGACCATGGATTGGAACCCGCGGGGAATTGACGCTCGGGATTGAAATTACCATCGCCTTTGCCAAGTAAAATGGAGATTATGCCGCCCGCGTATTTGGTAACAGCCAGATCGATATTACCATCCCGGTTAAAGTCTTTTTGAATAATTGAAAAAGGTCCGGACCTTACCGCCAAATCGGTTTTCTTAGGGAATCCACCCGCACCATTGCCAGACAAGATTGACACAGAACCGCCGTAGTTTGCGACAGCGACATCGATAAAGCCATCTTTATTAAAATCACCACTCGCTATCGAAGTAGGCTGACTTCCTACTGGGGTAGATATTGATGCACCAAGACTTCCGTTACCATTTCCGAGTCGTAAAGAGATGGTGTTGGCACCGGAATTGGCGACAACAACATCAAGTTTATTGTCACGATTGTAATCATAGATTTCGGCAAAGTAAGGGTTGACACCGGTCGTATAGTTTGTTGCCGTATTAAAGGTGCCATTACCGTTTCCCAACAACACTGAAATGGTGTTGCTCCCGGAGTTGACTACGATCAGATCGGTTTTACCGTCAGCGTTTAAATCTGCTGGACGTATACATCGTGGATTGGCGCGTACACCAACTTTGGCTGGGTTTTGAAAACTGCCGTCGCCGTTACCTAATAATATTGAAATGGCGCTATCGTTGAAATTGGTAGCGACCAGATCCTGCTTTTTATCCCCGTTGAAGTCACCAGTGACAACAGAGCTGGGGTAGTTGCCAACTCCGATATCGGTTCCCAGCTCAAAGCCATCAGCAGTGCTGATAACAGTTATGGACAGCAAAAGAAGCATGCCGGAAAACAGGCTTCTTATCCTATTTGTTTTATTCATAAACTAAATCTCCTAAAAAATAAAATCTTCAGATTGGGTATTTCTACTGATAGGTGTTTTTTTGATTTCACAATTAGAATTGTTGTGAACATGAAAAGTCTTGAGACAAAACCTGGTATCGAAATTAGATAGGGTCTATCTGATTTTTGATAAACAAAAAATCGCATTAATTGTTTTTGTACGGTATCGTTGAATGACTATACAAAAGCTGATTACGATTTTCTTGTCAGGATGTCTGGTTACAATAATAGCTCAATAAAAATTAAGCACTCCTTAACCAGGTTGAAAGAACCGAATTGATTACCCTCACCAATGCTGCTCATATCGATTCAGACACGCTTGTTGAATTGTTAACCGCCATCAATCGCCTGCATCACCATGCAGCTATCACGCTGGTCATGGATAATGCGCGTTATCAGCCTGTAGGATGCGCTGAACAACGTGAAGCGCATCGTTCGAGTTATCCAATCCATCGATTCCGTTTGTATTCGGTTTTTCACTCAAATTCCCTCTTCGTTATTGTTGCTTCATTAAATTCGTGTCATCACAATATGACCGGTAACATTACATAGCCAATCAAAACAACCCAATCAATATCCTCAGTGGCTCATGGCCATGTTTCAGCTATTCAATGCCCGATTTGAACCACCAAATTTGTGAGCACATCATAATTTTATGAAATTGGCGGCGACTGTTTCGCGGCTTTGGCCAACAGGTAATCGTTGTTGTCGGCGTCGCCATCCAGATAGTCGTTCCCGATACCGCCCCAGATGTTGTCATTACGGCTGCTGCCGTCCACATCGTCATCGCCATTACCGCCGAGGAAGTTCTGTAGGAGGCCGAGATTGAAGTATTGGCTGTTAAATGACCTACATCAAAAAAATGTGTTTCGTTTCGTCCTACCTAACTACGCTAAATTAATTTAAGGCAAAAAAAACAATAACCCTACTGTTAACAAGCCTACAGAAACATAACAAAATGTTTGAAACACAACGTTGCCTGATCGTTGTCATAGAACAAATAAGTATTATAATTCAATACTATAATAACATTTTAAGCAGTTGGCACAGCGTTTGCTTTATCTCAAATGTCATTAACTACAACGTCCCATAACGAGGAGAAGATCATGGCATTACGTCAATGTGCAATATACGGTAAAGGTGGAATTGGTAAGTCTACTACAACTCAAAACCTGGTTTCTGCGCTGGCAGAACTGGGTAACAATGTAATGATAGTTGGCTGCGATCCAAAAGCTGACTCTACCCGTTTAATTCTGCATGCAAAAGCCCAAACCACTATTATGAGTTTGGCGGCTGAAGCAGGCAGTGTTGAAGATTTAGAACTTGAAGATGTACTGAAAGCGGGTTACCGCGGTATTAAATGTGTTGAATCAGGTGGTCCTGAGCCCGGTGTCGGTTGTGCGGGCCGCGGTGTCATCACGGCGATTAACTTCCTTGAAGAAGAAGGTGCTTATGACGATGAACTTGACTTCGTTTTTTATGATGTACTTGGGGATGTTGTGTGTGGTGGCTTTGCCATGCCAATCCGTGAAAACAAGGCGCAAGAAATTTACATCGTCTGCTCGGGCGAAATGATGGCGATGTATGCCGCTAATAATATTGCCAAAGGTATTGTGAAATACGCTAACTCCGGCAGTGTGCGTTTGGCTGGTTTAATTTGTAATTCGCGTGAAACTGCACGTGAAGACGAATTGATCTCGGCTTTGGCGGCAAAAATCGGTACAACAATGATCCACTTTGTACCGCGTGATAATGTTGTACAGCGCGCTGAAATTCGTCGTATGACCGTTATCGAATACGAACCCGAAGCAAAACAGGCGGAAGAGTATCGTCAATTAGCGACGAAGATTCGTGATAACAAGAACTTCGTCATTCCAACACCCATCACAATGGATGAACTGGAAGAATTAATGATGGAATTCGGCATTATCGATGATGTAGACGAATCTATCATTGGTGTAACGGCAGCTGCAGAAGCGGTTGCTTAAAACCGAACACCTGTAGAGAGGCAAAATTTTGCGTCTCTACAGGCATCCAATCCTAAAACCTGTCTGTTGGGGGATTACCCACGGCATTAGTAGGAGAAAATCATGGCAGCTCTAACAAGAGAAGAGACCGAAGCGCTTATTCAGGAAGTGCTGGAAGTCTATCCGGAACAAGCAAGGAAAGATCGCGCCAAGCATTTGGCGGTTAACGATCAATCCCTGGAAAAATCAAACAAATGTATTACTTCAAACCGTAAATCCCAGCCCGGCACAATGACCATTCGTGGTTGCGCTTACGCCGGTTCCAAGGGTGTGGTTTGGGGGCCAATTAAAGATATGATTCATATCTCGCACGGCCCGGTCGGTTGTGGTCAGTATTCGCGTGCCGGTCGCCGTAACTATTATGTCGGTACGACGGGCATCAATACTTTCGGCACAATGAACTTTACTTCTGATTTTCAGGAAAAAGATATTGTTTTCGGCGGTGATAAAAAGCTCGCCAAAATCATGAATGAAATCGAAGAATTATTCCCGCTGAATAAAGGCATCAGTATTCAATCTGAATGCCCGATTGGTTTGATTGGGGATGATATTGAAGCGGTAGCCAAGAAAGCCAACAAGGAAATCGGCAAGCCTGTCGTACCTGTTCGTTGCGAAGGTTTTCGTGGAGTTTCACAGTCGTTAGGTCATCACATTGCTAATGATGCGATTCGGGACTGGGTACTGGAAAACCGTGATGGTGACGAAAGCTTCCCAACTACACCATATGATGTCGCTGTCATCGGTGACTACAACATCGGTGGTGATGCCTGGGCTTCGCGTACTTTACTGGAAGAGATGGGTTTACGCGTTGTCGCTCAATGGTCTGGTGACGGTACGATTGCGGAAATGGAAAAAACCCCCAAAGTGAAACTGAATTTGATCCATTGTTATCGTTCAATGAACTACATTGCACGGCACATGGAAGAAAAATACAAAATCCCCTGGATTGAATACAACTTCTTTGGCCCTACCAAAATTGCAGAATCATTACGCAAAATAGCTGCATTGTTTGATGAAACCATTCAGGCAGGCGCCGAAAAAGTTATCGCCAAATATCAGGCTGAATACGATGCAGTTATCGCCAAATACAAGCCACGTCTGCAAGGCAAACGCGTCATGCTCTATGTCGGCGGCTTGCGTCCACGTCATGTGATCGGTGCGTATGAAGATTTGGGTATGGAAGTGGTTGGTACCGGTTATGAATTTGGTCATAACGATGACTATGACCGTACCATCAAGGAAATGGGCAATGCGACGTTGATTTATGACGACGTGACCGGGTATGAATTTGAAGAGTTCGTTAAGAGAGTTCAACCCGATTTGATAGGCTCCGGCATCAAGGAAAAGTACATTTTCCAAAAAATGGGCATCCCGTTCCGGCAAATGCACTCGTGGGATTATTCCGGCCCTTATCACGGTTATGACGGCTTTGCCATCTTTGCCCGCGATATGGACATGACTTTGAATAACCCTTGCTGGAAGCAAGTGAAAGTGCCCTGGAAAACAGCTGAAAGTGCAAAAGTAGCCGTTGCCGCAGGCGTTTAATTTTGTGTGGGAGCGGCTTTGGCCGCGATAATCGCGGCTAAAGCCGCTCCCACTCCTTCAACCGTCGTCCACAGATTAGTGGCGCGTAGGAGATTATCATGAGTCAAGAAGTCGATAACATTCAACCCAGCTATCCTTTATTCCGTAATGATGAATACAAGGACAGTCTGGCAAATAAACGTGAAGCTTACGAAGAGCGTCACCCTCAGGAAAAAATTGATGAAGTCTTCCAATGGACGACTACCAAGGAATATCAGGACCTCAATTTTAACCGTGAAGCATTAACCGTAAACCCGGCTAAAGCCTGCCAACCTTTAGGCGCCGTTCTTTGTGCGCTGGGTTTTGAAAAAACCATGCCTTATGTCCATGGATCACAAGGTTGCGTAGCTTATTTCCGTACCTATTTTAACCGTCATTTTAAAGAGCCTGTTGCCTGCGTATCTGATTCCATGACGGAAGATGCGGCGGTTTTCGGCGGCCAAAAAAATATGATGGCCGGCCTGGAAAACGCCAAAGCTTTGTACAAACCTGACATCATTGCCGTTTCAACTACCTGTATGGCCGAGGTAATTGGTGACGACTTGAATGCCTTCATCAACAACACCAAAAAAGCCGGTCATATCGAACAGGATTTCCCGACACCTTATGCACATACGCCAAGCTTTGTCGGTAGCCATACCACAGGCTGGGATAACATGTTCGAAGGCATGATCCGTTATTTCACGCTGAACCACATGGACGATAAAAAAGTCGGCTCCAATGGCAAAATCAATCTGGTTCCGGGTTTTGAAACGTATTTGGGTAACTACCGCGTCATCCACCGGATGATGAAGGAAATGGGTGTTGATTACACCTTAATGAGTGATCCTTCGGAAGTGTTGGACACACCGGCAGACGGCACCTTCCGTATGTATGCCGGCGGTACTACCCAGGCTGAACTGAAAGACTCGCCTAATGCGATTGATACCTTGTTGCTGCAACCCTGGCAGTTGGAAAAAACCAAAAAGTTTGTGCAAACCATCTGGCATCAACCCGCTACTGCTATCAACATTCCGATGGGCCTGGAATGGACTGATGAATTCCTGATGAAAATCTCCGAATTGACCGGAAAACCGATTCCCGCTTCTCTGGAACTTGAGCGCGGCCGATTGGTTGACATGATGACTGACTCGCACACTTGGCTACACGGCAAAAAGTTTTCCTTGTATGGCGATGCTGATTTTGTCATGGGTATGACCAAATTCCTGCTGGAAATGGGGGCTGAACCAACGGATGTATTGTGCAACCATGCCAACAAGCGCTGGAAAAAAGCCATGGATAAAATGCTCAGTGATTCGCCTTATGGACAAAAAACAGAAGTCCATATTGGCCGTGATTTATGGCATTTCCGTTCACTGGTATTTACCAACAAACCGGACTTCATGATCGGCAATTCTTACGGCAAGTTTATTCAACGTGACACTTTCTATAAAGGCGAAGAGTTTGAAGTGCCGTTGATACGCATCGGTTTCCCAATCTTTGACAGACATCACCTGCACAGAATGACAACTCTGGGTTATGAAGGCGCTATTTATATGCTGACAACTCTGGTTAATGCAGTGCTGGAGCAATTGGATAAAGAAACCAAAGGCATGGGTACAACAGACTATAACTACGATTTGATTCGTTAATTTGTAGGGGTATCCCTTGTGGATACCCCTTTTAAAGTGGGCAAGCCCAAGGGTTTGCCCCACGTTTGGTCAAACCCATTTATTGCGTGTAAACGGAGAAGTCAATGCCTAGTGTCATGTTGAAAAAAAATGCAGAAGGCAAATTAGTCTTCTACGTTCCCAAAAAAGATTTGGAAGAAGTGGCGGAATCCATTGAATTCGATAGCCCCGAAAAATGGGGCGGTGAAGTTCTACTCAGTGACGGTTCAAAATATTACTTTGAGCCGATAAATGAACAACCTGATTTTCCGGTCACCTTACGCGCAAAACGTTTAGATTCAGGAGAATAATCATGGCCTTATATATTGTTGAAGCGGATTGTATTTCATGTGGCGATTGTGAACCCGTCTGCCCAACCAACTCAATTACAGAGGGTTCTATTGTCTTTAAAATCGACAAAAAAACCTGCACCGAATGTGAGGGTGATTTTGACATACCCCAGTGTGTCAAAGTATGTCCAATTGATAATTGCATACTGCCGCTAGAGGCATAAACCCATGAGCAGCCAGGACACGCTCTCAAGAGAACTGGCTTTACGTATCGGGCTGGCGGCTCGCGCTTTGCCCGATACTGATGCCAGACGCCTGTTTAAAGTGCTGACCAACTGTGTTGGTTTATCCATAACGGAAGACAAACTTGCCGGCATCAACCTGAAAACTTTTAAAGCCGCCCAGGGAGGGGAATTTTCAGACATAGATGACGTTTTACTAAAGAAGGCCTTGCACATTCTTAAAACTAATGTCGAGACCGGTGAAATCGTAAAACCGAAAATTTTTAGTCTTATCGAAGGTGACATGCCGGGTTCTGTTCGTATTGCTTGTGCCAGTAACGATGCCATCAATGTAGATGGTCATTTTGGATCCTGTAGTCAGTTTATGATCTACCAGGTTTCAGCCGATGAAGCCCGTTTAATCGACATCCGCTCCACGGACATACCAGCAGGTTTGGAAGTGGATGATAAAAACCTGTTTAGAGCAGAACTGATCCAGGATTGTCAGGTAATTTATATGGCCTCAGTGGGTGGCCCTGCGGCGGCAAAAATTGTCAAGCTGGGTATACATCCTATTAAACTCTCTGCTATTGATCCGATTGTTGACGTTATCGGTCAACTGCAAAGCGTTATTGCCGGAGCTCCGCCCCCCTGGCTGGCTAAGGTCATGGGTATTGAAGCAATCGGTCGATTCAGATTCGAGAGGGAAGCAACGGGATGATTACTACAGAGCAAGTCAATGCAATAGCGGCGAAAATTGAATTTTTGGGTGTTGATGAGGCCACAGTTTCTGCGCTAAGACAGCAATATCAACCTATCCATTTCACTTACTGCATGGATGACGATCTGCCCAATAATACGCCTGTCATTGAACATAAAGACTTCAATCTTTATTTAATTGATGGCAGGGAGCACTGTCTATGCCTGACTAATGATTATGAGGTTGCAACGGGTATTGTCGTTGCTGAAATTATCCCTGACTAAACGGAACTGATCGAATGTCCGGTCGTGAAAGCCCTGTTAGCGTGCCAATTGCTGATTGCAGCTTTTGTCCTTTTCGCGGCAAAACCCTGTTAATGGGGCGCTGTATGCCGGGTGACACCTGTGTATTCGTTGAAAGCGGCCGGCAGATTGACCGCTTTTTTCGCGTTAACCCTGCTTATGCCGAGCAATATCTGCACGATAACTTTTGGGAAAGACGCGCGATTGCCGTCCGCTATGCACCACAGAAGGCGTTAACTGAACTTATTCATGATGAAGATGAAGTGGTTAGGCGCGCTGTCGCCTATCGACTGCCTCAACCTCAGTTAAATCAACTGATTGATGATCCTGACCGGGAAGTGCGTATGACTGTCGCTGATCGCATTGCTACCGAAGAATTGGAAAAACTGGCTAATGACCCGGACTACATTGTCAGATTAACCGTTGCCAGGCGACTACCAACCGGACGCTTGTTTCGTTTGATTCGTGATAACGATTTGCAAGTCAGAAAAGTGGTTGCTGAACGCTTACCCGAAGTCAGTTTAGGGTTAATGGCTCATGACGATGCACCTGAAGTCAGACGCATCATCGCTGAACGCATGAATCCTGATGACGCCGTTATGTTATTAAATGACCGCGATTGGGTGGTGCGCTATACGGTGGTTCAGCGTGTTGCGCCTGAGGCATTGGGCTGTCTGCTTGATGATCCTGAACCTGATGTCAGGGCAGCGGTGCAGGCACGATTAACTAGCCATTCCCAAGCAGCACATGGGAATGAGAAACCGGAAGCATAATTATGGTTGATCAACTTTTTCACCTGGATGGACAACAGCTTGCAAAAATCTGTAAGCATACATTGCCCGGACAGGATGATGAATTATTACTTTCCACATTGCAATCGCTCAATCCCGATTATCCCATTCGTTTAGCCAAAACGGGAGATGAATGGTATCGACTGGGCGGCATTGTTGATATGGAGGGTAACCGGATTGCAAGCAATCTGATTGAATGGACAGAAAGAACCTATATCGAATGCGGTAAAAATTTGCAAACCCTGATTGATCACGCAAGGGAACAAAAGCTGATCGCCACACGGCAAACCGGCAACACCCTGCATTTTGTTGTTCAAACGGGCAGTAAAGCAGAACAGTTCGTACAAATCGATATTGATAAA
Organism: uncultured Gammaproteobacteria bacterium; assembly: GCA_963849195.1. Classification (GTDB taxonomy): domain Bacteria; phylum Pseudomonadota; class Gammaproteobacteria; order Methylococcales; family Methylomonadaceae; genus Methylobacter_C. The sequence goes on from CAWKGQ010000007.1 coordinate 254,635, forward strand.
ACCCATGAAATGTCCGATCGGTTACTGGTAAACAAACATAATCCACCTGAGGATTTAGAAGAATTTATTGATCCACTGGACCCGGAATGTATAGAAACATTCTTCATTGGAACCTCACGTTATTCTTATCGACGTAAAACTGACGTGGCGATTTTCATGGATGAAATCAATAAATACCATATCGAAGAGCATCCGGTGCAACGTTTTATGGATGACTGGAACCGAAGCAGCGCCCTGCAAAAAGCCGTACTATCCGATGACTGGATTGTGCGGCCTTTCCGGCATACCGGACGCTTCGGAGAGCAAATTATTAACGTTGAAATCGTCAATACCCAGCAAAAAAACGTGCCGCAACTGGATGATATTAGCGGCAAAAAAGGCGTCCCGCTGCATAACCTGTTAACCCGTTTTGATCGTCAGGCAGGCTATCCCTTTGCATGGTTCTTTTATATGGTGAAAGGCAAACTGGTTTCTCCGCACAGCGCTTTAGCGGTTTTTAAGGATATTAGCGGGGATTTTTCATATTTACCGGAACGTGATGTCGCGGTACTTAAAGATTGGGTAAGCACGCCTTATAGCGTGTAGTAATAACTTTGGAATTTCATCAACTGCTTTGTCAAACAAAGCACACTTTATAAACTGTAGGAGTCAACACTATGTCTATCGCACAAATAAAAGCATTTTCTGAACACGCCAAAACAGACCCTGAATTGAAAGAAAAACTGTTAGCCGTACAAAAAATCAGGGAACTGATTGCACTGGGCAAAGAATATAACTTTGAACTGGATGAAGTAGAGCTTTATCCACCCAACGAACCTCAATTTGTCGAAGAACAACTTTCTGAAAGAATGGCCAAGGCATTGCTGAGAGTTTAAGGGTCATAGGGTGTGTTGAGGAATGAAACGCATTAATCGCGAAATAGCCAAGAGCCTGGAAGGCACCTGGAAAGAGGAACAGGTGTTCTGCTCGGCCCAAGCATTATCGTTGTACTATATCTAGCGTACGTTAATTGCCGAAGCCAATACAAAGTTGGATGCATTGATAACCCCCTTGCGCCGTCGAGGTGTAAAAACCGTCGCAGGTAAAACCAAACGTGGCGGCAATAATGCGCCTGGCTTCGATGATTGATTATTTAGCTGTTTCTATGAGAGAGCTTGTCGAAGCATGAACAGCTTCTACATGCTCACTCATTTGGTAATCTATTTTATTTCATCAGGCACTTTTCGCCGGCAATTGATCTGATCTGACACACATCGGTTCGCCATACGCTAAGAACTGCCAAGAATCAGTAAGCCGAGTGCGTTCATGAGCTCATTTACGGGTATAACGATGTTTTACCCCCGTAGGGAAATACTCCGAGTCCGCAAAAGAATGCAGGGTAATTCGGGGCGATTGCCGCTCCGCCGGCGTGTAGTTGGCGAATTCGCTATTCAAGCGTACTAATTGCGCGCGAATGGACGCGGCTATCACGGGCGCCATGGCTACATCGGGCTCTACGCCGGGTAAAAGCTCCACGGCAATGTGCAGATACTTGTCGCCGTCTTCGGTTTCCTGTGTTTCCAGTACGAATTTGCCGGTTACCCAAACCATGATTTCCGGTTGTTCCAGACCGACCGTGACGTTCTCCGGATAAATATTGGCGCCGTAATAGGACACGGTGAAATCCGCACGCCCGAATACATACACAAACGGCAGGTTGCGCGGTTGAAAATCCTCATCCAGCCCCAACTCGCTTAGCGGCTGTACCCCCTGCTCTCTCAAGAAATTGCACATCTCATCGAAACTTAACACACCGCCCTTGTCGGCAATGTGATAACGAACCAGGGGCACGCTATTCTCCCCGGAAACCACCAGCGTGCCTTCGTGCATTTCAAAGAATCGGCTGGCCGGATCGTATTGCACCAGCGTCGGCAACCGGGATTCGCCAAACAAAAGACGGGCTGCCTCGGGATGGTCTGCCAGCCAGCGGCGAATGGCGACACTAAATGGAGTTTCGTTACCGAGCACACCGCCATCGGCAGTGCCGTAAAGCGAAGCGGAATCATGGCAGGGAGACTTCGAACCGATGCGCTGCCCCATCAAGCTACGCCATTCCTCGCTGAACACTTCACCTGCAAAGACCAGTTTGGGGCTAAAGCTCGCCCAGTTGATACCCTCGGCGGCGCCGGCGTCGATCACGTCTTTGACGAAAGGCGGATAACCCAGTAACACCGTTTGCTCGAAATGAGGCGCCATTTCGCGCACCACCCGGAAGATTTCCGCTTTGTTATTACCGGGCGTCGCCACCATCAGCGGATAACCCTTGCGTGCCAGATGCCAACAGCAGGACGTCGTATACAAGCCGCCCACCCAGTTGCCCAAAGCGAAGCAAACCACAGCCAGTGTGCTGCGCTCATGGGCGCGGAAACTGTCGCAAAAAACCTGCTCGAAACGCAGAGCGATGTCCAGTTCATGCGTGACAGACCGCGGCCAGAAAGTCGGCTGACCCGTGGAACCGGAAGACACCGCCACCCGGTCAGAGCCTCTGAGACTGCCGCCCAGGCAGCGCTCCGGTAACGGATAAGCCTGCATATAATCGGCCTTGCCCATCAGTGGCAATTCCCGGAATGCCGGAAAAGAAGTAATCTTCTCCGGGTTTACGTCCCGTGATTCCAGAAACCGGCGGTAGGCGGGAACCTCCGCCGCACAACGGTGAAACAGTGCCAGAACCTTATCTTCGGGATTGACGGCATGGTGCTCCGCCAGAAGCGTGTCCAGCGGGGTAGAGATAAAGTGATGAAAAACATTGTCGGATGAGGGCGTAAGCGAATTGGACATGGAAGGCTACCTGACGAAAAATGCTCAAAGTAATGGAACGGTAAACGGTATAGAGGGGAGAGTCAATTACGCTTTCACTTTCGCTCGCTGTTTTCAGCGATCGCCACACGCAGAAACAACAGCGTTTACATCAATACATACAAAAATAGTGGGGCTACCATAGAATTTATGGAAAGACTATGAAGATAATCTATGGACGGCAGTCAATGTGCTTGCTCTTCGGAACATAGCAAGGCGAAAGTTGGATGTAAGGCGGAAACCCCAATTAGAGGTGTTCCGCCGCGCTTTTGCACAGAATTTGTTAGGTTATTAAACAGCTCTACCCATCTTCCCTAATCGCGCCGAAAGCGGCATTTCCACGGGTGTTAAGCCGAAAGTCTTGGCCGCAATCGTCGGTAACGGCTAGTCCTCTTCCTCTTTCAGTTTGAAGCCTGCCATCAATTGCTGTTGGACATTTTCGGGCACAGCAGCGTAATGACTGAGTTCAATGTCATAGTGACCGCGCCCGCCGGTGAGAGAATTCAGCCGGGACTGGTAGTCAGCCAGCTCGGCTAAAGGAACCTTGCCGATGATGACCATCCGGCCTTGTCCCCGCGTGTCCGCCCGGACAATCTGTCCGCGCCGGGATGAAAGGTCGCCGGTAACATCACCCATGGCTGTTTCAGGGGCGATAATCTCGATTTCAACGATAGGCTCCAACACGATCGGAGCGGCAGCGCGGATCGCTGCAATGGCCGCCTTGCGTCCGGCAGTTACGAAAGCGATTTCCTTACCATCTACTGAATGGGTTTTGCCGTCGTAAACAGTCACACGCAGGTCGTCTACCGGGAATCCGGCAACAACGCCCCCTTCCAGAGCCTGGCGCACACCTTTCTCCACAGCCGGTATAAACACGCCCGGAATGGTTCCGCCTTTGACGGCATCGACAAACTCAAAACCCTTGCCCCGTTCGAGCGCTTCGATGCGCAGGAAAACCTCGCCAAACTGACCGGCGCCGCCGCTCTGCTTTTTGTGACGGTAATGCCCTTCCGTTGCCCGGGTGATGGTCTCACGGTAAGGAATCAGCGGCGGCTTAGTGTCGACTTCCAGCTTGTACAGGCTGGCCATTTTTTCCAATTTGGCTTTAAGATGAATTTCGCCCAACCCGCGAATGACGGTTTCATTGGTGGACGAACGGCGTTCGATAGCAAAGGTGGGGTCTTCCAGCGCCAGTTTGTCGAGAATGTCAAACAAGCGCTGCTCATCGCCCCGGCGTTTGGTTTCCACAGCCAATCCCGCCATGGGTTTGGGGAAATTTAACGACTTGAGATGAATATGGTCCTCATCGTGGGAATCATGCAGAACACAGTCGAACTCGATGTCATCGACTTTAGCCACCGCGCCGATATCCCCCGGCAACAAAGCTTCGACTTCCTCATATTCCTTGCCTTGCAGGCAGTAAAGATGCGCTGCCTTGAAAGGGCGTTTGCTGTCCCCGGCAAATAGCTGAGCATCTTTTCTTAGCGTACCTTGATGGACGCGGAAAATGCCTACCTTGCCCATGTAATGATCGGAGACCAGCTTGAAAACATGGGCGAGCACATGTTTTTCCGGATCCGGTTCGGCATGGAATGCTTCCGCATTAACGCCGGGTTCTCCTTTGTAAAACGGCGGTGGATTGCCTTCGGAGGGACTGGGGGCAAGACTGGCGAGGACGTGTAGCAATTCCCTTACGCCTGCCCCGGTCTTGGCAGAGGTGAACAAAATTGGCGCCATCCCGGCCCGCAACGCGCTTTCAAAAGGCGAGTGCATATCGGCGGGCTTGGGCTCTTCTCCCGCTTCGAGGTACTTTTCCAGTAATTCCATGTCTTCTTCGACAATACGCTCAATGAGTTCATGATGAGCCGAAGCAACAGAACCGAAATCGGCCTCACCGCTATCGTGCTCCAGCACTTCCACAACATCCTGTGCGTCGTGAGCCGGCAAATCCAGAATAATGCCGCGAAAACGCCCTCGAATATCATCAAGCAGGTTTGGCAAATCCAAATTGTCGGCGTCGATCTTGTTCACGACAATGATGGTGCAAAGCTTGCGCTCCCTAGCCCAACGCATCATCCGTTCGGTCATCAATTCTATGCCGGTTTGTGCATTAATCACTAGCAGGATGGCATCGACCGCCGCCAGCGCAGAGATGGCTTGACCGGCGAAGTCCGGGTAACCAGGCGTATCCACAAAATGAATACGGGTGTTTTCATATTCGCAATGGGCTATTGCGCTATACAGCGAATGACCGGCGGTTTTTTCCAAAGGATCGAAGTCGCAGACGGTATTGCCTTTTTCGACCACACCTTTTTGTTGAATACTGCCCGCAGCATACAGCAAGGCTTCCGCTAAACTGGTCTTGCCTGCTGCGCCATGTCCAACCAAGGCGATAGTGCGGATGGATTCAGTCGTATAATTGGGCATGAGCCCCTCCTTAATTATTTGATTCAGCCGGATATTATACGCTAGACCCTTCTTCGCTTCGACCCATTCGACGTCTGTCGTAAAAGTTCTCTCCAGAGGGATGGTGGGATGAAGGGGAAATCAACACAGGAGATATCTTTTGCGGCGTCGGTCAGTTGGATTTTAGCTAGTGCTCAGGCCTAGTCAGCGGACTATTTGATTAAAAATGAAGCCATTCTTGGTGATTAGTCCGTTCAGTTTATATTGCCTAATACGACTGGCTGGATCATAGTTGAGTTTACGCATTCAGACCCCAAGAGAATAACCGCATGCCGGGCATAAAAAGCATGCCCGACTTACCAGGCTCAGCAAGTAGCGAGTAGCCTCGATATAACGCAGTGAAATCGAGCCTAAGCCCTCGATTCCGTTCCACTTCATCGAGGCTACTTGCTGTGAAGATTTTCTGTTGTTACACCAAATCATCCAAATCCAGATTTAACGCTTCGGCGATTTTTTTTAAGACCGTGACACTACCAACCCGCTTTCCGCCTTCCATTTGGGCAATGGTCGCTTGTGCCATGCCGGATTTTTCCGCCAATTCTGCTTGGGTTATATGCCGGTATTCACGCCAGACTTTGATTTTGTTTTCACCATCGAGCAAGCGGTACACCACTTCGCCAGGAATCAGCTCATCGTCATCCAGCTTGGCTTTTTCGTAAACTGCCCTATCTTCAAGCATTTCAGCTTTTTCCAGCAAGTCGTTATAAACGTCTATCGGCACTACCGCGTATTGGCGTTGACCATTGTTCTCGATAAATTGCACACTCATTTGTAAATGTCCCCTCTACTACCGATATTAAAAACAGTAACTATCAAACGGCCATTGTCTACTTCATAAATTGCCCGATAGTTGCCGATGCGCAGGCGAAAGCCGCTTAATCCTTCCAGGGCTTTTATGTCAAGATGATCAGCCTGACTATCCGCAATGGAATAAAAAGCCGCCTTGAATTTGTCGGCAATTGCTGTTGGCATTCTGGTCAGTGATTTAATCGCTTTCTTTTTGTAAACAATTTGATACATGATCGGAATTATAGCAATTGGTAATAATTAATAGATAGCATTTTTCCGATTAATCGATTGTTAGCGAGGGACGCGCTCCTAAATTTCACGCTTCATGCTGTTGGGATTGCTTAAGAATCCATTGAACGAGAAGCTGACCGTATAGTCCAACGGATCATTTCAAGCAATGAGTGTTACTTATGTTTTCCCATACCTTAAATTGGCACTTCATTGTCGTTATAAGAGCTCTTCTCATCGCCTTGAGCCTGCTTTCGACGGCGTCCCATGGTCAAGATGAGAAAAATGGGGCGCCATTTCCAACACCATCAACCACCCCATCGATAGAGCAATCGCTGGTACCTGAGAGCGTTTTCGCCATGCAACTGGCTGAAGCGTTAAAACTGGGGCCGGTGGACGATGAGGCAAAGGCGGAAGAGCTGTTGAGCGAACTGGGCATTGAGCCTAAAAACGGGTGGATTGCGGAATACCCGGTTACTCCGGAAGTGCTTGGCGACATTGAAACGGGAATTGCCATGGCTAGCGATCAGGGCAAGCTCTCTTTTACAAAGGAACAGGCGCTTAAGCTTTTCGAGAATGTGAAAATTAAGCTTGGATTTGACGTTAAGCCCGGTTCGAATCCTCCCGCTGGACTGATCAAAAAACCGGGCAAGACGACCGTTTATAGGTATACCGATAGTTATGGTGCGGCTCACTTCACCGATAACGTTGACTCCATACCGGAGACAAACCGTAAGACCATGAAGATCGTCAGCCAAACGGCGCTAAACGGGCTCTCCGGTGGTGCGGGCAGCGGTACGACGCAAGCGCCCACTCCCCAGTACACGGCAAAACCAAAACTAGAACCCGAGGTTATCAATCAGCAATACGAAGAGCAAGGGCCGCCGGTGGTGACTTACTATGAGCCTCCGGAACGTTACAATTACCTCTACGTATGGGTTCCTTACCCGTTCTGGTCTACGGGTTTTTATTATCCGGGCTACTTTGTTTTGAATGATTTCCACCGGCAAGTGCGTGTTAACCGGCATCCTTATTTTGTCACCCATCACCACCACGGTGATGACTCTGATTTCTCCCGCTCGCGAAGTGACGAACATGGAAATCGAGGCTTACAGGGACAATTAAACCCTGACGGGAAGAGGCATTCCCGTGGTGGATTCTCTACTCCCAATGCTCAAGCCGGCGCCAGGGCGATTATCGAACACAATCCAAGTCGTAATAGTTTTACAAACGGAACGGCTGATTCCCGAATGGATAGACCGAGAAAGCCGTATTCCTCAGACGGAAATTCCGGAACCTTTGGCAACACCCCTGTTGTTCCGAATGGCCGGATCATGATGCCAAATGATATGTATAGGCCTGGTTTCTCATCCAGCTCCGGAAATCCCGGTACCCTTGGCAATACGCCCGCTGTTCCGAACGGCCGGATATTGCTGCAAAATGACATGTACAGGCCTACACCGTATTACAACGGAAGAATTGTGGACCAACCTGACTTTTCCCAAGATCGAGCGCGCTCATCCGGTGGCAATGATTCCGGCGGATTTCGAGGTGATGGAAACTTCAGGGGTCATGGTGGCGGTGGCTTTTCTGGCGGAGGTTCAAGAGGCGGACATCGATAAGCCTGGATTCAGGCCGCTCAATGCCGTCTTGAAAATGAATCTGAAAACGGCTGGTTAGCCAAAATGCAGAAGGTTACAATAGTTCAAACCCATCAAACGGAATCATCGCATGAAAATAATTTCCTGGAATGTTAACGGCATTCGTTCGATACAAGGCAAAGGCTTTGCCGAAACGCTTGCACGGCTGGATGCCGACTGCATCCTGCTGCAAGAAACCAAGGCCCAAACCGACCAGATCGACAAGGCGCTGGAGAGCATTGACAGCTACCACATTTATTCCAACTGCGCCGAACGCAAGGGCTATGCCGGCGTCACCATTTTATCCCGGCAGGCGCCGTTGCAAATTATCAACGATATCGGCATTGCCGAACACGACCGGGAAGGCCGTGTGATCGTCGCCGAATTCGAGCAGTTTTTCCTGCTTGACGTGTATGTACCCAATTCCGGCGAGCAATTGGCTCGGCTGGATTACCGGCAAACCTGGGATCTGGAGTTTCTGGCCTATTGCCGGCAACTGCAAAGCAAAAAGCCGCTCATCGCCTGCGGTGATTTTAATGTCGCTCACCGGGAAATCGACATCGCCCGCCCGAAGCCGAATTACAATAAATCGGCCGGCTACACCCAGGCCGAAATCGACGGTTTCAGCCGCTTTCTCGACGCCGGACTGATCGACACTTTCCGGCATTTCCATCCTGACACTGTTGCTTATAGCTGGTGGAGTTTCCGGGCCGGCGCCAGGGCAAGAAACGTCGGTTGGCGGATCGATTATGTGTTAACCAGTCAATCGCTTGTCGGCAACGTCAAGCAGGCTTTTATTCTGCCGGATATTACCGGATCGGATCATTGTCCGGTTGGTATTGAGATTGATTTTTGAAGTACTTCTATTCATTCAACAACATGAATTCTACCGATTTAATTCCCCTCACCCAACCCTCTCCCAAAGGGAGATGGCTTTATTTGTGTTCCTTAAATTGATGCCACTACGCGAACAATTCATGCGCGATCACCGCGCCGCATTGGCGAATTGCAGCAGGTGTCCCGCGATGACCGGCCCGGTTGTAAGCGGGAGCCCGGTACTGTCGCCGATTTTGCTGATCGGCCAGGCGCCCGGCGATAAAGAAGGCAGCTTCGGCAAACCGTTTGCCTGGACGGCCGGTAAGACGATGTTCAAATGGTTCGAGCGCATCGGGCTGGATGAAGAGACTTTTCGGCAGCGCGTTTACATGGCTGCCGTGTGCCGCTGCTTTCCGGGTAAAAATCCCAAGGGCGGCGACCGCGTGCCGAGTCCGGCCGAAATCAATAACTGCGCGGGCTGGCTGCAAGCGGAAATCGATTTGCTCAAACCCGAGCTGATCCTGCCGGTCGGCAAACTGGCAATCGGCCAGCTCATGCCGGTCAAAAAACTCAATGATGTGATCGGCACACTTCACCCGGTCACTTTTCACGGCCACCGCACCGAAGCGATTCCTCTACCCCATCCGTCGGGCGCATCGACCTGGCACCGGACCGAATCAGGCCTTGCACTGCTGAAATCGGCGTTGACAATCCTGCAACAGCATCCGGCGTGGGAAAAAGTGTGCAAAGCAAGTTAAGTGATTAACGTCCTAACCACTCGAAGAAGAACAAGCGGAACGGCGGTTTGCAACTCCGTCCTGAACGTTTTGACGCTGCCGCTATCTTTGTATTCTTTGTGTAATGCTAGAAACCCTGCGGACGGGGTAATATACCCCGTCCGACTTGTTTAACTTTGAGTGCAAAATAAAAGTTAAACCACCATTTTTCGGCTATCGCCTAACCCAACTTTGATACAGCAAGCAGGTATAAACAATGTCAACACCGATCGACACTATCAAAAAAGCTTCATACGTCAGAAAAGCAGAACCGGGATTTTTAGAAAAGCTGGGGGTAAAGTATTATCACTATCTTGGCAAGAAATCCGGTACAGCGGGTTTGCGTAATCTCACTATCGATGAATTGCCGGCTGATGTTACTTTGCAAACACTTGCCGGTAGCATCACGGCATTCGCGGCTATAATTGCTTTTGCAATCGGCGCATTAACCACTTTTGTAACGATATGGGTCGAATGGACTTATCAAGAAAGTATGGACAGCACAACCTATTATTTTTTGTACGGCAGTGTCCTGATCGTTATGCTGATTACAGAGTTAGCTGTTTTATACTGGCTGGGCCTTAAAACTGTTTTCAGTCTGGCGTGCCTGACCGGTCATCATCAGGCTTTGGACGATGCCGGCCTGCCGGTTGATGATGCTGTTCCCAATATTCTGGCCAGAGCGGCGCTGGAGCTTCCCGACCCGGTTATTCATTATCTGGGCATAGATCCGAGCAAGCATATATCAAAATCAAAATTATTTCTGGTCGCCGCTCTTTATAAGGCAAAAGTCATACTCAGCAGTATGGTGGTCAAGTTTTTGTTGATTCGAATTGCTGGTAAAGGCGAAATGCGAAATGCCTTCAGTTGGGTGGGCATCCCCGTCACCGGACTGTGGGATGCTTTTACGCTTTATAAAGTTGCGCGTGAAGCCCGGCTCAGACTGTTTGGACATAAATTGGCTGAGCATATTGTCAGCAATATTCTGACCGATGACATGATTGCTCATTTAAGCCCGATTGCCCGTGAAGGGGCTGTCAGAGCGGTCGCAACCATGATGGTTTTAGCACAGGATTATCATCCTAATTTATTGGTTCTACTCATTAGACTATGCAATACCTTCGAAATAAAAGAACATGGTGACTACGATAACTGGGACTATTTTCTCTCGGTTCTGGATCAGGTTTCGGAGCCAGAGCGTTATTTTCTGTTGGATTTACTCAGCGTTTCCGCAGCATTTGATGGCCAATTATCCCGCATGGAGAGACATCACCTTCCGGAAGCCTTCAAGGATTTAACGGATGTTTATATGCAGCGTACCATTCAACTGAAAACTATGCTGGTTTCCGGACAACTCCATGCAGCGAAAGCACTGTGTACTTTGGATTTTAATCCGGGCTAAAACTCATTTTCGTAAATGACTTTTCTGTGAATTTTAGACATCCACAATCGTCAGGATTTTGTAAATTTCATAAGCGGGTTCTTCATAGGGATGAACGCTGAGCAGTGTTTCCACAACGTGTTTGATAGCCGCATCGTTGCAAATCATTTCCACCTTATATTCGGCTACCTTTTCCAATACAAAGGTTTTTCCTGAATAAGGCCGGCTATTTGCCAAAGGCCTGAATTGACCCTCACCCCGCACTTGCCAACAGCATTGATCGTAGGCCTTGTGATGCCCCGCGCCTTTTGCAAACAAGGCGCTTTTTACCGAGTCAAGGTGCGATTCCGGAACGTAAAAGCTCAATTTATACATAGTCTTTGCTTAACCTGTATCAGCCTGGGTGAACACACATGCTTTTTGTGTCCACGCGAAATGGGCCGCCTATCCACTGACGTTTCACTACACTATATCGCTTAAATGCCCATAAGCCGGTAATGTTTCGAGCCGTTTATCTTCCAGTGGTTTGCCTACCGTAAAATGATAAAGACTTTGGAATTGTTCATCCTTGAATCCTAAAATCTCATGCACGCTGTCATCAAAGTAACAGCCAATCCCTGTGCCGCGAATGCCTGCGGCTTCTGCTTCCAGATAGAGCACCTGCCCAATCAGGCCACATTCCCAGAACAGGCGGCGGTATAACCACGGCGTTGTTTCAATGGTTTCGCCAAATTCTGCAACCATGCCCAGACTGAAGGCGCTGTCACTGGCGATAGGTTGATGACAGGAAACAGTTTTGGCTAGTTGCCTGAATTCCCCTGAATACAAATGATAAAGCGGTATTTCTTCAGTTACTTTTTGCCAGTCGAAATCAGCCAGGGTTGCTGCCTGCAATTGCTCCAGGGCGCTGTTATGCCTTGCTAGTGCATATAAACCGGGGGCTAAACCTTCAACGCGATGGACAAAAATAAACAGATGAATTTTGGGCGGCCAACGCCATAGTTCGAATACGGCTGTTGTCGGTAACACGGCAGCCAGCATCCGGTAAAAATCAGTCTGTGACATGGGAAACATTTTGCCATCAAACTGTTGAGCGCTGCGGCGTTGACGGATAATCGATGTTGCTGGTTTTGTGCAGGATAATTTTATAGTGTGCTGCCGGACTGCTTGCCATTCAGGTTCTTCAGTTCGGGGTTTGCTTGCGGCAATGGCGACTTCGTCAATTATCGGCCACTTATATAAGTGATAGGCGCGAAGGCTATCGGCTTTGCCAGACCAGGTGCCTGATTGCGCTTGTTCTAACAGATGATTTGCTCTTTTTTGAATAATCTCACCCTTGCCCTCTCCAGAAGGGAGAGGGGGACTAATCCCGCAATCGGTATCCGTGTTAAGTATCGTATCTAATGGCTTGCTGTCAGGATGCGTATTAATCCGGCAAATAAGATCGGGGAATTCATGCTCCTGCTGCTTGAAATCATCTCGATCAAGCCCTAAAAGATTGGCGATGTCATCATCCGGCCATTCAGCCAGTAACTCAACTGACCATCCCAGCGTCGCCGCTGCATAACGTAAAGCTCCCAGGGCATGACCGGTATCATGTTGGCAATAGCGGTAAGCTCTTTCTCCATATTTCCAGGCCTCCCGCCAATGGACTGAAGATAAGCCGATGAATAAGCCGGAATCTAATAAATTGTCGGAAAACTGACAACGCTGTTCAAGACTATGATCGTGACTGACATAGTGGTAAACACCTGATTTAATAAAGTCATTGCCTGTACTGATCAGATAAGCTTCAGTCGGGTGCAGATTGCCGCTGGATGGATTACAGCGTAATGCCCAACGGCTAGGCCCGAATTGTTTCCACGCCGACAGACCAAAGGCTAATTCCAGCAATAAACCGGTATTAACCAAATTTAAAGGTTTTGCCGGTATTGTTTCCGGGTTATCCAGATCGGCAAACAAGGTTTCAAGTTCTGTTCCCGGTTTGGGCAGCACTACAATATCGCAACCGGAAAAACGCCGGAATTGATCGGGTTGATCCTCCCAATCAATTGATTCCGGGCCCTTTGCGTATCGCTCCAACCGGTGTTTGGTGCGATTATGGTAGTTTAGGACGGTTTCGGTTTGCTTATTCATTAATTAATCAACTTGGGTTCAACAGCCAAATCCTCAACCCAGCATCCAACGGGATTACCCAAATTCATCTCTTTATCTTCAAAGCGCACCAGAAAAACGCTACGACTCGGCTCTTCCTCCACATGTCCAATAAGAGTAATAACACCACGAGTTCCTGCTTCGGCTAATATTTCACCTTCGAAACCATCGGGTATTGAGCCATCATCAATAATCGTATTGGCGGCATAGACTACATCACCAATATCTAAATCTTCTACATTCATTTCATATCCCCTTTTATTTTGTAGCAAAGCTTACATTGTAAGCTGATTGTGTGATTGAAACCTGTTTGATACACCATTGTTTATTGTATGAATACTTTATTAAAACTTTATTAAACAATCAATTAGCGAATAAACAATAAATGGCACACGGGTTGCTATAAGTATTAACAAGAACGATGCCACACATTCAGGAGAGCATGAAAATGATTACATTAACAGAAAAAGCCATTAACGCTGTCGGCCGATTTATTGCGGGCTCGGAAACACCTACAGCAGGCTTACGGATAGAAGTCACCGATGGTGGTTGTTCAGGTTATCAATACGGATTGAAACTCGAAGGCAACCACACGCCGGAAGACACCGTTATTGATTGCGGCGAGGTGAAAGTATTTATTGATCCGGGCAGTTTGCCGATGCTCGACGGCATGTCCGTCGATTTTCTCGACAGTATCGACGGTTCGGGCTTCAAGTTTACCAACCCTAATGCGGCTAAAAGTTGCGCTTGCGGTACTTCGTTTAATACCAGTACTGAAGGTACCGGAACTAAAACCTGTTCTTAACGTATCAGCAAACTAATTTCCGAGGATAAATCCATGTGGGACTATTCAGACAAAGTAAAAGAGCATTTTTTTAACCCTAAAAATGCGGGCGCGGTGGTTGACGCCAATGCGACAGGCGAAGTGGGTTCAATCAGTTGCGGCGATGCGTTACGGCTGACCCTGAAGGTTGATGACGACAGTGAAGTTATTCTTGAAGCAGGTTTTCAAACTTTTGGTTGCGGTTCGGCAATTGCTTCCTCATCCGTACTGACTGAAATCATTAAAGGCATGACACTGGATGAAGCGTTAAAAGTGACAAATCAGGATATCGCCGATCAACTTGAAGGCTTGCCACCCGAAAAAATGCATTGTTCAGTCATGGGGCGCGAAGCGCTGCAAGCCGCAATAGCGAATTACCGCGGCGAAGAATGGAAAGATGACCATGAAGAAGGGGCGCTGATCTGTAAATGTTTCGCCATTGATGCGGTAATGATTGAGGAAATGGTCTGGGCTAATAAATTGCGTACGGTTGAAGATGTCACCAACTTTACAAAAGCGGGCGGCGGTTGTGCGGCTTGTCATGAAGACATTGAAGCCATTCTGGAAAAAGTGCTGACAGAAAAGGGTGAAAAATTTGACCCGAAAGCTGCGCCGGTAGAAGCCCCCGCAAAAATCGCAGCCGTAAAAGCGCCTTTGACCAATTTGCAACGTATCAAAAAAATTGAGCAGGTGTTGGAGTCGCTAAGACCGGCGCTTATGGCCGATGGCGGCGATGTGGAGCTCGTTGAAGTTATTGGCAACACCGCTTATGTCAACATGACCGGCGCTTGTAACGGTTGCCAAATGGCGGCAATGACCATTGCAGGGATTCAACAGCGTTTGATGGAAGTCATGGGCGAGTTTATTAAAGTTGTACCAGCCTCGGAAATGGCGAAACTGGTTAACATTGAGGTGGCGTGATGACTGATATTTATCTGGATAATAATGCCACCACCAAGGTTGATCACGCCGTGGTCGACGTAATGATTCCTTATTTTCTTGAGCAATACGGCAATCCATCCTCCATCCATAAATTTGCTGATGGCGTGGCTCGGGGTCTCAAGCATGCCCGTCAACAGGTTCAGGCGCTGATCGGTTGTGAACATGATTCTGAAATCATTTTCACCTCCTGCGGCACTGAATCCAACTCAACAGCGATTCTTTCAGCGATTAAAGCGCAACCGGACAAGAAAGAAATTATTACCACCGCAGTGGAACACCCTGCGATTTTAAGCCTGTGCGATTATCTTGAAAAAGATGGCTATACCATTCATAGAATGCCGGTCGATAAAGCAGGACGTTTAAATCTGGAATCCTATAAAAAATTGTTATCCGATGAAGTCGCGATTGTATCGGTAATGTGGGCCAATAATGAAACAGGGACCATTTTCCCTGTCGCGGAAATGGCGGAGATGGCCAACGCAGCAGGCGTGATGTTTCATACCGATGCGGTGCAAGCGGTCGGCAAGATTCCGATGATGTTGCAAGACACCAAAATCGATATGTTGTCGCTGTCAGGGCACAAGCTTCATGCCCCCAAAGGCATTGGTGTTTTGTACTTGCGACGTGGTACGCGTTATCGTCCTTTGCTACGCGGCGGTCATCAGGAACGGGGGCGACGCGCCGGGACTGAAAACAGCGCATCTATTGTCGGCCTGGGTAAAGCCTGCGAACTGGCGTCAGAGTTCATCGAATATGAAAATACCAAAGTCAAAGCCATGCGCGACCGCCTGGAACGCGGCATCACTGAAGAAATTCCGCATTGTTTTGTGACTGGCGATATGTACAACCGTTTGCCTAACACGACTGACATAGCCTTTGAATATATCGAAGGTGAATCGATTTTGATGTTGTTGAATAAGGCCGGTATTGCTGCATCGAGTGGTTCAGCCTGTACTTCCGGTTCATTGGAACCTTCCCATGTGATGCGGGCAATGGATATTCCTTACACGGCGGCGCACGGCACCATTCGCTTTTCCTTTTCGCGCTATAACACGATGGCGGAAGTCGATGAAGTATTGAAAGTGATGCCAGGTATCGTTGCCACTTTGCGTAAGTTGTCGCCCTATTGGGATGGTAATGGCCCTGTGGCCGACCCTGAAAAAGCGTTTGCACCAACGTATGCGTAGGTTAGGTCGCCTAATACGCCTACTTTTGGTGCATCTTTTCGCAACTAAACACATCGGTGCGATAAATGTTGGGTTAACGATAAAGCTGTTAACCCAACCTACAAAAACTTGACTGATGAGCCTAACAATGAAAACTCAAACCCGCCAAATCATCATAGACGACACCACACTCAGGGATGGTGAACAATCGGCCGGAGTCGCATTTTCGCTGGAAGAAAAACTGGCGATTGCAACTCAACTGGCGGGCTTGGGCGTGCAGGAACTGGAGATTGGTATCCCGGCAATGGGCGCTGTTGAAAGGGAAGAAATCAAGGCGATTGCCGCGTTAGGATTGCCCTCAACGCTGCTGGTCTGGTCAAGAATGCGCCGCGATGATTTGCATGCAAGCATAGGCTTGGGTGTGAATAAAATCGATTTGTCCATATCGGCATCCGACCAGCATATTCAACATAAGCTTAAACAAAGCCGGCAATGGGTGTTGGACACGATTAGCAGCTGTGTGCAGGAAGCACGGAATCTGGGTATGGACGTGTGTGTCGGGATGGAAGATGCCTCGCGAGCGGACGTGGATTTTTTAATACGCATGGCTGAAACGGCACAACAGGCCGGGGCGAGTAGAATTCGTTTTGCCGATACGGTTGGCATTATGGAACCGTTTGGCGTCTTCGAGACAATCAAAAAGTTAAGAGCGGCAACGGATCTGGAAATTGAAATGCACGCCCATGATGATCTGGGCCTTGCTACCGCCAATACATTGGCAGCGGCACTGGCAGGCGCGACTCATGTCAATACTACAGTCAACGGACTGGGCGAACGCGCCGGCAATGCCGCACTGGAAGAGGTCGTAGTCGGATTAAAGCAATTGTATGGCTTTGAAACAGGCATCAACCTACAGCATTTTCCCTTACTGTCCGAGCAAGTTGCCAGTGCTTCCGGCGATGCCATCGGCAGTCGAAAAAGTCTGATTGGTAAAAACGTATTCAGTCATGAAGCAGGTATTCATGTCGATGGACTGTTAAAGGACCCGAATAATTATCAAGGTGTCGATCCAGCCATTGTTGGACGCAGTCATCAACTGGTGCTCGGTAAACATTCGGGTACTCAAGGTGTGATTCACGCTTATAAGCAAATAGGCATCGCTGTAACTCGATTCCAAGCACAGAAATTGTTGACTCAAGTCAGGCTTTTTGTGAGCGACACGAAAAGATCGCCAAAAACCGAAGACTTGAATCTCTTTCATCAAAACCTTTAGAGGACGATTCATCATGAACGAACATAGTGAACTACAGTCATGCGAACCGGAAGTGAAAGAATCGCTAGAAATACCGGATCAGGATGATCGATATCCGGGTTCCTTTTTCAGAATACCCGGGCCACCGTCGTTAGGCAAAACCGGTTGGAGCCTGAATTAATTATGCCTGGCTTTGGTGTGTGGCGACTCAAGCTATGTAGTAGAGATGTAGGGTACGCTGTGCGTGCCATAAGTGCCATAAGGTACGCACAGCGTACCCTACCGGGCTAAGGTAACCTCCACAGTCAACTGGAGCTTAAAAATGGTTATGGTCATGTCCGATAATCTTAAAAGTCAGGCGGATACGCAACTCAATTTTCTGGCCCAATGGCATGAAGATGTCCATTGTGTTTTTGGCCGCGATCCCGCCGCGCATAGCGTTTGGGAAATACTGCTGACCTATTCCGGTGTCCATGCCGTGCTATTGCACCGGATCAGTCATCAATTATGGAAAGCAAACTGGAAATTGACCGCGAGGATTTTAGCAGCGTTTGCCAAAATGTTTACCAATGTCGAAATTCATCCAGGCGCTACTATCGGGCGGCGTTTATTCATAGATCACGCGCTTGGGGTAGTGATCGGCGAAACAACAGAAATTGGCAATGATGTCACTTTATATCATGGCGTGACATTGGGCGGCACGACCTGGAACAAGGAAAAACGTCACCCGACACTGGGCAATAATGTGCTGGTGGGGTCCGGCGCCAAAATTCTTGGTGCTATCACTTTAGGCAACAATGTCCGTGTCGGTGCTAATTCAGTGGTCGTTAAAGATGTGCCGCCTTGTTGCACCGTAGTGGGCATCCCGGGACGCGTTATTCAAACCAAAGGCACGCAAATCCAAAACCGGCATGGTATTGATCTGGATCATCATTTGATACCGGACCCGGTAGGCAAGGCTATCGCCTGTTTAATCGAACGGATTGATGAACTGGAAGCCCGGCAAACGGAGTCATCCAAAACAACAATTGAAGAGAGTTGTGATAATTGTGAGGCGGAAAGCGTCTGTGTTCCCAGAAAAGAAAGTCCGGTAAAGCTGGCGGTGAGGGGTTAAATGGATCTGTTGGATTTTGAAGCACAAGGTTTGTATTTTGAGGAACCGGATGTTGCAGGCGTTAAAGAAATGATAGCCATCGCCGCGGAAAATTATGCGACGGGGGATGCCGAACTGCCATTACTGAGAGCTTATTTTCTCGCACCTGAATCGTTGAATGTATTGGTAGCTTTGAACCGTTTTTACTATTACCAACATCGACTGGAAGATGCATTGAATGCAACCCTTAAAGCCTTGGCTGTCATAAGACCTTTGATAGATTTTCCCGAGGATTGGCGTAATTTACAACAGAGCCATATTAATGACGCCCCCGCGGCTTCATTAACTCAGGTCAGATTATATTTGTTTACGTTGAAAGCCATTGGATTTTTAAACATGCGTTTAGAGTATCTGGATGTGAGCCAGAGCATTTTTGAAAAACTGGTGGGATTGGATAGCAAGGATCGTATCGGTGCAAAGGGCTTGCTGGAATTGGTTATCAAGCGCAAAGAAGAATTTAGGTAGGGGCAATCCCTTGTGGTTGCCTCTTTAATTGGGAATGTTTTAAAAGGGCAACCACAAAGGATTGCCCCCTACATTGATTAAACCCCAAATTTTATCGATCCCAACCTATGCAAATTTTTTATTATCGGAGCAAGAGCATGTTTAAACAGATATCTGAGTCATTAGTGACCGTCATAGCCTTAGTGGCATTTATTATTCTGGCAATCTACCTGCTAAATCAGGATCCCTCTTTAGTTGGTCCCATTTAATTTAATTCATTTCATGATCACAACTCAAGATCGTCATTCCGGCAGGGATTCACGTCAGGCTATCCTGCCTGACGCCCTTCGGGTTAATGCAAATCTGTTCCAGACAGATTTGTGCCGGAATCCAGGCTCCATGGATGGATTTGATTTTACCGTCCATGGCACTGGATACCCGCTCCCGGCGGGTATGACGAGCTTGCCTATAATCTTACAAAATAGAATTAATTAGGAGAATTCCCATGAGTTTCGAAGAAGAAATGGAAGAACTGGAATCAGCAGAGGACTTCTTGCAGTATTTTCAACTGGAATACGAGCCAAGTGTGGTGCATGTCAATCGCTTGCATATATTGCAGCGTTTTCATGATTATTTGCTAAAAGCCGGCGATGAAATGCCTGAAGATGAAACGGTAAAGCGGGCTGTCTACAGCAAATTGTTGATGCGTGCCTATCAGGATTTTGTCGAGTCCGATGCGCAAACTGAAAAAGTATTTAAGGTATTTTCCATGGGCGAGCCGCAAACAGCATTTGTTTCCCTGGGTGATATAAAAACATGAAACCCGATCGCTTCGACGAAGGCCGGTTTGAATTTGGTGAATCCGTCAGAGTCACCCGAAACGTCCGCAATGACGGCACTTACCCCGGTATGGAAGTAGGTACGCTCTTGATTCGTCGGGGCAGTGTGGGCAATGTTATTGAAGTAGGCACTTTTCTACAAGACCAGGTTATTTTTACCGTGCATTTTCTAAATCATGGACGGATGGTCGGCTGTCGGCTGGAAGAATTGATCGGTGCGGATGAACCCTGGAATCCTAGCCGCTTTGAGTTTAGGGATAAAGTTGTTTGTACGATTGATTTGGGAATTCAAGGTAATGTCCTGTTTGCAAAAGGCACCGAAGGAGAAGTCTTTAAAGTGATCAGAGACAGTGAACTGATTCAATACCATGTTGCTTTTAATGGTAGAACCTTGCAAGTACCCGAGTCAGCGCTCGCTCCTGCGCACCCTGAATCATTTAATGAGCCAGAGTTTTGATATGAACACGCCTGACAAATCTGCCCAGACCGATCCTTATGCGTTGCTAAGAGCGGCTCTGGCGCTATTCAAAAAAACACCTGATGAATTACAAGAGGCTGAATTAAGGCAAGCAGAAGTTCAGGCTATAAATGAGTTCAAAATCGAAAACCGAGTCCTGAATGCGCCTGAAGCCGGAGCCGTGATTATTTCTGATAAGGAATTACAGACGGCTTACCAGGAAATACGGGATCGTTATGTAGATGACGAGACGTTTTTTAGCGACCTCGAAAAAAATCATCTGAACAAGGATAGCCTTAGTGCAGCACTTTATCGTCAGTGCAGGGTGAATGTAGTTATGGAACTGATAGCTTCACGTGCGCCTGATGTTAATGAAGTAGAGATAGGAATTTACTACCATTTACATCCGGAGCAATTTAATCGCCCTGAACTGCGTGAAGCCTGCCATATATTTATTAGTATTAACCCTGACTATCCCGAAAATACCCGCGAAACTGCATTGTCAAGAATGCAGGAAATCAGCGCAAAACTGAAAAAGAAACCCTATAAATTTGCTGAATTGGCATTAAAACATTCTGAATGTCCGACTGCGTTGCAAGGCGGAGTTCTGGGTATAGTGCCGCGCGGCAAGCTATATCCGGAATTGGATGCCGCACTTTTTGGTATAAAAGCGGGTGAAATCAGTGAAATTGTCGAGTCGGAAATAGGTTACCATCTCGTTTTGTGCAAACAAATACAAAGAGCGGAAACTTTATCGTTACAAAAAGCGACACCCAAAATACATCAATTAATGACAGAACGTTCGCGGCGAACTTGTCAGCGTGCATGGTTAGCCAGTTTACCTAAGTGACCCGAGGAATTATCCATGAGCGATAAAGAAATCAAACACTGCTCCTTTTGCGGCATAGCTCAATCGCCTACAGTACCTTTGATTGCAGGTAGCGAAGGTTATATTTGTGGCGATTGTGTTTTATTAGCCAATCAGGTTGTCAGCAATTGGAGCCGGAAAAAAGAGCTTTCTGAAATGCAAGGTCCGTTGCCTATCCCTGCAAAGATAAAGGAACATCTTGATCAATATATTATTGGTCAGGACCTGGCTAAAGAAATTTTGTCCGTTGCCGTTTATAACCATTACAAACGGCTCAAGCATGAAAGCGGTGACGCTGGACTGGGTGAGTTTGATAAAGATGTTGAAATCGGCAAATCCAATATTTTGTTGATAGGCCCATCCGGTACCGGCAAGACATTACTAGCCAGCACCCTGGCTAAAATTGTCGGCGTTCCTTTTGTAATCGCTGATGCCACAACGCTGACCCAGGCGGGTTATGTCGGCGATGATGTAGAAAATATCCTGGTCAGATTACTGGATGTTGCTGAAGGCAATATTGCCAATGCCGAATGGGGCATTGTTTATCTGGATGAAGTTGACAAGATTGCCCGCAGTCCGGAGCAACAAACCGGAACGCGTGATGTTTCCGGTGAAGGTGTGCAACAGGCTTTACTGAGACTGGTCGAAGGGTCACATGTTAAGGTTTCCGGAAAAGGTCAGCGTAACAAGGATGGTGAAACCACCATTGATACGCGCAATATTCTGTTTATTGCCGGCGGTTCATTTCCTGGTCTGGAAAAACATGTTGAAAAACGCTTGGTGCCCAAGAATTCTGCTATCGGTTTCCATGCCGAAGTGAACAATCCGACTGATAAGCCCGCGCTTGAAGATATGCTTAATGCCACGGAGCCGAGTGATTTGCGTAAATTCGGCCTGATTCCCGAGTTTATTGGCCGTTTTCCGGTTTTGGCACCGCTGGAACCTCTGGATATTGATTCATTGATCAAGGTTTTAACTGAGCCTAAAAATGCCCTGGTACGGCAATATCAACAATTGTTTGCCTACGAAGGGGTGGAGCTGAAGTTTGAACAGGATGCCCTGGTTGAAATCGCCAAAAAAGCCATAGAACGTGAAACGGGAGCACGTGGATTACGCAGTATTATGGAGCAGATCTTAAGAAAAACCATGTTTGATATTCCTTCCTGTGATGATATTGAGCAATGCATTGTTGATGCCGAAGTCGTCAGAGGGGAAGGTGAAATAAGATTGATTAAAAAAGCTGAAATCAAACTCAGACAACAAGCCGGATAAGGTCGAATTGCATCCCGCCTGAACCAGAACTTACAGAGTATTAAAGCAATAAGGGATGCAGTACGCCCTTACGTGAATCAACCTGATAATGGAGAAACTTATGAAAACCGAAGACAAAATCCGCAATCAACTGGCTACCAACCCCATCATTATTTATATGAAAGGCATACCGACTAATCCGCAGTGCGGTTTTTCGGCCAAATCGGTAGGCATACTGAACGCGACCAACATTCCTTATGCTTACGTGAATGTTCTGGAGGCGCCCTTCATTCGCGAAAAGTTACCGAGTATTTCTCACTGGCCAACTTATCCGCAGCTGTTTGTTAACGGTGAACTGGTCGGCGGTTGCGACATCATTGAAGAAATGTCTAACAATGGCAGCTTGTTACCCATTTTAAAAGCCGCCGTACCAAAAAAGGCAGATGCCGAAAAAGAGTCATTAACCACCCACGAGGTTGAACAACTGGTGCAACAAGGCATTCCTGACGCAAAAGTTCTCGTCGAAGGTGAAGGTTGTGATTTATTGATTGTTGTTGTGAGTGAGCAATTTACTGATCTGACTCTGGTAAAAAAACAGCAATTGGTTATGGCAACATTGAAAGAGCCCCTGGCATCAGGAAAGCTCCATGCTGTCAGCGTTAAAGCTTATACCCCGGATGAATGGCTGGACAGGCAGTTAAGCAAGGAACAAGGATTGCTGCAAATACAATTTTAAGATGGAAATTACCTTTGTTCCTGCACGCTATTTAACAATTATTAACTTGAACACTTGGCGAGGAAATCATGGTTAAAGTAGGTGTTTTTTTTGGGACTGATACCGGAAATACCCGGCGGATTGCGAAAGATATTTCAACGACGCTGGGCCCAGCCATTGCGGCCAAACCGGTGAATATCCGTAATGCCAACGTAACGGATATGCTGGCCTATGACATCCTTATTTTAGGCACGCCCACTTATGGCGAAGGTTTGTTGCCCGGCCTATCAACCGGTAATGCCACTGAAAGTTGGGAAGAGTTTTTACCCACCATGGCAGGGCAGGATTTTAGCGGTAAGAAGGTGGCGATTTACGGGTTGGGCAATCAAAAAAGTTACCCTGCGGAATTCGTTGATGCCGTGTTTTATTTATACGAGCAATTTAAACACTGTGGCGCCACACTAATAGGCGAATGGGCTACAGAAGGTTATAACTTCAAGGCCTCTAAAGCCGTCGTTGATGGCCGCTTTGTAGGCCTGGCCCTGGATCAGGAAAACCAGAAAGACCTGACGCCGGACAGACTGGATAGCTGGTTAAAAATGCTGGCAAAGGCTTGGGATTAATTATGGCAAACGACAAATTAAAGCCAATCTGCACAATGGGTGAACTCCATGAAGCCAGTTTTTTAATTCGTCACATTAACTATAAGAAGCAGCCTGTTTCGGCCATTATTTTCGCTTTTGAAGACAATACCTATGCATATGTCAACCATTGCATGCACATGCACAGACCCTTAAATTGCGAACAGGATGCTATTTTTGATGACACCGGAAAATATCTGCGTTGCTCCATGCACGGCTTTATCTTTGATCCCAAAACCGGAGAATGCCAAAGCCCGGTTTGTTATGGACAACGCTTACAGACACTACGTCTGGAAGAAATTGACGGCACACTTTATTTTGCCGAAAAGCATCTGACACTTGTCGATTGAAGGGTTTGGCCATGATAGAAGAATTAGCAATAGTGGTGAAAATTGAAAACCATCAAGTCTGGGTTGAAAGCGGACAGAATAGCGCTTGCGGAGGATGCCAACAAAAAGCATCATGTACAACCAACGCGCTCGGCAGCGTTCTTAAGAAAAAGCCAGTACCGGTTGATAGCGACTTTCAATTAAAAACCGGTGATGAGGTCATGGTCGCTATTGATGAAAGCCTGCTGCTACGCGCTTCTTTATTATTGTATCTAGTGCCGTTAATAGCCCTGTTTGCTGGTGCCGGAATTGCCGACTGGCTACTCGCAGACAACGGCCTATACGCAGACTTATGGATTGCCGGCAGCGCCTTGCTGAGTTTTTTATGTTCGCTGTGGTTAATCAACAAAGCGCAAAGTCTATTGATACTGAACTACTACGCACGGCCTGTCGTAGTAAGGAAGATTTAACCAATCGTGCCGGTATGAATGTTTGGGCGATTAATAAAGACATTCCGCTTAAGCTCCTGTTATTGGAGCTGGTGCATCGTTATGGTGAAAATACGCTGGCGTTAAACACTCAGGAGCAACATCATCAAGCCATCGATCTATGCACCCTTAACGACCCTACCCTTTCCGCTTATATCTTCACCTTTGGTCAAAGCTCAGGACGTTATGGCATAGACCTGAGATATCCCATTTCAACGCATAATATCGTCGGTGAAAATGAAAACCTGACCCTGGATCAAATAATAGAAATCATCTCTATTCATCTTTTTTCTTAAATCCTGCACGCTATGAATCCGGAACAACAAACCGAATGTCGCTATTTCGTTAGTTACAGCGGCATCAAACTCCCGCTAAGGCTGGTCAACGAAATAACAGAAGCCAGTTTAAATAATCGAAACACCTATTATCGTGGTTATTTTGATGCCACGGACAGAATGCTACTTTGCCAGAAAATTGTTTATGGTGAGGTTGAATCCGAGCATCAATACCAATATTACGACAATGGTGTTTTAAAACATGCGCAAATTACTGAAGACGATGAAGTGCGTGAGATTCATTTTATGCCCGACATTTAACGGTGGTCGCAACGACCTTTATGAATAGGCATCATTCATATAGTTCCGTAATGTCGGGCAATGATAAAGCTGTCGCTTAAAGCGCCTACTTTGGGTGCCCGATTACAAAGCTATCGGTTGTCTTATGGCCTGCACGTTCCCTAACCGCTCGCCATGGGTCCCCATGATTTGCACCACCCTTTTGCGCTGACCTCATAATTCTTATGCAAAATGGGATCTAACCGATAGGAAAAAATGGCACAGGGTCCCCACTCTTCACCGGGTGAGCCGCTGTAAAGCTGGCAGTTCTGACAAGATTGACCTTCACCTCGCTTAAACTTGGGGACGTCTACAAGGTTAGCGTCCGCGCGATAGCCTAGCGCGATGGCCTGCTTATCATTCTCAGGGAGTTTGGCTATCTCTTTTGATGGACCAATTACCCCACCGCTTCCGCGCGCTTCCGCATTCTGGCTAATAAAGAAGCTCCCGAGAGGAACAGCGGCTAAACCGATGGCGCTTAGCGTTATGAAGCTACGACGATTGTTATCAATCAAATTATCGTTGGACATCATGATATTTCTCCATTTATGATTTTCAATTTTAGCCGATGCTAATAGAGAGTGAACGCCTTTAAAATTAATCCTCTGTTCTTTCGATTACCAAAATTAGTAAGTTGTCGCTCAAACCGAAAAAATTTTGCGACAGAACCTAAAAAATTGCTTCTGAAAGACTATAGCATCATGACCTATTAATAATTTACCGGGAATTTGTATTTCCCGGTTGTCTCGCACCGAACCGTTCGGGTGTCAATAACCTCAGCGAAATAGGTAAAAATGTTTTGCAATGGGCGCAATTGTTATGCCGATAATGCTTAAGCTCATGAAGCAGCGTCGATGATTATTATCGAAGCTGTTGTCGGACATGGATACGTTCTCATTTCGGTAATTTAGCCAAAATTCGCTGCTTTGCAGGCTGCCTACCTACCTTCCAGTTGATCTGTTACGGTAAGTGAGTCTAGATTACCAATTCCGGAGGAGTACATACAATCGGTATAATTCTTATTCCAAGTAGGGAAATCCCCTATTTGCCGAAGCACTAATCGTTTGCTTTAACCCAGAATGCTGCAAAGCGAATCAATTCTATTCCCGTCTTGAGACCCAGTTTTTCTTTGATATTGGCGCGATGTGCGTCGATGGTCTTGATACTTCTGTTGAATTTTTCAGCGATCTGTCGGCTACCGAAACCAAATCCGATCAGTCGCAACACCTCGAACTCGCGGTCTGTGAGACAGGCAACAGGATCGACTGTCCCAGGATCAAGAGTGCGAGAACGTATGCGATCAATTATCAGATTATGCATATCGTCGCTTAAATAGATGCCGCCATTCAAGATTCGCCGTATGGCCGACTGAATATTTACAGTCGCTTGGTGCTTCATAATGTAACCTCTTGCACCTAGCCGAAGCGAGCGTTCAGCATATAACGATTCTTCGTGCATACTCATGACCAGGATAGGAAGTTGAGGATAATCCGCTGTGAGGGTAGTGATGAGGCTGAATCCGGAAACGCCTTTAAGAGAAATATCGACGATGGCCAAATCGTGATTGCAATTGTTTATTGCGATCATAGCCTCTTCGACGTTGCTGGCCTCGCAGCAAAGCTGCATATCGGCTTGAAGGTTGAGAACCTGAGCCAAACCTTGGCGCACGATAGGGTGGTCGTCTACAATCAGAATCCTGGCTTTCTCCTGGCAATCTTTATTTTCGTTTGGCATTGAACTACGCCTTATGCTTTATAGGACCTGTAACGACGATTGACGTACCGAGGCCAGGATTCTCGCGAACTTCGATTTCAGCCCCGATCAAGTCGGCTCGACATCGCATGCTGCGCAAGCCGAGCGTTTTGCTCATTGTCATACTTTGACCATGGAAGCCGATGCCGTTGTCTTCAATCGAGAGCATGTATTGTTCTCCAACTTCCAACAGCTTAATTTCAATTCGTTGGGCTTTGCTGTGACGTAAAGCATTGCAGACGGCTTCTTGGGCAATACGATAAAGGTTTAGTGCGATGGTCTTGTCAATTACATTCACACTAGCCGTACATCGGACAGCACATTGAATTTCAGAAGACATTTGCGCGTATTCAGCCAAATGATTAAGTGCGAAGGAAAGTCCGCCGGTTTCCAAAGCGACGGGATAAAGGCCGCGTGACAGCGACCGAATCACTAACATCGCTTCACCGAGTAGGTGTTTGACTTGTTGGATGCTGGAAACTTCCGGCGCAGACTTGGCGACCAATGTTTCGTGGAGGGAGGAGACCAAAAAGGCAATCCCGGTAATCTGTTGGCCCAAACCATCATGCAATTCCTGCCCGATCATTTTCTGCCGTTCCTCGCTGATCTGATTCATTTCAATCTGCAAGCGTCGCCGCTCGGCCAACGAGGCATGAAGCTTCAGATTGGTTTGAATAAGTTCGTTAGTTCGCTTTTGCACCAACTCTTCCAAGTTCTCGTTGGAGCTTCTTAATCCAGCCAGTGCCTTTTCACGTCCGGAATTTACGGCTGCCAGGATGAGCCCGGTAATGGCCATCAGGTCGGCAAATAAACACCAAAGAATCAGACTCTTCATTGCCGAATCCACCGCGAAAGGCCCGGTGCCTTGCACTGTGCCATTAATGGCAAGCAGTGCTGCAATCAGTGCAACGCTGGCGGCTCCGATCGTTCCGAAGCGAAGTGCGCTCCATATAACAAAAGGAAACATGGATAAAGAGACTGGGAAATAACCAAGACCGGCAAACTTCGAATTTCCGAATATTGTATGACCGACCACCGTCAAAGCGATAATCAATACAAAAGCTTCCAAGGCTTTCTTTAATGAAAATAATGTGGGAATCGCACGATCCATGGCGAATCCAGCGAGAAGAACCGGGCTTATTACAATTACGCCCATTCCATTTCCCAGCCACCAGGTCAACCAGGTCAACCCTAAGTCGGCTTCCGATATCTCGCCGCCGACAAACATGCCCAGTGTGCCAAACGAAGCGCCCACGATGGTACTGCCGATTGCGCCCAACAGGACCAACTTAAGTACATCGGATACCTTGTCAAGTACAACCGAAAAATTCTTCTGGCGTTTAAGTAATATGGCGCCGCATAAAGGTTCCAACGTATTGCCTAAAGTAATGATAAATAGGGTAAGTATCGGTATGTCAGACCCGACATTAGCGATAAGGGCGCCTAGGGCAATTCCAGGCCACAAGCGATAGCCGCCTATCATAATGGCAGTCAGGGCGATCCCACTGGGTGGCCACAACAATGTGACCGTATGGCCGATAACGGCATATTCGAGTCCAAGTTTCGCGGTAGTTAGATACAGCAAACAGACGCCTACATTCCACAGAAAATTTTGCAGTTCTGTCATGTCATCGATATTGAAACTTTTTTGACGCCGGTTTTCATTAACGTTGTTTTAGCTTTTATAGCCAAGCCTAACGAGTATCAACGCCATTTGTGTCACTCGCCACTGTATGGGCATTAATCAGGAAACGGTAATCCTTCGGAACGACGGTGATGCCGGATTCCGATACAGTGAAGCGGGCTGCATCGGCGGTAACGTCAAACCCAATCCGCTCGCCGGGAGGAATCTGCACATTTTTGTCGACGATGCAGCGTTTCAAATGTGCACCAGCGCCAACATGTACCCCGTCAAACAAGATCGAATCTTCGACTACGGCATCTTCATCCATCTGGACTTGAGAGAACAGAATCGAATGTCTGACCGTGCCGCCGGAGACAACCGTCCCACTGCCAAGCAGAGAATTGACAAGTTGCCCTTCGTTTCCGAGAGGTCCTGGAGCCATTCGCGCCGGCGGATTTTGTCCGTGGTAGGTGCGAATGGGCCAGTCGGGTTGATACAGATTCAGCGGCGGGACCTGCGCGAGCAGATCCATGTTCGCCGCGTAGTATGAATCTATCGTGCCGACATCGCGCCAGTATCGATCCGGCGTGACGCGTCCGGCTTCTCCACCGAACCGGTAAGCGCAAACGCAATGTGTTTCGATAAGTCGTGGAATGATGTCCTTGCCGAAATCATGGCTTGATGCGGTGAGAAGATGGTCGGATTGCAATTCACGACAGAGCAAGTCCATGTTAAAAATGTAGATACCCATAGATGCCAGCGCACGGTGTGGGTCGCTCGGCAAGGGCTTGGGATTTTTCGGCTTCTCGTTGAACTCGCAAATTCGGTGAGCGTCGTCCACCGACATGATACCAAAAGAACTGGCACTGCCAAGCGGCACTGGCATGCAGGCAATCGTCAGCTCCGCTCCCTGACCACGGTGAAACTGAAGCATTGCAGCATAATCCATACGGTAGATGTGGTCTCCCGACAAAATCAGCACATGGCTGGCATTGCTGCGCTCAAGCAGGTACAAGTTCTGGCGGATGGCATCGGCTGTCCCGGAGTACCAGGATTCGCCGGTTCGCATCTGTGGAGGTACGGGTGTGATGTATTCAGAGATTTCCGGGTTAAAAATGGCCCAGCCATCGCGCAGATGTTTTTGCAGTGAGTGCGACTTGTATTGAGTCAGTACCAGCACACGCCGCAAACCGGAGTGTAGGCAGTTCGTCAGCGTGAAGTCGATGATCCGGTAATTGCCACCGAATGGCACAGCCGGCTTGGCCCGGTCGGCAGTCAGTGGATGAAGCCGCGAACCCACACCGCCGGCGAGGATGATGGCCAGGGTTTTGTCAAGCATCCGTCACCTCGTCAATTCATTCGATAAGCATGAGGCTTCCCTTCTGGAAGGAAAGTATTAAAGCGATCTTGTTTTCTCCTCCAAGGAGGAGAACAATGACAGTGCCGAGCGTTTATCCCGACAATGAAAGGCCAGCATTAATCATGCCACGGTCGACTGTATTACTCGGTTGTTACTATTCCTTTGCAGCCGTGGCATTCCAATCATGGCCCAAAAACCTTAAGCCATGACGGTTCCGAAAAAGCGACCCAAAATAGTGCCAGCCCGCACTAGACTAGAGCGGCCAGAATCCGTGCGGGGGTAAAACATACCCCGTCCCGCTTGGTTTTGCTAGGCCTGTTTATAAGGTTTCGGCTATTATGATAAGTAGCGGCAAATGTAAAACGTTAGCTATAACTTTTTGTTCAACAGGATTTATTTTATGAAAACAGTTTCTTTAAGCGCTCGAATTAAATGCGCGCTCGTCTTGATTATTCTGACTATTGTCGGACTAGGTCCATTTCCGATAACCAGCGCCATAGGCTTGTTCATTGTGCTTTTTCGACCGCAATGGTTTAAAAATCTTGTTGATAGTATTTATGCCGAATAAAGAATAATCCTGTTTTTCCCCTTTTGTCAGGATAAGAATTCTTCCCAGGAATCACCTTAACAGCCTTCATCATGACTGAACCGGACTCTTTCCTCGGCTGAACGACCCAAAGCTTTTGCAAACCACGGCGGTGGCGCATCAAATACTTTTTGAAACTCCTTCAATTGATCTACCGCTTCGGTTACATCCGGAATCTTGATCGGATAAATATCGGCGCGTATCACTTTAGCCGCAGCCGGCCCACCGATTGATTGCACGAACATGACATGACAATCTTTAATCAAATTGGCCCTAAACAGATTTCTATCCTCTGCGCTATCGGCTTCAAGAGTCGAGCGTATATCAACCAGTTTGTAATCGTCCTGTGATAACTGATAAACCAGAAAACGTATGCAAGAACCAAAATGCCCATTAATCAATGCACCGCTGTTTGAACCTATGGCGACGCGGATAGAATCCGGCATATCGCCATCTTTATAGGGTAATATTTCCGGCAGGTCTTCATCTTCAGCCTCGTCGCCCCACAAATAACGCACCGCCAATTTGATATTGGCAAGACCGATGCCGATGTCTTCTCCATCTTCTTCACCATCCAGGCTGCCTAAGCCGGTTTTAAGATTGGTGACAGTGATGGATTTTAATTTTTCATCATCCAGGGGTGAGCCCACCCGCTCATGTAAAATTTCCAGCAGCCTGGGTACGTCAATACCTGGCAGGATGCGTGATGCTAATGCAATGCGTAAGGCTAGTTCACGGGGTAAAGCTTCCATTTCAATCTCCTGATTTAACAAGCTAGGGAATGGGCATGAAATAACTTGAGAAACTGGCGCAGGATTTTTTTTCGTATTCAAGGCCTATAAATAGGCGCATAGCAAGCTATGAAACTATTTATACAACGCAGAATACGGACAAAAAGACAAGTCAGTTGCTCAAGTTATAAAATGCACGTTCCCTAGACAATAATTTAAGTATTTTTCTGGTAGAGGCTAAATCCAACGCTGTAAAATCATCGTGCGTTTTGAGGTCAGGATCAGCTCCGGCGGCCAACAATTGTTCAACAACGGCCTCTCTGCCACTGGATGCCGCAAAAATCAAGGCAGTGGCGCCAGAAACTGAATTTTGATGATCAATATCGACTCCTGCATGAATCAGCGCATCAATACAGTCGCAGTTTTCAGCATAACAAGCTGCCCACAATGCGTTATTGCCGTATTGATCAATAACATCCAGCGGGGCATTCTGTTCGATCAAAAAGTAGACCACATCATTGCGACCTTGCTGAC
This sequence comes from uncultured Gammaproteobacteria bacterium, assembly GCA_963849195.1. Classification (GTDB taxonomy): domain Bacteria; phylum Pseudomonadota; class Gammaproteobacteria; order Methylococcales; family Methylomonadaceae; genus Methylobacter_C. The sequence goes on from CAWKGQ010000007.1 coordinate 286,289, forward strand.
TTGCCAAAATTAAAGGGTAAATGTCAGCATTGTTCTTTAAAATCGGTTGGGCTACAGAGAAATAGTTATTTTGTAACCAATCCCATATTTCAGGCTTCATTAATTGCTTCCTGATGTTTATCTTTCCAACCGGAATAACCGCCTTCCAGGCTGTAAACATCCCTAAAGCCAAAATCACTAAAAAATTCGGCGAGATGTTCACTGGCATGACCGTAATAACAATAAATTAATAAACTACGCTGCTTATCGCCTCGTTTGACTAAAGAATCTTTTAAGCCTTCATGAACATGAAGAGCGTCTTCCAAATGCCCTGCCCTATAATCTTTCATGTCCCGACAATCCAGGATCATGGGTTTTGATTCTTTAATCAGTTTTTCAGAATCGATAATGGAGATAGTTTTGTATTTCATCGTATTATTAATGACTTTAGAAAGTCATCCCTCAAGAATGACAAGATTGTTGTAAAACTAACAATAAAATAGATTTTGTTGATCCAAGTTGTAGCTATCAGCCATTTTGTAGCGCTCTCATGGCATTAAGGCGGCAGCTATAGATTAACAAGCAAATCATTTGCCAAAATCTTGAGTAGCCCTTATTTACTGGAGTTAACAAGGTTAACAGGCAAAAAAAAGCGCCCTAGCCGAGAAAGTAGGACGCCAAAGGTACCATGCCCAGGAGAGAGCAACTTAAAGGAAGAGTATGTACATAAAACATACAGCATTAACAAGTGCCAAGATTTAATTCATTTGTATTTCAATCGATTATGAAATTTTTCTTGTTTTATATACTTAACATTTGCACCAATTATAGTCATTTATGCGTTTTGAATGTCCTAACTTTGTGCATTTTCTACAGTTCTCTCAAGATCCATTCCCCGAAATATCGAACAACGTTTGAATACTTCCAAAGTTGGCACTACTTTTTTGTGCTGACAAAATTTTGCAACCAGCTTGGAAAGTCCCTTGATGTCGCGGCCTGTCGCTTCCGGGAAGCAATCCACTAATTGATTGATCAAGTCAGCATTAACGTCCAGAGCGAATTGACCTATCATTACCTGCCAAATCTGGCGGCGTGCCTCACTGTCCGGCGGGTAATACTTAATCAAGGCGATACATCGGGAAACAATTGCTTCATCAATGTCATCCACCCGATTGGTCGTCAAAAACAGCAAGCCGTTAAAATATTCAAGTACCCGCAAAAAGACCCCGACGACGGCATTCATGGCAATATTGTTATCGCGCCGCTTGATGTAAACATCGGCCTCGTCAATCAGCATCACAGCGCCCCAACGCTGGGCACGGGTTAAGACATCCTTCAGGGCTTTTTCCATTTCTCCGACATTGAGCCCCAGTTGTCCGGAATGCACACGGTACAACGGACGTTTTATGATTTCGGAATAGACTTCAGCGGTTAACGTTTTGCCTACTCCGGCTGGTCCAGCACACAATACCGTGGTCCCTCCTGATTTACCTTCAACAATATCATCCATCAAGACATCCATTTCAGCGGTCAGAATATCAATCAAATCAATTTGTTCTTCGCGTAGAATCAGTTTTTGTTTTAATTCCGGTTGATATCGATAAGGCTTGATATCATTAACATGCACCCATAAATGATGATGCAGTTCCAGATGAAACATCAACAGGTAGCAATGGACGGGGAGCTCGGTAAATAGGCCTTTGGGGATTTCTGTTTGCGATGCTTCAACTTCATTCTCGACCTTACAGTCATAACGATTACTTTTGGCGGCTTTGCGTAAATATTTGGCAAGAATGTCGCCTTTGGCATCGGTGGTTAATGCCCGCTCGCTCAAAATACTTTCATCACAAACCAACCGTGCAGTTCCGCCTTCTGTAGACAAAACCACGACATCTTTACGCGCCCAATCGGTGCTGCGATGCGAAGCCGTGGGATCTTCCGCATAAAACCCAGTGCCTTTGCCGGAAAACTGTGCGCCGGACTGACCGCACCATTCGAAATAACGCCCGGCAGCATCGTCATAAGTGCTGATAAGTTCAGGCGTTTCTTTAAGAAACCCTTTAGCCGCAAAAATCTCGGTAACCGTTTTATTGGCTATGTCCCGCGCGCGAATAGTGACGGTCGAAGTCGCCACTTTGCCTTTGGCATTGGCTTTGAGCTCAAGTGTGACGCGCCCGGTTTCTTCCTCGCCAGAAGGCGTAAAGTCCAGCCGGGTGACCAAATAGGCCATCGGCTTTCCGGCAACGTTGGCCTGGAATAACCAGCCGCGTATGGCGTTATTGATAAGATAACGGGCACAAGCCGGCAGCAGCATTTCCAGATCATCTTCTTCAAACCTGACCGTATCATCGTTCATCGCTTTTTGAAGCGTTGAAAGCTGCGCGGCATGACCTTCCATTTCTGCCCCGGCTTTCTTGTATAGAACCTGCAAAAAACTCAGCTCGGCATTGGACAGTTGCTTGAATGGCACTTCGGCTTTGTTGCCAAAACGCAGTTGATCTTTCAGTGCTGACAGTCCGGGGAATTCATCAACCATTGCTTCTACATACTTGCGCTCAATCTGAAGTTTCATAGGTTCTCTGTATCAATGAGTGGACAATAATGAGGATTAGGTAGCCATACAACACTGACAGATAAACAAAGATTTTAAATTGCACCTACCGCTGCTTCTTTTACCACCAAGATGGTATTTTCTTCAGCTATTGCATATGAAACGAGCGGCGTTTTCGGGTTATACGATTTGGCAGCTGCGTAGGCGGTAGCGACTTTATCTTCAGCAGATTGGTTCTTCAGCTCACTTTTTTCGATATATAACTCTTCAAGTAACTCATTCCATACCAGTCCTTGTTTAAAAGGAATCAATTTGTAGGTCACGCCTTCCAGTTCAACTTGCATGCCTTTACCTATATTTTCAACATAGAGCAAAGCTATACAGTCCGGTGCAATATCGTCTTTATATTTTTCAACAAAAACAGGTAGTAAATCGAGCGTAGGCAGGAGGCCGTTAACAAACTTGATCTTGTCATTTTCAACAATCAAAGCAGAATGAATCAACAGGGCTTCCGGGGGTTTCCGGTCAGTTGTTGAGCCCTCGCGTAGAACACCTTCTTTTAAAACCAGGTCACCACGGTAAGCGTAAACACCCGCATCGCTGGTTTTACCATTAACCAGAGTTACAGTCAGTAAGCCTTTAGCTTGATAGGTTTCTAGTAGCATTGTTTGTTTCTCCAAATGAGTTTAAGTAAAAAATAAAATCGTTGATCAGTTTTTTGCGCGCTGTTCTTTTGCGATGACCAAGTCTATCAAAGCCAAATGTTCAGGCAGATCAAATAGAATGTGTTGTTCGCTAAAAAATTCGCCGGCAGCATCAATAGCATCCTGCATGATGGCTATGACGAAACGCTCGGCATAGATTGATGCCACCATTCTTTCCGGTACAGCAGATTCGATTCTTAGAATCTGCCCTGCATGGTCAAAGGAGTGCAAACGTAACCCTGCAAAGTCTGCTTTTTCTTGTCGGCTGGGTAATAAAAATACAATATCCAGGACAGGTGTCTTCTTTTGTACCAGTTGATCACGCAATCCTGCCAAAGCTGTAGCAACTTTAGTAATGGCCTGAATTAAAGCACTCTCGTCAAGAGAGCGATCCGGCATCATGGCCCCAATGTGTAATGACATATTCACCTCTTTTTAAAAGTTTAAGCAAAACACTTGCCAATATATTATTTTTGATCTCAATAGGATAAGGTTGGGCTAATAAAGCATCGTTTGTAACTTTACTATATGAATTTATGGAGATTTTTCAATGAAAAACGGATGCAGAAGTCGTAAGGAAATCACAAAATGAAATTGTATGAAGCCCATGGATAAGGTAAGTGTTGCAAACCTTACAAAATATTGAGTTGAGCTGTGATATAAGCAACAAATAATCAAAGTTAAAGCTTGGCACTAAATCATTCCAAATTGCATATAATTAATTATTCCAAGATCCGTGAATCTTTGTTTTAATCTATCTACTAGATACTTTGACGGCTGGCTGAAAATTTAATGCACTTCGGTTGGCATAAAGAGACATGCAAAAAAAATAGCTCGAAAACCAGCTTGGTGTGGTTCAAGTATGGCCTCGACTCTCATCACCGACATGGCTTCACCTACCGAATTTTGATGCGCAATGGTATGAATCAATCTACTTAGTGTAAAAAATCGTTTATATTCCACATAATTCAAGTGGATTTACCTAATTTGCAAATGACGAATATTATTCAACATGGACACAGTACTAACTTGATTGGTCTGCCGACCGCTTATATGGCCAGCCCGGCTTTCAATGAACAGCCCATGCCTCTGCATATTGCAGGCACCCGGGAAACGGCTTCGGGTTTGTTCGAACAATTAGCCAGACAAGTCACTCGTGAAGACTGTGGTCGGGTATTTCAGGATTATATGGATGTGGTCTTCGGTTTTGAGACCGAACAAAAGCTCCGGGAGGATCATTCTGGAAGACGGCGCTATCGTAACAGTTATCTCAAACTGATACAGGATTGGGGATTGGATTCAAATAATGCACAGGGCGCCGTATTTAAAGGCTGGGTGGAAAGCCGTTTCGGCTTGTTTCCGACTTACCATAAAGAGAGTATTGCCGGCTTTTTCAACAAAACCTGGATCATTTATATTGAAGAAAAAATGAATAGCCGGTATCACAACAACTGTATCTTCATGCAACTGGATCTGCTTTACGAATTTTGTCAGTGGATTATCGAACACTTCCATTTTCCTGAAGCCACACATAAAGTGCTCTATCGCGGAGTCAATTCGATGGATGATTATTGCCTGGTGCAAAATCATGACAAACAACACAAGGTCGTACGATTCAATAATATCGTGTCCTTTACCGACCGTCGCAGCATTGCCAGTGAGTTTGGCTCTTATATTCTGGAGGTGGAAGTACCTATGGTTAAACTGATTTTTTTTAACGAACTGCTGCCCTGCCATGCTTTGCACGGTGAGGCGGAATATCTGGTGATCGGTGGCGATTACAGAGTAAAAGTTTTACGCTAGAGCATTACCCATGGCTACGAAATTAAACTTAAACAGAGCATTGGGCGCTTACCTGGGATTTGCCTGCGGTGACGCCCTCGGTGCAACCGTCGAGTTCATGACCCCCAAACAAATTCAGAAACGCTACGGAGTGCATAAAGATATGACCGGCGGCGGCTGGCTAGGTCTCGAAGCAGGTCAAGTCACTGACGATACGCAAATGTCGCTGGCGCTGGGTCAGGCGATAATTGATCATCAAGGCTGGAACATTCAGGCGATTGCCGATAATTTTGTCACCTGGATGGAAAGCAACCCACCCGATATAGGCAATACCTGTCGACGCGGTATCAGCCGCTATCGGGATAGCGGAGCAGTTTCGGGTCCGCTACGCGATGATGACGCCGGAAACGGCGCTTGTATGCGTAATCTACCCGTGGTGCTGGCAACGTTAAACCGGCCTGACTGCTTTAGCGATTGGAGTCTGCAACAAAGCCACATTACACATAACCACCCCTTGTCCGATGCTGCGGCCTTGACCCTGGGGCGAATGGTCAAACATTTAATTACTGGACAAAATTTGCGGACCTGTGAACAGGAGGCCGAAGAATTGATCAATCAATATAGCGAATTCGCCTACACACCTTATCCCGGCAAAGCGTCCGGCTATATTGTCGATACCCTGCAAACGGTGTTGCATTATTTTTTCAGCACCGACAGTTTTGAATCCTGCCTGATTGCAACGGTCAACCAAGGCAATGACGCCGATACCACAGGCGCTTTGGCCGGCATGCTGGCAGGAGCCAGATATGGTGTTGAGCAAATTCCCCAGCGCTGGCTGGCACAGCTCGATCAGCAGGTCACCGGACAAATACGTCAACAAACCACCGAACTTGTCCGCCTGACAGAATCTTATTTATAACTGTCATTACCCAGCCCCGTATCGAGATAGGTAATGATGTCAAATTATGTAGAGATTTCAGTAGGCTTATTTTATCTTGGGTAAATATAACTAATGATTGATTGGAATTTAACGTATGCCGCCATTTGGCGGCAACGTAAAGAGTATTTGCGTCCGGTTTTACAAATCGATCCAATTCAACTGGATGATTTGTTTGGTATCGATGTTCAAAAAGAGCAGCTGATCCGAAATACTGAACGGTTTCTGGCCGGCAAGCCCGCAAATAATGCCTTACTGTGGGGCGCTCGCGGAACCGGCAAGTCTTCTTTGATCAAAGCATTGTTGAATGCTCATAAATCTCGAGGCTTGCGGATGATTGAGGTGGATAAACAGGATTTGGTTTATTTGCCCGAAATTGTCGATGAGATTCGCGATCTGCCTCAGCGATTTATTATTTATTGTGACGATCTTTCTTTTGAGGCGAATGACAGTCATTACAAATCGTTAAAAAGTGTATTGGAAGGTTCAATTGAATTGCCGCCTGAAAATGTCCTGGTCTACGCGACTTCCAATCGTCGCCATTTGTTGCCGGAACAGATGCGGGACAATCTCGATACCCGCCTGGTGGACGGTGAAGTGCATTATTCAGATGCGGTGGAAGAAAAAACTTCGCTCTCGGATCGTTTTGGTTTGTCGTTAGCGTTTTACCCGCAAAAGGCGCAAACGTATCTGGAAATTATTGACAGTTATTTTCCTCATGCGCTGGATAACCGCGAAGGTTTGCATAAGGCAGCATTGGATTTTGCGCATCAACGGGCTTCAAAAAGCGGCAGAACCGCCAAGCAATTTTATAATACCTTTGCGGATCTTAAATTCGAGTAAGGAATCTCTAAAAAGTTGTCCTTATTAGCAAAGAATCTCAGCCAGCCTGAGGGCAGGCACAAGACCTGCCCTCAGGGCTGGCTGAAACATATTGCTAATCAGATTACTTTAAACCCGCTGCAAACTTGCCGGTTTAACATCAAACGCCACACAAACCCGCTCCTGGTCGGAATGGAACGGAATGGTACGATGAAACAGTGAAGAAGGGAAAAGCACCAGATCGCCCACCTGTTGATCGACAATCTGACTGGGAAAATCGTCATGTAATCTGGGATAGTCGTCACCATCCGTACTGTATTCGAAACTGCCTTCATGAGCATTATTCTTTGCAGGTAATTGCAGGTAGACACAACCACTGATCCAGCCTTCTTCATGGATATGAGAAGTGAGATATCCGCCTTTTTTCATGCGCAGATACCACGAACTGGTAAATTCGATCTCGCGTGGGAATCGCAAAATGATTTCATAACGGCTACCCGCAAAGCGCTGCTGATACTCCAGGACTTTTCTACGGATAATTGCGGCGAGCTTCCGGTAAGAAGATTCAGAACGCTGGAGTAAATTACCGGCGGACTGCATACCGTAATACAAGCGCCCTTGCTTTCTCTCGGCAATCGCAAGATGCTGGATGTCGTGCAATAACTCCTTGAGTAGAGGACTATCAGGCTGGGCCAATTCCTCAATGCGCGTATGCACAACGTAGTCCATCGGCTCCTTGCAAAAATTATAGGTATCTTCCAGGCGGAAATTCGTCGCATAGTGCGTCGATAAAGTACCGAGCAAAATGGAAGCATGTTGCCCTTCCCCAGTAAGCTGATCGAACTTTTGCTTGAATACGTCGAATTGTCCGGTTTTATAGAAGCATTGCAAAGCCCGGTCTTGTGCATCGGCAAAATTCGATTCTTCAAAGTAAGGGATGGCATCCTGCAAACGATCTGCCAGACAGAAAAATTCACCCAAATTATACTTGGCACGGCCATGATCGTGCTGGACTGTCAGTGCCTGTTTATAGCAACGGATGGCTTCATCCATTTCACCACGATCACGCAAAGTCTCGCCCAGATCATTCCAGGCATCAGCAAAGTCTGGATCAAGTCTTACGGCTTCGCGAAATGCCCGGATAGCATCTTCATGTTCGCCCTGGTCGTGCAAGGTAGTTCCGAGATTAAAATGTCCACGCGCGTCCGGACGCAAAACCAGTGCCTTGCGATAATACTGCTCGGCTTGCTCCAATTGTCCTCGCTGCTGCATGATCGTGCCGAGATTCCCTAACGCTTCGAAAAAGCCGGGTTCGATTTCAATTGCCTTTTGGTAATGGAGAGCGGCTTCTTGCAATAAACCCTGTGCCTGTAGCAAGGTTCCGAGATTAAAATGCGCCACTGTAAAGTTTGGCTTGAGTTGCAACGCTTTTCGGTAGCTTGCGACGGCATCTTTAGTTTCGCCGATTTGGGAGAATATTACCCCAAGATTAAAATGGAGCTCCGCAATGCGCGGATTAATCAAGAGCATCTTGCGAAAACTGGTAACCGCTTCGCGGTATTTACCCTGTGCCTGTTGAGACAAGCCAAGAATGTTGTACAGGGCAAGTTCATCAGGATACATTGCAAGCATCGTCTTCGCTCTAGCTTCAGCCTGCGGCAAAAGACCGCTCTGAAACAGTTGTTGCAGTGTTTGGACTTCGTCCGGATGCGGTTGCCTCGGCTGCTTGAACTGCTTTTTCATGAAAAATTACCTCTCAAAAATAGTGGCTAAAATTCTAACACAAGCTAATAATGAAAATCTGTTCCATAAACCTGGAAAGAATTTAAATTTGTATACGCTGTAAAAAAAACTATTCGACTATACCTGCCACTTGATTTGAACACTTCTAACCTCACGAGGAGAACAAGATGGAAGAATTACTTAACCACACCGCATCACGCATAGCGCTATCCGCCTCCGGCATTTTTTTTATGGCGGGTTTGCTGACTGGCGTATGGAAATATCTTTGCATGAGACAAAGTCCAGGCGCTGAAGCGCCGCATTATGTTAACACCGCTCACCGTGCAGCGCTGATGTATGCGTTTGCGGCTCAGTTGCTTGCCGTTTTCGCCGCAATAAGTGCGTTTTCCAATCTGGTCAACACTATTGCTGTTATTCCACCGTTGCTCTTTTTTGGCATCGCCATCGTTCACTATATCAATCTTGGCTTAACTACCGTAAGCAACAACAGTTTGCGAGACTCAACCGACAAAGCCAAGGATTATCTTATCCTCAATATCCTGGCGGTATCGGAAATCGGCGGTTTTTCCGTGCTGTTGGCTGGTTTTTTTCTACGCTTATGGGTTTAAAAAGTTTAATGGGTAAATCGGTCATCCTTTATGGCAAACGTTACCGAAGCCGATAATTCCAAGAGACTGATCACATTCAGTTTGATCGCCAATCGCGTCAGCTCTATGTCGCTGGTAACGCCGAGTTTGCGCTTGATCAGATAATGACAATTGCCGACGGTTTTCGGGCTAATGTTGAGGGTTTGCGCGATTTCTTCCGTTGTTCGCGTTTCGACCAGCAGACGTAGAATCTCGAATTCCCGCACTGTCAATGTCTCCAACGCCATACGTTCGCTGCCGAGCTTTTCCAGCGCCAGCGCCTGAGCGATGTCGGCGCTGAGGGTGTGGCGCCCCGAATAAACCTCGTGGATCGCGCGCAGCAATACCTCCGGCGGACTGCTTTTGGTGACATAACCCAACGCGCCGGCGCGGCTTGCCTGTACAGCAAAACCCGGATTTTGATGCATGCTGAAAACCAGAATCTTCGCACCCGCATCGCGTTGTTTGATGCGGGAAATAAGCTCCAGACCGCTGATGCCGGGCAAGGAAAGGTCCGTAATTACCACGTCGGGGCTGCACTCCTTGAAACGCTGATAAGCCTGGCTACCGTCTGCCGCTTCCGCGACTACCTGCAAGCCCGACTGCTTTGCGAGCAGCGCACGGTAGCCTTCGCGGACAATAGCATGATCGTCAACCAGCAAAATCCTGATCGTTGCCATATAAATCATTGTTGTGAGTCAGTAATGGAGCGAATCGGCAGCCAGGCTTCAACAATCAAGCCGTGGGGTTTGGCGATGGCTAATGTCAGTTGCCCATGTAACGCGGTGACACGCTCACGAATGCCGAGCAGTCCGATACCCGGGCCATCGGCAAAGGGTAGTCCGGTGGCAATGCCGTCGTCTTCGACGGCCAAGGCTACTGCATCTGCGTTGATTGTCAGTGTGACCTTCGCGTTCGCTGCCGCCGAATGTTTTGCAATATTAGTCAGGCATTCCTGAGTAACCCGGAACAGCGTAACCGTCAGCGGCTCTGGCAGCAATACGCAATCGCCGGCTATATCCAGTTGATAGCGGATTTTGCCGCCGCCGCGTGTATTCCACCCCGATACCAGGCTGTTCAGGCCGGCGGCTAGCCCCAGCTCGTCAAGCTCGGCAGGCCGCAAACGCCGCAACAGATCACGCACGCTATCCATCATATGCTCGCTAATCCGGCTGATATGATCGGCTTCCCCCACCAATACCGGGCACTGTTGCTCCGCCGTGTGCGCAATGGATGCAGCAACGGCGTTGACCGCGGCCAGACATTGACCGAACTCGTCGTGCAGTTCCCGGGCCAGATAACGGCGTTCTTCCTCCTGAATACTGATCAGCTTCACGGCCAGTTTTTGACGTTCGGCAAGCAATTGTTGCTGACTTGCCGCCAGTTGATTGATTGCCGATGCGGTACGCTGCCATTCGATCAGCTCGAACGGCGGCAATCGGTAAGAAAGATTGCCTTTTTCCATGCTCTCCAATCCGGCGACGATGATTCGAGCCGGTTGCAATGCACGGTTGATACTCAGATACACCAGCAGACAAACTGCCAAAACGGTAACGGCTGAGAGTCCCAATAAGCTGCGGATATTTTCCCAAGCATGGGCTATTTCCATCTCGGCAGTGGGTGTAACAGTCAGTGAGCCATAAACCCGGTTATTGAATACCACCGGTCGCGTTATCTCAAAACCGGGATTGAAAAGCCGGCGATAAAAGGTCTCGAAACCAACCGGCCAGTTTAGGCCTGCCGGTTTTGCGCCGCTGCAAAGACTGCGCGCAGTAGCGCTGCCGGTTGCTAAAAAACGGACACAAATCCCGGGCGTGCTACCAGTCTGTTTCCATAGATCAAAATCAGGAAACCGGTTGAATTGACCGACTCCGGCATTAATGCGAAAAAGCTGAATCTCCAGCTGTTTGCCCAGCGATTCGGCAGTGAGTTGTGTCGCCTGCCTGGCTTGTCTGTCACTGTGATACAACACATAGGCTGTGGTGGCTAATAGACACATCAGCGCGGCAACCGTAATGCGCGACAATAAATGGAACTGTAGATTCATGGTAAGCCTGCTTGGCCGGGGACAATCCGGTAATAACCGCATTATAAGAGGCATTGAATACCCTGAAAAGCCGCTTGGTTAACCTCGGGCAAATTGCCCGTGCTCAGCGGGCAAATATCGGCTTACGGCAAATCATTTATTTCATAAGCTGTTGTCTACTGCTTTAGGCAGTTCTTATGGCTTGGGAAATTGGAGTAATTAACTCATTTTTCCAAAACTTAACAAACCACATTACAAGGAAAACAAATGACTAACTACCTTTTTGACGACACTAACATCAAATGGCAAACTTTAGCAGGGTTCGAACATTTACTTTATTCAATTCTCGATATAGATGAACAGAACCAGATCATTGACGTGCTTTTTAAGTTTGCAACACATCAGCAGATTGTCCTGCATAGACATAAGGTCCTGAACAAGACGTTTGTGATCCAGGGCGAGCATCGCCTTTATGAAGCAGATGGCAGACTAAAGGAGGCCAGAGCGGTTAGCAGTTACACCTCCAGCCTGCCTAGTGATGATCCGCACCGGGAAGGCGGAGGTGATATAGATGTCATCGTCTTTTTCAGCATTCGCGGCAACAATGGTGTTCTATATGAAATTCTTGATGATGACTTGAACATCATCGCCACACTAGAGTTGCAGGACTTCATCAATTTATACAAAGAGCAGATACAGCCGTAATTTGCCTGCCTAACACACCCTTGGAGGAAAATTCCATGAATAATCTGAAATCAATTGTAATAGCACTGACCATGGGTCTGCTGCTGTTAACCAACGCCGATGCCGCGCCCCGCATAGCCGTCTTAAATTTTGAACTGAACGATATTACGTCCCTGCCCAACACGCCGCAGGAACAACTGCGCACAGCATCCATCCGACCCTTGCTGGAGCAAGCGATAAGCCAAACGGGCGATTACGAAATTATTGATGTCAATGCCGAGGCTCAAGCAAAAGCCAATTCGAGCTTCGGCTATCTATTTCGCTTTAATGATCTTGCCGCCAAGCTGGGTGAGCAATTTGGCGCCGATTGGATTGTCGTCAGTCAGCACAGCAAACCCAGCTTTTTGTTTTCATATTTGATGGCGCACTTGATTAATGTAAAGACCCAAGCACTGGCCGCAAGTTATGCTATTGAACTCAAGGGCACCCACGAAAAAGTCACACAACGAGGTGTTAAATCGCTTGCCAATGAAATTCATGCCCTGATTAACAAGTAATAAAAGTACGCCTATGGTAACCTTGGATCTGTGAAAACTGCCACACTGACCAAAACAGCGGGAATGAAATTGGCGTATAAGTCATCTACCTTGAGATTTTGTAAATCCTGATTTTGAGGTGAAAGAATATGCCTAAGACGGAACCCAAGCGGAGCAATGCATGACAAAATCAACTTCATCCTACTGGAATGCTTTAAATTCAGAGAGTCAGGAACATTGGACTCCCGTCAAAGGGCTTGAAGGGATGGCTGAAGAATTAGGATGTTAATTGATGCCTTCTGCACTGAATTAATGGATAGCGCAACATTCGGGTAATGTTTTATTGTATAACCAAAAAATAACACTTGAATTCAAGCTTTGTTCGTTATGAAAACGGAGCGTGAGCGAAGACATGACGAATAATTACCCGAAGCTAGTGTGCAATAGTTTTCACGAAGCATTTTTGCGGAGTGAAAATGCAGGCTTTAGGAAGTCGCGTCTTGCCATTGGGATTATTTGAGCCACTCAGCGTTGAGTGGCTAACGAGAGCCGCATGACGGTTTGGGGATGCCGCAGGTATTAGCGATTGCGTGGTTTTCATTGCTTGTTGGAATGCCAAAAACAAGTTTTCAGTGATAATAGCGCTTCACCGAGGGTTAAACTCAAATTTGTTTGATTGTTAGTCACATAATATGTTGGTTAGAAATCGTCTATCCCGATAGATTGTGACAACAATTAAATTACAACCTCCGGTTCAACAGAACAAGGGATTTTATCCAGTTCAGCAGCCTCACAAAAGATGTGTGGGCCATGATGGCCAAGCGGTTCCTCATGTTCTTACGAACGAGGAATACTGTGATTCGCTGATCGAGGTTGTTGGTCAAACGATATTTTGGCTCGCCGAAGCCGTAGTCGATTCGGTGCGCAAGTTTATTCTCGATCAGGTCCCGCATTAATAACGTGTCCAGAACTGTGCCAGGCGACAAGCGATCGAGCTGCCTGTCGTGTGCGAAACCATGTATCAACAATGTGCCCATGAAGACTGTGCCTATCGCGATAGCGTACGGACGCTCCCGGATATTCAATACATAACTCAGCAACAGACCCCGCCGGGCCAGATCGAGAATTTCCGTTTCGTCGAGTCCACTGATGGGGCATTCCTTCTGCAGTCCGAGGGCACCGAGGGTACCAAGGGCGTTCAGCAGCAGTGGTACCTCCGAAGCGGTCTGGACGCGGCACAACGCAAGGCTACCATCGCTCCATTGGACCAAGCTCCGGACCTGCCGTACGAGATTGTAGCGTTTCTTGCGCTTGAATCCGGATAGGTAATCTTCGTAAGATTCAGGAACGTCGATCGTATGACACCACCGGGGACCGTCCGGGGCATATAGTGTGAATTCGCGCTGCAATGGATCGCATTCGTTGAGATATGCCCACAACGCAGATGAAGTTGGCAGGCCTCTTACTTCAATGACTTCAAAATCGGTGAACGACGCGGCAAGTTGCTCGAACAACGCATTGAACAGCTCGGGAGACGACGAAAGCAACAGGCTACTACCGAGTATTCGTACCCCACAAAAGGAAAGGCGGCCAAAACGCATATCCCATGCCTGGAAATCGAGCGTCGACGTCGTCTTTCGCAATGACACAATCCCCATCAGCTCTCCGTCTCCGCATTCCGCGACGGCGAGAAATACCTCGCCATCGGACACTTGCGATGCAATGTGGTCAAAATACGACGGGCTCTGGAAAAAAGGTTATCTTCACAAAACCGCGTGAGCAAAAGGTTCCATGTCTTCCGGATGCGCGGTTCCTGAGTTTCATCATAGCTATTGGTAAACCGGAACCGAAGCATGTCCATAGTGCTAAGAAATATTAAGATTAGGAAATACAATGTGCATTGTGAGCGATTATAGCTGAAGGGTGCGCATTGCAGGTAAAACGTTGTGAAGATTGAAAATAACGCGTCAAAATGCACCTTTTGTCAAATTACCCAGAACAACCACATCTTCATATCGATATATGCGGTGTTCAAGCTGGAGTGTCTGAAGATAAAACACAAGGCCAATCATTTTGCGCTAAGGACTAAGCTGTTCATCAAAGCGAACCAGATAGCTTATGAAGAGTTGCGGAAATTACGGGCTGTGTAACATCAGTTATTAAGAATAGTAGGCTGATACAATAAACTTGAAAGAAAGCACCCTTAGCCTTAGTTAGTCGATAATGTACTAATTCAGATTAGTCTGTTAGCCGGTTACAATGGGCCATTTCATCCTACTTATCAATTATTAACACCAAAATGAACAACTCTATTATTTACGCTCTCGATTTTGATGGCGTTATCTGCGACAGTGCGGTGGAAACTGCGATAACGGGCTGGAAAGCCGCTGGCAGCATTTGGAAAGACATGCCCAAGGATGCTCCCCAAGTGATGATTGATCGATTCCGGTTAATAAGGCCGAATATAGAAACGGGCTACGAAGCTATATTGGCAATGCGCCTGCTCTATCTGGGGGAGACCATCGAGTCGATTCACAGCGATTATGGCGACAAAATACAAGCTTTGTTAAATGAGGCGCAAGTCACCGCTGACGACCTGAAAAAACTGTTTGGAGAAACCCGGGATGTCTGGATTGCTAACGACTTGGCCGACTGGGTAAATATGAATCCGTTGTTTGACGGCGTAGCGACCAAGCTGCGGATGCTCGGGCAACAGTGTCCCTGGTATGTCGTTACTACCAAGCAGGAACGCTTCGTCAAACAGATTCTTAAAGCCAATGCGATTGAATTGGCGGACGAGCGGATTTTCGGCCTGGATCGCAATATGAGCAAGGTGGAGGTTTTAAAAAGGCTTTTAAAAGCTCATCCCAACGAAACGATTTATTTTGTTGAAGACCGGCTGCCGACGCTGTTGAATGTTTTGAAAACCGATGAGCTTGCGAGTGTAAAACTCATTTTTGCGTTGTGGGGTTACAGCACCGCTGAAGATAAAACGCTAGCGGCGGAACAACCCTTCACCTTACAAAAGCTTGAAGATTTTCTTGTGTTATAGTTCTCGCTGGAGAATTAATAAGAGATGAAAATAACTTGAGTATTATATCCCCTCTCCCCAACCCTCTCCCTGAGGGAGAGGGAGTAAGATGTTAATGTTATTTCATCCGCGTTCATAAGTACTTCTTATTCACTGGAGCAATAATTATGTCACTGACCATGTACCAAGCCTCTATCCCTGTTTTTATCCGTATGCTGGGAAATTTGTCGTCAATACTCGATAAAGCCGCCGCACATGCCGAGGCGAAGAAAATCGATCCGGCAATCTTTATCAACGCGCGTTTGGCGCCCGATATGTATCCGCTTAGCCGGCAAATACAAATTGCCACCGACATGGTGAAAGGTTGCGCTGCTCGCCTTGCAGGCATTGACGTGCCAAGCTATGAGGATAATGAGTCAACATTTCCAGAGTTGCAGGCGCGTATCGCCAAAACCGTCACTTTTTTACAAAGCGTAAGTGCTGAGCAAATCAACGGCAGTGAAGAGCGAACGGTCACACTAAAAATGCACGGTAAAGATACCAATTTTTTTGGCCGGCCTTATCTTTTGAATTTTGTGCTTCCCAATTTCTATTTTCACATTACTACAGCCTACGTTATTCTGCGGCATAACGGCTTGGAAATAGGCAAAATGGACTTTGTAGGGAATTACTAAACTGCGCTGTTTAGTGCCTTGACATATCATAAATTTTTCAATATTTGCCAAAATACTCTCAGGCTTTATGTCAGGGCAATTGCACTTAAAATCACTTGAAAATAGAATTTAGATTAGGCATTAAACCTATCATTTTTATTTTCAATGACAACAAAATCAACACCTTACTTTTCAAGCATTGAAGCCCCAGAGTAAACAGGCAAAAGAAACATCAACTGCAAGATATTTTCTCTATCAGCCTCTGCGCCATTACTTTGTGGAGGTGATAACTGGGTACACTTTAAGTCCACCTAATGAACGCACACGAAATAATGGGTATTTTATCACCTCTCCCCAACCCTCTCCCGGAGGGAGAGGGAGCAAGATGACTAAGTTATTTCATGCACGTTCCTAAGCCCCATAATACAAAAAGCGATCAAATGATTAAATTACGTACCTAAATGGATATTATATTTAAAGAATACTGCAAAGTTGTCTGGCAGAAAAAAGGGTATTTCTTGCTGGCTTTATTCGCCCTGGCCTGCTCCATCACGCTGGATTTATCAGCTCCCATTTATTATAAAAACATTGCCAACGGTCTTGCTGCGCATTATTCCGAAGGAACCCTGGCCCAGTTGCTGGAAAATTTGCAGCGGATTGCCTTTATCTATGCAGGCGTTTGGATGTCATGGCGATTACTTGAAATCGCCATAGTTCCGCTCGATGGCGGCGGCGTTAATTTATTGGAAAAACGGTGTTTTGATGTCCTTAAAAAACAAAAATATGTCTTTTTCGAGAACAGTTTTTCAGGCAGTTTAATCAAGCAGGCCAATCGCTTTTCACGTTCCTTCGAAATTATTATGGACTGGTTTTTATTCCAGTTCTTCATGAATAGCCTGGCGGTGGTGATTTCATTTGTTATCTTTTACCGGCAACAGCATGAATTTGCTTTCTACTTCCTGATATGGGTTTGCCTTTTTATCACATGGAATATCGCCTATTCTCTATGGAAGTTACGTTTTGATCAGGCCGTTGCAGAAGCGGATTCCAAAGTTGGCGGCGTGTTTTCCGATGCCATCAGCAATATCTTTATTGTCAAAAGCTTTGCCATGGAAACTCGTGAGCAGGCACGCATAAACAAGGCATCGGATTTCGTTTACAGGAAGAAGAAAATCGCCTGGATGTTGATGTTTATATCCTTTGCCGTGCAAGGCTTGATGACCTTTGGCATTGAATTGCTGCTGGTTTACTTAATGATTCAAAAGTGGAAAACCGGCAACTTTCAGGTAGGCGAGTTTGTTTTGTTTCAGTCGATCATGATCATGCTGATCCAGCGTTTATGGGAGTTTGGACGCAATTTCAGGGCCTTTTTCACTGCTTTGGCCGATGCCTCGGAAATGGCGGAGGTTTTCAGACAGGAAGATCTTGAAATAGATGCCGATCATGCACTGCCACTCACTATCAACAAGGGCGCAATCAGCTTTAACAAGCTCGGTTTTACCTATAATCAGACAAATATTCGTCAAACGCGTTTGTTTGAGGATTTTTCCTTACACATAAAAGCGGGTGAAAAAATCGCGCTGGTAGGCCAATCCGGTTCAGGTAAATCGACCTTAACCAAACTGCTATTCCGCTTTCTTGATCCCCAAAAAGGCACCATAACCTTTGATGGTCTTGACGCGAAAGCGTTTACCTTGCAGTCCTTGCGTAAACAAATATCCATGGTGCCTCAACAGCCGGATTTATTTCACCGCTCGATACGCGACAATATTACGCTAGGTGCTGACGTTTCAGAAGAGCGGCTTATTGATGTTGCCCAAAAATCCCGTAGTCTTGAGTTTATTAATTTATTGCCTGAAAAATTTGACACGATGGTGGGAGAACGAGGCGTCAAGCTTTCCGGAGGCGAAAGACAGCGTATTGCCATCGCCCGCGCCTTTCTGGAGGATGCGCCTATTGTAGTGCTGGATGAAGCCACCAGCGCCCTGGATTCACTCACCGAAAAACAAATACAAGTGGCTATTTTTGAACTGATAAAAGATAAAACCGCGATTGTAATCGCTCATCGACTTTCTACTATCTTAAAGATGGATCGCATTGTCGTTCTGGAAAAAGGCCGCATCATAGAGCAAGGCACGCATCAGCAATTGCTAGCTAAAAAAGGCAAATACCACGCAATGTGGCAGCATCAAAGTGGCGATTTTCTGGTTGATTGACCGAGTTGTTTTTCTTTCACGCAAGGCGGCAACAGGATAAAAAAAATAAATCAGACCGCCTGTTGAACAAATGAGTTACTTTCCGAATCGCGCAATGACCCACTTGCCAATATGATTTTTCTGGCGCAAACACGGCAACTGAAATGGCAAAAAATGGCCTTTTTTTAGTGTCAAAGAACCCGTAAAAAAACCCACACCTTAAAAAACAATCACCTGGAAAGCCTTTTTTCAATAGATTTTTTTTGTCAGAAAAATCTATTGTTTTTCCCATAAAACACTATATATTGTGCTAACAAATTAATAACCATCTATATATAGATATTAAAACCAAAATCGCCCAAGCCCTAAGGTGCTGATTTATGGTTTATTTTCACTTCCTTCCACTACTACAGCCAGGGATATATAACCAATGTCAGCACAACTCCATGTTATCGCGAATACCGTCACGGAAATTCCTTTTCAAGACGCTTCAATGGACATTTGGGACACCAAATATCGTTTAAAAACCAAAGACGGCGTCGCGCTTGATGGTTCTATCGATGAAACCTATCAACGGGTTGCCAGAGCGCTTTCTGAAGTGGAAAAAGGTAATAATAAACAGGAGCAGTATTACAAGGAATTTCTCTGGGCATTACGTCAAGGGGTTATCCCCGCAGGACGGATTATTTCCAATGCCGGCGCATTGGAACATAAACCGGCGACATCGACGATTAACTGCACGGTGTCCGGCACTATCGCTGATTCGATGGATGATATTCTGGGCAAAGTACATGAGGCGGGGCTTACCCTAAAGGCGGGCTGTGGAATCGGTTATGAATTTTCTACCCTGAGACCCAAAGATGCTTATGTGTCAGGTGCAGGCGCTTATACATCCGGGCCGCTATCCTTCATGGATATTTATGACAAGATGTGTTTTACCGTCTCGTCAGCGGGTGGTAGGCGCGGTGCGCAAATGGCCACTTTTGATATTGGTCATCCCGATGTCGTGGAGTTTATCCGCGCCAAACGGGAAAATGGCCGCTTGCGGCAATTTAATCTGTCTCTGTTGATTACCACCGAGTTTATGAATGCGGTAAAAAATGACCAGCCCTGGCCGCTATCATTTCCTGTGACTGAAAAAGAAGTCAAGCTGGATAAACTGGACTTGAGTGATGGCAAACAAATTATCTGGCGCGAGCTACCCGTTAAGGACGGGTATGTCGTTAATAATGATGGCCTGATCGCCTGTAAAATAACCAAAACCATTCCGGCGCGCCGCTTGTGGGACATCATTATGAGTTCCACGTACGATTATGCCGAGCCGGGATTTATTCTGATCGACAAAGTTAACGAGATGAATAACAACTGGTTTTGTGAAAAGATTCGTGCCACGAATCCATGTGTAACAAGTGACACCTGGGTTCAGACAGAACAAGGGCCCAGACAGGTTAGCGCTATCCTGGGCCAGCAAATCAACGTATTGGTCGATGGTCAATTACACCAATCCGGTATTGATGGCTTCTTTAAAACCGCAACAAAAAAAGTGGCCAAATTAAGAACAAAAGAAGGTTTCAGCCTGCGTCTGACGGATGATCATCAGGTGCGTAAAATAACCCGCCTGGATCGTTATAACCTTGAAACAGAATGGTGTGCAGCCGGTCAACTGAATGAAGGCGATCAGGTTTTACTGAATAATCATCGTCAACATGCTCACTGGAATGGAAAATACAGCGAGAATCAAGGTTATTTAATCGGACTATTAGTCGGAGACGGCACTTTAAAAGAAGACAAAGCTGTATTGTCTGTCTGGAAAAGTGCGCAAGTCATGAATAGTGACATCAATTCCTTGAATGCCGGTGTTGATGCCATTATGGACAAAGTCATGACCGCCACTGCGGAATTCAATACCCGCAGTGATTTTAAAGGCTGGTCTGAAATAGCCGGAAGAAGCGAATACAGGCTCAGTTTTACCGAACTGAAAACACTTGCTAAAGAACTTGGCATGTCCCCTGGAAATAAATGTATCAGCGCACAAATCGAAACAGCATCCAGTGAATTTTACCGAGGTTTTTTACAGGGATTTTTTGACGCCGACGGTTCTGTTCAAGGCAGCCAAACCAAAGGCGTCAGTGTTCGCCTGGCCCAATCAGACCTCCCTCGTCTGGAAGCTGTACAACGCATGTTGCTTCGGTTAGGCATCAACTCGACTCTTTATCGCAACCGTCGTCCAGCCGGCATAACAAAACTGCCTGATGGTAAGGGTGGTGTCGCTGATTATAAAGTTTCTCCACAACATGAACTTGTTATCAGCGGCGATAATCTTGCCGTTTACCAGGAATTAATAAACTTTACCGATAGCAACAAAGCGGCTCAACTTGAATTTGCTTTAAAAAATTACCAACGTTCATTAAATCGGGAACGTTTTGTCGCTACGATTGAATCAATCACGTCTGATGGTTACGAAGATGTGTTTGATATACAAGTTCCCGGCATAAACACCTTTGATGCCAATGGCTTACATGCACACAATTGTGGTGAGCAGCCATTACCACCCTACGGCAGTTGCTTGTTAGGTTCCATCAACCTGACCCGTTTCGTGAAAAAACCTTTCACCCATGACGCACATTTTGATTGGGAGACCTACCGCAAAGCCATCCGGATTTTTACACGCATGCTGGATAACGTGGTGGAAATCAATGGCCTGCCCTTGCCTCAACAACGTGAGGAAATCATTAGCAAACGCCGCCACGGCATGGGTTATCTGGGGCTGGGTTCAACCGTTACCATGTTGGGTATGAAATACGGCGATGTCTCTTCACTGCAATTTACCGAAGAAGTCACCAAGGTTTTAGCCGTGGAAGGCTGGAAGGCCGGATTATCACTGGCAAAAGAAAAAGGCCCTGCGCCGATTATGGAGCAACTGTTCACAGTCGACGGTGAAATGTTGCACAAGCGCCCGGAAATGATTGCCGATGGTTATAAAGTTGGCGATCAGGTTCCCGGCAAACTGTTGCACGCTAAATATAGCCGCTATATGCAGCAACTGGCCAAAGAAGAACCCGCATTGATTGTCGATCTGATTGAAACCGGCGCGCGCTTCACGCATCACAGCTCTATTGCACCGACCGGCACAATTTCCCTGTCCTTGGCGAATAATGCCAGCAACGGCATAGAGCCGAGCTTCGCTCACCATTATTCGCGTAATGTGATCCGCGCGGGTAAAAAATCCAAGGAAAAAATCGACGTATTTTCTTTTGAGCTGTTGGCTTACCGGGAGATGATCAACCCCAATGCCATGCCTTACAGCGAGGACCCTGAGCAGAAACTGCCGGATTACTTTATCGCAGCCGATGATGTTAGTCCGAAGCAACACGTCGATATTCAGGCCGCTGCGCAAAAATGGATAGATTCTTCCATCTCCAAAACAGCAAACGTGCCCACTGACTTTCCTTACGAAGACTTTAAGTCGATTTACGAATATGCCTATGACAAAGGCCTGAAAGGCTGCACCACGTTCCGCTTCAACCCTGAAGTGTTCCAGGGTGTGTTGGTCAAGGAATCGGATCTGGAAAACACCATCTATCAATTCACGCTGGAAGACGGCCACGTGGTGGAATACAAAGGCAACGAAGAAGTGGAATACGACGGCGAAATACACAGTGCCGCGAATTTGTTTGATGCCTTGAAAGAAGGGTATTACGGTAAATTCTAATCCATTGTAGGGGCAATCCCTTGTGGTTGCCCCAATCGCACAAGACCAATCAGGAAACAAAATCATGGCACACCCAATCACCAAAAAAATAATCAGCTACAAAGTGCTGACCAAAGACACTGTCGAACCAGTGAAACAAGAGCAACAGCCATCACTGGAAAGCATGCACGAAAAAGTCGAGCGCCCGGAAGTACTGCTCGGCTCCACCTATAAAATCAAAACGCCGCAGTCGGAACATGCGCTGTACATCACCATCAACGACATGGTTCTGAACATGGGCACCGCCCACGAAGAGCGCCGACCTTACGAAATCTTCATCAATTCCAAAAATATGGAGCATTTCCAGTGGGTGCTGGCGCTGACCCGGGTTATCTCGGCGGTATTCCGCAAAGGCGGCGACGCCTGCTTCCTGGTCGAAGAGATGAAAGCGGTATTCGATCCGCGCGGCGGCTATTTCAAAAAAGGCGGCGTGTTCATGCCGTCGCTGGTCGCCGAAATCGGCTACGCCATCGAATCGCACTTAAAACACATCGGCATGATCAAGCCGGATGCGATGACCGACCACCAAAAAAAGTTTCTTGAGGAGAAACGCCGCGAATTCGAAGCCCAGCATGGCGAATCGGAAGACCAGGCATTCCCCGAAAAAGCCGTGCTCTGCAACAAATGCAGCACCAAGGCCATGGTGTTGATGGATGGCTGTATGACTTGTTTGAATTGCGGGGAGAGTAAGTGTGGGTGAAGTCGAATGGCGATTTGCCGGCATATTTCAACTTAGCCGATTAGAGTGCTGCTATGACCGAAATACCTACGACGGATTATTTTCGTAATGACGTATTGACAAAGCGCCCATACATTAAGCTACTTTGGTGTCAATCAGCCCTATTGAATCCAGTACGCCGCGAAATTCAAGACGACGGGACGAATCCGGCACTGGGTATTTGTGTCTGAATTGAATAGATATTTACGCGTAGTAACCTTGGAAGATGGTGTGACGATACATAACGCCTTTCCTGACCGGAGATTTAAACCATGAAACTGAGCTATGACCAAACAACCGATTCCTTATATATTCATTTGGCCGATAGACCATCAGTCAATTCCGATGAAGTGGCCGACGGCGTCGTCCTGGATTTTGACAGTGACGGTGCCTTGGTAGGGATTGATGTTCAACATGCCAGCCTTAAGGCTGACATTCATTCCGTGGTAATGTCGCATTTGCCTTTAACAAATTTGCAGGCAGCATAATCTGAGTGCCCGGCATACCGCGAATTCGAAGCCCCGCACGGCGAGTCGGAAGGCGAGGCGTTTCCAGAAAAAACCGTGCTCTGCAACAAGTGAAGCACCAAAGCCATGGTGTTGATGGATGGGTGTATGACTTGTTTGAATTGTGGGGAGAGTAAGTGTGGGTGATGTGATGAGTGTAGAGTACGCAACCCAACTGGGCTGGCCGAATATCTTGGTAATATCAACTTTTCAGGCCGATTTGCCTGATAATCAATTAAGGCCGCCATTTATATGTCTGACCTACAGTCCCTAGCCAGACAGAAGGCCGACGCGGCAATGAATCGGCGCATCCAAGAACTACCCATGGCTATTCAAGCGCTTCAAAACAAACTGGCGGCCCAAGGCGGTTTACGCTCTGGCAGGATGCTTAAACAGGTACTGACGATCTGCAAAGATGCGCTGCAAGGACAAAGTACAACACTGGGCACCGAGTATCGGTGGGCAGTCTCTCATGCTTTACTTGCGTCGCAATCATGGATTGAAAGACTCATACTCGATGCTAATAGTTCGATCGAGCCGCTCTACGAAGCATGTGCAGAGCACATCAAACGTGCGGTTGCGCTATCGGGTGGCCGCGACCTAACGCCGCAACTGCTGGCTGAGCTAAAACAGTCACAAATAACAGCGCAAAATGAAATCGCGCTCACGTTGCGCTCGGCGTTCGCGGAGAAGCGGCGCGGCTTAGTACGAGCGTCCTCGAGCTCTCTAGTTCGCGTCATATCAAAGCTGTTTGGGGGTGGGCGCACATGACAGCTAACCCCTCCAAGATTGGGGTCAGAGTAAGATAAATGCCAAACATCACGCTCAACCGGAGCGCGGCCATTTGGCCCTTCACTCATTTTTATGCTTCTTCGGGCCGAGCCCGGTTAGCTTTTAGCTTTACGTTATGCACTCTAATAGTCAGCAATGATTGATGACATAAGAAATAGTAAAAACCTTGTGATCTACTTAGATCAACTGACGGAAGTAAAGGCTCGGCTTGAGTATATTTCAGGTTATTCTAATTCTGAAAAAGATCGTTTCATTGTTGAATCCCACGCTCTTCAGGTTAGAAAATTAATTGAGCTAGTAGCATTCTCGCTTATGTCTATTCATCGAACAAAGTACGAGGACTTTAGAGCTACTGTTGGCATGGATTTCAAGAAAGACTGGAATGGAAAAGACATAATCAACAATGTTTTAAAAATCAATCCCTACATGTTTTTTCGTCCTGCACATCCTGGTTTTAGCGTTGACAAAGATGGGGCAAGGCAAGTCAATCTTAGAGATGAAGGAGAATGTTATAGCCTAAAAAGGCTGGCAAAGCTTTATGATCGTTGCGGTGGTGTTTTGCATGTTGCAAACCCATGGTTAACCTCAAATAAAATCGAAGCTTTTCATAACGAATTGCCTTCAATCATAAAAAAATTGCAACTAACGCTTGGTGATCATATTGTCCTTGTAAATCATTGGTCAAATGAGCAATCTACAGCGGTCATATTTACGCTCAATGGTCAGGAACAAAAGCCAACTTATTATTTAGCTGAAGCTCCTGGTAATTTTACATTTGGCAATGCATAAAAATGCATTCATCTAGCTCGTAGATACTCTGTTCAATTTCAAGTTAAATTTCGCTAATTTTTACTATCCGTTACATTCTGGAATAGCATAAAAACGAGTGTTGTCGAAAGGTTCGTTGTTTTTCAACATGCCGTGGATAGCGTGGAGTAGTTTGCGCATGACCGCGCAGACAGCCTGCAATGGTTTTTTGCCGTTAGCCACGAGATGTTGGAAATAAGCCTTGACGTGTGGGTCATGCTGTTTAGCGCTCAAGGCCGGCATATACAGGGCGGAACGAATATGCCGGTTACCCGCCTTGGATATGCGCGTTTTTTTGTGAACGCTTTTGCCGGAGTCGAAGGCCCGTGGGTCAAGTCCAGCAAATTTTACCCATTCTCGATGTGAAAGATCAGGCGGCAGCAACAGCAGTTCGCCCATGAGCGCAATGGCGCTGGTATTGCCAATGCCCTTGATGCCGATCAGCAACTGTAGTATCCGCGTGAGTTCGGGATGTTTGCCAATCAAGATCAGCGCCTCAGCCGTTAAACGGTCGATGCGCTTCTCCAATTGGGTAATAGCCAATTTGGCGTCCTTGATTACCGCTTTCGGTGTTTCCGATGTAGCGGTTAGTGCATGCAGATGGTTTTTGGCAGCCGCTTTCTGACCGGTTAGCGCGTTAATACGGCGGGCAAAACTGCGCAAAGCAATCGACTCATCGGACGGGCGGGTCCACGCGACGAAGTCCATTCTCGCGGCGTATTCGGCTAAGGTATTGGCATCGACCACATCGGTTTTGCTGTTTTTCATCAAGACTTTGGCAAAATTATGGGCGGCTTTGGGATTCACCACTATGAGCAACACGCCGGCATCATGAAGGGCTAGGCTTAAGTCAAAGTGATAGACACCCGTAGCTTCCAGGCAGACGATGATACCAGGCAGCTTAACCAGCTTCTTCACCAATCGGGTACGATCAGCGGGGGTGTTGGCGAACTTCTGTGGATCGAATGGCTTACCATTCTTGCGGATAACCAGAATCAGTTCCTCGGCACCGACATCGATACCTGCGAAAAGCACTGGCTTGGCTTCAGGGTCGATATCTTTAAATTGAATGTTCGTCATATTTGTTTGTAACAATGGGATTAAAGAAAGTAGACTATTCACTGGTTCCCGACCCTGCACATGCACCTGCCATCCTTGTGTATACAGGCTCTAAGCCTCAGATACTCCACGGTATGGGTGAATAGGGCGGGGGCCAGTCTACGAGTCAGGCTCTGGCTAAAAACCAGTCCTCAGGTCGGGACGGCCTCCCAATGAATCGGTAAAGCTTACTTGATCTCCTCGAACAATATTTTTATTAAATTTCATCATACAAGGTTGGAGTGAGGTAACGAACCCCAACATTTCATGCGATGTTTTGTTAGGATTCCTAGCGTCATCCCAACCTGCAGAATATAACCGGGCGTAATACCTGGAAGAACGGCGGCGCACGATGCGGCAATGGGCTGATTATTTGGAGGGATTAGAAAATGGGACGAAAGTGATAGCGTTTCGCGCCGAGGCATGAAAAATAGGATTGTTTAATGGAGGTTTTTTATGAGCATTAATGTATTTGAGGGCGCGCGACGGTTTGCAAAATTAGTTGCGCTACTGTGGGTAGTGGGGTTTGGTAGCGGCATCATTTCTGACATAAGCACCAATATAATGCAACCGGAGCAACCATCAGAGCTACAGCACGTCTTGAGCCGCAAAGAGTGGTTGGCGGCGGGCAAGCCGACTAAGCAGGAATTACAACAAAATGCCATGAGCCGTGCAGAAGAATGGCGGCAAAAACGTTGGGAGGAAATAGGCATCTCGACACTCCAGCTTCTTGGCGGGGTGGCATTCATATGGGCTTTGACGTGGGCTATTGGGTGGATTGTGCGCGGCTTCCTTGGAATACCATCTAGCCAAGACTTTAAACCATAACCACATTGGCATGAGATAGAGCCAGCTCGTTGGGGTGTGAGCCCGTAGGTTGGGGTGAGGTAACGAACCCCAACATTTTATGCAATGTATTGTTGGGATTCCTTACCTCACCCCAACCTACGGACTTATAATCATCTTATAGCCATGTAGGGTACGCACCGCGTACCTTTTGGGAGCCTTGATTGACCGGAACGCTTTGAAAATGGTACGCAATGCGTACCCTACGGTGCTGGTCATACCATTTGGTATAAAACACATCACAAATTATTGATTCACAATCCTTGGTCTTATAATCATCTTGTAGTTAAGCCCGCAAATTTACAGGTGAGGTGTGCAAATGATCACTAAAGAACACTTGAAAGAAGAAATTGAACAATTGGATGAGGATGATCTCTATCCTGCATTGGAAAACTATCGTTAAGGAACATGCGTGTTTCTGAGCTGCGCGATCTCAATCAATTTTTTCCAGTGCTGGACTTTTGGCTTTTAACAACTCGGTTAAAAGATCAAGTTGAGAGGTCAATTGAGGTATCGAGGGGATTTTCCAGGCTTTTCCTGTGATACGGGACAATAAATTATTCAACCAAGGCCGGTCCGATTTTGCCTGATGAATGATAAACCTGTAGGATTCGCCATCATTAAATACTGCAAAATCTTCCAGACAAACCGTAATTGTTTCTTCTTCACCATAAAGCCTTGTCTGAACGTAGACTTTTCGCGCATCGAGGTCAAAATTAAATTCTGTTAATTCTGCAATGCCCTTCAGGACTATATTTGACACCCAAATGATCAATATGTTGGGTGTCAATTTTATTACCATTTTTACTAAACTGGATTTAATGCTCATTTTTGGCCTTCAATTCGTTAACAGGATAATTGTCTGTAATTTTAACCATTCTTTGCTTGCTTGTGTCACAAATATCATGAAAACTTGGCGGTACCGGGTTTGCAACCCAGTCCTTAACATTTCAAAATCAATTTCAAGTAAAAATGCAGTTAACGGAGCCTAGCGGAAACATTGCGGACGGGTTTACAAAATCCGTCCGGCTTAGATTTTTTTATTATCTGGTCTTATTCCAAAGGTGGAAAACCAGCATATTGTTCCATCGAAAAAAAAGAAGTGATCCTTCTTCTTCATGACCTAACCCGGACAAGCCGGAACCAAGAAGGTAACGTATTTTTTGGCAAAAAAAGATTCTCGGCTGTACGGGGAAATTTGGACGATCCACCGATTCACGTCCCCCAAAATGTTCCTGCTGTAGCCCGTAGCCCGTAGGTTGGGGTGAGGTAACGAACCCCAACATTTTACGCAATGTATTGTTGGGATTCCTTACGTCATCCCAACCTACGGACTGTAATCCATTTTAAAACGCTGGCTGTTTACATCCACGCAGAGTTGATATACAAAATGCTTATCGAGAGATCCATGGTGGGATTCTCACTTGATCCCAACCTACAAAAATAATATTTTCAATGCGGTATCGGCGTGCAAACCTACCAGGGGCCAGTTATTTCTTTACGGTTAATCTTGCCGAGCGAAAAAGCCGCCTGCTGGTGGATCATGTCGATGTGCTGCGAGAGTCGGTGCGCCGTGTCAAAACCGCACATCCATTTGTTATTGATGCGATGGTGATTATGCCCGATCATCTGCACACACTGTGGACACTTCCCGAAGGTGACAGCGATTTTTCTACCCGCTGGGGCTTGATCAAAAGTGGATTTTCCAGACAGCTTGAAGTCACTGAACGAATTTCACCGAGCCGCCAAACAAAAGGTGAACGGGGTATCTGGCAACGCCGATTTTGGGAGCATCTTATCCGGGATGATTACGATTTTGAACGCCATGTCGATTATATTCACTATAATCCGGTCAAACATGGTTTTGTGCTACGTCCTGTAGACTGGCCATTGTCAAGTATTCATCGCTACATAAAACAGCATATTATTGATGAAGACTGGACAGGGTGTGATGATTTAGAGCGGATGGACTTTGGTGAAATTTAACTGGTCAATATTCAATGTAATGTTGGGATTCCTAACGTCATCCCAACCTACGAACTGTAAACTACTTGACTGTTCAAATGCCCCGGCTAGTCCTGTTACGAGCAATCATTGATCACCACGTTTGATATTGTGTTGCTGCTCAATGCCTGCGGTTAAATTATAACCTGCGTCATTGAATAGATCGCCGGTAAAAAATAAATGCATATCTATAATCCAGGCAATTTCTTTCAGCTTGTTGTTTTCAACAATAATAGTTGCAAGCTTATGATTGTTATCAATAATCTGAGTCACTATTGTTTTTGGGTTGGTAGGGTCTTCTTTTAGCGCACCCGTCACAATACGTTGGGCAGATTCCATTGTCAGCACGGGCTGTGTAGTTGGCAGCTCAGCGTTTTTGGCATTTTCAAGTGACTGCGCGTCAAAATAGCCGATATCGTAGATAGTCTTAAATGCCAGACCAAGCAAAATGGCGCCGCCAAAAACGGAAAGGCCGATTTTTAATCGCCTTCTGACGCGAGGATTTGAAAGTCTTTTTATAATAACTCGAATTTTCATGGCTACATTATCGCATTAGCCACTTAATTTCACATAGAGCCATTTGATATAAAACACATCACAAATTGTTGGTTCACAATCCTTGGCCTTATAATCATCTTTTAGTTGAGCCCGCAAATTTACATGTCAGGTGTGCCATGATAACTAAAGAACCTCACTCCAACCTACGAACTCTTTTTTATTAATGGGATGATTAATTTTATGAACTCCAAAACAAAAGCAATGAAAAAATGCTATGCCGTCATCGCAATAATTATCTTTATTACCGGCTGCAATTTTCAACAGCAGGATTATGTGAAAATGATCTCCGCAACTGACTTAAACCAAGTCATGCAAAATGAGGATATATTTCTTGTTGATGTGCATACGCCCGAACAGCAGCATATCAAAGGCACCGACCTTTTTATTCCTTACAATGAAATCGCGAAATACCAGGACAAACTGCCCAAGGATAAAAATACGGCCATTTACCTTTATTGTGAAGGCGGTCCGATGGGAAATGCTGCGGCAAGGTCTCTTTATGAATTAGGATACCGTAACTTAACCAATCTTGAAGGCGGCGCCAATGCTTGGAAAAAAGCCGGCTTTGGTGTTGAATGAGTTTGCTACACCGGATACCTTTCAGTTTGATTATCGGAAAGGTTTTGGGTATTTGCTTGTGGGGAAGCTCCAGTTTCCTGTTTTGCGAAGCTGGAGCTTCGCTTTTAAGCTCCCAATCAGGAAATTGGGAAGCCGCCTGATATATAATCGATTGTACAAATTTGGGGACAATAAAAAAAATGATATTAAAGCGCCAAACAAATTGGATCAGTTCCGTCATTATGACAATAACATTAATGGTCAGCACCAGTGTAGAAGCGACTTCTGATTTTCAAATATGGATTCCAATAAACATTAATGCAAAATTGACAGAACAATTACGTGGATTTTTAGAACTTCAACCCCGAATTGGCAATGACGCATCAAATCTTACCTCCGCAATAGTTAGACCCGCTCTTGGCTGGGCGCTGAATGGAAAGGCTACACTATGGGTTGGATATTTAATGCAGGCCGATTCTGTTACTCCCGATTCCGATACCTATCTGATAGAAAACCGTGCTTGGCAAGGGTTTTCATGGAAGGATACTGCTAATAATAAGCAATTTATATGGGAAGTCCGCAATAGGCTGGAAGAGCGCTTTTTACCTCATAATTCTGATCCCAGTATCCGTTGGCGAACACGAATTCGGGTTGAACAGTTAATTCCTGCCTGGTCGCCCTGGTCTGTTATCGCTTCTGAAGAAATATTCATCAATCTAAACGACAATTCCAACAATGCCCAATTACAAGCTGGCGCACAACAAAACCGGTTATATGTGGGCGTTGGTTATCGTTTTGCTCCTGAGGTTCAAGTGGAAACAGGCTATTTATATCAACATGTTTGGAAAAATTCCCCGTCAGCTGATCAAAACAACAATATATGGATGACAAATCTTAATTTGAATTTCTAAAAATTTCGCTAGTTCTCAAGCTTGGGAACTGGATTGTGGAAACTCCAGCTTCCTGGTTTCGCGTAGCTGGAGCTTCGCCTTATTGGTTCCTAATCAGGGGATTAGGAACCAGCCTGAAATAATAAGCAGGAGCATAATATGCAGCAAGAGTTCTGGCACGAACGCTGGCAACTAAACCAAATCGGCTTTCATAGCGACAACATTAACCAACACCTGCAACAATATTGGCCAGCATTCAACATTGCGCCAGGTAGCCGGGTATTTGTGCCGTTGTGCGGCAAAAGCAACGACATGCTGTGGCTACTCGCACAGAGGTATGAAATCATCGGCGTGGAACTCAGCCCGTTGGCGGTACAGGCATTTTTCACCGAGAACGATTTGTCGACGACGACCCGTCGGCAAGATAAATTCAGCGTGAGCGAGACCGATGGCCTGCGCATTTATTGCGGCGATTTTTTCGACCTTACCGCCGACGATCTGGCGGGAGTCAATGCCGTATACGACCGCGCTTCGCTGGTTGCACTGCCACCGGAAATGCGCGTCGCTTATGCCGCGCATATGCAGTATTTGCTCGAACCAGGAACCAAAACGCTGCTGGTGGCTTTCGACTATTCTCAGCACGAAATGCAGGGACCGCCATTCAGTGTCCAGGCGCAGGAAGTGCAGGCGCTTTACCGCAATGGGTGCGATATCGAGTTACTGTACACGGGAGACATCCTGGACCGGGAACCTGGCTTCCGTGAGAAGGGGGTGAGCCGAATGCAGGAACAAGTCTATGCGCTTACAACATTGTAGAGTACCTTTGGGATTGAAAAACCGGAACGTTTTTAAAATGCTGCGCAATGTGAATCTACGCTACATAATGCGGAGCATGGAACACAGCCCATGCTGTTGACTTAAGAACTCGCCCCCTTTCACAATGCTCCCTACCTGGCTAATTTTTTAAATGATATTTCCATGTTACATGATTTTAAGTTCGTTAAGTTCTGATTGGGATGGCGTTTGGGTGTTAAATGAACAATAAAGCGGCGAGCGTTGTACAGAATTATCTGGATATTGATATCGCCAGTCAGCAATTGACAATTTATGCGAACGGCAACAGAGTACAGTGTTACCCCGTTTCCACTGCCAAAAAAGGCGCGGGCGAACTGATGGGCAGCGAATGCACCCCCAGAGGCTGGCACAAGATCAGGGCTAAAATTGGTGAGGATCAACCCTTACAGGCCGTTTTTGTCGGCAGGCGCGCTACGGGGGAAATTTATTGCGCTGATCTGGGCAAGCAATATCCACAACGCGACTGGATATTAACCCGAATTCTATGGTTAGGCGGCTCGGAGCCGGGGAAAAATCGTTATGGTAAAGTTGATAGCACTTGGCGTTACATTTACATACACGGCTGCCCTGATGAATTAATGACAGGCTGCCCCGATTCCCATGGCTGTATCCGTATGAAAAACCCCGATATGCTGGATTTGTTTAATCGTGTGGAAGCCGGGGCGAAGGTTTATATTCATGAGTAAAACGCGAATTGTTTCAGGTGTAGAGTACGACGGTAGTGGTTTTTCAGGCTGGCAGTGGCAAACCAATGAACGTAGTGTACAGCAGGTACTTGAACAGGCCTTGTCAAAAGTCGCTAACCATTCCGTTACGGTAATATGCGCGGGTAGAACTGACACAGGGGTTCATGCCCTTGAACAAATCATACATTTTGATGTCGAGAGTGAACGTGAGCTTCATGCGTGGATGCTGGGCGGTAATAGCAATTTGCCGGATGATGTCAGAATTACCTGGGTCAAACATGCGATAGGTGATTTCCATGCCCGTTACAGCGCTATTGCCCGTTTTTATCGCTATATCATTCTTAATCGACCCATTAAATCGGCGCTGTTACGCAGGCAAGTGACCTGGTGCCATGCTCCGCTGGATGCCGAAAAAATGCACGAGGCGGCGCAACACTTGATCGGACAACATGATTTTTCATCATTCCGGGCCCAAGGCTGCCAATCTAAAAGTCCTTGCCGGGCGATGTACTTTATTGATGTTTACAGGAAGGAAGATAAAGTCATCATGGATATTTCCGCCAATGCTTTTTTGCATCACATGGTTAGAAATATCGCCGGGGTATTGATGGATATAGGCGCGGGAAAGCAACCTGTGGAGTGGACGCAAGAACTGCTTGAAGTAAAAAGCCGCAAGCTGGGCGGGATAACCGCACCGCCGGATGGTTTGTATCTGGGTGCAGTTTATTACCCTGAACACTACGGCGTTACAAAGCACCCGGTGTTCAATAAATTGCCCGTGGATGCCAGACGGCATGATTAAATAGCGCTACCCGGATATGTTTTGTTCTGCATACATAAGGCGCGCGCAGCAAGCCCTACAGCATATGACCTTTTGCCTGCACACGTAGGGCGTGCTGCGCGCCTTGACTGCTATACCAAAATTAAAATAACGCTTGCACCTTTACTATGCCTATTTGCAATTACTCAAATATCGAGTAGATTGTCTTTTTTTAACAAACCAATAAATAATATCAATGAATAACTTTTTATCTTTCCAAATTCATGGTGGCACCGACCAGGGCGGTGGTATTGTGGAAAGCATTTCAAGCCTGTTGGCTTTTTTTGAGAACCTTTCAACTCAAGGACCAGGGGAGATTTTTTCCTCAATTATGCCCGGGATTGCGAGTATGGATAATATTCATCCCTTGCTGGTACATTTCCCCATCGCATTTATATCGGCTTTTTTTGCCCTGGATTTAGTGGGCACTATATCAAAGAATCCGGAAGCCAGGAGTGTTGCCACCTGGTTGCTTTATTTTGGCACGGTCGCCGCTCTTTTTACCGTCATTGCCGGTCTTATTGCCGCCGGCTCCGTAGCGCATGGACAAAATGTACATGACATTATGGAGCGTCATGAACAGATTGGCATATCAGTCCTTTCCACGGCAATATTGTTGTCGATTTGGCGAGTAAAAAGCGGCGTCCTACCCAAGGGTGGCGCTAACAACTTTTTTCTTTTACTGTCAGCATTATTGTGCCTGCTTATGATGCTGGGCGCTGATTTGGGTGGGTTAATGGTTTATAAATATGGCGTAGCCGTTGAGGCTGTTCAGGTTACTGAAGAGGGTCCTGATCACGAACATGGAGATGACCGGGTACAAGAGCTTGAGCATAATCATGGTGATAAGCAGTTAATCGAACCGGAGCAGCATACACATGCAGATGGGCAGATACACAAACATGAGCATAAGCACTCGCATCAATAAAATGCTTCGGCAATAATACAGCATCAAACTGTTAACTTATTCAAGAAAGGATGTGCTATGAAATCGAGTGTATTTTCAGTATTTATTGTTATTGTAGCTCTATTGGCACTAAGCAGTTATGCCGAAACAAACCAGCAAGCACCCTCTACAGTAAAGCCTGAAAATCTGTCCATTGCCACGTTTGCAGGTGGCTGTTTCTGGTGTACTGAATCTGATTTTGAAAAACTGCCGGGTGTACATGATGTCATTTCAGGTTTTAGTGGCGGGCATATTGCCAATCCAGACTATGAGGACGTTTCAAAAGGTACTACGGGACATGTGGAAAGCGTTCAGGTTTATTATGACCCCAATGCAATCAGTTATGAAGCCCTGCTTAATGCTTTCTGGCACATGGTTAATCCGACCGATAATGAAGGACAATTCGTTGACAGAGGCGAGCAATATCGGACTCTGATTTTTTATCATGACCCGGATCAAAAAGCTAAAGCTGAACGTTCGCGCCAATTATTAAATGAATCGAGACGGTATAAAGCCCCCGTTGTTACCGAAATAAGAAAGTTTGAGGCATTTTATCCAGCGGAAGAATATCATCAGGATTATTACAAAAAGAACCCCATCCGTTATAAATACTACCGTTTTCAATCAGGCCGTGATCAATATCTGGAAAAAACCTGGGGAGCTGACTTACACTCAACAGTCGGACAGGAAAAAACCGGTACCCAATACAGCAAGCCGGCCGATGACGTTTTACGCAAAACGCTAACACCGTTGCAATATAAGGTAACGCAGGAAGAAGCCACGGAACCACCATTTAAAAACACTTACTGGGATGAAAAACGGGAGGGTATTTATGTGGACGTTGTCACCGGCGAGCCACTATTTTCATCCCGTGACAAGTATGATTCAGGCACGGGCTGGCCCAGCTTTTCCCGTCTGCTGGTACCTGAGAATATCGTCGAGAAAAAGGATTTTATGGCGATTTTTCCACGCACGGAAGTCCGCAGTCGTTATGGTGATTCGCATCTGGGCCATGTCTTTAATGATGGCCCAAAACCGACCGGACTGAGATATTGTATGAACTCGGCAGCATTACGGTTCATTCCGGTAGAAGAAATGGCAGCAGCGGGTTACGGGAAGTATTTAGCGGAGTTTGAGACTAAAAGCGATAAGTAAAGTATCAATTGGAAATTAAATCAGAAATATTGGACTGCCAATATAGTTCTCCACTTAGCAGCCTAATGTGATTTTACAAGACTTTACCCCATTTTTATTAGTAATTAGGTCTATCGTTTGAATTGAGAAAGCATTTCATGGGACATGTCCGTTACTTCTTTTTCAGTTTCCTTAAATTCTTTACTATTTTTTTCTACTTCCTTGTTGCTTTCATTCAACCAACGAATCATTTTGGCTTTATCGAAGTAGTATCGGTTCTCTTTGATTTTTGTTTTCTTTGGATTAAATGAGTCTTCGAAACCGATTTCCTTCGCGAGCTCAGGTGTTATATTATAAGGCACATTGAATTGGTGCCATTGGTAAAAGGCAAAAATCAAAATTCCGTTTTCGTAGTAGAACTCCTCAAGCAAGTTTCCCGATTCAAAGTAAAGCTTAACTTTCACGAGCCGAATGTTTCCTTTGCCGTCTCGGTATGCCTTCACATCTCCACTGTCTGTTGAGTACCCTTCTAGCTCCTTTTCCTCCAATTTTAAAGAAGTCAATGCTGTCTGGATAGATTGGTATTCGTTTCGGATGCGCACGATTGCCGGGTCGTCGGCAAAAGATGCGCCACTCAGAACGAACACGAGCATTCCGACCAGTATTCTCGCTTTCATTATTTTTTGCTGACCATGCTCAGCATATTAACTAATGGCTAACCTGGGCGATCCAATCTTGCAAATTATAATAATTGGTGATGCGGGCAACTTTGTTGTCACGGATTTCAAAAAAGGCACCTGCGGGCAGACGGTATTTTTGTCCTTTTGCGGCAGGCAGGCCTTCATCCGTTTTTATATATTCGCCCAATACCACAAATTCAGCGGCTGCGCGTTTGCCATCATCTGTAGCCATAATGACCATATCAACGAGTTGTTCTTTGTAATTGTAATTCATGCAGGCCATGAACTGGGTAAAGGCTTCTTTGCCAATTTCCCGTTTACCCTGATTGATGTCATGTATGACATCGTCAGTGAGCAAATTCAAAAAGGTATCCATATCGCCGCCATTGAAGGCTGCGTAGTATCGTTCTACAAGGTTAATGCTGTCCTGTTGGTTCATAGTCATTCCGAGGTTAATATTAAAAATAAGTGGGGCGTATTTTATAGTTAAATGGCGGTTTTGCCTTTCCTTTTTTAAAGAAGATGTTGATGTTTAACTAATCCTTTACCCACACTCCTTCTCGCAACGTCACTGTCCGGTTAAAAACCAGTTTGCCATCAACACTGTCCACGGCATCCAGGCAAAAATAACCCGTTCTTTCGAATTGGTAACGGTTTTCGGGTTGTGCTTGTGCCAAGCTGGCTTCTACCTGGCAACACTTAAGAACTTCCAGTGAATCAGGATTTAAAGCATCCAGGAAGTTTTCTTCATTGTCGGGATTCGGCACTTTAAACAGGCGGTCATATAAACGTATTTCCGCAGGGCGTGCATGTTTCTCGGAAACCCAATGAATAACGCCCTTGACCTTACGACCTTCGGGATTTTTACCGAGCGTATCCGGGTCATAAGAACAACGCAATTCGATAATAATCCCATCAGCATCTTTGATAACTTCGTTACATTTGATCACGTAAGAGCCACGCAAGCGAACCTCTCCACCTGCGATTAAACGCTTGAATTTGGGTGGCGGTATTTCGGCAAAATCATCCTGTTCAATGAGTACAACTCTGGAAAATGGCACGTTGCGTTTACCCAGTTCAGAGCGCTGCGGGTGATTGCTTATTTCCAGTTGTTCTGTTTTATCTTCGGGATAATTGTCTATAACCACGCGCAACGGTTGCAAAACCGCCATGGCACGTAAGGCATTTTCGTTTAAATCCTCTCGAATACAATATTCCAGCACACCCATTTCTATCCATGAGTTTTGTTTGGTAAGACCGATACGTTCGCAAAAATCCCGTATCGCTTTGGGCGTAAAGCCCGCGCGGCGCAATCCGGCGATAGTGGGCATACGTGGATCATCCCAGCCATGGACATGTTTTTCCATGACTAACTGATTGAGTTTGCGCTTGCTGACAATAGTGTATTCAAGCTGCAATCTCGCAAATTCAATTTGTAGGGGATGGCAGGGTGTTTGCAATTGATCAAGCACCCAGTCATAAAGCGGGCGGTGATCTTCAAACTCCAGGGTGCATAAGGAATGGGTAATCCCTTCAATAGCATCGGAAATACAGTGCGTATAATCGTACATGGGATAAATACACCACGCATCGCCCGTGCGGTGATGATGTACGCGGCGAATTCTGTACAGCGCAGGATCGCGCATGTTGATATTGGGTGATGCCATGTCGATTTTGGCGCGCAACACATACTGGCCATCGGCAAATTCCCCTGCACGCATCCGTTTAAATAAATCCAGATTTTCCGCAACAGACCGGCTGCGGTCAGGGCTTTCTCTGCCGGGTTCGGTTAAGGTGCCGCGATAAGCTCTGATTTGTTCGGCGGATAAGCTGTCAACGTAGGCTTGACCTTGCTCGATTAATTGCACTGCGTAGTTGTAAAGTTGTTCAAAATAATCGGAAGCATGATGTAATTCGGTCCACTCAAAACCCAGCCACTGCACATCCCTTTCAATGGCTTCCATGTATTCGATGTTTTCTTTTTCGGGATTGGTGTCGTCAAAACGCAAATTGCAAGTACCGTTATATTCGGTGGCAATGCCAAAATTCAGACAAATCGATTTTGCGTGACCGATATGCAGATAACCATTGGGTTCAGGTGGAAATCGAGTGGCGACTTTGCCGTTGTGTTTGTTTTCTTTTAAATCATTCGTAATGATCTGACGAATAAAATTTGCCGAAGGTTGGTTATCGTTTGTGGACATGGGTTTTTAATGTGTTGAATGTGTTATTGAAGTCAATTTAAAGGTGCAGGGCGAAAGCTTTACCTTTAACCTGATTATTTCTTTTTGATATAAAAAATCTGCTTATCATGATGTTTTATCAATTCAATGATTTGATGGCCTGATTGGTTAGCATAAACGCCAAAATCCAAATGCGCGGCGGGATCGGTTGCGATAATTTTAATTACATCGCCGCTGGCCATTCCCATCAATGCTTTTTTTAGCCGTAATAACGGCAAGGGGCACTGCAAACCACTGGCATCGACTTCCAGGCTAAAATCAATCATTGTTTTTAGTTACTCAACTTAACGGTAGATTGCTTATAATACCATCCCCTAATGAATCTACGAATCATCGTAACCAAATGGATTATTTTCCCGTTTTTGTAAAACTTAAAGACCAGGATTGCCTTGTTGTCGGGGCCGGTGAAATCGC
This sequence comes from uncultured Gammaproteobacteria bacterium, assembly GCA_963849195.1. Lineage (GTDB taxonomy): Bacteria > Pseudomonadota > Gammaproteobacteria > Methylococcales > Methylomonadaceae > Methylobacter_C. The sequence goes on from CAWKGQ010000007.1 coordinate 324,864, forward strand.
CGCCCGTAAGATTGAACTGTTAGCCCGTGCCGGCGCAAAAATAACAGTGATAGCCAACAGGATAAGTCCACAAGTTTCGAGTATGGGAGTATCCTGCCATTTAAATTTACTACAAAAAACGTTTACGCCGGAGGACCTGCGAGGCTTCAGACTGGTTGTATCGGCTACAGACAATAAAGAAACTAATCAATTAGTTGCTAAAACTGCCGAGGAACAACACATTCTTGTCAATGTGGTTGATAATCCTGATTTATGCAGCTTTATTTTCCCGGCCATTATTGATCGTTCGCCCATTATAGCCGCGGTATCTTCCGGAGGAGCTGCTCCCGTTTTAGCCCGGTTACTCAGAGCCAAGATAGAAAGCATAATCCCTCCCGCCTATGGGCAACTGGCGCAGCTTGCTGAAAAATTTAGAATTGATGTTAAAAAACACATTAAAGAACCCTCCCAACGCAGAATTTTCTGGGAAAAGATCTTTCAAGGTTCTGCTGCTGAACTGGTTTTTTCAGGCAATGAACAAGGCGCCGAACAAGAATTGCAACAAGCCCTTATTCAACAGAAAGACAGTGTTAGCTTAGGTGAAGTCTATCTGGTAGGAGCTGGTCCCGGCGCGCCGGATTTATTAACTTTTCGCGCTTTACGATTGATGCAGCAGGCGGATGTTATTGTCTATGATCATTTGGTTTCGCCAGAGATTCTCGATTTAGCGCGCAGGGACTCGGAAAAAATTTATGTGGGCAAGGAGCGGCAAAAACATACTTTGCCCCAAGAATCCATCAACATCCTACTTGCAGACCTAGCTAAGAAAGGAAAACGGGTAGTGCGATTAAAAGGAGGCGATCCTTTCATTTTTGGTCGCGGTGGCGAGGAAATTGAAACATTAATGCAACAAGGTATCAATTTTCAGGTTGTACCTGGAATTACGGCCGCTTCAGGTTGTGCAAGTTATGCAGGTATTCCGCTAACGCACCGGGATCACGCTCAATCTTGCACTTTCGTCACCGGACACCTGAAAGATAATTCCATTAATTTAAACTGGACACAACTTGCGGTACCCAATCAAACCATCGTCATCTATATGGGATTGGTGGGTCTGGAAAAAATATGCCTGTCTTTAATTGCCCACGGCAGCCCCAAAGATTTGCCTGTTGCCCTTGTACAGCAAGGCACTACAACAAATCAGCGAGTCATTACCGGCACGTTGGAAACCTTACCGGCCACCATTGCCGGTTTGAATATCAAACCGCCAACCTTGATTATTATTGGCACTGTAGTGACCCTACATGACAAACTCAACTGGTTTCATAGTAGCCATGCAGACTAAAAACAGATTGCAGGAGCAACAAAGTGATTTTTACAACGTTCCAAAATGATGCATGCAATTAAATTATCGTTCATTGATATGATTGATAATGGGTTCCAAGAGAAATAAAAGATTGAATTTTTCGGTTAAATTCCCTATTCTTTGCTGGTTTAATTTTAATCGGACTCCATTTTCCCACGAAGAGAACTGAAGTTCTCTTTTTTTACACCAAGAGAGGTCACTATGAAAAAAACACTAGGTACATTGGCAGGTATTGCTTTAATCGCTTTAAGTGGATCAGCATTAGCTGACGAACAACTTGAAATTGGTCAAAAAATTTATGACCGCGCTTTTGGTCGTGGTTGCGGCACTTGCCACGATATCGCTTCAAATCCACAGCTACCCGCTTTAATTAAAGCGGGCACACTGGACAGAGCGAAATTCGAAGAAGTTCTGAGAAATGGCAAAGGTGGTATGCCGAAAGCTGTCGATGAAATTA
>CAWKGQ010000008.1:0-142137 GCA_963849195.1 uncultured Gammaproteobacteria bacterium
TGGGGCTGAGCGTACTTGGATATTTGCTCGCTGGTGCAGCTATCCACTTTAAAGAGTATGAGCGTAGCGTTACAGTCAAAGGGTTATCTGAACGGGAACTGCCGGCCGACATTGTAATATGGCCGATTGTTTTCACAGAGGCTGGCAATGACCTTGGAGGCCTATATGCGTCAATTGAGGCCAGCACTGAAAAAATCAAGGATTTTCTTGTTGCAAAAGGGATTGATATTGCTGAAATCACAACCTCCACGCCGTCAATAACAGACAAATTAGCCCAGCAGTATAACAACACTACAAAGGCTGAGTTTCGATATACCGCCCTCCAAACAGTCACCGTCTACTCTTCCAAGGTCGACCTGGTTCGCAAAATAATGACCGAGCTTGTGGAATTAGGCAAACAGGGAATAGCTTTTACAAGCGGAGATTACCAAAATCAGAACGAGTACATTTTTACTGGTTTAAATAAGATAAAACCTCAGATGATTCAAGAGGCCACCAACAAGGCACGAGAAGTGGCGTTAAAATTTGCTGAGGATTCAAATAGTAAATTGGGCAAAATCAAACAAGCATCTCAAGGACAATTTGAGATAAATCCCAGAGATAAAAACAATCCACATATAAAAAAGATTCGAGTTGTATCCACTGTGGAATATTATTTGTCAGACTAAAGGTTAGATAACTAAGTTTAACGTAGCAACGAAAGCGAAAGCACCGCAACAGTAATCTTTTTCAAAAGTAGTACGTACTATTGATGATAATTCGAAAGAGTGAGAAGGAGAGATTTCCCACCCCACGAACCGCTTTCTATTGCGTAAATTACAAGCAATTGGTTTTAAATTTTTTTTCTTTTAGAATTTTGTTTTACTCATGAGCTGTTATATTTTTGATAAAGACAACAGCGTAAGCAACTGCTATACCAAAAACACATGTAAGAATAATATCTAATATCATAATAATGACGCTCCTATTAGTTGATTTAATTTTTTCCATAGATTCATCAAAAATACTCAATAATGAATATAGGCAGTCCTTGGAAAGAACTTACAGATTATTAAGCCATTTCCATGCCAAAGTTGTTAAATTAAATATTTCGAGCAAAATCAAGCTTATTGGCAGAGCAAGAATGAATCGAAATAGATGGAAAAACGTCAGCGGTTGAAATAAACCCTTTCTAATGGTTTATTTCAACCGCTGACGTTTCTGGAATGGTATTGTTGTACCCGTCATTTCTCCGCTCATCTGATGAGCAAAAAAGTATTGACCAAACAACTTATGACCTTTTATAAATTTTGTCGCACTAAAATCATTGATTAAATCACCAGCTTTCTCTTGAGCGTTCAAGGTGTTATTTCCAGTATTTTCACGTCTTCCAGGACGTCGAATTGTAATCGTGTTTCAATCAAGTACCGGGAACTGAAGATGGAAAAATCGACGAATTAGTGAGCTCCAAATGAGCTTTATTTAAAGCTCCTCCACAAAATGAATCATCAAATTGGTCAAATCAAGGTGCGCCATTATTCTCGGGAGAAAGATCAGCACACCGATCGCGTACTCTCGCCTCAGCGGCTGATGTTCTATCGAAATAACTGGTATTTGGATGCTTGGTGTCACTACCGGCAAGGATTGCGCCGGTTTTCGGTAGATGCTTTTGATTCGGTTGATCTTCTGCTGGAGCCTGCTCAAGACATTTCTCTGGCTGAGCTGGATGCGGAATTTGCCAGCAGCATCCATCCCGTTGGTATTTTTTATCAACTTTAACACATAGGGCTCATCACACATGTCAGACTATCAGCGCAAAATTTCCACGGTTTTAGGGGCCATTGCCTCATTTATTGACTACCACGACAAGGAAGATTACGAAGAGGGTTTTCATCATCGCTCGGCAAAGAAATAATCTGTTTCAGGTTTTTAGTGGCGGAACCGCCGATGGTCCCGATTATGTTGATGAATGGTTGCCCGCTCAATTTATTGTGGAATCGGCATTAAATGACTTGGCTTAGACAGTGGAAAATGAGAAACCTCAGTTACCACTCATCCTTTGCCGATGTCAGTCTTCACCAATCCGATGAAATTAGCCATCATGTTGCCGAACGGCCAGTCACCTGCGGAATTAAATGGTATTGCCTTTCAACCTTGGCATACGGTACCTAAAACGTTGGTTGATTGGGTGTATGTGTCGGGGCAGTCAGCCATTGATGAACCGCCGCTGATGCCCAAACACGGTAAAAAACTGGCAGCCGGGGTGGTGGTTAATGGGATGACCGCTATTGGTTAGTGGCTCCGACCAATGCCTTTGGCGGTTACAAGGCGACATTTCCGAAAGGTCGACTGGAACCCGGCATGAGTCCGCAGGCAACAGCCATCAAAGAGGCTTTTGAAGAATCTGGAATGCAGATTGAAATTACCGGGCTAATTGGCGACTTTGAGCGCACGACAACCATTACGTGCTATTACACTGCCCGCCGAATTGGCGGTTTGCCGACACAAATGGGTTGGGAATCACAGGCGGTGATACTGGTGCCAAGGAATCAATTATTCAAGATTTTGAACCATGCCAACGACCATGAGTTGGTGGCGAGATTAAATGAGGGTATATAGCGATGTGGATTTTTACCAACCAAGCGTTTATTTCCATCGTCGACAAAGGCGATCCCAGCGGTAAAATACTACTGGTCAGGGCACGGCATGACGGCGATATTGAGCGGGTTTTCCCTGATGCCGCTGTTCAGATGGGTGGCGGCACTGACTATGGCTTCCGCGCCCGCATTGACCACGAACAGGTTGCTACTGTGCTGGCCGATTCTATTCGGACTATTGATTATGGCAACTTCAAAACCACGGTTACCGAACCAGATCGGCATGATGCCTATCTGGATGTCTGGCAGACGATGTATGCCTACCAGAAGCGAGCGGGATCTGCCGGGAGGAAGCGGCGATGAGTGCTGCAGCTTTGCTGCTGGCGCTGGTCGACTGCACCGCATTTGACCAACCGGATCAACGCGCGTATTGCCGGGCATGGAACAGCAATAGCGGGCATTGCTACAACATCCATGATGCTGATTTACGCGTCCAGTGCCGTGCCGAAGTGCTTGGTGAAAAAAGCCTGTGCTATTCGATAGCCAATGCGACTGAAAGAACAGAATGCCAAATGCGAGCAAACCATCGGTAGCCATCGAACGTGTCTGTATTGATTTTGCCAGCATCGTCAAATTCAAATATCACCCTCCCAAGCTTTACAACTCGGCTGCCTGGGAAGTAATTGAGGAGATCAGGTAACAATATGCCCATAAAACGTGTAATGACTGAAAATCGCGTCCCGGTTAAAATCTGGACCGATGAAATCGAGGAACGCGCCCGGCAGCAACTCAGCAATATCGCCACGCTACCGTTCATCCACAAACACATCGCAGCGATGCCCGATGTGCATTGCGGCATCGGCGCCACCATCGGCTCGGTGATCGCCTGTCACAAGGCGATTATTCCGGCGGCGGTAGGTGTCGATATTGGCTGTGGCATGATCGCCTGCCGACTGTCGCTGACGGCTAACGATCTCGACGAAAAACTGTTGAAGAATGTCTTCGATCAGATCAGCCGCGATGTCCCGGTCGGTCGTGGTCAACATAGGCAGGAACGGGCGTTGACCGACAGAGCGCTGCCGTTCGAGCCGCAATTGATGGCGATGACGGAAAAGCACCCGAAATTGCTGAAGGCGTTCGGCAAGTTTTCCAACTGGATATGCCAAATGGGAAGTTTGGGCGGTGGTAATCACTTCATCGAACTGTGTCTGGATGAGTCTCAACGGCTGTGGATCATGCTGCATTCCGGCAGTCGGGGTATCGGCAACGCCTTGGGCGATTATTTCATTGATTTGGCCCGCAAGGACATGGAGCGTTTGTTTATTCATCTGCCGGATCGTGATTTGGCGTATTTCCCGGAGGGCAGTGAGCATTTCAACGATTACATTAAAGCCGTCGATTGGGCACAACGTTACGCCTTTGAAAATCGGCAGGCCATGCTGGATTTGATTATTGCGGCACTCAAACGCCATTTGCCGCCGTTTGAAATCACCACCGAAGCAGTCAACTGTCATCATAATTACGTCGCCCACGAACATCATTACGATGCCAATGTCTGGGTGACGCGTAAAGGCGCAATTCGAGCCAGGGAAGGTGATTTTGGCATCATACCCGGCAGCATGGGGGCGAAGTCGTATATCGTGCGCGGCAAGGGCAATCCGGAAAGCTTTCATTCCTGCGCCCACGGTGCCGGACGGAAAATGAGCCGGACTGCGGCAGAAAAGCAATTCACCACCGCCGATCTGGCCCAGCAAACCGAGGGTATTATCTGTCGCAAGGACAAAGGCGTGATCGATGAAATTCCTGGGGCTTACAAAGACATCGATACCGTGATGGCCAACCAGGCCGATCTGGTCGAGGTGGTACATACCTTGAAGCAGGTGTTGTGTATCAAGGGTTAATGCCAGAAAAAAGTTGACGTCATGAACACAATTAATTTTATGAGCCTTGTTCCGCTCCCGGATTTTCATGGGCTAGCGTTGGCAGCGACAGGCGTGCGTTTGAACATTTTTCCGATCTGATTTCCGGTATTAAGCAAACCGCATCTCGAAGAGCAGACGAGCGCATTGACATTATGGACGACTGCTTGGACTTGGTTGTGTCACGTCCTGATTTGCCCGCAGGGTTTGAGTTCACAGGGTTTTCAATCGCTGAATTTCGAGTCATGCTAAAGGAGGCCGGCCAATCGCCATTGTTGTGTGAAAGTTTCGACAACTTTATGAACATCTTTGTAAAAATGACTGGGAAGGATTGGGGCAATCCTGTATCCGAAGCGCATGGATGAACGTTTTGTATCGAGAAATGGAAGTTTTGCTACATAGATAAAATTCGCCAAAAATAAAGAGAAATAGTTCTCTCACTGAAGAAAATTCAAAGGCAGCAATGATCAATAATAAAGCAATATCTATCAATATATTTCTACTTGACGGTGATCCCGATGGCGTTCGCATGGCGCAAATAACCATGTCAACGATTCAGGCGATAGCATTCCGAAGAAGTCAGTTTCCGCGCGTCAAGAAAGAGTTCAAAGAGATTAGTCGCCCTGGTGTTTATTTTTTGCTTGGGTCGAATCCGGAGGATCCTGATAGCAAAATTGCTTATATAGGCGAATCGGAAGATGTTGCCAAGCGTTTACAATTTCATAACAGTAGTAGCGACAAGAACAATAATAAATTGGACTTTTGGACAGACACTATTGCCTTTATAAGCAAAGACGAAAATTTGACGAAATCCCATGCCCGATATGTTGAAGCAATACTAATTACTGCTGTCGGCGAGAATAAACGCTGGCAGTTAAAAAACGGGCAGAAACCACCAGAGGTCGGCAAGTTGCCAAAACCAGACGAGGCGGCAATGAACCAGTTTATAGAACAATCAAAAATGCTAACGGGTGCATTGGGATGGGATTTATTTAAGTTCATTACAAGCCACCAGTTGGATAACCTGAGTTCTACAGGCGTTGCACTTTCTGAAACTACTACTGGGCCCGAATTTTATTTTTCTGGAACAGGATTTTCTGCAACGGCAATTGTCTTTAGTACAACCGGTGAGTGGATTGTTAAGAAAGGCTCAACTGCCCGGCTCGAGGTAGCAAATGCAATTCCGAAAGGCGCAATCAAAATTCGTGATCAACTTTTAACCGATGGGATATTGATTACAAAAGCCGATGGCTTGGTTTTCACTAAGGATTGCTCGTTCACATCACCCTCCATGGCCGCGTGTGTCAACATAAGTGGGCGAATTGCTTGGAAATCAGCCGACGGTAAGATCTATTCTGTTTGGGAAGCGGAGCAATTCATTATGGCTTCGGCTGGCTCAGGCGATCAAGATCTTACTTCTTCCCATTCAATTCATGGGTTAGATGAATAAGAAAATTTTTTTAAATACTGGAATTGTTTTGGTAAGAAATACTCGACATGAGTACCTGAACGCAGTTAAGGGAACAACATGGCTTCGACGTGGGTAGCGAAACCTTAAGTTCATACCGAGGACTGTACACTTCATAAAATCTACAGAAAAAAGTATTCGCAAATGACGAAAGTTATTCGATAGCTTTAGCTGCTTAAAAACAGCACCATTCCTTTGACTATTAGTGCTTATACGGGTAGAGCTTTTCGGGGCATTCAAAAGTCATATATTAAGAAGTTCAATGAAATACAAAAAAACGCTGTGTAATGCTAGGTGGGTTTATTGTTGTGAGTCGACGTTCAACAAAATAAAGTCATCTAGCTCTTGGAGAGTAGACCGCAGGATCTCTCACTACAAACTATTACAGACATGTGTTCGGCTTTTTGCGTACGCTGACAATGAAGCAAGCCAATTAGGGTGTTAGACTGATATTTGTGTCACAATTTTGACGGCTAGGAATCAAAAGTAGAATGAAGCTTCCAATTTAGCCCAGATGGGTGGCAGGTCAATCGCGCTTAAATTACCCCGAGAATGCGAAGTAAATAATCATTGTCCCATCCGGCCTTTAAACGCTTGATTTTTACTCCCACCTTGGATGTTTTTTCAGCCTTGATCAAATTCAGGGCAATATGCCGGATAACAGCCAAGTTCGCAGCACTGTGTCCTTTTCGAGTCCGATTGCGATCTTCATCAAAGGCGATATCAAGAGCCCAGTGAAGATTGTTTTCTATAGACCAATGTGCTCGCACCACACGCTCTAATCGCTGCGAATCATGCGCATCAAGACTACTGATGAAATAGCGTGTTTCCTCAGTAACTTTGTCAGCGCTTTCTCTTTTGGCCGTGACTGCGATAATGCTTTGTAGGCCGTGCCAGTTATGCCGCTCTTGTAGCCAGGCACTATCGGCGGTCGCACGAATTGTGCGCGTTTCAATCCGGCCATGTTCACCTTCATAGCTAACAGAAGCAACGGCGGGTGCTAAAGACGAAGTAAAAAATGTTTTAACATCGTCATGGAGGTTGCCCTGATTGCCTTTCAGGCTAAACACATAGTCACCGCCTTGCTGCTTAATCTGTTCGGCAATTTTCTTCTGGCAGCCCATCGCATCGACAGTAATCACGGCTCCCGCTATATCAAGCCGTGACAGTAACTTGGGAATAGCCGTGATTTCATTCGATTTATCATCGACTTTAACCTGGCCTAAAACCAGGTTGTTTTGTTGCGCCCAAGCACTAACTATAATAGCGGTTTTTTTTGAGGCCTTGTCCAAGCTACGCCTTAAGCACTTGCCATCTATCGCAATCACTTCCCCTTCGGTTATGTTAGCTAAATCAGCAACCCAGCGCGAAAAACAGACGCTAAAGTGGTCGGTATCAATGGCGGCATAAACTGTGCCGAAGGTGTCGTGCGAGGGTATGCCATGCTCTAAACCCAGCAATTCAGTGAACCACTCTTCTTTTGCTTGTTTACTCTGGGGTCTTCAATGCTTGAGAAGTGATGAATAATAGAAGGTATCGGTTTCGCTGTCATTGAAAATCAAAAAGATAGACTGAATACCTCATCTAAATTCTATTTTCAAGTGATTTTAAGCGCGATTACCCTGGGGTAGAATCCTTGTTCACTTTACACAGCTGTCAGCTTATGCAAGGCATTTTTGGAGAAACTGTTGTAATCTTCTATTCTATTTGCATGAAAGTAAATGAGATTTTAATCGTGTTAAATCAAAGATGGCTGGCATCTTGCCATAACGTGAGGAGGTCATTGTTAGTTTAGACATCCAATCAAAAGTGGTCGTGTAACTGTACCCGGAAAACTTAACGATGATTTAGTACCCGGTGCTTCGAATAACATATTCAAACAAGCAAAAACTAAAGGAGTAACCCATGCGTTACCCAATCGTTGTCGAAAAAGCGGTAAATACTACTCCGCCTATGTGCCCGATTTGCCGGGCTGCATTGCTACTGGCTATGTTGTAGAGGAAATGGAATGGGAAATTCGTGAAGCAATCGAGTTTTATATCGAATGACTGATTGAAGATGGTTTACCTAAATTTCAACCAGCAAGTATCGTTCTTTTGCGGCGTTACTGTGGCAAGCTCGTGTTGTCATACAATTATGTAGAGGTAAACCCATTTAATCGTCTTAAGTTAGACCCCCGTGTGATTTTAACGCACAATGACGGACAAGGCATGGCTAGGTAAATAATTTCTTGTTAGCTTTAGAACCCGTGTAAAATATGAGATGTAGTTGTTTTTAATTTCCTGTTAAAGATCAGGAAAAAAGTTGATTTTCAATAATTAATAGACTTTTTCAGGAGCGGTCTCAGTCTCACAAACGTTGCCAAGGCGGTTCTTGCAAGGCAAATAGTTGAGCAATACAGGTAACTCTTAATCGGGAATCACTTGAACAAATCGTTACGCTCAAATAACAATCCTCAGTCAAACTCACACTTTCGCTTCAGGCGATAACTTTCCAATACCCAGATGAAAAGAAAGATAGCTATTCTATTTGTAGTCGCATTGCTCGTTGTTATTAATTTCAGTATTTGGAGCTATATCAACAACCCCTTGCAATTACAGCCATGGACCAAGACTACCTTGGGGGTTACTTATGACCCGATGCGCAAGCAAGATACCCAGACAAGTAATACCTATCCTAGTGAAGCAGACATGGATAGAGACTTGGCTCTGCTTGCTGATAAGGTTCATGCCGTTCGAACTTACAGTGTGCTAAAAGGGCAACATAAAATTCCCGAACTTGCCGCCAAATATAATTTGAATACCACGGTAGGCGCATGGATTGATGGTAATCTGGAAAAAAATCGCCAGGAAATCGAAACATTAATTGAGGTAGGTCGTCAGAATAATCCCAGAATTATCCGGCTCATGGTGGGTAACGAGGTATTGCTACGCGATGATATTCCAAAAGCAGCCTTGATTGATTATATCCGCGAAGTAAAAAAACGAAGTTGGCGACCAGTGAGTACGTCTGAAACATGGGATGTCTGGTTGAAAAATCCTGATCTTGTTGCCGAAGTTGATTTCATAGCGGTGCATCTTCTACCTTACTGGGAAGGCATAGCCGCCGATGATGCAGTCGATTATGCGTTTGATCGTTTTCATGAAGTGCAGCAGGCCTACCCTAATAAACCTATTATCATCACCGAAGTCGGCTGGCCTTCCGGTGGACAACCATTTAAACATGCTACGGCATCGGTATCTAATCAAGCTAAATTTTTACGTGAATTTCTTAATCGAGCCGATGCTGAAAAAATTACTTATTATATTGTTGAAGCTTTTGATCAACCCTGGAAAAAGTCTATAGAAGGTTCGTCGGGCGCTTATTGGGGTATCTTTAATGCGGATCGACAACCAAAATACCCTATGGATACGGAAATTATTACAATGCCCAGCTGGAAAAATTGGGCCGCCGGTGCGACTGTTTTTAGTATGCTGCTAATGGGTTTGTTTTTATTTACCCGTAGTACTTTAAAATTGCCCGGCGTATTGTTTTTCGGTTTAATTGCCAACCTTGCGGCTTCGGTCATTTTTTGGTCTGCATCCACAGGAGCCCAGCAATACCAGACCAAACTTGGCGTTTTGTTTTGGGGTCTCATGTTGTTGATGCAGATTATGGCGGTAATCATACTATTAATAGAAAGTCTGGAAATTGCCGAAGTGATCTGGCATCGAAAGACCGCGAGAACATTTCAGCCGCTGACTCCCTCTGCTGATTTTAAATATCCCAAAGTTTCACTGCATTTGCCCATCCATAACGAACCACCGATGATGGTGCGCAAGACACTTGAGGCTTTGGCGAAAGTAGATTATCCCAATCTTGAAGTGTTGGTGATGGACAACAACACCAAAGACCCAGCTGTCTGGGAACCTGTGCGCGATGATTGTGAACGGCTTGGACCCATGTTCCGGTTCTTTCACCTTGAGAACTGGCCCGGTTTCAAAGCGGGGGCGATCAATCATGCACTTGAACAAACCGCGAGCGACTCGGAAATTATTGCTGTTATTGATAGCGACTATGTTTTATCGCCCGACTGGCTCAAATGCATGGTGCCTTATTTTGATAATGAAAATGTCGGCTTTGTACAGTCGCCACAGGATTATCGTGACCGCGATCAAAGCGCTTTTAAATCCTTTTGTTACTGGGAATATGCCGGCTTTTTTAATATCGGCATGGTGCAAAGAAACGAATACAACGCCATCATTCAGCACGGCACGATGACGATGATTAGAAAATCTGCTTTGCTGGAAGTAGGCAAATGGGCGGAATGGTGTATTTGTGAAGACAGTGAGTTGGGTTTGCGTTTGTATGAAGCAGGCTATGATTCGGTTTATGTGAAAGATTCGTTTGGTCGCGGGTTGATGCCTGACACGATGTCGGGTTATATGACGCAACGCTTTCGTTGGGTTTATGGAGCCATGCAGATTATCAAAGGCCATTGGCGCAGCTTTTTACCCACAAAAAAATCACCATTGACAGCGGCTCAACGTTATTATTTTATTGCCGGCTGGTTGCCCTGGTTTTCCGATGCTCTGGCTTTGCTGTTCACTACTGCCAGTTTGATTTTAACGGGAATAATATTGACTGACCCGATACACAGCGAACTTCCTGCCAATGTTTTTTTATTACCAACGGTAGGATTATTCAGCTTTAAAATCCTGCGCGGCTTATGGCTCTATCAAGCGCGTGTTCCATGTTCTGTGTGGCAATCATTAGGTGCGGCGTTAACAGGATTGTCCTTGACCCATACCGTCGCGAGAGGAACCGTGCAAGGCTTGTTTACCTCGGGCAAGCCGTTTATGCGTACGCCCAAGTACGAAAAACAAGGGCCTTTGTTTGCCGGATTAATGACTATCAGGCAGGAGTTGTTCTTGCTGATATTGTTAAGTGCGGGTATCGCTGCAATGTGTTCTATAGATCATTTCGATAATTTAAGCGGTAGATTATGGATAGCCGTATTGTCGGTGCAAGCCGTTCCCTACGTCGCGGCTTTACTAACGCTACTGATCAGCATCGCGCCAAATTATGGCAGAAAATCCAAGCTTCTTGCTGAAGAGCTGGATGAATAACTCAAAGACGTAAGGGTAGGGATATTGTAGTTCAATATCCCTATTGAAGATGACCTTGCACGCTTTTTAACAGGAAAAACCCAATGAGCATCATTCGCCAAGACGACTTTATCCAAAGTATCGCCGACGCTTTGCAATATATTTCTTATTACCATCCACTGGACTTTATCCAGGCTTTAAATACAGCTTATCTAAAAGAGCAAAGCCCGGCCGCCCGGGATGCGATGGCGCAAATATTAATCAATTCCCGCATGTGTGCGGAGGGCCATCGGCCAATATGTCAGGATACGGGCATAGTCACCGTTTTTTTAAAAATCGGTATGGGTGTGCAATGGACAGCCGATCTGAGTGTAACCGATATGGTCAACGAAGGCGTTCGACGCGCCTACAGTCACCCCGACAATATTTTACGTGCTTCGATTCTGAAAGATCCTGCCGGAAAACGCATCAATACCCAGGATAACACGCCGGCTGTCGTGCATATGGAAGTCATCCCCGGTGATACTGTTGAAGTTGATATAGCGGCCAAGGGTGGTGGCTCTGAAGCTAAATCCAAGTTTGTTATGCTCAATCCATCGGATAGTATTGTTGACTGGGTGCTAAAAACAGTACCAGCCATGGGAGCGGGTTGGTGTCCACCGGGCATATTAGGCATAGGCATAGGCGGCACAGCGGAAAAAGCCATGATTCTTGCCAAACAAGCCTGCATGGAGTCTATTGATATTCAGGAATTAATCGCACGCGGTGCTAACAACGCGCTGGAAGAATTACGTCTGGAACTGTATGACAAAGTGAATGCGCTGGGTATTGGCGCGCAGGGCTTGGGTGGATTGACGACTGTACTGGATATTAAAATCAGGGATTACCCTACTCACGCGGCTAACAAACCGGTTGCTATGATTCCGAATTGCGCGGCTACCCGGCATGCACATTTTGTTCTGGACGGCTCTGGTCCGGCTGAACTCAAACCGCCTCGTCTGAAAGACTGGCCAAACATTGCCTGGGAGGCAGGCGCTACTGCCCGCCGGGTTAATCTGGACACAGTAACACCCGCCGAAGTTGCGGCATGGAAACCGGGTGAAACGCTGTTACTAAGCGGCACGTTGCTCACTGGCCGTGATGCGGCGCATAAACGTATGATTGACCTGTTTGAGCGCGGAGAATCACTGCCTGGAAACATCGATTTTACCAATAAGTTCATTTATTACGTTGGTCCCGTCGATCCGGTTCGAGATGAAGTTGTAGGGCCGGCAGGGCCTACCACAGCCACGCGCATGGATAAATTTACCGAAGCTATGCTGGCCAAAACCGGATTGCTGGGCATGATTGGTAAATCTGAACGTGGACAGGAAGCGATTGCCGCCATCAAAAAACACCAGGCTGTTTATCTCATGGCGGTGGGCGGAGCCGCCTATTTGGTGTCAAAAGCCATCCGTAAATCACGCATAGTCGCGTTTGCGGATCTCGGCATGGAAGCTATTCATGAGTTTGTTGTTGAAGACATGCCCGTTACGGTTGCAGTGGATACCCAGGGCGAATCTATACATCAGATAGCGCCAAAGATCTGGCAGAAAAAAATCGGTAAAATTCCTGTAATTGAGGCATCGTAACTGGTTGTAAGGTAACTCGTAAAAATAAACCGCCACAGATTCACAGATTTAACTTTCTTTATAACCTGAGAATCTGTAGCAACTGTAACAGGGGGTATTTTTGCGAGTTACCTTAGTAGTCGATCAAAAGCCGTTTAATATTTTACTCACCACAAAGCCTGTCCTGAGCATAGCCGAAAGGAGCACGAAGACACGAAGCTATCTGTTTTTCTTCGTGCTCTTTGTGGTAAATAAGTCCTAACCAACCTTGAAAAAAATTCGTACGCCCCCACATTGACGACATTCACATTAACAATTTTAGGAATAGTATCGTGACTGTTGAAGCAAAAAAAGAAACCCTGGGTTTTGAAACTGAAGTAAAACACCTCCTGCATTTGATGATTCACTCCTTGTATAGTAACAAGGAAATTTTCTTGCGTGAGTTAATTTCCAACGCCTCGGATGCGGCGGATAAATTGCGTTTTGAAGCCCTGTCGAATGACGGTTTGTATGAAGGCGATAGCGAGCTGAAAATTCGTCTTGAATTCGACAAGGAAAAACGCACGATTACCATTATAGATAATGGCGTTGGTATGACTCGTGCGGAAGTTCAGGAGCACATCGGTACGATTGCAAAATCGGGTACCCGGCAATTTTTTGAAGCCTTGACCGGTGAACAGGCCAAAGATAGCGAATTGATTGGTCAATTTGGTGTAGGCTTTTACTCCGCATTTATTGTGGCCGATAAAGTAACGTTAACCACCCGCAAGGCTGGCGCTGATAAAAGTGATGGCGTGCGTTGGGAGTCGGCGGGGGAGGGTGATTACACACTGGAATCAGTGGAAAAAGCGCAACGCGGCACAGAAATCGTTTTGCATCTGAAAGAAGCAGAAAGTGAATTTTTAGACGGCTATCGTATTCGTTCCATTGTCAGAAAATTCTCCGATCACATTTCTATACCTATTGTCATGGATAAAGAAGTTATGCCGGCAATGGGTGATGAAGAAGATGGCGAAGAAGTCAAACCCGTAGCACAAATCGAAGAAGAAACGATTAACAGCGCTTCTGCGTTATGGACCAAGGCCCGTCAAGATATTTCAGATGAAGATTATAATCAATTCTATAAACATGTAGGCCATGATTTTCAAGACCCCTTGACTTTTGTTCACAGCAAAGTAGAAGGCACGAACGAATATACGTTGTTGCTTTATACGCCATCACGTGCGCCGTTTGATTTGTGGGACAGGGATGCGAAACATGGCGTAAAACTTTACATTCGTAAAGTCTTTATTACCGATGATGCCGAGCAGTTAATGCCGCGTTATTTGCGTTTTATCAGAGGGATTATTGACGCGAATTCCTTGCCGCTAAACGTATCAAGAGAAATCCTGCAACAAAGCAAGCAAATCAGCGCTATTAAATCGGGTGCGGTTAAAAAAGTGCTGGGTATGCTTGAAAATCTGGCCAAAAATGAACCGGAAAAATATGAAACGTTCTGGTCCCAGTTCGGCACGGTCATTAAAGAAGGCCCGATTGAAGACCATAGCAATAAAGAACGTGTGGCTAAACTGCTGCGCTTTGCGTCTACCCATTCAGATACTGATAAACAGGATGTTGCGCTGGAAGACTACGTTAGTCGCATGAAAGAAGGGCAGGAAAAAATCTATTATGTAACGGCAGACAGCTTCTCCGCGGCAAAAAACAGCCCGCATCTGGAAATTTTCCGTAAGAAAGGCATTGAAGTTTTATTGCTAGCTGACCGTATTGATGAATGGCTGGTATCTAACCTGGACGAGTTTGACGGCAAGCATTTACAGTCTGTTGCTAAAGGCGATCTGGACTTGGATACTCTGGAGACGGAAGAAGATAAAAAAGCCCAGGAAGAAGTTAATAAAGACTTTGAAGCGGTACTCAAGCAGATTAAAGACGTCTTAGCCGATAAAGTCAGTGAAGTACGTTTGAGTCATCGATTAACCGAATCACCCGCCTGTCTGGTCGCTGACGTTTATGGCATGAGTCTTAATATGGAAAGAATTATGAAGGATGCAGGCCAAATGATGGGCATGGGTATGGGTAGAAAGCCGATTTTTGAAATCAACCCGACCCATCCGCTAGTTGTGCGTATGAAAGCGGAACAGGATGATACCCGTTTTGCCGATTTGACCCACATTCTGTTTGACCAAGCGATTTTGAGCGAAGGTGGACAATTGGATGATCCGGCTGCTTTTGTACATAAGTTAAATGGGTTGTTGCAAGGTTTGTTAAACTAACAAATTAACAAGACAAAAAAGGCTGGAATACTCCAGCCTTTTTTATGCCCGGTAATAACGCTGTGCAATTATGGTAGTGGCAAAGTTTGAGGATGTGAGATTGAGTGGAGAGCAGAGCTATACCATAGGATGCGTTTCGCACCTCGGTTCATCCAATAGCACTTAATTTCAGATAACAGGCCATTTTTTTATCAATTCGTTATAATTAATCTCCATTCATAATCAACGACACACAATAAACAACCTCGTTTTCATGTCTTCATCAAACACTCTTGATTTCAATTTCTCGACTTTCAACCCATTAGAACAACGGAAAAACTCACGCCTTGTCGCGGGCTTGCTGTTGGTAGTGGTTTTGCTGTTGCATATGACATTAGCGTTGTATTTATTAAATGTACCTATAACGGATCATAAAAAACCACCTACCGTCATGGAAGTAGTGATGTTGCTAAAACCTGAACCGATTGTAAAACAAGAGGTAAAAGAGCCGGCTCGAACGCCGCCTCCCGCCAAAAAAAAAGCCATAAAACCTAACCCTGTCGTAAAACCACCACAATCGATAAAAAAACCTGTCATGGTAAAAAAATCTGCACCCGCGCCTAAACCACAGCCGGCAGAAATAAAAGAAGTTATACCCGTGCCGAAATTTGAACCTGTGCCAGCATTTATACCCACGCCTCCTGTTATTGTGCCGGCACACACTGACGCATCGTCAACTTCATCAAATTCAAGCGTTACTGCTAAAACAACTGGACATGGACGCGATGGCGGCAAAACTGTCGTTTCAGGTGTTGTGCCATTGGTTCGTGTACCACCCAAATATCCTGCTCGCGCTGCTAATCGGCATATTGAAGGTTGGGTAAAAGTCGAATTTACCATTCAAACTGACGGTTCAGTTGATAATGCAGTCGTCATAGGATCAGAACCCGAAGATATTTTTGATGATGCCGCGCTCACTGCAATTGCCAAATGGAAATTTAAAGAAAAAATTGTAAACGGTGTCGCGGTGCCACAACGCGCGGTGCAAAAGTTACAATTCAAGCTAGAACAATAACTTTTTAAATAATTTATACAAGGATAATGACCTAATGCCCATGCATATTGCCCCCGAATTTATTATTGATGCAACGCTTTATACATTGCTGTTTTTTTCAGTCATAACGTGGACGCTAATTTTTTTCAAAATCTGGCAATTTATTAATAACAGCCGTTGCAATGAACGTTTTGGAAATGCGTTTTGGAGTTTACCTGATTTAAAACAAGTCAAAACATTATCGCCTGGATTAGTCAAAGGCTCGCAAGCGCGACTTGCTTATGAAGGTTTAGCGTGGCTTGAGGAGCATCAGCGTTCGGCGGGCAAAATGCTTAAACACTGTGGCGATTCGACAGAATTGCTGGAACAAGCCTTGCGCGTACAATTGCAACAAGAACAACACACCATGGAAAGCGGATTGACGTTGTTGGCAAGTATCGGTAGCACTGCACCATTTGTCGGTTTGTTCGGTACAGTATTGGGCATTATGAATGCAATGCACGATATTACTGAAAGCGGTTCAACCAGTTTGGACGTAGTTGCAGGGCCGATTGGTGATGCGTTAGTGGCGACGGCAATTGGTATTGCCGTCGCTGTGCCGGCTGTTTTGGCTTATAACTTTTTTCTCCGTCGCATGAAAGTGCAACGCACACGCATGGAAAATTTTGTCGCGAGTTTCTTGTCAGTTGCTTTGGACACTAAAAACGGGCAGGCATAACTTATGGCGTTTAAACCTCAATCCGAAGATGAAAGCGCAATGAGCGAAATCAACGTTACGCCATTAGTGGACGTGATGCTGGTGCTGGTGATTATTTTACTGGTTACTGCGCCGCTGCTTACGCAATCGGTTCATGTTAAGTTACCAAAAACCGCTGAAACGACTGCGGATATCAATGCACAACCATTGCAACTCGGTATCGACGCACAAGGCGCAATTACCATTAACAAAAATCCAATAGCTGATTTAGCGGCCCTTGAAATCGCCTTAAAAGCTGAGTTGGCGAAAAATCAGGAAATTGGCGTGCATATATATGCGGATCAAGCCGTGGTTTATGCCAAAGTTGCAGAAGTGATGGCAACAATACAACACGCGGGCATAGCAAAATTAGCGTTCGTAACGCTGGAACAGTAACGATTAGTTGGGCTGTAACGGTCCCCAGCCTGGCAAAAACAACATCAGGAATCAGCATGGAACACATTACCCAATTGATTAATATTTTTTTACATCTGGATAAATATCTTAGCGAGATTATTCAAAACTATGGACATGTAACATACATAATATTATTTGTTATTATTTTCTGTGAGACCGGGTTAGTGGT
The DNA here is from genome assembly GCA_963849195.1 of uncultured Gammaproteobacteria bacterium. Classification (GTDB taxonomy): domain Bacteria; phylum Pseudomonadota; class Gammaproteobacteria; order Methylococcales; family Methylomonadaceae; genus Methylobacter_C. The sequence continues at coordinate 17,286 of CAWKGQ010000008.1, forward strand.
ACTTCCTTTTTTACCGGGAGATTCCTTGCTTTTTGCAGCAGGCGCTTTTGCTGCAAAAGGCGATATGAGTATTGGAATATTGTATGTAATTTTATGTATCGCTGCGGTATTAGGCGATTCAGTGAATTATGAAATAGGAAGTTTTATTGGCCCTAAAATAGCTAAACAGGAAAAAACCCGGTTTTTGAATAAAGAACATGTTGAACGCACCCATAAGTTTTATGAAAAATATGGAGCAAAAACGATAATAATCGCCCGATTTGTTCCTATTATCCGTACCTTTGCCCCATTTGTCGCAGGCATAGGCGATATGGGCTACAAAAAATTCCTTCACTACAACGTTATCGGCGGAATTGCCTGGGTTTCTATTTGCTTGTTTGGAGGCTACTTATTCGGCAATATACCGGTAGTAAAACATAATTTTACTATTGTAATTTTAGGTATTGTTATTATCTCAATAATGCCTGCCGTAATAGAGTATATTCGGCATAAGTATTATTCAAAAGAGAGTTAATAAAAAGAAACCGCCACAGATTCACTGTATTTAAAATCTGTGAATCTGTGGCAACTTTGATAGGGGGTATTTTTTGCGAGTTGTCTAATATCTCAAGTTTCTGTTACAGCTCGATACGAATTCCGAGTTCCACAACCCGATCAACAGGTATTTTGAAAAACTCAATCGCACTGGAAGAATTGTGAAATAAAAAGTTAAACAATCCCCGGCGCCATTTGGGCATTGGACTTTTGTTACGGAAAGACACCTGTTCGCTGCCGATGAAAAAAGAGGCATTTTTGGGATTAATATCCAGGCCTTCTTGCACGCATAATTCCAGGGCACGACGTACATCCGCGTTTTGCTTGAAACCGTAATAAAGTTTCACCCGGTAAAAATTCTGGTTTTGACCGAAGGTCCTGATTTTGACCAAGTGCGCTTCGTCTACATAGGGTTCGTTGGTGGTAACAATGGTCAGCACAATAATTTGCTCATGCAATACATGATTGTGTTCAAGGTTGTGCAACAGTACTTGGGGCACACCGTGTAAGCTTCTGGTCAAATAAATCGCCGTACCCGGTACCCTGACTAATTTACCACTTATTTTCTCTTCCAAGTCTTCGAATAACGTTCTTCTCTCATCCATATATTCAGAAAGTAATCTGCGTCCCTTAATCCATGTCGTCAACACTAGAAACAATACTGTAGCAACCACTAACGGAAGCCAACCGCCGGTAGGGATTTTTAGACTATTGGAAGAAAAAAATAGAAGGTCTATGGCCAAAAACGTCGAAAGGAAGGTCACGCTGGTAGCCTTTGTCCATTTCCATAGCGCCTGGATGATAATAAACGCTAGTACAGTGTCAACTATCATCGTACCGGTTACAGCAATACCGTATGCCGATGCAAGTGCTGAGGATGATTTAAAACTGAGCACCAGCACGAAAACCGACACCATCAACAGCCAATTGACGGCGGGGACATAGACTTGTCCCATTTCATCGCCCGACGTGTGTAAAACGTTCATGCGCGGACAATAACCCAGTTGAATCGCTTGCCGCGTCACCGAAAACGCACCCGAAATCACCGCTTGTGAGGCGATGACGGTCGCCAGCGTCGATAGAATCAGCAATGGATACAGCGCCCAGGTCGGTGCAAGTAAATAGAAGGGATTTTCTATCGCTTCGGGATGGCCGATCAGCAGTGCCCCCTGTCCGAAATAGTTGAGCAGCAACGCCGGAAACACAAAACTGAACCAGGCGTAACGGATCGGTTTCAGGCCAAAGTGTCCCATATCGGCGTAAAGCGCTTCGGCACCGGTGATCGCTAACACCACTGCACCCATAATCAAAAATCCATGCCAGCCTAGTTCAAGCAGCAAATGCGCTGCGTAATAAGGGTTAATCGCCATTAACACGCCCGGTTCATGAACGATATTAATCACGCCCAGGACCGCAAGCAAACCAAACCAGAAACACATGATCGGCGAAAAGATTTTGCCCACCTTGCCGGTGCCTTTTGCTTGCAGAATAAACAGCCCGCCCAGCACGGTGATGGTTATCGGAAGCACATAATGGGCCAATGGCGGAGCGATAATTTGCAAGCCTTCGACCGCGCTAAGCACAGATATCGCTGGTGTAATGATGCTGTCGCCAAAAAATAATGATGCACCCAATAAGCCGATAGTGACAATGAAGGCCATTTTTTTAGGATTATCTTTGGAACCCTGCAACGCAAGAGCCATTAGCGCGATAATGCCGCCTTCGCCCTTGTTATCGGCACGCATAATAAAAATAGCGTATTTGATTGTTACAACCATCGTGATTGCCCAGAAAATCAGAGACAGGACACCTAACACATGGATTTTATCAATCGTCAAACCTCCGTGAAATACTTCTCTGATAGCATATAAGGGGCTGGTACCGATATCACCAAACACAACGCCTATGGCACCTAACGCCAGACCGGCCAGTTTTTCTTTGGATTGATTTTGTGAATTTGAGGACATTACCTTAACTAACTCGAATTGTTTATAATTTTTTAAGGAAAATCGTATGGAATGATTTCCAACCCATGGCGCATCAGATAAAGAACATGCGTAAGGTGTTTCTTTCTTGTTTCAAGAAAACATTGCTTACCATGCACACCTGACCAGCTTAAAAATACCTGGCATTTATCCAGAAATGCACGACGATACTGGCGAAATAACCCAGTAAAATAACGGGCATCCAGCGCATATGGAATGCAAAGGTATAGCCTTCCTTGATCCTGCCGAGCAATCCGACTCCGGGCGCAGAACCAATTGCCAGCAAGCTACCGCCTACACCGAGGGTTAATGTCAACAGTAACCATTGGCCGGGCGGAAGATCGGGGTGCATGTTCAATACGGCAAACATCAATGTGCCGTTATCAATAAACGCAGATGAAAGACCGATACTGATATTGGCAACCGTGGGGCTAATCTGACCAAACAGAAATTGCGCGATGGCGTCAAGATAGCCGATAAAACCAAGAGCTCCAATGATCATCATCGCGCCGTAAAAGAATAACAGTGTATCCCAATCCACATTGCCAACGTTCTTGAATATGTCAAAATCCCGTTTTCTATTTTTAACTGGAACTTCCACCTGGAAGAGCTCGTATACATGGGCAAAGTCGCTTGGGACTTCTTGTGTCGTCCTGGTCAAATAAAAGCTGAAAAACTGTAATAAACCGAGGCCCGCCATCATGCCGGCAGCAGGCGGCAGTTCCAGTAAAACATTAGAAGAGACTGTTATAACGAGTGTCACAACGAAAAGAAAAATAACCCGCTTACTGCCACGGCGAAAAGAAATGACACTGGTGGACACTGCCGGTGTTTCTTTGGGGACGAAAAAATGCATGACGGATGCAGGCAAAAGAAAATTGACCAGGCAGGGAACAGCCAGCGAGAAGAACTCATAGAAATGCAGGATCTTATGTTGCCAGACGAATAGTGTCGAAATGCCGCCCAAGGGACTTAACGAACCCCCGGCATTGGTCGCTACAACGATATTGACGCAAGCCAGGGCGACGAATTCTTTCTTCTTTTTACCCACCGCAGCCGCAATAGTGCCCATTAAAAGACCTACCGCCAGACCGCTGATTACTGTAGATAGAAGAAAGGCCAGAATTCCGGTGATCCAGAACAGTTGCCGGTAGCTGTATTGCTGGCTTAGCAGCCAAATCCTGAGTCCATCGAAAATGCCCTGTTCCTCCATGACGTTCAGGTAGGTCATCGACACCAGGATAAACAAGAACAATTCGATATAAGCAAGCAGATTGCTTTCAAATGCGACTGCCGCAACTTTGGCTTCTCCGTGCAAGGCATAGTAGATACATATCGCAAACCACACGACTGCCGATCCCAATACCATCGGTTTGGACTTGCGCAGTTCGATTACGTCTTCCGACATTGCGGCTACATAGGACAGAACGGTCACTGCTATAGAAAGATAGCCAATAATATGATGGGTTAAACTTAATGACTTGGGAGCGCTTAAAATTTCCGATACTTCGCCGGCAAAGGCCGTAGCGGGTAAAAGCAATAACGCGAAGTTTAATAACTTTAATGATTTGCTATTCATTTGTGACCCAATAATAACGAACGGAAGACGAAAGGAACAAATTACTACAAGAACTGACTGCCGATGGACCGTGAAACTCGCCTAATCTCGAAGTCTGTTCTGATTCGGGTTTATTCAGGTTATCCATTTTAAGGGAGGTTTAAACAAAGCGGTATAAAAATGTGTAAAAATAAGGAACATATGGGCGCTGATGTATCAACAGTTATCTCTATCATTTCTGGGAATGTGACTTAAACAAAAATACCTATGTTTTGCACGGTAACATTTTAGTTTTGAGAACATTACGGATGACAAGATTGAGTCATTGATGAATATGCTAAATTTTCGTCCTCGAAAAACACTTAATTTTGAAAAATCTAATGTGGTATTTGTTGTCAAATGACGTAGAAGAGGGCGTATGAATGCCAGGATTGCACTTCGGAGTTGAATCCGCCAAAACATTTTAAGGGGCTTTCTGGTGGATTAGTGCGTTCTACGGAGTCGAGCCAAGATCAAAAAGTTGACTAAGTGAGGTTGGATTTCCTCTTGTTCCCAAAATTGGGGATTTCTGCCATGCAGCGTGTTACATTAGGCTGCGTATCCACTTATCCCCATTCCTGTTATCGCTATAAACAACCATGATGGAATTAATCTGGATTAGCACCGCCTATATAATCGGCTTGATTGCCAGTCGCCTGTTCATCCCGCCTCTAGTGGGTTATCTGGTTGCCGGTTATGTTTTACACGGCTTGGAGATAGCCGTCCTGCCAAACCTGGCGCATTTGGCCGATATCGGTATCGAATTGCTGCTGTTCTCAGTCGGCTTAAAGCTTAAGCCCAGCTCGTTATTACGCAGCGAAGTGTTAAGTGTGGGCGGCTCGCATTTGCTTATGGTTACCGGAGTTTCCGCGCTGGTATTTCTGGCAATGGGCGAACGGATTACCGGCGGCCTGGTATTGGGTGCCAGTCTGGCCTTTTCCAGTACCGTACTCGCCATTAAAGTATTGGATGACAGCAGCGAACTGTCGTCATTGCATGGCCGGGATGTGCTTAGCATTCTGATTTTACAGGACATAGTCGCGATAGGACTGCTGGCATTCGCCGACGGCAAGCAACCGACCCCCTGGGCTTTGATATTGCTGCTTTTACCGTTGCTGCGTCCACTGGCACATCGAATGCTTACGGTTAGCCGCGCCGGTGAACTTAGATTGCTGTTAGGGGTGACCTTGGCATTGGGGGGCGGCGTACTGGCGGAAGTTGTGGGAGTTTCTCCCGACATTGGGGCGCTGCTGGCTGGCGTGATGTTGGCTTCCCACCCCAAAATAGAGGATCTTTCCGACAAGCTTTGGGGTCTCAAGGAAGTGTTTCTAGTCGCATTTTTTCTGCAAATCGGCCTGACCGATTTACCGACCCAGGAGCACGCGTTGACTGCTTTAGAATTGTTACTGCTGCTCCCGTTACAAGGAGGACTATTCTTTGTGCTATTTGTGCTCGCAGGCTTGCGCGCCCGAACTGCTTTCGTTTCATCCTTAGCGTTGATGACTTATAGTGAGTTTGCGCTGATTACAACCGGCGCAGTGGTTAATGCCAATTTACTGCCTGAGGAGTGGAAGTCGATCATCAGTCTGGCGGTCGCCGGTTCCCTGGCGATAGCCGCGCCCTTGAATCGCTATTCGCACCGGCTGTTTTCATGGGCTGAACCGGTGCTGATCCGCTTTGAAAGAAAATCAGGACATCCGGATCGTCTGCCTGAATCCTTTGGCGCTTCGGAATGGCTGGTTATAGGGATGGGACGCACCGGCGTTTCTGCTTATCAGGCGTTGCACAAACAGGAAAAGCGTGTGGTGGGAATGGATGCCGATCCCACAGTATTGGAAAACCTGCTTGCCGATGGAAGGCGCGTGGTTTACGGCGATGCCGAGGATACCGAGTTATGGAGCGAACTGCCGCTGGAAAGAATCAAGGGGGTTATTTTGACTGTGCCGGCATTCGAAGTCAGATGTGCCGCAATCAGTCAGCTCAGGAAACGCGGTTTTACCGGCCAAATTGGCACAATTTGTTACTACAGCGGAGAGGAGCGGGAACTGGCTCGGCTAGGAGCAAACTTGATTTTACATCCCTTGGTTGAGGCCGGTAACCAGTTGGTTAAACAAATACTGGATAATGGCAAGGAATAACCAGTAATTAAATGGTTTATTGCGCTCAAGACTAAAAAAGCTTGATAATCTGCACCCTTTATCAAGAGCAACCATTTTTTGGCATGGAATTTAATTTAATCAATACTGATGGTCATGCACGGCGTGGTCGTCTTACCTTTGCTCGCGGTGTTGTAGAAACTCCGATTTTTATGCCGGTTGGCACTTATGGCGCGGTCAAATCATTAACGCCGGAAGACCTGACTGGTGTCGGCGCGCAAATTATTCTGGGCAATACCTTTCATTTAATGCTGCGTCCGACAACTTCCGTCATAAAGGCGCATGGCGATTTGCATGATTTTATGCGGTGGGATAAACCTATCCTGACAGATTCCGGCGGTTTTCAGGTATTCAGTTTGGGAGCATTAAGAAAAATTACGGAAAAAGGAGTTACCTTCAAATCGCCCATCAATGGCAGTTCTATTTTTATGGGACCTGAGGAATCCATGCAGGTGCAGCGCGACTTGGGGTCGGATATAGTGATGATTTTTGATGAGTGTACGCCCTATCCGGCCACCGTTAATGAAGCAGCCGATTCCATGCGCTTGTCATTGCGCTGGGCTGGACGCAGTAAAATCGCCCATGGCGATAATCCATCGGCTCTGTTTGGCATCGTGCAAGGCGGTATGTATGATCACCTGCGTCAGGAATCGATAGACGGTTTGCTGGATATTGGTTTTGATGGTTATGCCATCGGCGGTTTGTCAGTGGGCGAACCCAAGGATGAAATGATGGCGACGCTGGATGAAATACATGGCAAAATGCCTATCGATAAACCGCGTTATTTAATGGGCGTGGGTACGCCGGAAGATCTGGTTGAAGCGGTCAGGCGTGGTATTGATATGTTTGATTGTGTAATGCCTACGCGCAATGCGCGTAACGGGCATTTGTTCACCCGCTTCGGGGTGGTGAAAATCAGGAACAGTCAATATGAGTTTGATAACAAGCCACTGGATGAATCTTGCGACTGTTATACTTGCCAAAATTATTCAAGAGCCTACCTGCGTCATCTGGATAAATGTAAGGAAATGCTGGGCTCCAGGCTCAATACTCTACATAATCTTTATTATTATTTAAGCCTTATGCAGAGCTTGCGTGATGCGATTGAAAAGCAAGAGCTGGATATTTTTGTCCGGCAATTTTATCAACAACGAGGAAAAGCCGTGCCGTCTATGGCATAATAGCGGACTTTTTTAATTTCTATAAACAATTGAGGATAATCATGAGTTTTTTTATCTCTGACGCTTTAGCGGCAGCTCCCGCTGCTCAACCACCAGGCCTTGAAGGTATGCTGTTTCCACTGGGTATTCTGGTGTTTTTTTACTTTTTGTTTCTGCGTCCTCAATCCAAACGAGCCAAGGAGAAGAAACAAATGATTGCCGCGATGAGCAAAGGCGCTGAAGTGGTAACGTCCGGGGGTATTTTAGGTAAAGTTGTTGATCTGGACGATAACTTTGTCAAGATTGAAATCTGTGACAATACTTTTATTCAAGTGCAACGTCATAGCATTGAGAGCATGATGCCAAAAGGAACTTATAAAGCGATAACTAAAAAAGTAGTTAAAGCTTAATGTTATAGCGCCTGGCTAGTCAGCAACGGCTTGAGTAAGCTGGAGCACGGTTTAATTATTGGAATAACACATGCAAAACCATTTCCCACTTTGGAAAAATCTATTAATCGTGATGGTTTTTATCGTCGCGACTATTTATTCATTGCCGAATCTGTACGGTGATGATCCTTCTGTTCAGGTGTCGTCGACACAAGCCATCACTCTGGGGCAGGAGCAAGCTAGCCGGATCGAATCCGAAATTAAAAATGCCGGCGTTGCTGTCAGGGCCTTTGAGTTTAAAGATGGACAGGTTTTAGCGCGATTTAATAATACCGACGATCAGCTTAAAGTAGCTGATTTATTGAGAGACAATTTGGGCAGCAACTACACGGTTGCGTTAAATCTTGCTCCGACAACACCCGCTTGGCTTCGAGCGATAGGTGCACAAGCCATGTATCTGGGTCTGGATTTACGAGGAGGGGTGCATTTTCTGCTGGAAGTGGATATGGATGCTGCTGTCAGGCAGGCTGAAGATCGCTATACCGAAGATGTTCGCCTGGCATTAAGAAGCGCAAAAATGCGCTATCAGTCTGTTGCCAAAGACAATGGTTTTATAAAAGTGACTTTGAAGTCGGCGGAGGATAAGCCCGCGCTGTTGACACTTCTGGATAAGGATTTTCGCACACTGGATATTACCGAGCCGGAAGCTCAGGATCAGGTTTGGTTAAAAGTCTCTGAAAAAGAAGTGCGCGAAATCAAAAAATTTGCCGTGGCGCAAAACATGACTACTCTGCGTAATCGGGTCAACGAATTAGGCGTTGCCGAACCGGTTATTCAGCAGCAAGGTGAAAATCGTATTATGGTTCAATTACCTGGCGTGCAAGATACTACGCGTGCCAAGGAGATTCTGGGTACGACGGCTACTTTGGAGTACCGCATGGTTGATGTTGAGCATGATGTGCAACAGGCGGTTTCCGGGCATGTTCCCGTCGGCAGTCGATTGTATTTTGAAAGAAACGGTAATCCAATACTGTTGGATCGGCGCGTCATAGTGACGGGCGATCAAATTGTTGATGCGTCTTCCGGCGTTGATCAGGACGGCAGGCCTTCTGTCAATATTTCATTGAATGGCGTTGGCGCCGCCAAGATGGCTAAAACGACTCAGGTGAGTGTCGGTAAACCGATGGCGGTGGTATTTATTGAATATAAAGTCGACACAAAAATAGTCAATGGTCAAAAAGTGCGCCATAAGGAGAGGGTTGAAAAGGTTATCAATGTGGCAACGATACAGGGCGTATTCAGTAAACGCTTTCAAACCACCGGTTTGGATAGCCCACAGGAAGCACGAAATCTTGCGCTGCTGTTAAGGGCAGGAGCGCTGGCAGCACCGGTTGATATTGTTGAAGAACGTACCGTAGGGCCAAGTCTTGGCCAGGATAACATTAACAAAGGCATGTTATCTTTTGTGGTGGGCTTTGCTTTGGTTGTGCTGTTTATGGCAGTTTATTACAAACTGTTTGGCATGATTGCTAACTTGGCGCTGGCGTTTAACGTGGTTATTGTTGTGGCAATTTTGTCGATGTTGCAGGCAACTCTGACTTTGCCGGGTATTGCCGGGATCATCTTGACCGTGGGTATGTCGGTTGATGCTAACGTGTTAATCTTCGAACGGATTAAAGAAGAACTCAGAAATGGCCATACACCGCAATCCGCTATATTTATTGGCTATGATAAAGCCTTTGCAACTATCCTTGACTCCCATTTTACCAACCTTGTGGTCGCTGTGGTGTTATTCGCTTATGGTACCGGTTCTGTAAAAGGTTTTGCGGTAACGCTGATTATCGGGATTTTATCATCCATGTTTACGGCAATTACCGGAACGCGGATGGTTATTAACTGGATATACGGTAATCGCAGGGTTGAGAAATTATCTATTTAGAAGGTTAATTATGAAGACAACAAATATAAATTTTATAGGTAACCGGAATATAGCAATGATATTTTCCGGTGTGCTGATGATTATCTCGATAGGATCGCTTGCTACACGCGGCTTGCATATGGGTATTGATTTTACCGGTGGTACACTGATTGAGATAGGTTATCAAAAAGCGGCGGATTTAACAGCGCTACGTAATACCCTGGATGAGGCAGGTTTTAGTGATGCTACTGTGCAGAATTTTGGCACGGCAAAAGATGTCCTGATTCGTTTGAAGCTTCATGAAGGTGTGAGTAGCGCCGATTTAAGTACCAAGGTGCTTGAGGCAATTAATAAAACTACCGCAGAACCTGCAAGTATTCGGCGTGTTGAATTCGTGGGCCCCCAAGTCGGTGACGACCTGGCCGAAGACGGCTTTTTGGCCTTATTGTATTCAACAATTTGTATTTTGATTTACATCGCCTGGCGTTTTGAATGGAAGTTCTCGGTAGGCGCAGTCCTGGCGACAATTCATGATGTTATTGTTACGTTGGGATTATTCTCTGTTTTAGGACTGGAGTTTGATTTGACGGTATTAGCTGCGGTTCTTGCGCTGATCGGATATTCCTTGAATGATACGATTGTGGTTTACGATCGGATTCGCGAGAATTTTAGGCTAATGAGAAATAAATCGACTGAAGAAATCATGAATATTTCGGTTAATGTCACCTTAAGCCGGACCATTATGACCTCTTTGACGGTAATTCTGGTGCTGCTTTCCCTGTTTTTTCTAGGTGGAGAAGTGTTACGTGGCTTTTCCATCGTGCTGTTATTTGGCGTTTTTTTTGGTACTTATTCATCTATTTTTATCGCCAGTCCTATGGCTTTACTTTTGGGTATTAGCCCTGAGGATTTGATGATACCGGTCAAAGAAGGCGCGGAAATAGATCATAGGCCTTAGAATCAGGCGAAAGGCGAAAGGTGATAAAACGTTGCCGTAGCATTTAACTTTGACCTTGAACCTTGAACCTAATCAAATCCATGTCATTCGAGTGCTTCAAATCAGTTATTCGGCTATAATCACCAATCTTTTTTTATCCATCCGGAGTTTTAAAACATAATGGCAATAGAACGCACTTTCTCAATTATTAAACCTGACGCCGTCGCAAAAAATGTTATCGGTGAAATTTACAGCCGTTTTGAAAAAAACGGTTTGAAAATTGTTGCCGCAAAAATGTTGCACTTGACTCAAGCACAAGCCGAAGGTTTTTACGCGGAACACAGTGAGCGCGGTTTCTTTAAGGATTTAATTTCATTTATGATTTCAGGTCCTGTGATGATGCAGGTGCTGGAAGGCGAAAATGCAGTCCTTAAGCATCGCGAAATAATGGGCGCTACCAACCCTAAAGAAGCGGCAGCTGGAACTATTCGCGCTGATTTCGCTGCCAGCATTGACGAAAATGCGGTGCATGGGTCAGATGCAGCAGAAACCGCTAAAAGAGAAATTGCTTTCTTTTTCTCGGACAATGAAATCTGTGCCAGAACCCGTTAATTTAAAGCTGGTTAATCCTAAACGGATTAACTTGCTCGATTACGACAGAAAAGGTCTTGCGGCCTTTTTTGTCGATTTGGGCGAAAAACCTTTTCGAGCGACCCAGTTGCTTAAATGGATTTATCAGGAAGGCGTAGAAGATTTCGACCTGATGACCAATTTAAGTAAGCCGTTGCGCACCTATCTCAATGAAAATTGCTACCTGGCCACGCCCGAGATTGTGATTGAACAAATCGCCAGCGACGGCACTCGCAAATGGGCATTGCAAACCAATTGCGGCAATCGGGTCGAAACGGTTTTTATTCCTGAAGAAGGGCGCGGTACATTATGTGTCTCATCACAAATTGGTTGCGCGCTGGCCTGCACTTTTTGTTCTACTGCTCAGCAAGGTTTTAATCGTAATCTTACGACGGCAGAGATTATCGGCCAGGTCATTGTTGCGCAAAAACGCTTGGGGACAGAGAAGAAAATTACCAACGTGGTCATGATGGGCATGGGCGAACCCTTGCTTAATTTTGATAATGTGGTCGCGGCCATGAATTTAATGATGGATGATTTTACCTTTGGACTTTCCAAGCGCAGAGTGACTATTAGTACTTCGGGTGTCGTGCCGGCTATGTATCGTTTGACGCAAGTGTGTGATGTCAGTCTCGCCGTATCATTGCATGCAGTCACCGATGAATTAAGAGATGAACTGGTTCCGATCAATAAAAAATATCCATTAAAGGAGCTAATGGAAGCATGTAGGGATAACGCAAAGATTGCGCCACGGCGCACAATTACCTTTGAATATGTGATGCTCGATGGTATTAATGACTCGATGCAGGACGCTCGCGGACTCATTAAATTATTAAAAACAGTTCCGTCAAAACTTAACTTAATACCGTTTAATCCGTTTCCTAATAACGCTTATCGATGTTCAAGCAGTGAAGCAATTAATCGTTTCAAAACTCTTTTAAACGATGCCGGCATAGTGACCACGGTCAGAAAGACACGCGGCGAGGATATTGATGCCGCCTGCGGTCAATTGGTCGGGCAAGTTGAGGATAAAAGTCGCAGACACTTGAAGCTAAAGGCAATAGGTTCAGAACGTGCAGCCTGACACATCAAAAATAATTAATCGATTTACTAGTAGCCTACTTTTAGCTGTTGTATTGATTTCCTGCGCTTCATCGACTGGAAATTCTCCCAAAGACGAAGACTTGGCCAGTATTCATTTGCAGCTGGGAGTGCGCTACATGGATCTGAACAAGCTGGAAGTTGCTAAAGAGAATTTACAACTGGCGCAGAAAAAAGATCCCAATAATGCTCAAGTGCATAATGCATTTGCTTTTTTGTATGAAAAATTGAACGACTATGATAAAGCCAAAGAGCAATATGAAAAGGCGCTGGATCTGACTCCTAATGATTGGAGTGTGCAGAACAACTATGGCCGTTTTCTCTGTGACCGTGGCGAATATGAACAAGGCATGGCTTTATTAACTCAGGCGCTTTCGAACCAACTAAACGATAGACAGTGGCTGGCATTAACAAATGCCGGCCGTTGTCAGTTGGCAATGAAACAAACACAACAAGCCAAGGCTTACTTCAAGCAGGCACTGATACTTAATAGTTCTTACCCGCCGGCCTTGCTGGAAATGCAAAAAATCAGTTATCAAAGTGGCGAATATTGGGCGGCAAAAGGCTATTTACAACGATACCTGAGCGTTGCATCTCATACTTCAGGTACTTTATGGTTCGGTATGCAAACAGAGCGCGCATTAGGTAATGCTTCGCTTGCAAAAGAATACCAAAACTTATTATTGGAAAAATTCCCACTTTCAGATGAAGCAAAACAAACCCAGCCTGTCTTACAATAACAGGCCATTCTGACCAATATGGCAAACAATATACAAGCAATTCGCGGGATGCACGATGTGCTTCCCGAACAGACATCGCTCTGGCAGTATGCGGAACAAATGATAAGAGACGTACTCGGCGCTTATGGATATAGCGAAATTCGCCTGCCCATCGTAGAAAAAACAGAGCTTTTCAAGCGCTCTATTGGCGAAGTGACCGATATAGTCGAAAAAGAAATGTACACCTTTAATGATCGTAACGGAGATTCCCTAACCTTGCGCCCGGAAGGTACGGCAGGCTGCCTTAGAGCTTGTCTGGAGCATGGACTATTACATAATCAGGTGCATAGATTATGGTATTACGGTCCTATGTATCGCCATGAGCGCCCGCAGAAGGGACGTTACCGCCAGTTTTTTCAATTGGGTGTTGAAACTTATGGCATGTCCGGGCCTGATATCGATGCTGAATTGATTCTGATAATGGATCGCTTATGGAGAAAGCTGGGTATCCGCGATAAGGTTCGCTTGCAGCTAAATTCCCTAGGCACTATTGCTGAGCGGTTGGTTTACCGGGAAACTTTAGTCAGATATTTCCAAGAGCATCTGGATGAGTTGGATGAAGACAGTTTGCGTCGTCTGGAGACCAATCCATTGCGGATTCTGGACACCAAAAACCCGTTCATGCAACAAGTTGTCGCCAATGCCCCCGAATTAATGGCTTATCTGGGTGATGAAAGCCTGAAACATTTTAATTCATTTACCTCCACTTTAAATGATCTGGGAATCAGTTACGAAATAAACCCTAGATTAGTGCGTGGGCTGGATTATTACAGTAAAACTGTTTTTGAGTGGGTTACTGATGAACTGGGCTCACAGGGTACCGTGTGTGCGGGTGGACGTTATGATAGCCTGATAGAGCAACTGGGTGGCAAGCCCAATTTTGCGGTGGGTTTTGCAATGGGCATTGAGCGCTTATTGGCTTTGATGGAAACGTCGGGTAATGTCCCGGTTGCAAGACCCGTTCACGTGTATATGATTCGTGTCGGCGAAATAGCTGAACGGGAAGGCTTGCGTTTTGCTGAAATCATCAGAAATGAAGCACCGGGATTGAAGCTGCAAGTGAATTGCGGCGGCGGCAGTTTCAAAAGTCAGTTTAAAAAAGCCGATAAAATAGGGGCCGAATATGCCGTTATTTTGGGCGATGATGAAATTAGCCGTGGAGAGGTTAGCGTTAAATCGTTGCGTAGTGAGCAGGGACAACAAACGCTATCCCGGGAACAAACAATTGCCTTTTTGCAAGAGTTATGCAATACCTACTATTTTTAAAAATACAAACAAGAGAAAGCAAGTGGAAATTTACGATACAGAAGAAGAACAACTTGACGCATTAAAAAGATGGTGGAAAGAAAATGGACAATCGACAATTATAGGTTTAGGTCTTGGTATTGCAGTCATTTTGGGCTGGAATTACTGGCAAGAACATAAGAAGGCTCAGGCCGAGCAGGCATCGGCGTTATACAGTCAATTAGTTCTGGCGATTGGGGCAGACCAAAAAGACAGTGCGGAGAAGCTGGCTGAGCGCATAAAGGAACAATATCCCAAGACCCAATATGCAGCCTATAGCGGTCTTTTATTGGCTAAATTAAAAGTTCAGCAAGGTGATGTAGCTAAAGCACGGACGATTCTGAAAGAAATTGCGGCGGGATCGAATAAAGAATTGAGCAATATTGCCAAGATCAGGCAAGTTCGTTTAATGCTGGCCAGCGGTGAATATGAACAGGGGTTACAGTTAATTAACGATGTCGATCCGGCAACATCATCCAGTTTTTCAGGCAACTATGATGAATTGGTCGGTGATTTGTATGTTGCTCTGGATCGTTTGGACCAAGCGCGAAGTTCTTATCAAAAAGCATTGGAAAATGGTTACAAATCACCGTTATTGCAATTTAAAATTGATGATTTGACCACATCAGAAAAAATTGAAATTCAAAAATAATGCGCCTGATTACGCTTTTATTGCTTTGTTTGGCTTTGGCAGGTTGCGCTGCGATTGATGGCCTTAGTGAAGGTGTGTCCGGTATTTCTGATTACTTTATGGGTGGTGAGGATAATTCTGATCCCCCGGCTGTAGTGGTTGAATATACTCCTGAAATAAAAATCGAAGAGCTCTGGCAGGAAACGGTTGGTGTAGGTTCGGACGAACAATCATTAAAACTGGTTCCCGCAATTGGCTCTGGCAAAATACTGGCTGCGGATAGGGATGGATTGGTGCAAGCTAGGGATTCGAACACAGGGCGCCTGATTTGGGAAGCAGAGACGGACGTTCGCTTTTCCGCTGGACCAAGTCTGGGTGTTGGAACCGTCATTTTGGGGTCCAGTGATGCGGAAGTCGTTGCCCTGAGTATTGATAACGGTGAGGTGCTTTGGAAATCCCAGGTATCCAGCGAAGTGCTTTCCGTGCCGGTTATCGCCAAAGGCATTGTGGTTGTTCGCACTACCGATGGCGCGGTTATTGCCCTCAATGAAAAGAATGGCGGAAAACTGTGGAGTTATGAACATAATGCACCCGCTTTAAGTGTGCGTGGAATCGGCGCCCCCATTATTGTTGAGGATAATGTGATCGAGGGTTACGATAACGGCAAGTTAATGGCATTGCGTTTAATGGATGGCAAGTATGCTTGGGAAACCAGTATCGCCATTCCCAAAGGGCGTTCTGAAGTTGAAAGGCTCGTGGACCTTGATGTTGATCCAATAGAAGTGGGAGGCGTAATTTATATTGCCAGTTATCACGGTGGAGCTGCCGCTATTTCAGAATTGGATGGAGATGTGTTGTGGCGTAACGAATCAATTTCTTCATATACCGGCTTGAGTCATGATTTCCGGTATCTGTATTTATCAGATTCGACCGATGATGTTTGGCAATTGGATCAGCGCAGTGGTGCGTCATTATGGAAACAAAAGGAATTGCATCAAAGAAAATTAACAGCTCCGGCTGTCTATGAAAATTATGTCGTGGTGGGCGATTTTGAAGGTTACGTGCATTGGCTGTCCACCACTGATGGGAGGCAGCTTGGTCGTATAAAAGTTGCGGATAGTGCAATCGATGCCAAGCCTATCGTGGTAGATGATACCGTTTATATTTATGCAAAAGACGGCACACTTGCCGCTTTAAAAACCCGGTCACCTTAACTATGTTACCTGTAATAGCCCTGGTAGGGCGACCCAATGTGGGCAAGTCTACATTATTTAATTATTTAACCCGGAGTCGGGAAGCATTGGTCGCGGATTTTCCGGGGTTAACCAGGGATCGACAGTATGGCCGGGTGAAGCATGGTGATCGTGCTTGCCTGGTTGTCGATACCGGCGGGATAGCCGATGATGCCGAAGGCATAGAAAGCTTTGCCAGAAAGCAAGTACAGATTGCATTGGAAGAAGCAGACGTCGTGTTGTTTATGGTTGACGCACGCGAAGGACTGAGCGCTTCAGATAAAGTCATTGCCGATACACTGAGGAAGCTGGATAAACCGGTCATATTGGTAACCAACAAGGTTGATGGTATTGATGCCACAATTGCGGCTTCTGACTTCTATTCACTGGCTTTGGGTGAACCAGTGCAAATCGCCGCCTCACACGGTCGGGGAATACCGGAATTACTGCAAAGGGTTAACCAGCTATTACCATCCGATAATGAAGAAACCGTTGATGATACCCACAAAGGTATTGGTATCGCTGTAGTCGGACGGCCTAATGTCGGTAAGTCGACCCTGGTTAATCGGCTGCTGGGTGAAGAAAGGGTTATTGTGTTCGATGAGCCCGGTACTACACGCGATAGCATTTATATTCCTTTTGAACGCAACGGCAAGCAGTTTACGCTCATTGATACGGCGGGAATGCGCCGCCGTTCAAGAGTTTCAGAGGTCATTGAAAAATTCAGTGTCATTAAAACGTTGCAAGCCATTGAAAAATCAAATGTCGTTATTTATTTAATTGATGCCCGTGAAGGAATTACCGATCAGGATGCTCATCTACTAGGCTTGGTGCTGGAAGCAGGGAGGGCGTTGATTATTGGTCTTAATAAATGGGACGGCCTGAATACAGAGCAAAAAGAAACCATTAAACGGCAACTCGATGTGAAACTGTCCTTTCTTGATTTTGCCGAAAAACATCCTATTTCCGCGCTGCATGGCAGCGGTGTTGGCAAATTGTTTGATGTTGTGCATAAGCTGTATGACTCAGCCATGCTGGATATGTCAACGCCTGTGCTGACCAGAATCTTGAAAGAAGCCACTGATGCACATCAGCCGCCGATAGTGAATACCCGTCGTATCAAACTAAAATACGCACATCAGGGTGGAAGAAATCCGCCGATTGTGGTGATCCATGGCGTACAAACGGATGCCTTGCCGACTTCTTACAAGCGTTATTTAATGAATTATTTCCGTGACAAGCTAAAGCTGTCAGGAACCCCGATACGCCTGGAGTTTAAATCACCGGTCAACCCCTTTCACGGGCAGAAAAACAAGTTGACCGATTGGCAAGTCCAAAAGCGTCAACGCTTGATGAAACGTGTAAAAAGTAAGAAATAACACGATGCAAGGTGCCTGATTATAAAGTACGAAGCGGTAAGAATACTGTCAGGTTAAGCCCCTTATCCCAGTTTATTTATTGAGAAAGCTTTCCCTTGTACTTTTTATTGCACACATTTAGCCTGTGACCTTTCGTCATTAACCTTTATCCGGATTTTTCATGGCAACTATTACATTTCAAGGCAATCCACTACATACCTCCGGCGAATTACCGGCAATTGGCAGCAAAGCTCCCGATTTTAGCCTAGTGAACAGTAAATTAATGGACGTGACCCTGACAACTTACACAGGTAAAAAGAAAGTATTGAATATTGTACCCAGTCTGGATACACCTACCTGTGCTGTTTCTACGCGCGTATTCAATGAGAAGGCATCACATTTGTATAACACCGTGGTATTGGTCATCTCTGCTGATTTACCTTTTGCGCAATGCCGGTTTTGTGAAGTAGAAGACCTAAAACACGTAATTCCTCTATCAACCTTCCGTTCAAGTTTTGCAGATGATTATGGTGTAAAGCTGGTTAATACCTTTCTTGCCGGGTTAACCGCCCGGGCAATCGTTATTATCGATGAGCATGACAATGTTGTTTATACACAGTTAGTGAGTGAACTCGCTAACGAACCGGACTATGAAAGTGCGTTGGCAGCGTTGTAAATAACAGGTAGTCTTAAAGCTTTTTTAAGACCAGTAGGAAATTACAAAACTATGAGCGACTTTACGAAGATCCTTTCCCTAGGGCCCTCAGAATCGCAAGATTTTTTTCAAAACCGGAAAATTAAACAAACTCGCAGGATTTTTCGCGAAAGTAAAAATGGGAACTATCCGATTTTGGCGACCAAAGATGACTTCGCGATCTTGCCTTCGGCGGCCCATGTTCGTTCTGCTCTCTTACATTGCGTACTTCGCTTCACTCGCATACAACATGGCTCCCGTAATGACTTGACGCAGTGTCGGATGCTCTTGTATGTTGACTATGCTTCCGTTAGCGCTCCAACTTCGTCAAAACATACGACCTCTACCTCTACCTCTACTCGGGGAAGTCGTACACCGTTTCGCTAACGCTATGCTTCCTGTACTCCTCTGATTAGACACTAATCAATAATAATGGCAATTCAAAAACAAAGGTGTTATTGATCTTTAGTTTGTTTAGCAGCTTGGTTTTATGGATAATGTACCCTTGGTTTCAGGATTTTCAATAGATTCAAGAGTTTCAAAACAAGGTTGACGATATGACAGAATTGATGAGTAGCGGAGTCGAATTGATGTTTGCCGGAATGGGTATTGTGTTCCTGTTTTTGACCATGTTGGTGGTCGCGATCAATGTTATGTCATCAGTGGTGCAGCGCTTTTTTCCAGACGCACCAACACAGGTGGTAGCGACTACCACGGTATCCAGCGGTATTGATAAAGGCATTATTGCCGCGATTACCGCAGCGGTGCATCAACACCGAAGCAAGCATAAACAAAGATAAAAGCTTTGATTGGATGCCGATAAAATTCGACCATTACTATTTTATGTTTAACGCATTCAAACGACCCAAAAGGGGTCAATGTTTAAAAACCTACAAAGGTTCCTGGAGAAATATTAAGAATGGCCAAAGATAAAAAAAAGCCCTTAGGCGTCACTGAGGTTGTCTTGCGTGATGCACACCAATCAATCTTAGCCACTCGATTACGCATAGAAGATATGTTGCCGATTTGTGAAAAACTCGACCAGATCGGCTATTGGTCTATCGAATCATGGGGTGGCGCAACTTTTGATGCGTGCATCCGGTATTTGGGTGAAGATCCGTGGGAAAGATTGCGCTTGTTAAAAGCGGCAATGCCTAAAACGCCACAGCAAATGTTACTGAGGGGACAAAATATTTTAGGTTATCGTCATTATGCCGATGATGTGGTTGATAAGTTCGTCGAACGTTGTGCTGTCAACGGTATTGACGTTTTCCGTATCTTTGATGCGATGAATGATATGCGTAACATTGAACACGCGGTAAAAGCAGTACTCGCAACCGATGCTCACGCTCAAGGCACCATTTCCTACACCACCAGTCCGGTACACACCCTGGATACCTGGGTCAATCTGGGCAAACAAATCGAAGATATGGGGGCGCATTCCATTTGTATTAAAGACATGGCTGGTTTGCTTAAACCTTATGAAGCCTTTGAATTGGTCAGCCGTTTGAAAAAAAGCACTAAAATTCCCATACATTTGCATAGCCATGCTACTACGGGCTTGAGTGTGGCCAGCATAATCAAAGCCGCTGAAGCGGGCATAGATAATGTCGATACTGCCATTTCATCACTGAGCATGACTTATAGTCACAGCGCAACCGAGACCATTGTTGCCAGTCTTGAAGGTACTGAACGAGCTACTGGCTTAGATTTGGTTAAACTGGAAGAAATCGCGCATTACTTCAGAGATATCCGGAAAAAATATGCTCAATATGAAGGCAGTCTTAAAGGCGTAGATGGACGTATTTTGATTTCTCAAGTCCCTGGCGGCATGTTAACTAACATGGAGAGCCAATTAAAAGAGCAGGGTGCAGCTGACAAGTTTGATGAAGTGATGCATGAGATTCCGCGTGTACGCGAAGATTTGGGCTTTATTCCACTCGTTACTCCAACCTCACAAATCGTGGGTACACAAGCGGTTATAAATGTCATAAGTGGTGAACGCTATAAAACCATTACCAAAGAAACAGCGGGGGTTCTGAAAGGGGAATACGGAGCAACCCCATCGCCAGTCAATAAACAACTGCAAGACAGAGTACTCGAAGGTGCGCAACCTATTACCTGCCGTCCGGCCGATTTAATAGAGCCGGAAATGGACAAGTTGATTGCAGAGGTGCAGGAAAAAGCTAAAGCCGAAAACGTGAAACTCGCTAATAATATAGAAGAAGATGCATTAATCAACGGTATGTTTGCTCAAGTCGGATGGAAGTTCTTGGTCAACCGTGGAAATCCAGCTGCATTTGAATCCGCACCCGATGCAAACGCTTTTGCAGTTGATAACAATGCGTTTAAAGTATCGACTGTTGATGGAGTTACAGAAACTTACTCTGTCAACGTGGATGGTAGAAACTTTAACGTTACAGTCGGTCCGGTTGGAGTGCCACTCGCGATCCAGCCAGCTGTCGCCGATAAAGGCCCGGCCTTACCTTTAGCCAATAGTGGCTCTGTGGTTTACGCGCCAATGGCAGGTAATATACTGAAAATCCTGGTTGATGTTGGCAGCGCCGTTGCCGAAGGTGAAGTTGTTGTTATTATGGAAGCGATGAAAATGGAAACTGAGGTGCGGTCTAAATTTGCCGGTATCGTGAGTGCTGTTCATATCAAGGAAGGCGGTGCAGTAGCCGGTGGCAACGCTCTGATTTCTTTGTAACAACGCACACTATCAAGAGACATCCTATGGAAAATCTGCTTTCACTCTGGCAAAGCACTGGCATATACAATTTTACCGGCGGTCAGGCTTTCATGATGCTGGTTGGCTTTTTGTTATTGTTTCTTGCTATAAAAAAAGGATTTGAACCCTTGCTATTATTGCCGATAGGGTTTGGTGCTATTCTCAGTAATATTCCTGTTGCAGGTATTGCCGAAGAGGGGGGGCTTTTATATTACCTTTATTTCGGTATTAAGGCGGGTATATTTCCATTGCTCATTTTTATGGGTGTAGGGGCAATGACCGATTTTGGTCCCATGCTGGCAAATCCTAAAACTCTGTTATTAGGGGCAGCGGCACAATTTGGTATCTTTGCTTCATTGCTGGGCGCTTTGGCGCTTAACATCGTACCCGGTCTGGAATTCAGCTTAAAAGATGCAGCCGCGATTGGTATTATTGGCGGTGCCGACGGCCCTACAGCTATTTATGTGGCATCAAAACTGGCGCCTGACCTACTGGGAGCAATTGCTGTTGCCGCTTATTCTTATATGGCCCTAGTGCCTTTAATTCAACCACCGATCATGCGTGCATTAACCACTGAAGATGAGCGTAAAATCGAAATGCAGCAAATGCGCGCAGTTAGTAAAACTGAAAAAATCGTTTTTCCCTTGATGTTGCTGGTTCTTTCTATTTTGCTACTGCCTTCTGCGACACCACTAATCGGCATGTTCGCTTTAGGAAATTTGATGAATGCCTGCGGCGTTGTTGAGCGCTTGAGTCAAACCGCACAAAACGAACTCATAAATATTGTCACTATTTTCCTAGGTTTGGCAGTAGGATCAAAACTGAGCGCCGCAGCCTTTTTGCAAATCGAAACGCTGGGTATTCTGGCGCTGGGTGCGATTGCATTTGCTATCGGCACAGCTTCTGGCGTTATTATGGCAAAAATCATGAATAAATTCAGTGACACACCAATTAATCCATTGATAGGTGCCGCAGGTGTGTCAGCTGTACCCATGGCTGCCAGAGTTGCCAATAAACTGGGTCTCGAAAGTAATCCGCATAATTTCTTGTTGATGCATGCCATGGGGCCTAATGTCGCGGGTGTGATTGGTTCAGCGGTAGCGGCCGGGGTGTTGCTGAGTTTGGTTAAATAGGCCGTAGAGTGCTTCATACGTTCCCTTTAAGCCGGTAATCCAAAACTCCGCTCACCCTTCTATACTTAGGCGAATGGAGTTTTTGATCACTCAACTGAAGTTTTAGGGCATAAAGACATGCTAACCATCTTACAAATCCCGGTTTTAACCGATAACTATATTTATCTGATCCACGATCAGGTATCAGGGGAAACTGCAGTTATAGACCCTGCACTTGCACAACCGGTTTTTGATGTTCTGGATAAAAAAGGCTGGCGACTCACTTATATTTTGAATACTCATCATCACTGGGATCATGTTGGCGGTAATCTGGAGCTGAAACAAAAAACAGGCTGCAAAATTATTGCTGCACAATCAGATTGGGATCGAATTCCCGGTATTGATATTGGCGTTAGCGAAGATGATGTCATCTCACTGGGCCAGCACTCGGCCAGGGTTATATCAACGCCTGGTCACACCAGTGGACATATTGTTTATCATTTTGCTAAAGACAGTGCGCTGTTCTGCGGAGATACCTTATTTGTCATGGGCTGCGGCCGACTGTTCGAGGGAACACCTGAACAAATGTGGAATTCACTACAGAAATTGAAGGCTTTACCGCCATTAACCCGAATTTATTGCACCCATGAATATACCCAAGCGAATGGCTTATTTGCTTTAAGTGTTGAACCGAACAATAGTCAATTGCAACAAAAAATGATCGAAGTGCAACAGCTCAGAGCAGAAAACAAACCGACAGTACCTTCGACTATTGAACAGGAAAGAGCAACTAATCCGTTCTTCAGAGCTGATAATACAAGTGTGCAAAAAACATTAGGCCTGGATTACCAATCACCTGCCCATGTGTTTACAGAACTACGAAAACGCAAAGATTCATTTTGATTTAACAGAAATATTCATGTTACGGAACGTACATAAAATTAAGTTTGCCAAACGTAGCAATAAAGCGATAGCATTTACTGTAAAAAGAAACTCACTAAACGTTTTGCGGGGAGTCGCTATTTTTGCGAAAGCTTTTTTGGGCATCCCTGCCCAACAAGCGGCAACAATCACGCGACCGCTTTTGCCTGCGGCTGCCCCAGCCGCCCTGTTCACTCGTTCGCTACCCAACAAAGGGATAGCCCACATGTTCTCCAATGACTCGACGCGATTTCGTAAAGCCTGCTTTTCACTACGCTAAAGCTTCGTGAAAACACATGCCCTATCGCTTCTGGGGACTACTCGACTCCGTGCGACAAGCGAAGCTTGTCATTTTCTTGCAAGGTGAAAGTCCTTGCCTGGAATTCAAAGGAATGAATTCATAAGGCCTAACCAGCCACCAGTATCGAGTGTTGCGTCTCCGGCGGAACGTTGTTAACGGTTACGACTGTGGCAAACGTGAACAAAGGTCAGGCGAAGCGTATACAGAGAACTATGTAGGTCACAAGGGATATGCACATCCCTGAAGCTGTTTTAGCATCGTTAGTAGTCTCAAAGCAAATGGCGACGTTATGGGGTTGACGGAAGCCAATACAAAAGAATCGGTTTGGTGAGATTCTGGAGGATTTGCCGGTGTTATAAGGCGTGACATGTATAGAGAGAAAATGATGAGAACTTGTGAGACCCATTCCGTTCCTGGGAATAAAATAAGCTATGCGGACATTAGCCACCAAGAGGAAACTCGGAAACAGAAGTAACCGAAACCTAAGTTTTGTTGTCATCAGGTAAGCTTGCCCAACCCAAAGAAGGCTGGCTGAAGAGGGCGTGGGAGTCAGATTCGCTCATACTACTCGGCGCGTGGGACAATTCTGCCTGGAGCAGAATTGGACGCGAATAGCGCCCGCAGGGTGAGCCACAGGGATGTGGCGAATCATTGCCACGGACAGGGGGAAGGGGCGGACAAAACTGCGTAGCCTGCAAAGGACACTACTTTTACCGGGCATGAAGGACTGGACACCTGAAGCAAACCTCCCGGCAGGGGATAGCAAACAAAGCGGCACAAGATAAAGCTTACCGGTTTCGGAACCTGTTTGGCGTGCTGACGGCTGGGTTCTTGTTTTGGTGTTGGGATTTTATCAACCGAAGAGCAAGTGCCGGTGTAGATCGAATCGACGCAATAGCGTATGAGGACAATCTGCTCGGCAATATTCAACAGCTGGCGCAACAAGTCAAAGAGGGTGCGTATCGGGCAAAGCGGGTTCTTAGAAAAGAGTTTCCGAAAGCGGGCGGCAAGTTGCGCCCATTAGGGATACCGGCTATTGCGGACAAGCTACTGCAACTTGCAGTAGCGAAGATATTGGAAGCCATCTATGAGCAAGACTTTTTGTTCTGTAGTTATGGATACCGACCTAGAACAAGCGCTCATAAAGCCGTTAAAGACTTAACGAGCGAGCTGAAATCAGGCAAGTATCATGTCGTGGTCGAAGCTGATATTAAAAGCTTCTTCAACAACATAAACCATGACTTACTAATAAGTATGATAGAAAAGCGAGTGGATGATAAAGCGTTCATGAATCTTACCCGTAAATGGTTGAAAGCGGGCATATTGGAAGCCGATGGTCAGGTGATACACCCATTGATAGGGACGCCACAAGGCGGAAATGCTACGCCATAGACACAAAAGAGAACGTTGAGTTTGAGCGGCAAATTTCATTCTGCCGATCAAATTCATTGATTGACATGAGACGTAAAAGGTAATAAATATATGTCTCATGACGCGATCCTCAAACACCGACAAAACTCACCGGCTGAATGCCGCATTCGACTTGCTGGCGAAGGGTTATACCTTAGCCGAAGCAGCCGAAATATTGGCCCAACAGTTTGGTTTATCACGCCGACAAGCTTACCGATACCTTCAGGATGCTCAGGAAATCGATGCGCCAGTCTGGGTCGCTTCACCCGCTATCCCAATTACGATCAAAATACCCGCAGATGTTGTGAGCCGGCTTCGGTCGTATGCACAAGCCAGCGGTATGACGATAGGCGAGATAGTGGCGCAGGCCATCGTCAGTTTTCTCGACAAGCTGCACCGCCATGGCTAATCGCTCCTGGCGAAGTCATGATATTGAGTTGGAATATGCTTTTGATCGTCTGCAAGCCACCAAGCTGGAGCAAGCATTTACCATTCTGGTTCCTAACCGGGAACGCCGTATTGATGAATCCACAGGACTAAAAGGGGAAAGCCATGAAAACAGCCGCCATTTATGCCCGCGTTTCTTCGGATCAGCAGAAGGAGGAGAAGACCATAGCCAGTCAGACGGCGGCGCTGATAGAGTTTGCCCGCCAAGAAAATTACCAAGTACCGGATGAATGGGTAAGCGAAGATGAAGGTTATAGTGGGGCCAATTTAATCAGGCCAAGGGCCCCCGCGAATCCGGGATTTAGCCGCAGAAGGTCAAATTCAATCGGTTCTGGCGCTATCCCCAGATCGATTGAGCCGCAAATACGCTTACCAGGTTTTGCTGACTGAAGAACGGGCTCGGCATGGTGTCGAGATGGTGTTCATCAAAGCGCCGCACTCAGGCACCCCGGAAGATCAATTGCTAATACAATTTCAGGGTATGATTGCCGAATACGAGCGGGCGCAAATTCTGGAACGCTCACGGCGCGGTAAGCGGCCTCGGGCAAAACAAGGTGAAGTCAGCGTATTGAGTGGCGCGCCCTATGGTTATCGATATATCCGCAAAACCGATGAATCGGCAGCCTACTATGAAATTATCGAAAGTGAAGCGGATGTCGTGCGCAAAATCTTCAATCTGTATGCGGTGGAAGGACTGAGTATTGGCGCGATTACTCGCCAGTTGACCGAGTTAGGCGTGCCCACCCGGAAACAAAAGCCCCGCTGGGAGCGTTCCGTGATCTGGGCGATCCTGCGTAATCCGGCCTACCAAGGCCGCGCCTGTTTTGGCAAAACCGCTATAACGGCACGTCAACGTATTACCCGACCACTGCGGTTGCGCGGCGGCATATCATCTCGTAATAGTGCTAACATAGAACTTCCACATAACGAATGGATAGAAATTCCGGTACCCGCTTTGGTGAGTGAGGAAACCTTCGCCTTGTCACAGGAAAAACTGACCTATAACAAACAGCATGGGCCACGACGTACCATTGAACCCAGTATTCTCCAGGGTCTGGTGCATTGTCGCCAGTGTAGCTATGCCCTCTATCGAAATTCGTCACGGACATCGGCACGTAAAATCTACTACTACCGTTGTACAGGTTCTGACGCTTATCGCCATGGAGGAAAAGCCCTCTGTGATGAAAAACCCATTCGCCAGGATTTACTAGATCAACTGGTTTGGAACGAAATTCTGCACCTACTGGAGAGCCCGACACTGATTCAAAACGAGTTGAATCGCCGACTAGAAGCCGCCCGAGATTCCAGCCCAACCAAACGCCGACTGGAAACGCTGAACCGCGATTTAATTCGCGTACGCAAAAGTATGGAGAGATTACTCACAGCCTATCAGGAAGAGTTGCGCTCAAATGCCGATACCCTCGACATTGGTCAGCGCCAAAAGATCATGAGGCTGCTGGTCAAAGAGGTCATTGTGCGAAAAGATTTGATTACCATCAAGCATTCGATTCCGGTACAGGCTACGCCGGCAGTCGGCAATCCGAAAACATCTAAATCGCCTACCCAGCAAGATACGGCACAGAGCGATAAAAGTTCTCTTTTGTGTAAGGGGAGTCGCTTCACCCATTTTGGCTAATAGCTATCTTCACACTGTCTTGGATGAGTGGTTTGAAGAAACAGTGCGGACATACGGCACAGGGCATGCCTATTTATGTCGCTATGCGGATGATTTTGTCTGCGCTTTTCAACGTGACAAAGATGCACGACGCTTTTACAAGGCGTTGATTCAGAGGTTAGCTCGTTTTGGTCTCGAAGTGGTAGCGGATAAGACTCAGATTATCGAGCTCAGTCACTGCAAAGCTCTGGCTAAGACGACGTTTGATTTTCTGCGATTTGAGTTCCGGTGGATTGTGGGGCGAAGTAGAAAACCGATCTTAATGCGCCGGACATCCAGGAACAAGCTCAGAGCATCACTTGCAAATCTCAAAGCATGGTTTCAGAAACACAGTGGTTTAGCGAAGAAAATACTCTTTGCAATACTGAATAGAAAATTAGTCGGTTACTATAACTACTACGGTGTGACAGGAAACTCTCAAAGTCTGAACAGCTTTGTTTATCAGGTAATAGGTCTACTTTTCAAATGGCTTAACCGGCGCAGTCAGCGCAAAAGCTACAAATGGGGAGGATTTATGGAACGGGTAAAGTGCTTTGGAATAGTCAAACCGCGCATACTTCATGCTCTCTAAGAATCGTCATATAAGTGCCGGGTGCAACGCGAGCAGTTTTGAAGAGCCTGGTGCGGTAATTCCGCACGCCGGGATCTGTGAGGGGGGCAGTCGGGTAACCGGCTGTTCTACCTCGATTGTCTCGCAGCGGTGGGCTTGCCATGCTGGACAAGGTGCCAAGCTGAGCCTTTACGATGACAATCAGCTCTCTTTCAGGGAGCTCTTGCCCTGCTGTTGGTTATCGTCAGGATTCTACAGCTCATAGCCAAGCAGTTAAGCCAATTCTTTAACGGCATCCACGTTGCGGAAAAATACCTTGCCAGGCTTTAGCTGCGCGATAAAATCGGTCTTTTTTAACTTATCCATAACCGGGCCTTTGGCTTCGGCAATATTCAAGGTTTTTCCGGCCCCTTGCAAAGCATGATTGATAGTCTCCAATGCTTCCAGCGCGGTGGTATCGATATCGCTGACCGAGGTAAAAATAAGTACAACATGTTTAATACCGGGTTGCCGCCCCAGCTCGTTAGCAAGATACTCTTCAATGTAATGAATATTGGTAAAGGTGATGTTTTCGTCAATACGGATCAATAATAAATGCTCCCAGGTCTCCACATGATGACGCTTGATGTTACGAAAATGTTCGGTATCCGGGATACGCCCAACCACCGCAATATGCGGATGGCTGGATTTACGTAGATGACTGGCAATCGTCAACACGATCCCTAACGAAATGCCTTCTTCAATACCCAGGACTAAAACCCCTAACAAGGTAACCACTTCTGCGATACCATCACCCCGATCATAACGCCAGGTGTGAATGATGCTTTTTAACCGCACCAGGGGGGTGATGGCGACCAGGATGATGACCGCCAATACGACTTTGGGGATATTTTCAAACCACGGGGTAAAAAAGATCACCGCTAGACTCAGCAGTCCGGCTGCAATTAACATCCCCATTTGCGTCCGGGCGCCAGCGGCAAAATTTACCATAGTCCGGCTAAAGCCACCCGCTACCAGCATACCGCCGGAAAGGGCGCTCGCAAGATTAGCCGCGCCCAAAGCAATCAGTTCCTGATTGGGAGCAATTTTTTCACCTCTAAGATTGGCGGTCACTTTAGCAATTGCGACACTTTCCACGTAGGCAATTAAAGCGATAAACGCAGCGCTGGGGAGTAATAACCGCCATTGCTCGCTACGGATAAAGTCAAGACTTAAGTTTGGAAAGCCGGAAGGGACATGGCCTACAACAGCGACGTGTTGTTGTGTATGCAGATCAAAATAACTTAATACGATTGTGCCCAGCAACACGGTTAATAAGGGGCCACATTTGCTGATTGCCGTCACGAGAGACAGCGATAAGCCTGTTTTTTTGAGCAGCGTCGTGAGTGGTTTGCCGAATAAGAGTAATAAACTGAGTGCTGCTAAAGCAATCCAGAGCGTGACACCATTAAACCCTTGAACATACAGACTGTAACAGGCCACATCCAAGCCACATGTTGGACTTTTCAAACCTAACGTGTGTGGTAATTGACTCACTATAATTAGAAGCGAGGCGCCACTGGTAAAGCCCCTCAAAACCGGATGGCTGATAAAATTCACCAGTCCGCCCATATGTAATAACGCCATCAATAACATAATCAACCCGCTTTCGGCTGATAAAATCAACGCACTTTGTACCGGCTTTCCCAATGCGCTGACTTCGGGGGCATTTAACGCACTGGCGATCATAATGGCCGCCACGGCAGCCGGACCCACCGATAAGGTTCGACTGGTGCCAAGCAAGGCATACAATGCCGGCGGTAAAATACTCGCGTATAAACCAAGTTCCGGCGGCAGACCTGCCAGAATCGCATAGGCTATTCCTTGTGGAACCAGCAGGATTGCAGTAATGATACCGGCTAACAGGTCGCTGTTAAAATCCTCGCAGGTATAGGTTTTTAGCCAGCCCGCAATCGGGAAGAATGCTGTTAATCTTGTCATAGTGAGTTGTGAGTCAGCCATTGCAGGATATAGACCTGTCAGGTTTTTAAAACCTGACAGGTCTAGTGAAGATTGTCAGCGCTTAATGAGAAGTAACTGAACCTATTGCGTTATTCTTCGTTCATAAAGCGTTTAGCATAGGATTCCAAATGCGGTATATCTATGCGATAGCCTTTAAGCATCAAATGCCAGTACATCCAGGGAAAACCAATTTTTTTGCCTATCCACCAGATAAATAAATTTTTTCTAGGATCTAACCACGGAAATGACGGAGTTACCTTGCCGCCATAAGCAAATTCCGCCAACATCACCGTACTCAGTGATGTAGTTAATGGGCAAGAGCCATAACCATCGTATTTTTCCTCAACCGCTTTACCCTGGATGAGATACAAAATGTTATCAACCAAAATCGGCACCTGTTTCCTGACGGCTGCGGCCGTTTTGGCATTTGGCGTTGAAGTTGCATCGCCTAAACCGAAAATATTAGGGTATTTATTATGCTGAAACGTTCTCTCATGCACATCTACCCATCCGGCAGCATTCGCTAATGGACTTTTTTTAATAAAATCGGGCGCGCTTTGCGGGGGCGTGACATGAATCATGTCAAAGGGTTTGGTGACTTGTTGCTTGTTGCCTTCGCTATCTGTTGTTTCAAACGTGGCGGTTTTAGCCGGGCCATCAATGGCAACCAGGTTGTGGTTAAAATGGGTTTTAATCCCGTAGCCTGCAACCACTTTATTTAAAGCTTTGGCAAAAAAAGGAATGCCGAATATAGCGGGGCCGGCGTTACAGAACTCAACATTGATTTTATCCAATATGCGTTTTTTGCGAAAACGATCCGCAGCCAGATACATGATTTTCTGGGGTGCGCCGGCACATTTAATCGGCATCGGCGGTTGTGTAAACAACGCTGTTCCCGATTCGATATTTTTGATACATTCCCAGGTGTATTCCACCGTATCCGGCGAATAGTTACTGCACACATTGTTTTTACCAATCGTTTCTTTTAGGCCGACGACTTTATCCCAATCCAGTTGCAAGCCCGGACATACCACCAGATAGTCGTAGCTGATCGTCTCGCCTGAACGCAAAGTCACGCTATTGGCATCAGGCTGAAAGGTTTCAGCGTAGTCCTTGACCCAGGTGACTGTCGGATGAATCAAATCTGCTTCATTCCGGGTGGTTTGTTTCATGGTATACGCGCCGCCGCCAATAATGGTGAAACCAGGTTGGTAATAATGCTTTTCAGATGGCTCGATAATGGCAATATCGATATTGGCGTTCTGACGGCGCATGTTATTAGCTACGGAAACGCCTGCTGCGCCGCCTCCGACAATCAAGATAGTATGGTGTTGTTGTGACATGAGTTCCTCTGGTTGTTATTTGTTATTCTTATCTAAATTTTAGGGCGCAAAACCGCGCTTTGCGCCCGTTTGCAGGTAAGCGTTCAGTCCCCCCTCTTTGGAAAAGAGGGGTTAGGGGAGATTTTATTAGATAAATCCCCCTCAATCCCCCTTTTACTAAAGGGGGAGGTGAACGCTTACGTTTGCAGTTGTAGGCCGGAAACGCCACCACGCGCTACGCTTGGGTGGTCTTATTCCGGCCTACGGCTGGAGGGGGCTTTTTAACTGCACGTTTGATTTTTAGTTCTTAAATTGTATTTCAGTTATGCTTTTTGCCAGGCTTCAAAACCACCCGCCATGGACAGGACATTCTGATAGCCTAATTGTTGCATCGTCTGCGCCGCCATTGCGGAACGGCCGCCGGTGCGGCAATAAATCAACACCGCTTTGGATTTGTCAGCCAGTTCGGGTACAGCGCCGATTTTAAATTCCAGGACGCCGCGAGGCAGGAGCAGGGCATTATCAATATGGCCTGCTGCGTATTCGCTCTCTTCACGGGTATCGACAACAACAATATTGCCTTCTGCCAGCAGTTGTTTGGCGGTAGTTACATTGACTTCAGTTATGTGTTGCTTGGCTTCAGCGACCATGTCTTGAGGGGTGATTTCATTGCGAACGGGACGCGTGGTCTCTCTTACCGTAACCGCATCCTGGCGTTCATTTTCATCCAGGCCGCAATAACGGTTCGCAGGCACGGCTTCATCGATCAAGCGGGGTTTGGGGAGATTCAGGTTATTCATGATCTCGATAAACTGCTCGCGTGTTTTTACCGCCAAACGGGGATTGCTCGTGCGTTCCTGCTCGATACTGCTGACCCAGCGCCCCTGATAATCATGACCCGGATAAACCAGCGTTTCACCCGGCAAGGTAAACAACCGTTGGGTAATGCAGTCATACAGCGCACCGGCATCACCGCCCTGAAAATCGGTGCGGCCACAGCCGCCAATGAATAATGAGTCGCCAGTGAAAACCCGGTCACGCCACAAAAAGGAAATACTGCCTTTCGTATGGCCCGGTGTAGCAATCACCTTAATCTCTTCACAGGCGCCCAATTTGAAAATATCGCCATCCTGGATTTGCACATCCGCCGTTTCCGCGCCGCAGAGCTGGCTGACAGCCGTTTGTGCGCCCAGGCGTTGGCGCAACAGGCCGCTGGCGGTTATGTGGTCGGCATGAACATGGGTTTCCAGTGAATATTTCAGTTGCAAGCCATGCGCTTCCAGCAGGGCGATATAGTCATCGATGTGGGTGTTGACCGGATCAATAAAAAGAGCTTCTTTACTGACGGGGTCGGCAATTAAATAGGTGTAAGTCCAGGTTTCTTTATCAAATAATTGTTTGAATATCATGGTGTCTCTCCGGTTGTTATTTTGGGTTATTTCTTTTACTTAAAGCAATGCCTGTGCCAAAATAAAAAATTTATTATAAATCAATATATTATTATTTTCTCTGTGACTTTAAGATAGCGCTGATCCTTGTTATTTGTTTCATTATTTGTTTCATTGAAACAGACACATGTTTCAATGGAGGTTAGTGAAACAAATGACACCGATTTTTGTTAATTAGCTTCAACCAATCGGTTATTTTTGTCTTTAATATGCCGCGCGTTATCACCCTCAAGTTTATTAATCACTTTAATTTGCTCGGGTGAGGCTTCAAAAATCTGCTTTAAAACAAACCAGTCAACGGTTTCAGTATAGGGCGGTGTGGTCAGGGAACCTTTGTAATGAAAATGATGGCCGAGCTCGCCGGAAGGGCTCAACGATACCAGATCGGTGAACCTGATGCTGCCCGCTTTAGTGTTTGTCTTGCTATGCTCATGGTTTGGAATGCTGGTTAAAAACTCATTAATAAACTTACTTTCTTCACCCATCTTGAATAAAATCGCGATCACCAAATAATTCGGCGATGCTGAGTTTTCAGTCGCGCTGACAATGTGCAGTTCCATTGGAAAAGTGACGCCATCAATGAGATGCTCCGATGGCGTATGGAAGTGCATTTGTTTAAAGGTATAGGTGATCCCGCCAATGATAATGGTACTACCCTGTTTAAAATCAAGCTGTATCGTGTGCCCCAGATTTTCAACCGCGGTAATTTCATCCTGAAAATGGACAACAAACTGATGTTGATCATCATCATTTTCTTTTTTGGTTCTCTTGGTAAAAATATTGATGGGGGACTGATGCGCGCCGGGATCAAAACCGGGCAGGCTGTATGCCTGGGAATCCTGCTCAAAGCTTTCAGGCGTAAGAGCTTCTCTGATCTGCTGTTTGTCGCAACTCAATAGCAACAGTGATAGCGCTGGAAGCAAAATTATCGAAAATACTTTACTTAATGTGTATTTTGTAGTGTTCATGAAGTCATTAACGTATGCGTAGATTGGAATTGAGCGACTGCGGAGCCCAGGTTCCCCAAAATTGTTGGGGGACAGGCTGTTTAACCCAGTCTGTGTTTATGCAAGGGATTTATTTTCCCTATTTTCAGACTTAGCTTTTACAGGCAGATGCCTTTCTTCCCCCGCTCTCGCCTTTGCCTTAAAGAAAAAAACACAGTGTAATACAACACATTTTGTTGAATACTACTGTTTAATGAAATTGATTATGACCGTAAAGTAAACATGAAAAATCACCAGGATTTATGGGCTACCTATTTCCCCCAGTTCGTTGAAAACAGCGACAAAGGCCTTGAGCTATTGATGGATTCTTCGAGTTTGGTTACATTTCCTGCCGGGCAGCAGTTATTTTATCCGGGAAGTCGTTGTGAAAATTATTTGCTGGTGCTTGCAGGCGTAGTGAAAGTCCAAATCATGTCTGAAAGTGGGCGGGAAATATTGCTCTACCATGTCCGTTCAGGCGATTCCTGTGTTTTAACGACGTCTTGTATGTTGAGCGGCGATCGTTACCCGGCGGAAGGCATAACGGAAGGCGAAGTAACCGCCTTCGCCATGTCATCACATGCTTTTTACCGGTGTATCGAACAATCTGCTTTTTTCCGTGAATTTGTGTTCAAAAATTTTTCATCGCGTCTTTCTAAATTAATCGGTCGCATGGAAGCGGTTGTTTTTGACACGATTGATCAGCGAATATGTAAAGCCTTATTAGAAACGGGGGAAAAAGTTATTGTAAAAACACATCACGAGCTGGCCTACGAATTAGGCACAGCCCGTGAAGTGGTATCCCGTCATCTAAAAAATTTTGAGGGTTATGGATGGGTCAATTTAAAACGCGGCACGGTCGATATTATTAATCGCGAAGCTCTAATGAGAGTTTGTAATAAAAGCGAGTAACACACGGCTCATTGATTTCTTTGTACCAACGTTCTGTTACTCTGACTCTTCAGTTTCTTCATTGCCGATAAATTTAAGTACGGTGATACTAATCAAAGCACCAAGAAAAATGAAAAACAGCAACGGTAATGCAAAGGGAATGTCATGATGATCTCTCATGTTCATTCCTAAAATTGCCGAAAAAATGCTTAACATAAAATCTAACATAGTGGTTTTCCTTTGTTGGTGTGATGCCTCCCCGAATAAATTTCCATCCTGATAAGACATCAACATGAACGGTTGCCGGAGTGTGCTAAAAAGTACCAGTCTTTAACTCGTTATCCGGAGAATTGAGCCAAGGATTGACGTTGGCTATAGTACGGAGTTTTTAATCAATGGTCGGTGATCAAGTCACATTGACAAAAATTATTCCCGATAAAAAAACAAAAAAATTAAGACTATCCCAACCACGACAGCCGGTATGACGAAAAAACTGGTCTGGGACTCTTCCACATTTTCGGTGCCTTTGCGTAAAATGGGGTCTTTGGTTTCGTCATAAGCCTCCCCTTTTTTCACTGTTAAGAATTGCGGCCAGTTTTGCTTGCTATCAAAGCCAATGCCGCCCGTAAAATTCAGCGCGCTAAAATCGATGCTGGAATTGGCTGAAACGCCAGTCATTGGCGCACTTCCCAACAACAGAATAATGCTCAAGGTTGAAAGTAGTTTATTTGCCATGTT
The DNA here is from genome assembly GCA_963849195.1 of uncultured Gammaproteobacteria bacterium. Taxonomy (GTDB): domain Bacteria; phylum Pseudomonadota; class Gammaproteobacteria; order Methylococcales; family Methylomonadaceae; genus Methylobacter_C. Next base: position 52,204 of record CAWKGQ010000008.1, read on the forward strand.
TTCTCCGGATAAATTGTCAAAGTTAATAGAGTGCCTTAAACCAGGCATTGTATTAGTTACCGTGCATCGAATGATTTGCATGTCCGGTAACGGCATGGCGTGCATGGTCACTCAGTTGGGCGTCAAACCATTGATGAAGCGCATTGATCAGATTTGAATCATCGGTGGAATAGGTTATTTCGGCGCCATCGGCTAACTCCTTGTAGTCAATTTTTATTTGCCCCGGCTTTGCTTTTCGAAGCTCATCCAAGCCCGGCATCGTGTCGCCATGAATTTTAGCGGGATTGGAAAAATCGCCTTGCTTAAATTCATGCGAAATCTTCGCCAGATGCTCGCGTATCAGTTTGATTTGTTCTGCATTGGCTTTGTCTTTAACGATAACCTGCTGTACGCCGCCTTTCTCTGTTTTGGTAAAAACGTGCGTCGTTTGTTCTAACGCAAAAGGCATGACGTGGCTGCCACGTTGAGCAACTTCATCAAGGCGCGCGTCACTGGCTTTTTCGGAAGCTATGCCTGTGCGAATTTGATAAGAGGCATGACAGGCATTGCATTTGCTCATGGCCTCGCTTAATTGTTTTAGTGTATGTTTTGGGTCTTTTAAAGACTCTGCATCAGCAGCTATCAGGTCAAAATCCTTATGGACAGACATGCCAAGTTGCATGAATTCCTGGGGGAGTACGCCTTTTAGATGCTTTTCGGCATTGTCCGCCATACCCATGCCTAGCGGTTTGGCGTACCGGGATACCGCTGCCATATCGTCTGTTGCCAATGCGCCGAGGATATTTTGCGTTCCTGCCAATAAAGCACGCATTTCGTCCAGGACATGGCTGCGCTGAGGCTCAGAAAGCATAAGGTTCTGACGGCTATCCATTGCTTCTGCTCGAACTGAAGTGGCGGCCAGGATAAGTATCAATAAGCTGATTTTGTTCACAATGAATCCTCTGGTTAACGATGAAAAATAAAAATACCTAATCTAATGATACCGGAGATGCGGTTAATGTTTGCATAAAGGCCAGCAAATCAGCTTTTTCCTGCCGCGTAAGATGCAAGGGAAAAATCTTGGCGTCAATAAAGCGGTTTTTATCGCCGCCCTTGTCATAATGTTCGATGACTTCTTCCAGCGTTTTCATGCTGCCATCGTGCATATAAGGCGCGGTTAAGGCGATATTACGCAGAGTCGGTGTCTTGAATTTACCCAGATCGGCAAGCGCTTTAGTGACCTTAAACCGCCCCAATTCAGATTGTTGTACATCGGTTAAAGTCAATTCATCCGAATTTTTGCCCTCTATCAACGCCCCTAAAACCGGTGCCAAGCGCTTAAAACCCACGCCAACATTATAAAAACGGTTGTCGGTAAACAATGCATTTTTCAAGGATATTTCATGACAGTTGGCACAGTTGCCTTTACGCCGGAAAATCCTGGAACCTCGTGCCGCACTCTCCGAAATTGCCGATTGATCCATGCCGAAATAATAGCGGTCAAAAGGCGAGTTGCCGGAAACCAGTGTCCGTTCAAAACTGGCAATGGCTTTAACGACATGATCAATAGTGACGGCATCCGCCTGAACATTAAAAACGGTATTGAATTGCTTGATGTAACCGGCATCCTGCCGTATGACATCGATAATGGCCTGATGACTGGTCAAGCCGTGTTCAATCGGGTTAACAAAAGGGCCTAATGCTTGATCTTCCAGGCTGCTGGCCCTGCCATCCAAAAACTGCGTTTGATAAAAAGCCGCATTGAGCACCGTTGGCGCATTGCGAACACCTGCTTGCCCGTTTATGCCTATTGCCACCGGCAGTCCATCGGTAAAGGCTTTATCGGCTTGATGGCAACTGGCGCAACTCACCGAGCCATTCGCGCTAAACCGTTTGTCATTAAATAACAAGCGCCCCAAGGCTATTTTCTCTGCTGTTTGCGGATTATCGGCCGGAACCGTTAAAGGCGGCAGCCCCAGGTTTTTGTCCGCTAATGCGCTGCCTGAAAAAACCAGCCCCAGCAATACTATTAAAAAAAATCGCATAAAGCACCTTAAAAAAAGCCAGCGGAGGCTGTGAAAACCTGTATTCCGCTGGCTGTAAAAGTTGTGCACTTTTAAATACACAAGAGGAGGTAACTTTGTCTAGGTACGAAAAATAGGTTTATCGTGGGAGCGGCTTTAGCCGCGAACAACGCGGCTAAAGCCGCTCCCACAACAATACAAATACTTAGTTCCTTAGTCTTGTTCAGGCATTTGCTGAACAATCACTACATAGGGTTCGCCAATCGGATATTTATCTTCAGGCTTCTGGAAATAAATGACTTTACCGTAGGTTTCATGCACGGCAGGCAGGATTTTGGCGGCTTCTTCCTGGGTCAGGTCGGGAAACGTGGCGTGCGCTCTTGCCACTTCGATTTTGTGGTAATGCCAGTATTTTTTCTCGGCTTCCGGCAGGGTATTGAATTGCGCCGTGGTGATGATGTATTCGTAGCCAATCGGTTTGTCCTGGTCTTTCATGCCGGTAGGAAACATCATGCAGACAAAGGTGCCATCATCGTAGGCTTTGCAGTGATGATGCACAACGACTTGTAATTTAGGGTCATGGACACTGTGCGTATCGGGCACAAGATGCCTGATAGCCTGTATATGCAAATCATTAAAACCCAAATGATCCGGGTGTTCTATTTGCCGCGGGTTTAAGGTTTCATTGTATAACTTGGGTTGTCCGGCAACGGCAGCCATTGCGTGTCCGTGTTCAGCCTCGGCTGTTGTCGTCGTTGCCGTGGTTGCACAGCCTGCTGTCAGCGATAACAAGCCGCTTATAAGTAACATTTTTGATTTCATTTGATCCTCCCAGGGATAATTATTGTATTTGTAATGATGAAAGCCAGACATTCGTAACGATCACGATAGAACTATAGCCATAACCATGCCAAGAGACGAAAATATTTTTAATCAATTGATTTTTATTATAAATTTTTAATTATGAATATTAATTACCTTGATCTTGTTGTTTCATGTATAGTCTCAATGAAACAGCCTGATGATTCACTGAGATCCTTATGAAACAAACAGCCTTATTTCCCGAAAACAACCCTGCATGGCTTGCGCAATTCGACTGCTCAACGCTTCTGGTCAATATGCTTGAGCTTTGTGGCTCAGCGCCTATTTATATTGTTGATAACAATCAACAGGTGCTTTATTGGAGCCTCGGCATGGAGGAATTATCAGGATTACGCCAACAGGACGTTGTTGGAAAATCGTGTTTGCATGAATACGCGATTACTGAGACCGGCAACAACCAGGAACAGCTCGTCAAGCTATCCGGGGCTGACGGCAACAAAATCGAGGTAAAAAAAGTTGTTCAGATTTTACAGGATAAGGAAGGCGCATTTGCCGGCGGCATCGGCTTGCTTGCTGTTGGATCAAAACCCTCGGCCTTGGGTTTTTTACCGAAAGTCGCAGCTGAAGTTGCCAAGCCGGATCCAGAGAGCCAGAATTTTCAAGGCATATTAAGCCGTTCACCTGCCATGCGAGACGTTTTCCAGATTATTTCCAATGCCGCCGAAACAGAAGCGACGGTGCTGGTAAGAGGCGAGAGTGGTGCCGGCAAGGAACTGGTTGCAAAGGCCATCCATGATCTTAGTGCGCGTCATAACTCGCCTTTTCTGGCGATAAATTGCGCGGCTTTATCCAGCAACTTGCTGGAAAGTGAATTGTTCGGTCATGTGCGCGGCGCTTTTACCGGGGCGATCAAGGATCATAGCGGCTTATTTCAACGTGCTCATGGCGGAACCTTGTTCCTGGATGAAGTGGCCGAACTTCCGCTTGAGCTCCAGGCCAAACTGCTCCGGGTGATACAGGAAAGAAACTATATTCCGGTGGGCGGGGATCGTTCGATTGAGGTGGATGTCCGCCTGGTGGCCGCGACACATCGGTCATTAAGGGAAGAAGTAAAAAGCGGACGTTTCCGTGAAGATTTGATGTACCGGTTACGGGTCGTCCCTATTTTTATCCCGCCCTTACGGGAACGCCGGGAAGATATTAGCTTGCTGATCTGGCATTTTATCTACCAGCATAATGCCGCCAATTTTAGAAAAATTGAAAAAATTGAACCCGAGGCCATGCGCGTTTTGCTGGACTATGCGTGGCCGGGCAATATCAGGGAACTGCATAATGTTGTCGAATATGCCTTTGCCGTAGGCCGTGGTACGACTTTACGCTTGTCCGAATTGCCCCCGGAATTTAGAGAGCCCATGCCTGTCATCGATAAACGGATCAAGCAAAGCTCGCCGATGTCCAAAGAGCAAAAAATGGTGGCTATCCGTCAGGCACTGGAACAGAGTAATGGCATGGTGACTCCCGCAGCTGAAATACTTGGGGTTAGCCGGGCGACTTTTTGGCGCATGCGCAAGCTGTATGGCATTTGAAATTACCGGCTTGTAGGAATCGAATCCTGAACCGATCCGGCGGGCTATCATACGGTTGATGCTAAAAAGCGCAGTTGCAATGCCTGGAAAGCCGTTCGTGCTGATGTATAGAAGCATGAACGGCTTTCCAGGCATTCACCCACTGGGTGATCGGTCAAAAATCCCGCTCACCCTTCTATACATCAGGAGGGTGTCGTGGCTTTTACGACACTCTCCATCGGATATCGGGTGCGCTGTAAATTTTATGGGCCTGGATTCCCTGCAACATTGTTTCATTCAGTCCGCTGAACGATACGGCGATCATACAGTCATCAACCGTTTCAACCGTTTCAGCCGTATGCCCATAGAACGGACTGGATTCGTCAATAACATGCATGACGGTCCAACTGAGCACCAGGATCGGCGTGCGTTCACGAACCAAGCTCAGATCGTGAAAGCGAAGGAAATTATCCCCCTCCTGCGTGACTTCGTTGAGCAGGAGACTCATACGAACATGAGGTTCAACAATGAGGTCATGGCGCTCGTTCGCCACACGAATCATGAACGCTGGCACACCGTTAAAAGAGTGAATGACAGCCACGTCGCTAAACAATATGCGTGACCTGGGGCGCGAGAAGCGCGCAAACATCAATCCGGTGGCTACGGCAAAGCCAAGCATCCCGACCATGATCTCGGTCATTGACACGATATGGCTGTAAAGCGACTTTGGACTCATGATGCCGTAGCCGACCGTTGCCATGGTCTCAACGCTAAAGAAAAACGCGTCGCCAAAAGAACCGGGGCGAGCATTCTCTATCCCGTTGGCGTCCCCGAGATAAACTAACGCAAACAGTGCATTGACTCCCAAAAAAGTCGCGCCGATAACGGCAAGAAATACCGGCCAGGATAAAGTCAGCGTTAGATGATAAATGTCATGCCAGTCATAGCGAGGCAAACCGATTTTCGAAAATTTGGTCTTGCCAAGCGTGATCTTGGGAGTCCTGTTAGAGTGATCGCGGTGTTTACCCATAGATCATTCCATGTCTATTTCAATACGGTAACAAGTTCATCAAATCCGGCATTCACCGGCTCGTTTCCGGGCCAGGTAAGTCTGCATGCCGCCGGAAAGCACTTTCACTTGCAGGCCGTTTTGCAGCAATAGCCGAATCGCGTAATAAGCGCGCTGCCCAACACCACAGATCAGCCAAATTTCCCGATCCTGAGGTAATTCATGGAGCCGGTCGCGTAACGTTTCGAGTGGAAGGTTTTGTGCGTTCGGAATATGACCACCGGCGAACTCCGTTTCGCTGCGAACGTCGACCAGCAGGGCCGTGGTTTTTTCCAGTTCACCCCAATTCGCCAGAGGCAGGTCGCCGCGCAGATAATTGCCGGCCACCATGCCGGCTACATTGACAGGGTCTTTGGCGGCCCCGAACTGGGGCGCGTAGCAAAGTTCCAGATCTTCCAAATCAAATACCGTCGACCCGTCCATCATGGCTGTGGCGATGACATCTATTCGACGCGCCACGCCGACCTCGCCCACGGCTTGCGCACCCAAAAGCCTGCCGTCCGTTTCAGAAAACAACAACTTCATATGAATCGGCTTGGCGCCGGGAAAATAACTCGCATGGTCGCCGGGATGAAGGTAAATCTTTTCGTAAGCCATGCCGGCCCGCCGCAACAGCTTCTCACTGGCGCCGGTGGTGGCCACGGTGAGACCGAACACTTCGCACACAGCGGTTCCGAGAACGCCCTCGAACGCCAGCGGGGGCTTCGCTGCACGGTCGCTGCAGGTGAACTGGTGAATAATGGCAGTGGCGGCGACCCGCCCCTGCCGGTTGGCCGGCCCGGCCAGCGGGACGAGTTGCCATTCACGGGTAATGCGATTTTTCACTTCGACCACATCCCCCACCGCCCAAATCATAGGGTCACTGGTGCGCATGTATTCATCCACCCGAATACCGCCCAAGGCGCCCAATTCCAGATCGGCGACTCGCGCCAACGTGGACTCCGGGCGCACCCCGATTCCTACGATGACCAGATCGGTGTCGAGTGTTACCCCCTTCGAGGTGCGAACGCGCAGACTATTATCCGGAAGTTGTTCAAAACTCTCGACAGCTTCCCCCAGGCGAACGTGAACGCCATTTGCTTGCAACCGTTCGGTAGCATAACCTGCCATTTCCGGATCAAGCGGCGGTAAAAGCTGATCGGCCAATTCCAGCAGGGTGACTTCGATGCCCAGCCCGGCCAGATTTTCGGCCATTTCCAGACCGATGAAACCGCCCCCCATTATCAAGGCACGCCTGGCATAGGCCGCGGCCGCCTTGATCTTGTGGCTGTCAGGAATGGTACGCAGCAGATAGATACCCGGCAAGTCGATCCCCGGCAATGGCGGACGGTTTGGCTGGGCGCCTGTGGCCAACACCAGGGCATCGAAAGACTCTTGTCGTGTGGTTCCGGTTCTGAGATCACGTACTTCGATTAGCCGGGCCTCCCGATCGATACGGGTAACCTCGGTTTCGGTATGTACGTCGATGTTGAAGCGCGATTTGAAACTGTCCGGGTTCGCTATCAGCAGTTTTGCCTCTGTCGCAATCACGTCTCCTACGAAATACGGTAGTCCGCAATTGGCAAAGGAGACATGCGGCCCTCGTTCGAACAGGATGATCTCGCATGTTTCGCAGAGTCTGCGCGCACGCGCCGCACAGGTGGCGCCGCCGGCCACACCGCCAACAATGAGGATACGTTTTTTCGTTGTATTCATGAGATTGAATCTATGATTCAAATCTGCGATTGCAGATAATTTTGCAGACCTATCCGTTCGATCATACCCAGTTGCTGTTCCAGCCAGTGAGTATGATCATCCTCGGTGTCTTTCAGCAGCGCTTGCAAAATCTCGCGGGTCTGATAATCCTGCACCGATTCGCAACACGCCATCACCTTGCGTAAATCTGCCACTACCTGAAGCTCCAGCGCCAGATCGTTTTTCAGCATTTCTTCCACCGTGCTTCCGACATGCAAGGGATCGCGTTTGGATAAATCCGGTGTACCTTCCAGAAACAGGATGCGTTTGATCAAGGCATCGGCATGATTGGTTTCATCCTGCACCTCATGGGCGATACGCTCGTACAATTTGCCAAATCCCCAGTTTTCATACATTCGGGAATGAATAAAATACTGATCAATGGCGCTGAGTTCGCCAGCCAATAAAGTATTCAAATGCGCGATAACTTGGTCATTGCCTTTCATGGTTATTACTCCGGTAAAATAATCAGGTTGAGTTCAAGCTACCTTTGACAGCGTGAAACTTGATACCCTTCTTTCGGTTCAATGATTCCGCAGACCGGTACTAACCATGGGCGATGGTTTTATCGGTAAACAGATAATCTTTCAATTCGTGGTCAAAACGTGGATCTTGGCGCCGAATCCATTCGAGGATCATCGCCGCATGCTCTTTTTCTTCATCGCGGTTATGCGCCAGAATGGCCCTTAACTCAGGGTTCTTGCAGGCATTAACGCGCTGGTTGTAAAAATCCACCGCTTCCAGTTCTTCTCTGAGCGAGATTATCGCCCGGTGCATGTCTCTGGTTTCATCATTCAGTTCATTAACGGGGTCTTGATAACCATTATCTGCCATAGTATTTCCTCAATTGAATATGTCTGCTTAAATATTTGTTGTTCGTCAATGCTTGCCGGGCTCCAGTTTAACACTGCGAAGTTCGTCAGTCATGTAAGTCTGAATTGCCACCATTTTCGGATCATCGGCAGCCAGCGACGGGCCTTCCTGCAGATTGTGCAGACATCAGTTGATCATTTCCCTCATCGGTATCACTTTGTCGATCTGCTTCTGGAGTTTGGGAATGGTTTCCGGTTGGTATTGGCGGCGTTGGGATGATATTGCGTCCAGGCGAGGTCGTTGCTATCCAAGCTTGGACTTGTCCATAGCTCCCGGTTCTGTTTGACGCTGACCATTAACTACTGGTGCCAGTGTTGTTCGTCCTCGATAGTATACTCAACGGCCTTTGTAGCATGAAGTGTTGTCATCAAGCCGGGATGACGGGATATGTTTAATTTCCATTCGAAGCACACGCACTCCAGTCGAACTTATAGGCGTAGTTTGGCATAAAACCAGCGCGTGAGTTGCTATGTTTACTCAATTAAGCCTATTACTCGATGTTCAATTTTTTAATTCTTGATTTTAAAGAATACTGCTAAATCAGGCCTTACAGCCATAAGTGCTATCATGTGGCATCTGGACACATTGACGAAAACACCTTGATTTATCTGGGGCCGGCCTTTCAGAGATTTGATTTTTCGAGTCATTGAATGTCTTAAACTGGCCTGCAGATGAACTCCATGTCGCAAAATTGCTTGCCGTAAAGCGGACGGTCGTGGCTGTCTCTAAATGGCTGTTTGGAGGCAGTCGTCTCGCCATAAATTTATTAATTTCCAATGACTGCATTCATTGGAATAGCCTGTATTTTCTTATTTCCAACAATGTGAGGCCAATTAGCCTATGAAAGCCAACGGGAAACCGCCGATGATTGAGTGGCACGGCGGGCAGATGCGATCCGGCGGCGGCTAGAACAAGACGCTTACGCAGTGGAATGTCTTGCTGGAATCATGTCCCGGTTCAAGATTAAAGTTGATGGGTGAATGGTGGGGCACAACCTAAAAGCGTGTACTTATTCGTGTGCTTTTGTAAATTACACATATACATGCATTATAAATTAATATCCTATGTATGATTCAAATCCGGCCATCGTACCAAATAAAGGTTTTAAGAGAACCAAAGAAGTACAAAAAACCCGCAAGTTATCTGACTTAGCGGGTTTTTTATTGTCCAACGGAATACAGCAAAATACACCACAATACCTCAACCAAATTTAGATCCTTAAGCCTTTCGCGAAACGTCCACACCGTTTTCGAATCCGGCACTTTATCCTTCTAATTGCAACCCCCCAGAGAACGCATAAAGCTGAACCGATCCCGAATCTGATATTCGATGCCATCATCCGATAACTTGTGCAACTGTTGGAGCACCAAAATCTTGAACATCAGTACCACATCGAACGGCTTGGCGCCCGCCCGCCTGACTTCTTCTGTCCTTTTCATGCGCCCGGTTGAGTTCAGGCTGAAACTCTTCCCAGTCTATTCTGGTTTTCAATCCCACCAAGGGGTCGCCCATTTTGGTCAGTTGCGCTGCTCTTTCTTCTACGTCGAATAATCCAGGTTGGCGGTGTTTCATGGGTTGATTCTCAATCAGTGGGTTCACTGTTATTATCTCATTTCAGCGCCTTTGCTTTTCGCCAAAAATCGCGGTGACATGGGGGTATTTTTAGAGATGCCCTATTATAAATCTGTCTTTAGAAGTGCCCTGGTTAATTAAACCATTTCAGACTTTCATTTAATGGCGAGAGCTGTATCAAGTTTTGCAAATGGGCATCAGACATTTTAAGCTAGGCAAATTATGTAAGCTAACACTAGAACGTTGATGCGGGATTTAATGCGGTTTCAGGGAATTGTGAGGACAGGGGTTTTAATAGTAGCGCTGTGTTTGATCTCGCCTCTTGTTTTTGCCAAAGTCAGTATTTCAGGGCTTGAGGGAAAAGTTAAAGATAATGTTCGGCTCATGCTGTCCATGGAAAAGCAAAAATGCGATGCGCCAGAATGGAAAATACGCGGATTGTATGCAAAAGCCGATCAGGAAATTGATGAAGGGTTACGTGCGTTAGGCTATTATCATGGTGTTGTCAAACAATCCCTGGTTTTCGGCAAAGTGTGTTGGCAGGCAGATTTTGATATTAATCCGGGGCCACGGACTTATGTCAATGACATTAATATCACCATTGACGGCGCTGCGTATAATGACCCTGAATTTCAAAGTTTGCGGGGCAGGCTGCTTAAAACGAAGGGTAGCCCGCTTGATCATGGTCAATACGAAAAAATGAAGCGTCGGATTGAATCATTGGCGCTGGAAAGGGGCTACTTGAAAGGGAAATTTACAGAAAATAAGTTGTTGATTGATAAAGATCTCAATCAAGCGCATATCAAGCTAGCGTTTGATGCCGGAAAGCGCATGGTTTTTGGCAAGGTTGTCGCTGAACAGGATATTTTGAACCCTGAATTTGTAGAAAAATTCATCTCAATAAAAAGCGGAGAGTTTTATACCATCGAACAACTGGTTAAAACCCATAACAACCTTTCACAAAGTGGCTATTTCGATCTCGTGGACGTAAGTCCCGCCACTGAACATGATGCTTATCAAGTGCCTGTCACAATTAATCTGCGACCTAAAAAGAGGCATCATTACAGTTTTGGTGTAGGCTTTGATACCGACATAGGACCACTGTTGGATGCCGCTTATACTCATCGCCGATTGAATCGCCGGGGTCACTTTCTTACTTCGGAACTGAGTATATCGCCGGTATTATCGACTGCCGTCGTGGAATACAACGTGCCTTTGAACAACCCGATCAGCGAGTCTTTCAGTATCGGCGGCGGTCTCAAACGCGAAAATACCGACAGTTTCAATGCCACCTCGGCAACGCTTTCAGGGCGATTAAAACATGCCCTGGAGAGTGGCTGGAAACAGACACTTTTTCTCGATCTTGATTATGAAGACTTTCTTATCGGCTCAACTCGCACTAAGACGCTATTACTAGTACCGGGCGGCAGTTGGCTTAAGTCTGTTTCCAATAACGCGTTGCGGCCCACCAAAGGCTATCGGGCAAAATTTGATGTCAGCGGCAGTTACCAGAATCCACTCTCTGATGTCAGCTTTCTTCAAGGCGCACTGTCTGCAACCTGGATTCACCCGTTACCCTGGAACAGTAAATTTATTGGACGCACGGAACTGGGCGCAACGCTGGTTGATCAGTTTGATAAATTGCCGACAACCTACCGGTTTTATGCGGGGGGCATTAACAGCATTCGCGGTTATGCCTATAAAGAGCTGGGACCCAAGGATGGCGAGGGTAATGTTGTCGGCGGCAAGTTTTTAACTGTGCTCAGTCTGGAATACGAAAAGGCTGTTTTTGATGACTGGGGCGTTTCTGCATTTGTTGACAGTGGTGATGCTTATAATCCCGGTAGTATCCTTTTAAAAACCGGTGTAGGGTTAGGCGTACGCTGGTACTCCCCATTTGGCCCGGTCCGGATTGATTTTGCAGTGCCCTTGAATGATGCAGATTCTTCATTTCAGGTCCATTTTGCCGCAGGCGCACGGATATGAAGAAACGCAAAATTCTTTTGATAATCATGCTAATAGTGCTCATTATTCCTGTGGGCTTGTTTGGATTGATCAGCAGTGAAGCGGGTAGTCACTGGCTGTTGCGTATGGTTTTCTCAGCCTTGCCGGCAAAGGTCTCTGTTGCATCCATAGAAGGCCGGTTGCTTGATCGCATTTCTTTGACAGACTTTCATTATCAGAGTGACACCGAAACAATAGCTATAAATAATCTTGTCTTTGCATGGCGGCCTTACGAACTGTTCTCAGGCACTTTAAAAATTGTTGATGTAGCACTCAATGGTGTAAATGTGAGTGTTCTTGAAACAAATGAGCCGCAAGAAGAGAGTGGTTTTGACCTGAATGCCGAACTATTGTTGCCGGTACAGATTGTTATCGAAAACTTTTTGTTGACCGATATGCAGTTCCGGAAAGCTGATTTTGTGCAAAATCTTGAAAAACTGCAACTAGCCCTTGCCACAGAAGGCGACCAGCTTAAGATCAAATCGCTGGCTGTTGATGCCAAACCCATCGCTGCAAAAGTACAAGGAAATATGAAATTAGGAAGAGGCTTTCCTTTTAATCTAACGTTAGATTGGCAGGTTAAGGCTGAACAGAATGGGGAATGGCAAGGTTCAACAAAAATTACTGGGGACATTAATAAATTATCTTTTGATAATCAATTATCATCGCCTTTCAAAGTGCTTTTAAAAGGTGGGCTGGAGGATTTACAGACTGCGCCACGCATAAAGGCGCGCGCCGATTGGAGTAAAGTTGTATGGTCGATTACCGGCCTTGCCCCCTTGATAAAAAGTGAACAGGGCACTGTTGAATTGGCCGGTCTGCTTGACGATTACAAGATTACGCTGAATGGGCAGTTAACCCAGCAGTATTTACCTGAAGCAAGCTTGTCTTTTAACGGTAAAGGCAGCCGGAATGCACTAGCCATTGAAAAACTGGAGCTTAAATCAAAGACCGGATTGTTTCAAATCGGCGGGAATGCATCCTGGCAGGGTGTCCCCGCGTTTGATTTGACCGCAACCGGCCAGAATTTTAATCCGGCAATACTGCATCCCGAGATGCCGGGCAACCTTACTTTCAACAGCCACGTTAAAGGTAAACTTAATGCAAAGGCGTTACAAATTGATGCTGATATTAACAAACTGTCTGGTCAACTGCGTGGTTATCCCGTTAGTGCCAATGGCAAATTGGTTTTAAAAGGCGATCAGCTCAAGGTTGATGCGCTGCGTATCAACTCGGGCACCAATAAAATTGCGGTTAACGGCGTCATGGGACAAGAACAGGCGGCTCTTGAGGTGTCTATCGATACCCCTGCTTTAGATGCGCTGTGGCCAACTCTGGGCGGCAGTCTCCTAGGTGAAGGGCAACTGCAAGGGACGTGGAAAAATCCGACAGTAAAGTTCCAGGCCAAGGGCAAGCAATTACGATTTGCTGAACATAGCGCCGCGCAGGTAGCCATTGACATCGATTATTCTCCGGATACGAAAAAAACCTCCAAGATACTTTTATCAGCAAGTACAATCAAAAGTGGCGCTGTGCAAGTAGATTCAGTGCAGGTTGATGGTCTGGGTACGCTTGTCCAGCATAATTTTAAAGCCAATATAAATTCCGTCCATGGGCATTTATCAACTGCATTAACAGGCAGTCTCAAAGCGGGTAACTGGATAGGTGATTTTTCCAGACTGGATTTGAATTCACGGGATTTGGGTCTTTGGCAGCTTAAAAAAAACCTGGTAGTGAACGTAACACAACGTCCTTTCGGAGTTGATGTGGCTTTGGACGAAGTCTGTCTGGTTCAAAAAACCGCATCTATTTGTACACACGGACGGTACCTTGCTAGTGGTGATCTTAATTTTGCACTAAAGGCATTTGCATTACCCACAAGACTGATGCAGCACTATTTACCTGAGCAGATGCAGCTATATGGCACACTCAATGCCGATACGGAAATACAAAAACAAAAAAAATTGCTTACCGGACGTTATCGTCTTGAACTATCACCGACAACGCTTTTATTTCATGGCAAGGAAATCGCATTGAGCGGATCTTCCCTGTCAGGCCAAATTAAAGGCGATACACTCTCGGCGGATGTTGATCTGGCTCTAGCCGGTCAGGATTATATACGTGGCCAGTTACAAATGGATACCGGTAGAAGTCAGGCTATCAGGGGCCAGATAACCGCATCAGTGCGTGAATTTGCTGTGCTGGAAGCGTTTGTTCCGGAGTTATCCAGCGCTAAAGGGCAGTTGACAGCAGATTTAACTGTAAAAGGCACTGCAAAACAACCCCTTTTAAATGGTCAAATAGACCTTGCCAAGGGCGCTGTCGATATTGCTGAGCAGGGTTTTGGTCTTCGTGATATTAATCTTCACGCGATTGCCTCGGGCGGACAGGTCAACCGCATTCAAATTAACGGGTCTATGTTGCCTGCCATACGGAAGCAAGCAGACTCTCCTGAACAGGTGCTGCTAAAAGGTTTGGTTAACATCAATGCGGACCTGCAACAGCAAGAGGGATTGCTGGCCGGACATTATCGGATCGATAGCCCACCTTTGACGATTTTATTACAGGCCCCAGAAGGGACAACAAAAGTCCCGCTGGGCGCCTCGTCACTGTCGGGTAGTATTAAAGAAAATGCTGTTTCAGCAGATATTGATTTTAGACTGGCTGGCCAGGATTATGTACGCGCTCAATTACAAATGGATACCGGCAAATCGCAAACCCTGTCTGGCCGGATAACTGTATCAGTAGTTGAGTTTGCCTTACTGAATCCGCTTGTACCTCAGCTATCGAACATTAAAGGCCATGTGAATGCAGATCTGGCTTTGCAAGGCACCCCACAAAAGCCGATTGCCAGCGGGGCAGTACGCTTTACAGGAGGGGCTTTCAATGTTGATGAGCTAGGCCTTGCTCTTCGTGAAATTAAATTTCAGGCATTAGCTTCAGGCGGTGATACCGGCCGCATTCAGATGACAGGTTCAGCAAAATCAGGGCAAGGAGGAGCTGTCTATCTTGATGGTTTTGCAAGTTTGCAAGCGCAAGCCGGCTGGCCTGTTGAATTAACGCTGAAAGGTGAAAATTTTGAAGTTGCCAAATTGCCGGAAGCGCAAATAGCTGTTTCGCCAGACTTAAAATTCGTTTTTGCTGAGTTACAAGGGAAAGTGACCGGTACATTAAAAGTACCAAAAGCGATAATGTCGCTACAGGAATTTCCTGAAAATGCCGTAAGGGTCAGTCCCGATGAAATCATACTCGGGCAGGAAAAGGTTGAGAAAAAAGCACCGGCCACTCCCGGTATCGATGCAAATATAGACGTTGAACTCGGCAAGCAGGTCAGTTTTTCAGGGAAAGGGCTGGCAACCAATCTGACGGGTAAATTAAAGATCGTCAAGGCAGGGGAGAAAATGACTATGCACGGTAATGTCGATATGATCAAGGCCCGTTACAAAAGCTATGGTCAGGATCTGACTGTACGCAAGGGACGTTTCCTATTTAACGGTCCTGTTGATAATCCCTGGCTGGATGTAGAAGCCATACGCGTTTCAAAAAATACAAAGGTTACCGCGATTCTTAATCTGACCGGTTCACTGCAAAAACCGCAAACCCGTATATCTTCGGAACCCGCACTGCCGGAAGCGGAAGCGCTTGCTTACCTGATGACCGGTCGGCCATTAAATCAAGTGAGCAAATCAGAAGGCAACATGCTTGCCAGTGCAGCGCTGTCTTACGGTGGGGGGCAGGCAGCCTGGCTTACCGAAAAACTGGGCATTGATGAATTTGAAGTTCAAGAGGGGGAAACGCTGCATGATACACTGGTCACTGTCGGTGAATACCTGACCCCGGATTTCTATGTGGGAGCCAAAGTGGGCCTGTTTAATAAACAGGCTGCAATGGTGTTAAAACATAAAATTACCGATACAATTAATGTTGAAACACAGGCGGGCACATCACAGCGGGTAAAAATAAATTACGAAATTGATACGGATTGCCCCAAATTTCTATGTAGGCGTCAAAGTGGGCCTGCCCAATAAACAGGCTGCAAGGGTTAAAACATAACTTACATTACCGATGTTATAAATAATGAAACACAGACTGCGTATGACAACGAGTCAAAATTGAATTATGAAATTGATACTGATTAAGCCAGGCAGAGTGGGCAGGCATTTTTTTGCCTGCCATGGGTGTCTAAATGCTGACTGAAATTACTATTTCGGCGGCCGAAGAAGTTGTGATGCATGCCGTTAATTGGCTCAAACTGATGGTCGAAGCCGTCGGTGCCGTGGTGATCGGTATAGGCTTAGTTGCGGCCTTGGCCTCCTGGGTCCGTGGTATACAAGTGCGCAGCAAAGATGTGTTTAGCGAAACAAGGCTTACACTTGCGCGCTACCTGGCTTTGGCTCTCGAACTGCAACTTGGAGCCGATATTCTTTCTACAGCTGTGTCACCAAGCTGGGATCAGATTGGTAAATTGGCCGCGATCGCTGTCATTCGCACAGCGCTTAATTACTTTCTACTACGTGAGTTGCATGAAGAATCTCCTGCGTCAGATTAAAAATATAAGGATGGGCAGAAGATGTGAAAAGTATTATCAAAAATGGCTGAAACCGACAAAAAAACCGCACAAAAACTGTTGTAAATTAATGATTCTTTGCGGTCGAAATTTAAATCGAATTTAGAATACTTTCACTCTCCCGGTTTCTAGCGGGGAATCCGTGTTGCGTGTTATATTTAAAGTCAGTGGCTCGCACAATTAAGTGCTCGCTATTTGATGAAATTGATTTCACTTGAGGAGATAACTATGAATGATACCAATGAACTTAATGAAAACACCTGCTGTAACCGGCGTTCAGTACTAAAAACCGCCTTTGGAGTAACAGCGGCGGGGATAGTAGGTGGTGTAGGCTTAGGACTCCCCAACATTTCCTATGCGGCAGCTTTAACCAGGGAAGAACGTGACAAGCTGACGCCGGATCAGATCATTGCAGGGCTGAAGAAGGGGAATGATCGTTTTCGTACCGGAAAAATGCGCAAGCATGACTACGTAGCCCAGAAAAAAGCAAGCGCAGCCGGACAGTATCCTTCTGCTGCTATCCTGAGCTGTATTGATTCCCGCGCGCCTGCCGAGATTATTTTTGATATGGGTATTGGTGAATCGTTTAATGCGAGAATTGCCGGAAATATCTCAAATAATGATTTAATCGGAAGCCTGGAGTTTACTTGCGCGGCGGCTGGCGCAAAGGTCATTATCGTGATGGGGCATACCGCATGCGGAGCGATTAAAGGCGCTATCGATAACGTTGAGCTTGGAAGCCTCACCGGGCTTTTGGATAAAATCAAGCCAGCTATTGGCGCGACAACCTATTCCGGTGAAAGAAGCAGTAAAAATGATGGCTTCGTTGATGCAGTAGCCAAAACGAACGTCCAGCAGACCATCAATGAAATACGCAAAGGGAGCGCTGTATTAAGCTCTCTGGAAAAAGAGGGGAAACTAAAAATAGTTGGCGCAATGTATCACTTGAATGGTGGCTTGGTCGAATTTGTGTAGTCCGTCATTTAAAAACGCCATCAATGGGGTGCGATTAGAGGTACGTTTTTTAGCTCGTTTAGGGCGGATTCGCCGTGAGGCAGTCCGTCATAACGGAACAATAAAACCAAGTCCTGCTCGGACTTTTCCCTGTAGCAAGAAGCAAGTAACGAAAAGCAAGTAGAGGTAGAGTTCATGGCACGGTTCTCCTCGTTTCCGTTTCACTCCATACGGGTTATTTACTTAACGTGGTAAGGTGTAATCGCATGGAAAATGCGATAGCGCATTCCGCCATCCAGCAATTCGAAGCCTCGGCGGTAAAATGCCGGATTACGCTTCGCTGATCCAAACCACGAACATTCCGTCCTACGGGTTACGCTAACCCTGGTAATGCGCCCGGCGGTCCTCCATAGGTTTTTGAAAAAGCCTTTTGGATGAAGTAATATGGGACATCCTTACATTACATCCTAATGGAATTCAAAATGGCAACACTTACTCTTCAACAATCCAATACAAATCAGTTATTTTTTAGTTATTCAAATAATTATTCATATATAGACGAAACATCCAATGGATGGTACTTGTTAGATGATACCAATGGCGTGACTTACGGTGCATTTTATGGCACCGGAATTACCTATGACACTAGTGGGAGACCTATTCTAGGGACAATAACCTCAGTCAGTAGTCTTGATGATACTGGAGCGATTAAATGGACCGTTTCGCAACCGGGCATTGCCGCTAATGGCACATCGTACATGAGATCAGTTCTTGCAACCGGTAATCCCTTTTCTGATTATATGATCCGCACTGTGTTGAATGCCAACGACACTATAATCGGTAGCTCGGGAAACGACATAATTTATTATTCAGCAGGAAGCGATACGATCAATGGCGGTGCCGGTAACGATTGGATGAGTTTTTCAGATATCTACTATTACTACAACAATTCACTGAATGTAAATTTGGCAACGGGACTATATAGGGTCAATGTTAGCGGAACCATTATTTCGAGTCACATAAGTAATGTAGAGAATATTATTGGGTCAGCCAGCGCTGATACCTTAATCGGCAGTGCAGAGAATAATATTTTTATAGGTGGTAAAGGCAATGACACAATTGATGGGGGGGCGGGTGTCGATACCGTCAGTTATGCGCAAATGTTAGGCGTGGATGCCAATCTGACTAATGGAATCGCGACTGAAAAGTACACTAGCTACGGATCTGTCTATACGGATGCCTTGACAAATATTGAAAACCTTATTGGCACTTCCTACAACGATACGCTGGCCGGAAATGCGGGCAATAACGTGCTTACAGGCGGGGCGGGTGATGATACCTTGGATGGCAAACTAGGTGTAGATACCGCCGACTTTTCAACTGCATACAAAAACGTAACAGTCAACCTAATAACGGGCGTGGCTGTTGGGCATGGTACAGATACTTTATACAGTATTGAAAATATCAATGGTTCTACTTATGGGGACACTCTCATTGGTAATGCCGGTGCTAATACTTTAAATGGCAACGCTGGTAACGACGTTCTCAATGGCGGTGCGGGCAATGATGTTTTAATTGGAGGCTTGGGTATCGATCAAGCTAATTACAATACTGCTAGCTTAGGAGTCACTGTCAATTTAGGGGTAACAACAGCACAAAATACCCAAGGGGCTGGTATCGATACTTTATCCGGCATTGAAAATTTATTAGGAAGTAATCTAAATGATGTTCTGACCGGTGACGCTTTTGCCAATACTTTAAATGGCGGACTGGGTAACGATACACTCAATGGCGCTTCAGGTAATGATGTGCTGATCGGTGGTGCAGGTATAGATACAATGAAAGGTGGGGCAGGGAATGATGGTTTCGTATTCAATGCTATCGGTGATTCGGGATTGGGTACCAATAAAGATGTAATCACAGACTTTGTGCATGGTACCGATAAAATAAATCTGGCTGCAATTGATGCCAACGTGTTCGTTGATGGAAATCAGGCGTTCACCCTGATTTCCAGTACCGCTGCATTTTCTGCGGCAGGTCAAATTAAATTTAATGCCGGAATTCTATCTGGAGATGTTATTGGCGATGGTACAGCAGATTTCCAAATTGCGTTAACAGGGGTTACGACTCTAACAGCAATTGATTTTGTGTTGTAAATACTGATTGATTTTCATGGCTCTTTGGCACGTAAGTTGAGGTAGCGAATCCCACAATACTTGATGAATTGTGTGTTGTTTAGATTCCTTACGTCATCCCAACAGGCTAGAGGGCTTAAAAATGTCCGAGCAAAAGTTGTAAGCCAAAAAGAGTAGCCCTTATTTTCCGTAATTTTGCGCCAGATAATCGATGATGATCTGTTTGTCGGCATCATTGACGGGTGCCCCCATAACATTGATCATCTTACCGACGGTTTTCTCCCAGCCGGACCGATCCAGAATTGTGGCGTGCATGGTGATATAGTCCAGGCTGTGGCACATTGCGCACTGCGCAACGACCTGACTCCTGCCCGGCCGGTCCTTCAGAAGTATCTGACTTTCCCCTGCTGTTGCCGTGGCGACGAAAAACGATAACAACAAAAACAGCGTTCTCATAATGTTCTCCTCAAGCTACCTGGACAGTAATTTTCTGCACGGCGTTGTGGTGGTAACCCGAAGGGTTCGGGATCGGCTCTAGCGGTTGACTGGCGCCGGAATGGCTGGTGGCTCGCGCTATAATCCGGTATTTTCCGGGATGTTTGGGTTCAAAGACATGATGCCATTGGCGCCAGGAAAAGCGTCCGTAATCCTGCTTCAATGTGGTCTGATGCCAACTGATGCCGCCATCCGTGGAAACGTCCACTTTTGCGATGCCATTGCCGCCATCCCAAGCTACGCCCTTGATTTCCATGGGTTTTTCCGCAGGCAAATTCTGGCCATCCACCAGGTTGGTGATCAATGAATTAACCACTATCTCTGTGATTGGCATAGTCGCCTCGGTTTCCTGTGAGCTAAATTGCCCGCTTGGGAAGCGGTCCTTCGGTATGCGATAAGCGGTCTTTATCCAGAAGCCGTCGAAGGGTTTGGACATCACATTGACCGCAGTCAGATGCTTCATCCAATAAGTCGCGGCCCAGCCGGGAATGATCAGACGAGCGGGAAAGCCGTTCCAGTGGGGCAGAGGTTCGCCGTTCATCTCGAAGGCGATGAGGGTATTCACATCTAGCGCTTTCGCTAGCGGCAGGCTTTTGGCAAAGTCTGGCGTAGTTTTCAACACACCGGAATCGGTGCCGCCCAGACTCACCTCTAGAGCAGCTTTGTCGATTCCGGCCCCTGCGAGCACATCCTTCAGGCGAACACCGCGCCAGCGCGCATTACCCATCGCACCGGAACCCCACTGTAAACCGGGCACATGCGGTTGAAACAACCCCCGGCGATTACCCGCGCACAGACACAGAGCGGCGATTTCAACCGGTTTGAAATCCCTATGCAATTGTTCCAGGGTGAATTCCAACGGCGTGCGAACGGCATCGCCGCCGATGCGCAGCCGCCACTCGTCGACCTTAACTTCGGGAATTACGGCGTTATGGTAACGCACAAAGAAGCGGTTATTGGGAGTAAAAGGCGCATCGAAATAATTGACCGGCGTTTCATAATTGGGGGGGCGATAAGTTTTTTTAATCAGCGCCTCTTTGCCGGGGAGAGTATCCAGGAGCGTCGATTCATCCGAGCCCGTTGTAATTGCAAGGCCCGATTGTTGCATTAGGGATAGTCCACCGAGAGCTGCCAGACTGCCTGCGGCCTTCTTTATAAAGTGTCTTCTGTCGACCATAAAATACCTCCTCGATTGGATACAGCTTGCTTAAGGTAATTTCCATGAAGAAAGCTGTTCTAGGGGCTGCCAAGCTGCCCAATTCTGTTTATGTGGAAATTTCAGCATCCAAAGCTACAAGATCAAAACTGCTTACCTGCCGGTGTTCAGCTTGTGGATCAGGTGTGCTATCCCGGGTTAACCATAACGTTTGAAAACCGGCTGCTTTGGCGGCATCCAGTTCTTCTTTTATATCAGATAAAAACAATATCTGATCCGCAGGAATGCCCAGCTGTTTGGCTATTTTGCAATACGATTCCTGCTCTTTCTTACCGCCGATATGCGTATCAAAATAACCGGAAAATAGCGGCGTTAAATCGCCGTATACAGTATGCGCGAATAATAGTTTTTGTGCATGCACCGAACCGGATGAGTAGATGTATAAATCCAGTCCTTTAGCCTTCCATGCCTTGAGGCTTTCTACGGCATCCTGGTAAACATGACCTTTGAAATCATCCTTTTGATAGCCCGCTTCCCATATCAAGCCTTGCAAGGACTTTAAAGGAGTTACTTTTTTATCTTCATCCAGCCACTGGATTAGCTGTACGATTAACTGCCCGGTATCAAGTTCCACACCAACCTCCTTGCAAGCATCTTCCAGCAATGTTTTAACCTGCGGCTCGTCTTTGTGACGGCGGACATAATCAGCCAGATTTGTTCGTGCGTAGGGAAACAATACGTCTTTTACAAATGAAAGTGATGATGTCGTGCCTTCAATATCGGTGACAATGGCTTTAATCATGGTAGTTCGGCAACGTATTCATCAAATGTTGGAAAGGTTTTGGCAATTTCACTGCCGGTAAAATCAGCTACCCAGCCATCGGGTGTGGTAAACAGACGAATACAGGCAAATTGGGGATTTTCACCCATATCAAACCAGTGTGTGGTGTTGGCGGGGACGCTGATTAAATCGCCTTGTTCACACAGTACCGCATAGACATTATCATCCACATGCAGATAAAACAGTCCACGACCTTCTACAAAAAAACGCACTTCAAAATCATCGTGGATATGTTCATCCAGAAATTTTTGTCGAAAGGCGGCTTTTTCCGGTTGATCCGGATTTAATTTAATCACATCAACGGACTGAAAACCAAACTGTTGCTTCAGTTTGTCTATAGAATCAGCATAAGCGGCAAGTACTGACGCCTGATCGGCATCAGCCGATAGTTTACAGTTAGCTGTCCAGCGTTCAAACTGAACGCCTATTTTATTCAGCTGGTTCTTTATAGAAGTAAAATCGGTGTATAGCTCACCGAATTGGGGTTGGTTATCAAGATAAACAGTTAATGCGCTCATTAGTTTTTGACTCCATGCAGTCGTAGTTCACAATCAAAAATAAAATCCAATGCTTCAAGGTGATGTAACGTTTCCTGCACCGAACTCCCCCAGGTATAAAGCCCGTGCCCTGCGATGATATAGGCATAGCAATTTACGTTATTATCCAGATACTGTTCTACAAGCTCTGCCAAACGGGGAATATTTTGGTCATTAGCAAAAATCGGCACAATAACCCGGCTTTCATGCGTAGTAATGCCACACAACGCTTTTAACAGTTCATAATCCTCCAGCACGATTTCAGACTTAAAAATTCTTGAAATCAGGGTGGCATTAAGCGAATGCGGGTGCAATATAGAGTGAATGTCAGGAAAACGTCTATATAACGAGGTATGCAGCATCGTTTCCGCTGACGGTTTTTTACCGTCCAGGGAATTGGCATCGGCATCAATCAGCATAATATCGTCCAGTTCCAATTGTCCTTTATGTTTGCCGGAAACTGTAATAGCAATGGTTCCATCAGGCAGCCGCGCGGAAAAATTGCCGCTGGTTGCAGGAACCCAGCCTTTGCTGTCAATAAAACGTCCTGCATCAATCAATTGCTGCGCGGCGTTAAGAAAAGCTTCACTATATTTCATGTTGTAAGTCCAACCTTAAAAATTAAGTGTAATAGTTCCTCGCACCATTCTCGGTTCGACAGGGTGTTTCATAATGCCATATTGACCGCTTGCTCCGGCGGGATAGGCATTGTCATAAGCGTAGGCAATATCGTTGGCTGTCGAACCCAAAACATTGAAGAGATCGAGTTCTACTTTGTATGCTTTGTGTTGGTAGCCCGCGCTCATATTGACGATGCTGGTGCTGCCGGCCCAAAATGTGCCGGATTCATCCAGAGGTACATACCCGAAATGCCGCAAGCGTACCGTGCCAAACAAACCGTTAGGGGCGACTGCGGTAGCGCCAGCACTGATGACTCTACCCACGGAGTTGGGTATATAGCTGTTGGTCGCTCCCTCCGGAGTTGTTACAAAGTGCGCGGAAGTAAAGGCAAAGTCGGCATCCAGCGTCAACCAATCGGTCGGCTTGTAGTAGTTGGTAAGCTCTACTCCGTAACGATGCGATTTCCCATTCACTTCAGTGGTGCCCGCATCCCCCACAAAGACCAGTTCCTGGCTGCTTTCCAGAAACCATAAGGCAATGGTGCTATTCAGGCCCTTGATAAAATTGCTGCGAATCCCGGTTTCGGCCCCGCGCGACCAGGCCAAAGGACTCACCGGACTGATCGGATTTCCGTCTGCGAAGGGACTACCGTCAACAGGATTAAGATGTAGTACAGTACCGCGAGCATCGTTGGAGTGGTAACCGTAACCGGCATTAACAAAGTATTCTGTATCGTACCAGGGACCGATGATCAAGCTCAGCTTGGGACTTACCCTGACCTTGTGGCTAATGCCGGAATTGGCGGCATTGACAAGAGGATCATGCAGGGTGTTGTCGAGCTGCGTGACATCGTTATTGATATAATCGCCCCTTACCCCGGCAATTGTGCGGAATTTTTCAAGCCAATAGGTCTGGTTTTTGAAATAAATGCCGGCAGTGGCTTGGCTGACATCGCTGTGGCTGACCGTGTTGAGATATTGCCTGTTAGCAGTGTGATCCAAACCCAAGCCCATGATGTTATCATAGCGAAATTGCAAACCGACGGTATTGTCCATATCAAAACCAAACAGTTTGTTATAGCGCGTATGCTCGACATTGCCTCCGGTCTGTACCCGATGTTCAAACTGGTGAATCTGGTCGCCCAAAACCGGGTTTTCCAAATAACCGGTAAAATTGGAATACAGATCTACGTCGTAATAAAGCGCATAGATATTGGCGTCATTTTTCCAGTTATCACCTTTGTTCCAGAGATTGCTTGCTAAACTGAAGCGGTTGCTGTCCCCGCCGTCGGTCGGATCCATGGTGCCGTACAGTCCAAGCGTGCCGTTATCAACCGCTGACTGCGGAATCTGGTTGGTTGCCGTCCAGGTATTGTTATAGGCCTTGGCAAAAATGGAGGTTCCCCTGTCCTCCTTATTCAGGGTATAACGCACCATTCCGTTAAATTTCTTGGAATCTTCCGGCTGTTGCCAGACGCCATTGTAAAAATTGAACTCACCGGCATAAAGCAAGTCGCCGTCGCCAACTCTGTTGGAATTTGCGATCAGGGTACGGTAATAATCGTATTGGCCGGCGGTAAACTTAAAAATGCCGTCAGGCAATTTATCCATGGAAAATATCTTGCTATAGCCTGCCGCCGAAAAATCACCCACCTCCGCATAATAGGGTCCCTTGCCGTATTCAATAGTCTTCACCAGTTCGGGAATGATGCTATTAACATCCATATAGCCTTGCCCATGAGCGTGGGTGGGCAAGTTCATCGGAATGCCGTCGACGTAAGTCGTAAAGTCGGTACCGTGGTCGAGATTGAAACCGCGCAGGAAATACTGGTTAGCCTTGCCGGAACCGCTGTGCTGGGTAGCTAGTACGCCGGGTATCACTTCCAACAGCTCGCCGTTACGGGAGAGTGGACGGTATTCAAATTGAGCCTGACTCACTTCGCCTTGCGATGCCGATGCTGCAATACCAATAAGATCTTTTGCGCGCCCTGCTGTAACGACCATTTTATCGAGTTCTAGTGTGTCATTTTTACTGGTTTTTGACTTGGCTTTTACCGTAGTTTCAGTTGCATCTTTGGCCGTGACTTCTGTTTCCTGGGCATTAACGTTGCTCCCAAGAAAACAGGCAAAGGCCAGCAGAGTTAGCCGCGCAGCCAGGATACCCGCACCGTGCAACAGTAATGTTGCCAGCATGAAGCCCAGGGCAAATGACAGGAGACTGGCCGAAGCGGGCATTTCCTGACCGTGCGCGAAGCCATGAAAAAAGGCGAAAAAAACCACGATGAGCACGCTGACCGTTGCTTGAAAACGGATGCGGCAAACAACCAGAAAACCGAAAATAATCACGGAGAGCAAAATCATCATTTCCACGCCCGGCATGGATACTCCCGTCATACCGAACACACCACCGAGACTCATCACGCCGACAAACGCGAGCGGAAGCTGCCATATTGCCCGACCTCCCAGTTGTGCCGCCCAAACGCCGACCGCAAGCATGGTCAAAAGATGGTCCCAGCCGTGCAAAGGATGATTGAAGCCATTGTACCACCCGCTCATTACATTGCTGCCAGTATGGGCTTGGACGAACGAGGGTGATAGTGACAACAGCAGCACCAAAAGGGACAGCAGTTTCTTTTGATTAATTCTCATAAATTTCCTTGGTTAATTCGGATTTGCTTTGGATAGTGATAATTTTTTACGGTTATTTTTCACCAACACATTAATTAAATTGCATGAAAAGTAATAGTATTTCAGTTTCATAAAAATCTCCAATTGCATATACATGGTAAAAATATTGATTTTAAAATAAATGCTTTTATAGTTACTCGGATTTAAACACCATTTTATAGGGTTTTATATGCAACATTTTCGTCTTTCCTTTATCGTTACAGCGGTTTGCCTGACCGTAGCTATTTATTGGGGCGGAATAATGGGCGCGTTTATCGCCCTTATTCTGGGGGTTCTTGAGGTGAGTCTATCATTTGATAACGCCGTTGTTAACGCATCCATATTAAAACGCATGGATGAACGCTGGCAACAGTACTTTTTGACCTGGGGGATTTTGATCGCGGTATTTGGCATGCGGCTGGTATTTCCTATTGCCATTGTTTCGGTTGCCACGGGTATCGGTTTTTTGGGCGTAACCGAAATGGCGTTACAGGATCCCGAAACTTATGCCAGACATTTAACCGATTCGCATGTGCAAATCGCGGCATTTGGCGGTATGTTTTTGCTGATGGTCTTTTTTTCCTTTATTTTTGATGAAGGCAGGGAATTGCATTGGTTGGGATACATAGAAAAAAAAATGGCCTCATTCGGAAAGCTTGAAGCTATTGAAATTATTCTGGCATTAGGACTGCTGTTAACCATGCATAACTGGCTGCCCGAGGCGATTCATTTAAAAGCGCTGGTTGCCGGTATTTATGGTGTCATGTTATTCGTCATCGTGGATAGTTTGGCGGCTTTATTCGAGGATGAAGAAGAAGGCGAACAGGTTTCTACCGCTATTAAAAAGGGCGGCATAATGAGCTTTCTGTATCTTGAAGTATTGGATGCATCGTTTTCATTTGACGGCGTTATTGGTGCGTTTGCGATCACTAAGGATGTTGTCATTATTATGCTGGGTTTGGCAATTGGCGCGATGTTTGTGCGAAGCCTGACTGTGTATTTGGTGCGCAAAGGCACATTGGATGAATATGTGTTTCTGGAACACGGCGCTCATTATGCTATTGGTTCACTGGCGGCTATTATGCTAATCAGCATGACCTATCATATTTCTGAAGTGGTAACCGGCTTGGTTGGGGCAGTATTAATCGGCTTGTCGGTTTTTTCATCAATCCTTTATAGAAGAAAGCACGCGGAATAATGACTTGCTGGCACGTTTCCAGGCTGGAGATTGGAAACGGCAGCGACCTAAAGATTAGGGGGGGCCATGAATTGGCAAATTATTTCAGAACAGATTGAATTAGCAAGCGGGCAGACATTTAAAGTTGTGTCTGCCCGCGCGCTTTCTGGTGGCGACATCAATTCCGCCTACCGGCTGCAAGGTAATGACAAGTCCTATTTTGTAAAGCTAAACCGCGCTGATTTAGTGACTATGTTTGAGGCTGAGTTTGCCGGTTTGCAGGAAATGGCAAGGACACAAACAATACGCGTCCCTGTGCCTGTCGTTTGTGGCCAGACAGCAGAGCATTCATTTTTAGTGCTTGAAAGCCTTGAATTTGGCTGTTCAAATAAAGCTTCCGATCGCTTATTGGGAGAACAACTCGCGTTGATGCACCAGCAACAGCAGCCGTATTTTGGCTGGCATCGGGATAATACTATCGGCAGTACCTTACAACTGAATAGCCAAAGCGATGATTGGCTGGCTTTTTGGCGCGAACGGCGTTTGCGATTTCAATTAAAACTGGCGGCAGATAAGGGCTATAGCGGCATGCTGCAAGCTAATGGCGAGCGTCTTTGCTGTGATATGGCTGCGTTGTTTGCGAATTACTTGCCGCAGCCCTCGTTATTACATGGCGACTTATGGGCGGGTAACGCCGCTGCCGATAAGCAGGGGTGTCCGGTTGTTTTTGATCCTGCCTGTTATTATGGTGACAGGGAAGCTGACTTGGCGATGACGGAGTTGTTTGGTGGCTTTAGCCGGGATTTTTATGCGGCTTATCAGGGTGTTTGGCCACTGGATCAAGGCTATGGCATCAGAAAGACATTTTATAATCTTTACCATATTTTGAATCATCTGAACTTGTTTGGCGGCGGCTATTTGCGGCAGGCTGAAGGCATGATGTCAATGCTTTTGGCTGATATGCGCTGATTCTTGTGGTCGTTTGCCCATTTGACGACTAAAGTCAAAACGCTATTGACGGTGCTGCTGGAGCAATTGCCTAAAAATCAGCGGGTCTTTTTGCTGGATTATGTCGCCGGGTCGAGGATAGAGTTGGTGTTCCAATCGGGATAGCCAGAAACGTAAAGCGGCGGCTCTGAGCATTGTTTGCCAGTGTTGCTTTTCCAGTTGTTTCAATGGTCTCTGACTTTCATACGCGGAGAGCAAGGCTGTAATTTTATCGGGATTAATGTCCCCGCTTTCATAACACCAGTCATTAGCCGTTATCGCAATATCAAATAGCAAAGAGCCGTTGCAGGCGCTGTAAAAATCCAGTATGCCGCTGACCTGGTTATTAACAAATAGAACATTATCCCTGAACAAATCTCCATGTATAACGCCTTGAGGTAGATTTACCGGGCTGTTTGCGGTTTGAAAAAGCAGTTCGTCGTTAATCAGTTCACGATCCATGGCTGATAATCGGGAGTCGATGTTATTCAACAGCGTTTTGCACCAGCCCAAGTCGTTGCTATTTTTTATTGGGAAATCGTAGTTTTGTGTGCGGCGATGTATATTAGCCAATTGCACGCCGATTTCCTGACATTGTTCGATTGATGGTGATGTTGTTGCTGTCCCCGACAATCGCTTGAATAGTGCCGTAGGTTTATTGTTAAGCTTGCGCAATACGTTAGCTTGCCGGTCTGGCTGAGGTCCTGGGCATTGAATTTTATGTTTGACCAGATGTGATAGTAGCCTCATAAAATGCGGCAACTCATCGGCAGTCAGTATTTCAAATAAAGTTAAGACGAAACTGCCCTGAGTAGTCTCTACGAAATAATTGGTATTGTTAATGCCATCTTGTATGCCCTCAAAACCGATAACCTCACCAAGGGCGTAGAAGCTAAGGAATTGATCGAGTTGCGAGTGGGTTATTTGAGTATAGACAGACACAGGTCAGGCTATTTCCATTCCAGTATTTTCCACATATTGATGTTGCTGCCTCTATCCAGATCATTATGGCGGACATCCATTTTGCCGTCGCCATTGTTATCAATAAAATAATAGGGGGGGCCAATACTCGGTATTACTTTGATCATATACAGTCTGCCGCCTTTGCGGAACTCCTGTATGGTGTCTTTACCTTTACGAATAATGGTAATATCAGGTTCCAGTGTCTCTCCGCTTTGCACCGGCATGGGCGGTTCTGGCGCTTCGGGCACGGCTTCAAGTCTGGGCGGTTTCTCATCAACAGCAAATGCCGGGAAGGCAAGAAAACTCAGTAGTATAAAACGACGCATGGCAGTGTGACTCTTTCATAGTGAAACTGACGCTATCTTATTACAGTTTTTACCCGTGTGCTTGACTAAAATAACCGGACAGAATTTGTAGCTGTCAGTAAATACGCTCGATGTATGCGTCCATTATGATTTTTTAAAAATCCGCAAGCCGGGGCTACAAAAAGATTATTGTGTTTTAATTATCCGCAACCGTGGCGGCGTTCAACATGGGGTAGGCTATAATGTCGGTTTTGAATGGTGTCTACTAGATGAAAAGACTAATCGAAACCAGGATAGTAAATCCTTTACTTGAAAAATACGGGATACCTGTATACAAAACCAAAGGATCGGCGGGTGTGGATCTTGTTGCCTGTATTGAGGAATCAATAGTGATTGCCGGGGGCAAAAATAAACTGATTGGAACAGGCTTGGCTATAAATATTCAGGATCCAGGGCTAGTCGCGGTTGTTGCAAGTAGAAGCGGGCTTTGTTTGAACAGTCAGGTTCGGGTAGGGCAAGGCTTGGGTATTATAGATTCAGATTATCATGGCGAAATAGGGGTAATTTTGCATAATGATGGCATGAATGACTATGTTGTCCAGCCGGGCGAAAGAATTGCACAATTACTGTTTATGCCAGTGGTTCAAGTCGCTTTTAAACTGGTTGAAGATTTTACCACTATGACCGATAGAGGCGAGGGTGGCTTTGGTCATACGGGGCGTCATTAAGCTGTTTTTCTAATAAAGGTATAACAATGGGACGAATATTCTCTTTGCTAACGGCGGTCGCTGTGTTGATGACTCTGGTTGTTGGTGGTGGTGTTTACTGGTTGTCTAGCGCCAGGCTAGAGCAAGCCAGGCAGGATTCAGCAACCGCTGTTGTAAATGCTGTCGCTTTATCGCTATCGCAACAGCTGGATTTGCTGAATAGAACGCTGAATAAAATGGCGCAGGATCCGGAGGTTTTGATTGCCGTTACTCGTGCGGACCCTGTTTTGCTGGCTACTGAAGCCGCAAGGCTTGAAAAATATTTTCCAGACTCTTTAAAAATCAGATTGTTATTGCCTGGAGTCAATGAGATTGATGAAAAAAACACGCCCCGTATGGGGTTTGCTGACCTTGATATGGTACGCGAAACTTTTATTAGCAATCAGCCACCTAAAATACAAGGCTATGAGGGTGCCGATAGGCATCTGGCTATAACCAGAAGGATTATGCATAACGATCAGGTGGCCGGTGTTGTTCTGGCCAGTTTGAATTATGACTTTTTTAATAAAAGTTTACAGGCAGTGGCGGTAAGAGACGGGTATATCGAATTAAGGCAAGCAGGATTGGTGTTAGGTGCAGCGGGAAAGAGAGCCGATACAGTGCAGGGCGAAAGTGTGCAAACAAGGGTCCCAAGCACCGACTGGGAGATTTATTACCACTATGTTGCCAGTACGGGTTTTGCTGAACATATACTCATCACCTGTACTATTGTTGCGCTATTATTGACTATGCTCGCTTTTTTTGTTGGATACCGGCGGCTTTCGGGTTTAATAACGCAAGACTTGAACAGTCTGTTGAACGCATGCAAGGATGTGATGACACATAAACCCCCAGGCAGTTACCCGGCCAATTTGAGAGAAATCAGTGACATCATTGCAGCATTAATGCAATTTAAACAAATTCTGAATCATAACGAAGGACCAGCAAAATATGACTTCATTGATGAGCTTCCGGAATATGACGTCAATGAGCAATTTATTGAAGAAGATAACTTTTTGACTAATCAAGCAGAGGAATCCATCAATAAACCGGAAATAGTTGAATTGTCCGTTGACCTGAAAAAGATTGATGAAATGGATACCATTTTTAGAGCCTATGATATTCGCGGCATAGTTGGTAAAACGCTGACCACGGAGCGGGTTTATGATATAGGTCGAGCGTTGGGGACAGAGGCAAAAGATCATGGCTGTAAAACGGTCGTGTTGGGGCAGGACGGGAGAACATCCAGCCCAATTCTAGCCGAAGCTTTAGCTCAGGGGATAGTGTCAACCGGACTTAATGTCCTGGATATAGGTATGGTACCTACGCCCATGCTTTATTTTGTTGCACAGCATACCGAAGGTCGTTCTGGAGTGATGATTACCGGCAGCCATAATCCCGCTGAATACAATGGTCTAAAAATGGTGATCAACGGCGAAACACTGGCTGGTGAAAGAATTCAGCAAATCAGACAGTGCATAGTCAATCAACGCTATGCTATAGATGAAAACGGCACGATCGAGAATAACGGCAGGTACGTCAACGAATATATTGGTACTATTTCTGAAGATATTCACATCGCCAGACCGATGGTGGTCGTGTTGGATTGCGGTAATGGTTCTGCTGGTGAATTGGGGCCTGAACTGCTAAAAACGTTGGGTTGTGAAGTTGTGGAATTATTCTGTGATGTCGATGGAACCTTCCCTAATCATCATCCAGATCCCAGCAAACCAGAAAATCTTGCGGAATTGATTGCGTCCGTTAAACATTATAAGGCTGACTTGGGAGTAGCTTTTGATGGTGATGGAGATCGGCTGGGGGTTGTCGATTCAAATGGCAAGATCATTTGGCCGGACAGGCAAATGATGTTGTTTGCTAAGGATGTTCTTACAAGGAGACCCGGTTCCGAGATCATTTATGATGTGAAATGTACGCAGCATTTAGCGGATCAGATTACAAAATACGGGGGTAAACCGGTGATGTGGAAAACCGGGCATTCATTTATGAAAGCAAAGCTTAAAGAAACAGGTGCTGCATTAGCCGGAGAGATGAGCGGGCATATTTTCTTTAATGATCGCTGGTTTGGTTTTGATGATGCGTTGTACGCGGCCGCTCGCTTGATCGAAATACTTTCTAAAGACACGCAGAGCAGTGCGGATATTTTTGCTCAGTTTCCTGATAGTATTAACACCCCGGAATTGAATATTGTGTTGGAAGAAGGTGAAAACTTCATCTTCATGAAAAGTATGTTTGCCGAGGCAAATTTTAAAGATGGCAAAATTACGGATATCGATGGAATGCGGATAGATTTTTCGGATGGATGGGGTTTGGTGCGTGCATCAAACACAACACCATCGCTGGTTATTCGCTTTGAAGCTGACTCTACTGAGGCACTGCTTAGCATTCAGAATCAGTTCAGACAGCTAATGAAGAAAATCAAACCCGATATCGTGTTACCTTTTTGAGTGTTTATCATCACCAGCGCAATTTTTGCAGGGTAACGTTGTAAATAAATATTCACCATGGATAGCACAGAGGTTTTTGATTTTTTCTCGGTGTCTCTGTGGTTAATTCTTTAAGTATTATTCATAAGTGGAAAGTCAGAAAATGATGCAAAAAAGAACTGCTCACCAAATAGCCGATGTGCTGATTGAAGCTTTGCCCTATATTCAACGCTTTAAAGGCAAAACCGTGGTGGTTAAATTTGGCGGTAACGCGATGGTTGACGAAGCGCTCAAGCACAGTTTTGCCCGGGATATAGTCCTGATGAAGCTGGTGGGCTTAAATCCGATTGTAGTTCATGGTGGCGGCCCTCAAATTGGCCAATTGTTGACGAAGTTGGGGAAAACAACCGGCTTTATTGATGGTATGCGCATTACGGACAGTGAGACTATGGATGTGGTCGAAATGGTGCTGGGAGGACTGGTGAATAAGGAGATTGTTAATTTAATCAACAGGCATGGCGGTAAAGCAGTAGGCTTAACCGGAAAAGACGGTGATTTTATCCGGGCTAAAAAAATTCACCTGAAAAAGTCAGCACCGGAAGCTCATGCTTCGGAAATAATTGATCTGGGTCATGTCGGTGAAGTGAGCAGTATAGATCCGTCTGTTGTGGACATGCTGGGACGCAGTGATTTTATTCCTGTTATTGCTCCCATCGGTGTTGGCGATGATGGCAGATCTTATAATATTAATGCCGATCTGGTTGCAGGTAAGATTGCTGAAGTGCTGAAAGCCGAAAAATTGATTTTGCTGACCAATACCGCAGGTATTCTGGATAAACAGGAAAATCTACTGACCGGTTTGTCAATCAAGGACATTGATGATTTGATTGAAGATGGCACCATTTCGGGTGGCATGATCCCTAAAACGCGTTGTGCCACTGATGCGCTAAAAGGCGGTGTAAACAGTGTGCATATTATCGACGGTCGGGTAGAGCATGCTGTACTGCTTGAGCTTTTCACCAATCAGGGCGTGGGAACGTTACTGCTCAGAGCGTCACGTGATAAAGCGTCATTTATATAAGTGCGGAATGAAGAGCGTATTTCTTTAACTTGTTGACTGGCACATAATTCTTTGCCGGCTGATGAGTCACGGCAACGGATGTCCAGGAAAAGCTGATAGTCATCATCGTTAATGGTAAGTTTTGATAATGACAAGCTGATGTCTGTATCTTTGGGTGGCGGGCGATTCATGATTAATTTTTCGTTATAAACATCCGCTTCGGTAGTGGAGTTGAGCTTGACAAAAATACGTCCAATCTCCCATGCCTTTTTACATTGATGATCATTTTCACAGTAAAACAAGCCCAGCTCATTAGCTTCTTTAATGCTGGGTATTATTGCTTTTGGCGGAAGGTCTTTTGTAGATTGGGTCAGAAATAAAAATCGCGCAATATCGGCCTCGTCTATTTTTTTGATTTGATCCTGTTTTTCAATATGGTCGCGAAGAACGCTTTGTGTCTGTTCAATTCGGTTTTGGGTTAGTTTTATCTCATCGAGCAGTTTTCTAGGTATTGGTTGTGCGTCACGTTCAAAAGCCGCTGCTCCTTTTTGTTGATTTTTAAGTTGTTCCGTAAAGCGATTTAAATTACCTTCAATTGTGTTTTTTTGTTTATCAAGCGTTTCCATTTTTGTTTGAATGGCCAAGAGCATATCTCCTTTTGAGCGGAAGGTGCTTAATAAAGCCTTGTCATGGATCTTTTGTTTGGCAATAAGTTTTTCCTGTTCTTTTCGGAGTTCCTCCAAGCGTTTTTCCTGCTCGAGTTGATCTTTTGTTTTGGCCTTTTCTGTCACTTCAAGAACCCTACCGGTTTTGCTCAGAGAAGCCCGGCTGTGCTTAGCCTGTTCTGGCGGTATCTGGTCTGAAAAATAGGTGTCGCCATGGTCATCTACCCATCGGTACATTTTTTTCGCAAACACAGATTGATTGCCAAGCAGGCAAAGCAAAAAGGCTAAAAAAAGAGTGGCTTGAAAAATACGGGCTTGCATAGTCGAATCAATAAGTTTTTTATTGGTCGTAAAATTATAGCTAAAAAACCGTAGTCTACCACAAGGCCGGTCCCGAGCGCAGGAAGACCCTGTGGCGCTAACCGCTTGTTTTTTTAGTTAGAGTAAATTTAACTAATTAAACTCGCTAATTCATGCAGTGGCGGCAAAATGACCATTTTTGCCAGTTGCAACAGCAACAGGGCTGCCAAGGGTGATAAATCCATGCCGCCAAGGTTGGGAATAACTTTACGACAGATATCAAGTAAAGGCTCTGTCAGAGTCGCTAAAATTGAGGCCGCTGCATTAAAAGTACCCGGATTCATCCAGCTGAGTATGGCTCTGGCGAATACAGCGAAGACAAATACATTGAGCAGTAAAGAGACCAGTTGGGTGATTGATAGAATAGTCAATGCACCGATATTGATAGTGACGCCTTTTAACAACAATATCGAGAAATCAGCAAGCATTTGCAAGCTGAGCACAAGGATCAGCGAGGATGTGTCTATTTTCCCGATCGACGGCACAAATCGACGCAAGATTTTTAAGGGAGGGTGAGTTACCTTGACCAGAAACTGGGAGATAGGATTGTAAAAATCCGCACCGCACCATTGCAATAAAAAGCGCAGCAATACTGCCAGGATATACAGGGAAAACAGGGTGTCGATTAAAAAAATGATCGGGTCGGTCATGTAAGTAGAGCCCATCAGGTATTCTCCGATTGTTTGGACATTTCAACAGAGCGGTCTCGTGC
Source organism: uncultured Gammaproteobacteria bacterium (assembly GCA_963849195.1). Classification (GTDB taxonomy): domain Bacteria; phylum Pseudomonadota; class Gammaproteobacteria; order Methylococcales; family Methylomonadaceae; genus Methylobacter_C. Next base: position 87,236 of record CAWKGQ010000008.1, read on the forward strand.
CGCGTGCAGCGCTTTTGAAACGAGCTCGGTAAACCCGCCTTGCTCAAAAGTTTCAATGGCTCGTTGCGTTGTTCCCCCTGGTGAAGTGACCCGTTTGCGTAATTGTTCGGGTGATTCAGACGATTCCAACGCTATTTTGGCCGCGCCTAATGCAGTTTGCTGAACTAGTAAACGGGCAGTTACCTCGTTTAATCCCAATTCTAAAGCGGCTTTTTCCATTGCTTCCATGAGTAGAAAATAATACGCAGGACCACTGCCGGAAACGGCGGTAACGGCGTCCAGCTCGCTCTCGTCTTTAACCCAAAGTGCGATGCCAACAGAACGCATAATATTTTCCGCCAGGTTGCGTTGTTCAGCTGTTACCCTTGCATTGGCGTGTAGCGCAGTAGCCCCAGTTAGTACCAGCGCCGGGGTATTGGGCATGCAGCGAACAATGGCTGTTTCAGTGCCTAACCATTGGCTCAGGCTGTTTTGGCTGATTCCCGCAGCAATAGAAACCACCAGCGGTTTTTTTTGCTGGATTAAAACGGCAGCGCTTTTTGCGACGGAACTGAGTATCTGTGGTTTTACAGCCAAAACAACGACATCAACTTCATTAATAACTGCATCATTGCTAGCCGAAGTATTAACATTAAGATTTTCCGCTAGAGCTTTTAGTGTATCCGGGTTGATATCAGATACCCAAAGATGCTGTGGAGAATGACCGCTGGCAATCAATCCGCTAATCAGGCTTGATGCCATATTGCCGCCGCCGATAAAACCAATTTTTTGTATATTCATTTTTGCCATGTGTTGGTGATGTTAAAAGTATTTTACCCTATATGAGGGCGGTGCAATAAATCACAAGACTTTTCCTATAAAATGCGCTGCTACGGTAATATTTTTTACCCGTTTAAGACGATAAACAAAGCTTATGATTGAAACTATTTACATAGAAGAAAATATCCTGCAACACCCGCGTGTTATCGAGATTGTTACTCGTTTTCCGCAAGCCAGAAAAATTACCTGTGGCCGGTATGGCGAAGTTTTCAATCCTAAAGCACAAAATTTTCGACTGCAAAAACAAAAACCGGCTTTGATACTGGCGGAAAAATATAAACATTTTGCCATGCCTGCGCCTTCGGGTTACGGCATTGGGGCAAAAAGAAATTATTATTTTTCGCACATGCTCAATTGTTTGTACGATTGCCGGTACTGTTTTTTACAAGGCATGTATCAATCTGCCAATTATGTGCTGTTTGTCAATTATGAAGATTTTCAGGATGAAATCAGGCAATTGTGTGTCGAAACACCGACTGAGGATATTCATTTTTTCTCCGGCTATGATTGCGACAGTCTGGCTTTGGAGCCGGTAACCGGATTTGCCGAGCAATTTTTACCGTTTTTTGAGAAAATTCCCAATGCCTGGCTGGAATTAAGAACCAAAAGCACCCAGGTTAGAAGCCTGTTAAATCGTGAACCCTTTTCTCGCTGCATTGTTGCTTTCAGTTTGAACCCTGATGAAATAGCCACAAAAGTTGAGGCTAAAGCGCCCTCAGTGCAGCGTCGTCTTGATGCGCTGGGTAAATTACAGGAACAGGGCTGGCAGATAGGCCTGCGTTTTGATCCGATGATTTATCAGACCGGATACCAGCAGCAATACCGGCAATTATTTGAGCAGGTATTTTCGATAATTAAAATGGATCAGCTGCATTCAGTCAGTCTTGGGGCATTCAGATTGCCGGAGAAATTTTTTAAAAAAGTGCAAAAACTTTATCCTGATGAAAAATTGTTTGCCAGCCCATTAGATAATCAGAATGGAATGATTTCCTATAGACAGGAACTGGAGCAGGAAATGATGCACTACTGCACTGAACAATTATTAAGCTTTATTCCTGAAAATAAATTTTTCCCATGCACATTGTAAAACGTACCGTCCTGGTGACTGGAGCCAGTTCAGGGATAGGCCGTGCTGTCGTCCAAAACCTGTTGCAGCAGGGACATTCCGTTATTGGTGTGTCTCGCGATTGCCGGAAGTTTACCCGGCAAATGGACAACTTCAGTACAGTGCAACTGGATTTAAGCCAGTTAAACGAACTGCCGCAAAAAATTCGTCAATTGCAGCAAACATTCCCCGATATTGATGCCGTGGTTTTTTCGGCGGGGATGGGCCAGTTTGGTTCAGTTGAAGAGTTTTCCTACCCACAAATCGAAGACTTGATGACGATAAATTTTACCAGTCAGGTCTTTTTGACCAAGGCCTTGCTACCAGCTTTAAAACGCAAAGCTAACAGTGATTTAATCTTTATCGGTTCCGAGGCGGGTTTAAAAGGCAGCCGCAAAGGGACTATTTATTGTGCCAGCAAATTTGCCGTGCGTGGGTTTACCCAAGCGTTACGGGAAGAATGCGGCAAAAGCAGTGTGCGGGTCTGTTTGATTAATCCCGGCATGGTGAAAACGGCATTTTTTGAAGACCTGGCTTTTGAGCCGGGCGACCATGAAAGCAACGCCATTTTGCCGGAAGATGTGGCGGCAGCGGTATCATACGTATTGGGTTCAAGGGCGCACACAGTGATCGATGAAATCAATCTGAGTCCTTTAAACAAGGTTGTGAAATTTAAAAAGTTATAAATAACAAGGTGAGATGCTACAGACAACAAGCGCCATCCGGCGTTACTTGGTTAAAAGCAGCACAGTGTGCCAAACTAAAAAGGTGAAATTGTGGACAAAATCAGAGCAATAGCGGGTAAAAAATCATACTTACTGGTATTTCTCATTATCACCGGCTGCGCGTCTATTGTTTATAAAGCCATAGACTATGAAAGCTTATACGGGCCGTCCGCACCTAAACAACGCGTGCTGACGCCAGAGCAAGCCATGCTTTATCAGCACCAGCATAAAGTCTCTTTTTATAAAGACGTCAAGCCGATACTGGATTCGCGTTGTGTGGCTTGTCACGGTTGCTATGATGCACCATGCCAGTTAAAGCTCGGTTCAATTGAAGGTCTGGACAGAGGTGCAACCAAACAACTCGTCTATGACTCTGCTCGATTGAAGGCAGCTGATCCCACCCGGCTTTTTATCGATGCCACAAATACAGAAGGCTGGCGGAAAAAAGACTTTTATCCGGTTTTAAATGAACGCATTGATACCGAAGTAGCCAATCTCGATAATTCAGTGTTGGCTAAATTAATTGACTTGAAACGCCTTAATCCGCAGCCAACATCAGGAAAACTGGATGAAGATTATGATCTGAAATTTGATCGCAAATTGCAATGCACCACTATAGAAGAATTCCCAAAATACCGGCATGAACATCCCCAGTGGGGAATGCCCTACGCCATGCCCGGTCTTTCTTTGAAAGAAGAGCATATCCTTAAGCAATGGCTGCAAGAGGGCTCGAAAGTTGAGCCACTACCGCCCATACCAAGCCAAACCGTTAAGGCGGTTGCGCAATGGGAAAGTTATTTTAATGGCTCCACCCTCAAACAGAAACTGGTTTTCCGCTATATATACGAGCATCTGTTTATCGGTCATATTCATTTCAAGGGACATCCTGATAATGAATTCTTTATGTTAGTGCGCTCTAAAACCGCGCCAGGCCAGCCTGTAGAAGAACTTAAAACGGCATTGCCCTATGATGATCCCGGTGGCAAGTTTTATTATCGCCTGCGGCCTATCACTGAAACGATTGTCGACAAGACCCATTTTGTCTATGAATTAAGCGATCAGAAGATGCAGCGTTATGATGAGCTGTTTTTTAAACCTGATTATCAAGTGACGTCATTACCTTCCTATCAACCGGAAGTGGCCGCTAATCCGTTTAAAGCATTTGTTGAACTTCCCCTGGTGTCCAAACATCAATTTTTACTGGATGATGCTGAATATTTTGTTTCAGGATTTATTAAAGGGCCCGTGTGCCGTGGACAAATTGCCTTGAATAGTATCAGGGATCTGTTCTGGGTTGTTTTTACCCAGCCCGGTAAGTTTTACCCCAAAGATTACGCTGCATTTCTTGCTAAAAACGCACAACTTTTGGGGTTGCCAGGACAGAAAGGGAATCAAATAGGCTTGTTTGCATTTGTTAAGTATGATGCTTTAGGCAAAGAATACCTCAAAAATAAAAATACGTATATTGATCAGCTTCTACCCAAAAATAAGGGTTTTGGTCTGGCTAATATCTGGGACGGAGAGGGTACTAATCAAAATGCGGCGCTTACTGTATTCAGGCATTTAGACAGCGCAACGGTCACTAAAGGTTTTATTGGCGATACGCCTTTAACCGGCTGGGTGGTTGATTATCCGACATTTGAACAATTGCATTATTTATTAGTTGCCGGTTTTAATGTTTACGGGTCAGCGGGACTGCAAATTGCCAGCCGGACCTATATGGATTTATTACGCCAGGATGCAGAAGATAACTTTTTACGTTTGATGCCGGCTATGGAAAGGCAAACTATTTGGAACAGTTGGTACCCTGGTTTCGACAGTTTGCGTACGGCGCCACCACTACTAAGCATTGATCATCCAAGCGAAGTTAAATTCCTTACCACGGATTATAAAAAAGAATTATTCGACCAGCTCAGGCAAAAAATGGGCAAAGCCGCAGGCGACATGGATACTATTAACCGGTGCCAGCAGGCTGTGTGTATCAGAGCCAATACAACGCCCGTTCAGCAACAGGCCGATAGTGAAATGCGCAAGCTCGCAAAATTGAAAGGGCATGAATTACGTGCGCTAACCGATGACATACTGTTGCGGGTTAAAACAAGTAATACTGAGAAAGATCTTGTATACACTTTGTTAATCAATAAGGCCTTTAGCAATATATCAACCATGTTAGGACAAAATTTTCGGCGGGAGTCGGAGAACGACACGATTACTGTATATCCCGGTTTTATCGGCAGCTACCCCGACTTTTACTTTAGTGTAGAGAAAGAACAGCTAGGCGAATTTGTTGATATGATCCGTTTTGCCAGGACTGAAATCGATATAGAGAAGCTCTACAGTAAATTCGGTGTACGCCGCACCAATCCTGAAATCTGGCAAAATGCAGATTGGTTTAATGAGCAACATAAAAAATACAGGGGTCTGGAAGCAGGATTATTGGATTTGAGCCGGTATGACAATCTGTAATTTTACTCGTATTTTGTAAGGTCATCAGGGGGGGTGTTGTTATGTTGTATCTATTCGACCTGAACAATTTCCAGCAAAGAAGGCTATTCGACCTAAATCCCACAGTCGAAGCAGAAGGCAAGGCGTCCGTACTGATGTATAGACGCATGATAGGCCTGCCTACTGCTTCACCCAAAATCCTGCTCAGCCCCTTCGACAAGCTCAGGACAGCCTATATAAATCTCATTCGTCGAATAAATATCCTTGCTCACGAAGCAACTAACCTGGATGAAGCGCAGGGAAGTCAGGGAGTAAGTTTGCTCACGATTCTTAAGATGCATTATTCGGGCTTGCTGATAAATTAATAATGCTTTAGTTCTCCCCGGCGTGTGAGTAGAATGTTGAGTTTATTATTTAATTTTAATATAGGAAAACGATAATGAAACAAATAAATCTAGCAGCAATGTTATTGGTTTTGTCTGCTTTTGGCAGCGCTGTTTATGCCGATGTTACATTGCAATCGAAAGAAGAAGTAGAGGGTACCTGGAAGTTGCAATCCACCAAAAACTCTTTAAACGATAAACAAGCTATCGATCGGGAAGATACCTGGGTATTTAAGGATGGCAAAGTAACGATTTTGCATATTCCTCGCGAAGGGACTTATTACGACCAGCCACCTGTAAATTACGATGTAGAAGAGGGTAAATTAAAAGTTGCTATTATAGGTAGTAGCAGGTTTGACATGTTTACAGTTGTGGAAAAAGACGACAAAAATATGACCCTGAAAGGAAAATATGGCGGCTATTATTATTTTAATAAAAAGTGACAATTGGTTGAATTGACGGTTTTATCGCGTAATTCAATAGTGGGCAAAAGACCGCTTAAATCACAGAGACCTCAAAAAAAACGGGCAGAACAATCTGCCCGCTTCCCCCATGTGAGTATTGATATTATTTTGTACCGGCTTTAGCGGCTTTAAGATGCGCTACGCCCTCTTCAGCGGATTTAGTAGCGGGTTCCACATGACTCAAATTGCCATGATCAATGGCTTCTTGCAGCGACTTAGATGCCGCGTCTATATGGTTTTTTGGTACACTCTTAGCCACTAGAGAAGCTGCCAGCGAATGGTCCAGAGCTGCTTTCGCATGTGTGACCAAACTTGGCGCTTTACCAGCGTGCCCTTCTGCTACTGCCGCGTTAGCGTGTTCCAGCGCTTGGTCGAGATGTTCTTCGGCGAAAACAGTAGTGCTCAAACAGAGTAACAAACCCGCAAATAAAGGTGCTAATTTTTTCATTATCCTCTCCTCAGTAATATTAGAATATTTATGTTGTCGACACCACTTACAACAACGATCGAAAAATAATGGTATCGACATTTATATTTTAACCACTATAAAATTTATTTTGCAATGTACTGATTAACCTTAAATAATCGCATTTAGGCACCTCCCTAGGGAATTCCTACCTTCCGGCGAGTTCAGGGGCTTTTATGGGCCTGAACAAACGATTTACTGGCAGCATCAACTGCCGAACTCAAGATATCTAATGCCAATAATCAGACTTCATTGCATTCTCTTTGTTCCTTGATAGAGTGTCAGGAACACTATACAAGTGTGTGTAGCAAAGCACTCACTTGCAAGGAAGCCCCACTTCCTCTATAACTGTTACGACAATCTCTATACGATAACTCTTAGCGATGTTCTTTAAGGTAACGATCAAATATCACTAGCAATTCAACCCGTGCAAAATAGTTTTGTATTTTCTTTAGCCTTGTTAATAATACCCGCTAATTTATTTCTCATCGAACATCCTGACTAACAATTGAGGTAACAATCATGACAACAGTGGCAGACCCTATCATCGGTAGCTGGTACAAAGACGTAGAAAATAACCTGAAGTTTAAAATTGTCGCCATCGATGATAGTGACGATTCAATAGAAGTCCAATATCTTAACGGTGATATTGGTGAATACGATCATGACAGCTGGTATAACTCAACTTTTGATTACATCGAAGACCCTGAAGACTGGAGCGCGCCTTTTGACGACATTGAAACTGATGATCTGGGTTATTCAGACCCGGATGAGCACAAGCCCAATCCTGAAGACATGGACATTGATGATTATCTGGATTAACGAGGAAACCATTGCATGAAAATGAGTCCTCAGGAATTTTTAGACTGGCAATCGAAAAGAATTACCTTGCTGGCCATGTCCGGCGCTGGAAAAACAACATTAGCCAATAAATTACCCAAAGCCAAATGGTTTCACTATTCGGGTGATTACCGGATAGGCACGAAGTATCTGCGAGAACCGATTCTGGACAACATCAAACGTCAAGCAATGAGCGTGCCGTTTTTGCGTGATTTACTATTGTCTGACTCTATTTATATTTCCAATAAAATAACCGTTGATAATCTTGCTCCTGTTTCCACTTTTCTGGGAAAAGTTGGCGATCCTGCCCAGGGTGGTCTGTCTTTACAGGAATTCAAACGTCGACAAAACTTGCATCGTCAGGCAGAAATTGCTGCCATGAATGATGTGCCGGAATTTATTCATAAAGCTGAAGACATCTACGGTTACCACCACTTTATCAATGATGCCGGTGGCAGCGTTTGCGAACTGGACAGTCCTGATGTCCTGGAAACATTGGCACAAAACACACTGATCATTTACATTAAAATACCTCCTGTCTTGGAACAAACTATTATTGAACGAGCAAAAACCGATCCCAAGCCACTTTATTATCGAGAAGCGTTTCTTGATCAAAAGCTCTCGGAATTCATGCACTTGAAAAACTATGCTTCTACCAATGTTATGCCGCCGGACGAGTTTGTTTCCTGGGTTTTTCCTGAATTATTCAAATCCAGGCTGCCACGTTATCAGGCTATCGCCGACCAGTACGGTTATACCGTTGATGCGAACGATGCCGCCACCGTTAAAAACGAAGCTGATTTTATCCGGTTGATTACCGATGCGCTGTCTAAACAATCATGAACACTTGCGAGCTGTCATTATGCCTTTAGTAGCCCACATTGATTTACCAACTTTTCAACGGTTGCTTGAAGAAGGCGAGGAAATATTAGCTCCGGATCGCGCCAGTCAACAAGATATCAGGGAAATGCATATCGGCCTGCTCAATATGATGCCCGATGCGGCATTGGAAGCGACAGAAAGGCAATTTTTCAGACTGGTAGGAGCCTGTAATCAAATCGTTCAATTCCATGTCCATCCTTTTACCGTAGCGGGTCTGAAAAGAAGTCCGGAAGCACAGGCGCATATTGATAAATATTACGAATCCTTTGAAAAAATCAAACTGGATGGCCTGGATGCTCTGATTATTAGCGGCGCCAATGTTACTCATCCCAGGCTACCCGAAGAAGACTTCTGGCAACCACTCATGGAGGTTTTTTCCTGGGCTAAGGAAAATGTCACCTCCGTGCTCTGCTCATGCCTTGCTACCCATGCCGTCATTCAATACTGTTACGGCATTGAGCGCACCCGTTTACCCGCTAAACGCTGGGGGGTGTTTTCCCACAAACTCATCAACCGGACCCATCCCTTGGTTGCAGAGATTAACACCCGTTTTGATGTGCCTCACTCCCGTTTTAATGAAATATTTCAAAGCGACATGGAACGATGTGGGCTTAAGGTCCTGGCTGCCAGCAAAGAAGCAGGGGTACATCTTGCGGTCAGTCCCGATGGCTTTCGCATTGTGTTCTTTCAGGGGCACCCTGAATACGATGATATTAGTTTGTTAAAAGAATATAAACGAGAAGTGATGCGGTTTTATCGTGGAGAAAGAATAGATTATCCGCCCTTTCCAGAACATTATTTTAATGAGGTTGTGCAGCAAATTTTTTCCGATTATGAACGACATATCAGATCGGTCAGGCATTCCGATAAAAAACTGGATGAGTTTCCAGAAGCTCAGGTGCTGGAGCATATTGACAACACTTGGAAAGATACGGCAAAAGCCGTTTTCAACAACTGGTTAGGCAAAATATATCAACTTACCAATCAGGATCGACGCTTGCCTTTTATGGATGGCGTAGACCCGAATAATCCCCTGAGCTTGTAGATGCACGAGGAGTTTTTGCAGCAAGCCATCGCTTTGGCGGTAGACAATGTTACGTCAGGACAGGGCGGCCCTTATGGTGCGATTATCGTAAAAGATAATCAGCTGATAGCCGCCAGTGGCAACAAGGTTACCAGCACACTCGATCCTACTGCTCATGCAGAAATCGTGGCCATACGCCTTGCGTGTCTAAAGCTTAATGATTTCCAGCTCCACAACTGCATTCTTTACACCAGCTGCGAACCTTGTCCCATGTGTTTAGGTGCCATCTACTGGGCAAGACTGGCAAAAGTCTATTATGCCTGTAGTCGTTTTGATGCCGCTGCCGCTAATTTTGACGACAGTTTCATTTATGATGAAATTTTGGTCCCGCCGTCGGAACGCAGCATTGCAATGCTGCATTTAAACCTGCCGAATGCCTTGCAGCCTTTTAGAATATGGACTGAAAAAAATGACAAGGTAGTTTATTGACATTCTTTTTGGTGCAAAGCGCCTCTTACACAAAGGATTTGATTAATTACATTTATTTTTGTGTAGGATAGGATGAACTTAGCCGCAATCTGTAAAAATTCAGATTTGATTGGGTAGTATTAAAAATTAAATGGAAAAAATTCCGAAATTTCAGGGCATCATCTACTTCGCTGCCGACATTTTTTTGATGGTGCGTCCAAACCTTGTTTGAACTGCCCCTTACAACAAAACCCGCTCGATACCGCCTTTTGCCGCCTGCTTGATATAGGTTTTCATCCAGTCCTTGCCCAGTACATGGCGGGCAATTTCAACGACAATGTAATCCACTTCCAGTTGATCCCCGTCGTCCTGGTAGCGCTGCAAACCCTGCATGCACGATGGGCAGGAAGTCAGCATTTTAACCGCTCCATCGTAACCATCAGCGCGTAGCCTGCTTGTATCCACCTGCAATTCGGCCGCTTTGCGGAAACGCACTTGAGTTGAAATATCCGGACGTGCAACCGCTAAAGTTCCCGATTCCCCGCAGCAACGCTCGGATTTATTAACCGTCGTGCCGATCAGCTCGTTGACGGTCTTCATTGCGTCCTGTTGTTTCAATGGACTATGGCAAGGGTCGTGATACAGATAACGGCTACCATTAACACCGTCCAGTTTTACGCCTTTCTCAAGCAGATATTCGTGAATATCAATCATGCGGCAGCCGGGGAAAATTCTTTCGAATTCATAATCCTGCAACTGATCCAGACAGGTGCCACAGCTAACCACTACGGTTTTGATGTCCAGATAATTCAAAGTATTGGCGACCCTGTGAAAGAGCACACGATTATCGGTGGTGATTTTCTGTGCCTTGTCGTACTGACCGGCTGCGCGCTGCGGATAACCACAGCACAGATAACCCGGCGGCAAAACTGTCTGGACGCCTATTTCATACAGCATGGCCTGAGTGGCGAGTCCGACTTGCGAAAACAAACGTTCGGAACCGCAACCGGGAAAATAAAACACGGCTTCGGAATCGGTGCGGGTTTTGTCGCGATCGCGAATGATGGGAACGATCAGATCGCTCTCGATACCCAGCAACGCCCTTGCTGTTTTGGAAGGCAGTTTGCCCGGCATTTTTTGATTTGTGAAATGAATCACATACTCGCGCATCGCCGGCTTGCCGGTCGATGACGGCGGCTGCGCAAGCTGCGCCCTGCCCCAAGGCCTGAGGAAAAAATTGCCCAGCCGTTGCGCTTTATAAGACCACTCGATGAGCAGCTTGCGCATCACTTTAATACTATTGGGACGGCTGGTAGTTAGAAACGCAATCGCCGCCGTTTTCACCGGGTTAAAGCTCTGCTTGCCCATTTTACGCAACAGGTTGCGCATATTCATCGAGACTTCGCCAAAATCGATGTCAACCGGACACGGGTTGAAACATTTGTGACACACGGTGCAATGGTCCGCCACGTCCTCAAATTCTTTCCAATGGGTGATGGAAATACCGCGCCGGGTCTGTTCTTCGTAGAGAAATGCTTCGATCAGCAATGAAGTAGCCAGAATTTTATTGCGCGGCGAATACAAGAGGTTGGCTGGCGGCACATGCGTGGAACACACAGGTTTGCATTTTCCGCAACGCAGACAATCCTTTACAGAATCGGAGATCGCGCCGATATCGCTTTGCTGCATGATCAGCGATTCAAAACCCATCAGACTGAATGAAGTGGTGTAAGCTGCGCTCAGGTTAGCACCCGGCATCAGCTTGCCGCGATTAAAGCGGTCTTCCGGATCGATACGCTGTTTGTAAGCATGGAAACTCGCCAGTTCTTCGTTGCTTAGAAATTCGTATTTGGTAATGCCGATGCCATGCTCGCCGGAGATCACGCCGCCCAGGGATCGTGCCAGAGCCATGATTCGCGCGACTGCCTGGTTGGCTTCTTGCAGCATCTCGTAGTGATCGGAGTTAACCGGCAAATTGGTATGCACATTGCCGTCACCGGCATGCATGTGCAGAGCCACAAATACGCGGCCGCGCAAAATTTCCTTGTGAACAGCCTCGATTCGTTCGATGATCGGCCGGAAAATGTCACCTTCGAAAATCTCCTTTAAGGGTGGCAGCAATTCCTGCTTCCAGGACACACGTAACGAATGATCCTGTAAGCGGTGAAACAGCGCCGGTTGTTCTGCACGATTGGTCAGTTCGGAGGCGCTGATACCGCGCTCGTTGAAAACGGCTTCCGCCTGTTGCAACGATAAATCCAGGTTGTCATAAAGCCACTGCCAGCGGTCACGCACCTCTGAAACCGCTGTCAACGCCTGGGCACGACGGTCACCAATAAGCTGGGTTTTATCGACGCTGTCTTCATAGGAACGTAACGGCAAGTCACCCTCAAAAAGACGACTCAAGGCATCGCAAAGCCGCAATTTGTTGCGCAGCGATAATTCGATATTGATGCGTTCGATACCATCGCAGTAATCACCCATGCGCGGCAACGGAATCACGACGTCTTCATTGATTTTGAAGGCGTTGGTATGTTTGGCGATGGCAGCAGTGCGCGCCCGGTCAAGCCAGAATGTCTTACGCGTTTCCGGGCTGACGGCAATAAAACCTTCAGCATCGCGCGCATTACACAAGCGCACTACTTCCGAAGCTGCCAGGGCAACCTGTTTGTCGTCGTCGCCGACGATGTCGCCAATCAGCACCATCTTCGGACGGCCCCGGTGCTTGGCTTTACTGGCATAACCCACGGCTTTGACATAACGCTCGTCCAAATGCTCAAGACCGGCCAGCATCACCCGTGCGTTGCCATTTTTAGGCAAAGCCTCCAGATAATCGCGAATCTCGACAATTGCCGGGACCGCCTCACGAACCTGACCGAAGAATTCAATACAGAAGGTGCGGGTATACGGCGGCATCTTGTGCAAAATCCAGCGCGCTGAGGTGATGATGCCATCGCAGCCTTCTTTTTGGATGCCCGGCAAGCCACCGAGAAACTTGTCGGTAACGTCTTTACCCAGTTCACCCTTGCGAAAAAGTGTACCGGGGATGACCAGTTGCTCTTCAGACAGCAACTGCCGTTTCTTGGCATCGAAGCGTTTCAGCACAAAGGTTGCCTGCGCCTGATCATGAATCTTGCCGAGATTGTGATTGAAGCGTTCAACTTCCAGCCAATTGCCGTCCGGGGTCACCATTCGCCAGGACAGCAAATTGTCCAGCGCCGTTCCCCAAAGCACGGCCTTTTTGCCACCGGCGTTCATCGCCACATTGCCGCCCACACAGGACGCATCTGCCGAAGTGGGGTCACAGGCGAATACCAGACCGGCATTTTCTGTCGTCTCCATGACGCGTCGCGTCACTACACCCGCACCCGTATGAATCGTTGCGTAAGTCTGGTCAACACCCGGCAGGCTGGTCGCATGTTCCACACGGCCTATGTCTACCAGCTTTTCGGTATTAATCACTGCCGAATAGGGCGTCAATGGTACCGCACCACCGGTATAGCCGGTACCGCCGCCGCGAGGAATAATAGTTAGCCCCAACTTGATGCAATCGCGCACCAGGTGACCGACTTCCTCCTCATTACATGGATATAGCACCACAAACGGATACTCGACCCGCCAGTCTGTAGCGTCGGTCACATGCGACACGCGGGCAAAACCGTCGAAACAGATATTGTCCTTGCGGGTATGTTTGGATAACAACGCCAAAGCTTTCTTTCGCATTTCCCGGGTGCGATCGAAATGCGCTTCGAAAGCATCAACAGCCTGCTGAGCGGCTTCGAGCAACAGCGCAACCCGCCTGGCCCGATCAGGATATTCGTTTTCATGATCGGCCTGACGTTTCTTCATCTGCCGAAGACGGTGGCGTAACGCTTCCAGTAATGCCCGGCGGCGTTTGCGGTTATCCAGCAGATCGTCCTCAAGATAAGGATTGCGCTGCACCGCCCAAATATCGCCGAGTACCTCAAAAAGCATTCTGGCAGAACGGCCGGTTATTCGTTCTTGACGTAGCGATTCCAGAAGTTGCCAGCTTTCTTCACCCAGCAAACGGATGACGATTTCGCGGTCGGAAAAAGACGTATAGTTATAGGGAATTTCACGTAGCCGTGTTGGCGACGCGTCGGAAAACAAGGAGGGGAATTTTGAATCCACTGATATTCTGCGTAATGGCGTGTTTGACAAAGCTCATTGTATCATTCGCGGATGTGGGCGAAAATCCCGAAAGCTGCTTAGGCTCGGTTATATGTAAACGGGCCATAAATAAATACTTAAAGCAACTTAAATTTGCACCAAATTGGCAAGTCATTGCAGAAATTTCCGCTTAAAAATAGAGCAAAAAAGGACTGCATACATAGTCTATAATACTATAGACAGTGCAGACACCCTTTACTGGATAAGGGGTTGTTATATATTGGCATAGTAACTGCTTTTTATATTGCAAATGCTTGTTTACTCCTGTGTGTTACTCCTCCAAAGGCACTTAATTAATTAAGTGCCTTCTTTTTATCTAGCTGATGGGCATAGTTGCAATGACGCTGTTATTCGACCCGATGCGTCATGCAGCGCATAGCGCGAAATAATCTGGTGCATTTAACCTCGCAAGATCGGTTGAAAGTTTTGCAATAGTGGATTTGTCTTTGCTATTGGTAGGCGCATTGATAACGCGCCTACCAATAAACCGACAAAGACCAATACCAGGGGAGGCAGGTTGTTTATAAAATCCATTTTCTGAGCGGATTACAAACGATTAAATATTATTTCAGCAATATCGAGCGTTTTATCCAGGTCTTCATCACTGTGCGCGGCTGAAACAAAACCGGCTTCAAACGCAGAGGGAGCCAGATAGACCCCGGCATCCAGCATGGCATGAAAAAAGCGTTTGAATAAAGCCTGATCGCATTGCATAACCTGAGCAAAGGTCGTCACTTGCTGTTCAGCGCTAAAAAATAGGCCGAACATTCCGCCCACGCTATTAGTGGTCATGGCAATACCGGCTTGCTGGGCGCGTTCTTTCAAGCCGGAAGTCAGTTTTTCGGTTTTTGCAGTCAACGCTTCATAAAAACCGGGCTGGGCAATTAATTCCAGTGTTTTCAGTCCAGCTGCCATGGCAACAGGATTACCGGACAATGTACCCGCCTGATAAACAGGACCCAGTGGGGCAAGATATTCCATGATTTTACGTTGCCCGCCAAAAGCACCGACCGGCATACCACCGCCGATAATTTTACCCAGTGTGGTCAGATCGGGTTGAATGTTGTAAAGCCCTTGCGCGCCATTAAGTCCGACCCTAAACCCCGTCATCACTTCATCAAAAATCAGTACGCTGTCATATTGGTTGCAGACTTGGCGCAAGGTTTCCAGAAAGCCCGGCACAGGTGGAATACAGTTCATATTACCCGCGACAGGTTCAACAATAATACAGGCGATTTGTTCACCGATTTCGGCAAATAACGATCTGACCGACTCGCTATCGTTATACCTTAAGGTAATGGTGTCGGCGGCAACGGAAGCGGGTACACCCGGCGAACTGGGGACGCCGAAAGTCAAGGCGCCTGAGCCGGCTTTAACCAATAATGAATCGGAATGTCCGTGATAACAGCCTTCAAATTTAACGATTTTGTCCCGGCCGGTATAGCCTCTGGCTAAACGAATGGCGCTCATGGTGGCTTCGGTACCGGAACTGACCATCCTAACCAGGTCACAAGATGGGACCAGCTCACAAACTCGCTGTGCCATTTGCGTTTCAATTTCTGTTGGCGCACCAAAACTCAGGCCTTTTTCAGCCGCCTGTTTAACCGCAGTAATAACGTCAGGATGCGCATGACCTAAAATCATTGGCCCCCAGGAGCCTACATAATCAATATAAGAATTGCCCGAGCTATCGTAGATATAAGCGCCACTGGCATGGTCGATAAAAACCGGTGTGCCGCCTACACCGCTAAAAGAGCGTACTGGGGAATTTACCCCACCTGGAATGACTTGTTTTGCGTCGGAAAATAAAACAGTTGCTTCGGTCATAATGTCTTTTTAAGGTTACAATGAAGGGCGTAAAGAATAGGGCAACTTTACCATGATTTAAAGCGCTTAATGCGTTCACTATGAAAAAGCTTGTGTCATATTTTCGAGCGTATTTAATTACATTACGGAATGGTTCATGAAATCGAGAGATAGACGAAGAGGGTTGGTTGTTGTTAATACCGGCGAAGGTAAGGGCAAATCGTCCAGTGCTTTAGGGATGGTATTTCGTGCCGCAGGCTGGAACATGAAAGTCTGTGTTATCCAGTATATAAAAGGCCAGTGGCAAACTGGCGAGCAAAAAGCCGCAGAACGTTTTGATAATATTGAATGGCATGCGCTGGGTGATGGCTTCACCTGGGATACTAAAAATCCTGAACAGGATGTTAAAACCAGCCGGGAAATATGGGAGCTCAGTAAACAGAAAATTCTTTCCGAAGAGTTTGATATGGTTTTGTTGGACGAGATTAATTATTGTTGCGGATATCAGTGGATTTCCGGTCAGGAAATTGCCGATTTTATTCGTAATGAAAAACCATCCTGGCTACATTTAATTTTAACGGGTCGCAATGCTGCGCCGGAAGTGATAGAAATCGCGGATACTGTGACCGAAATGACAAAAATCAAACATGCTTATCAACAGGGTATTAAGGCGGAGCAGGGTATTGAGTTTTAATTTTGATAATTTTATTTCCCGGACGGGTTCTTAGGGATAACATTACGTTAATGTGTATGGGAGTGAATTAAAAAAATAAATTACCCATGTAACCCCCACATTACAGTCATTTTTTTTATTGAGGAACACACTAATGGAAACTTACTTACCCATCATTAAAGCCATTCTTTCTGACTGGCTTCAATTGACACTTAACAATCCCTATTACGCTGCGGCTTTAGCAATAGCCGTCTGGTTACTGACAGCAATTCTCTACAGCATCCGGATCGCTTCATTAAACAGGAAAAACAACGCCAGTGAAAAAGCGCGTATTGAAATGCAAAATAATCTAAATACGGCACAACAACAGATGCAGCTCATGCAAGCGGAGTTAGCTGGCAATACCGAACAAATGGAACAAGCCAGGCAGTTGGCTCAAAAGGAGTCACAACGAGCTACAGGGTTTGAAGAGCAGCTTTCTCAACGCAATCAGCAGGTGGCCGGGATTATTCAATCGTTACATACCAGTTTCGACCTTGGTGAACGCCCGTTACCCGTCATGGGCGACATTAAGGCTGAAGGTCTCTGGCAACAACACGATAGAGTTATCAGCTTGTTAACAACACGTCTGCGTAGTGAACAGCAGGCCAAAACCGAATTGCAACAATCGTATCAGGCCGAAACAGTAAAGCGGGCCGAAAAGGAAGCATTGATTGAAACATTGCAAACAACCTTAACTACGCAAACCAGTCAGGTTTCCAAACTGGAACAAGCGCTTGAAGAGCAAAAATCCATGCTGCAAGAGCAACAGGATAAAGCTCAACTGGTTTTATCTCAAGCGCTGGAAAAACACCTGGCAGAATTGGCGCGCCTTACAGAATTGGAACAGCAAGCGCTTGAGTTGGTAAATACCAAACAGCAGTTA
The DNA here is from genome assembly GCA_963849195.1 of uncultured Gammaproteobacteria bacterium. GTDB lineage: Bacteria > Pseudomonadota > Gammaproteobacteria > Methylococcales > Methylomonadaceae > Methylobacter_C. The sequence continues at coordinate 104,452 of CAWKGQ010000008.1, forward strand.
ACGCACTTGGAAGAAAAATTAAATGTTAAAGATGCCCTGATTACACAACTGGAAAAGCACAAGACAGTCGAAGAAGTTAAAGTACAAGCGCAACCAGCGCCTTTAAAGCAGGAAAAAATAGAAACGATCATTGAATTACCAAAGGCTGTGCAAGAAGCCCCGTTGGTAGCATCGGACATCGAAGAACAGCCAGTGAGTCCCGTTAAAGAACAACCGGGTGGGGTAGCCGGAAAACTCAAAGGCCTGTTTGGCAAAACCAAACAAGAGCCCATTACAGCAAAATCGGAATCCGTTGAAGCAAAACAGCAGGAAGTAATTCAGCCCGCGCCATTGGCCGTGAAACTACCACCAGTGAGTCCAGCTAAAAGCCAATTTGGAAAACTCAAAAACCTGTTTGGTTCAAAACAGCAGCCTGAAGAAATAGAACAGGAGGAACCAGAAATTCAGCCTGAGCCAGTGGCAGTTGAACAACCGCCAGTGAGCTCTATGAAAGACCGATATGGAAAAGCAAAATACTACTTTGGTGATATAAAGCAGCAAGCCGAAGATACAAAACAAGAGGTAGCGGAAACTCAGCCCGCGCCAGTTGAAGCGGAGCAGTTGTCAGTGAGTCCCGCTAAAGGCCAGCTTGGAAAACTCAAAAGCCTGTTTGCGTCAAAGCCGCAATCCAAAGAGACAAAACAGGAGGAAGCAGAAGTTGCGGAAGTAGAGCAGCCGTCAGCGAGTCCGGCTAAAGGCCAACTAGGAAAACTCAAAAATTTGTTTGGCAAGAACAAGTAAAAGCTAATTACAGATAAGTTTTAAATTCGTTAGCGTCTTGAGTCAGTAATTGAATCAGTTTCGGATGCACAAAGAGTTTTTCTTTCCCCGCTTTGATTTCGAGTAGAACACCGATGCGGACCAACTCTTTGAGATAGACGGAGGCCGTTTGTCGTTTGGCGATCTGGTGATCGACCAGGTTCTGGATACGACAGTAAGGTTGTTCAAAAATAATCCAGTCTTGCCAGTTTTGCTCTTGAGTGACGGTGCATAACAGCCGGTAATAGTCCTGTTTGTTCCGGACGATGTGGCGACTCAAATACAGGATTGGCAAACTAAGCAAACCCTGTTCGATCAAATACAAAATATTGATGATGCGCCCGGTTCTGCCATTACCATCCGTAAAGGGATGAATGGCTTCGAACTGGTAATGACTGATCGCCATTTTTATCAAAGGATCGAGATCATCGTCGGCATGTAAGAAGTTTTCCCAATTAATCAACAAGTTTCGAATGGTTGCTTCGCCTACCGGTGGCGTGTAAACAATTTCGCCGGTGACCGGATTGCTCAAGGTGGTGCCTGGAATTTTACGAATATCCATTTGTACGGATTTTATGGTGCTGCAAATTTCCAGTGCGGTATTGGTGCATAAGGGGCGTTTAACTAACTGTTCATAGCCTGACCTCAGTGCAGTCCGGTAACGCAGGGCTTCTTTGGTGGTTGGGTCGGCCTGACTATCTTCTTGCGAGAAACGGAATAGTTTGTCGGTAGTGGTCACAATATTTTCTATTTCCGAACTGCCTTGTGCTTCCAGTACATGTAAAGACAATATGTCGAAAAATAATGATTTTTTAGACATATTTCGTGTATATGTCGATTGCATCGACATTAGCCGGTTTGCCACAGTTGTGCGCTCAAGGTATCCATACCCGTGTCCAATTGTTGATCACCACATTTCGATTTTGGCTGACACTTGTAAGTAATCAGGAAACCAGATGCTGAAAGTGGTAAATATTGAATACTCACCTACAGTTCAATATTTAACCTAACTCTTTTCAGCAAAACCACACAAAAGGCGAGCACATTATGGCAAAGACCATCCTGTTTAGTAATACCAACATCATTGACTATGAAACATTACTGGCTGGTTTGGGCAGTGATGATGAAGTCCATTTATTAAACGCCGAAGAGGACGGCGTGTTGCAGATGGCGGCCATTTTACAAGGGCGCAGTGGTTTTGATTCCATTGAAATCCTGTCGCATGGCGGTAGCGGTTCGCTGTTTTTAGGTTCAAGCGTTTTAAATAACGATAATTTGGCCGGTTACTCGGAAGCGTTAAGCCAAATCGGTTCGGCGTTGTCTGAAACCGGTGATCTATTGCTCTATGGTTGCAACGTGGCTCAAGGCGAAGCGGGTGTTCGTTTTATTGACCGTCTGTCGCACTATACCGGAGCGGACGTGGCGGCTTCTGATGATTTAACCGGACGAGGCGGGGATTGGCTGTTAGAGGTTGCTAACGGTCAAATTGAAGCGGCTTTGGCGGTTAATGAAACTAGCCAGGTACAGTATGCAGGGACGTTGGCAATTAATTCCGCACCGATTTTTGGAACGGGTGATGGGATGGTCATCATCACAGACTTGGGCCTAGGCGCAGGCTACTCAAATACTACCTTGGAAGACGATGGCAAGATTCTCTTGGCTGGGGGAGGTCACAATGGCAGCAATTACGTGTTCGCTCTGGTGCGCTACAACAGTAATGGTTCGAGGGACACCGGCTTTGACAACGACGGCATAGTCACGACCGCTGTAGGTAGCGGTGATAGTCTGGGAGGTGGGGTTGCCATCCAATCCGATGGCAAGATTCTGGTGGGTGGGTATAGTAAAAATGGCAGCAAATTCGACTTCGCACTGGTGCGCTATAACAACAATGGTTCGCTGGACACCAGCTTTTCTGGCGACGGCAAAGTCACCACCGACTTGGGTGGCAGTGATCAAGGTTACTCAGTCAGCGTGCAAGCTGATGGCAAGATTCTGCTGAGCGGCCATAGCGATGGCAGATTCGCTATGGTGTGCTACAACAGCGATGGCAGTCTGGACGGCGCTTTTGATGCTGTAAATACCCTAAACGGTAATCCCACATACACCGAAAACGGCGCGGCGGTAGTTTTAGACAGCTCAGTGCAAATCTACGATGCTGAATTAGCCGCCCAAGGTCATTACAATGGCGCATCCATTACCTTAGCGCGGAATGGTGGTGCGAACAGCGACGACTTGTTTTCGGGCAGTGGTAATTTAAGCTGAAGTTTCCCAGTTTTTCAGGAGCATGAATATTAGGAAGTGCTAATTTTTCGAAAAAATATTAGCCAACTCTAATATGCGTTGGCGAATCACCCGGTTGTTCTTTAAAAAACAATGACTTATTGATGAATGAGGCCTGGTTTTATGGTATAATACAGGATTCTAAGCCACTGATTATACAAATAAAACGACCTCATTCATGTTCATTCTACGCGATCTTTTACGCCCACTCCAAGCCCATTTTTCCGATACTGACCTGGGCCGAGAGCGATCCTCATTATTTGCCTACACGCTGCTGGCTGTCATCGTTCCATTCACATCGTCCATGACCTCCAACTTACTGCGTTCCCTGGTCACCTTGTTCGGCATTGAGATCAAAAAGAAGCGCTTCTATACGTTTATGGCGTCTTCGACATTACCCTGGCAAAAGCTTTGGCAGACGGTTTGGGGATTGATACCCTCGCCTGAAACAGAGGGCCGGTTGTTGGTGGCCTTAGACGACTGCATCAATCCCAAGATAGGGAAAAACATCTTCGGTTGCGAGACAATTTTTGATCATGCCGCCAAAGCCAATCAAAGCCAGTATCCGTGGGCACAAAATATTGCCGCGGTCGGCTTACTGAAGCAAGTGAAAGGTCGTTGGGCCTGTTTGTTTTTAGATTTTCGTTTTTACTTCGCCAGGAAAACCATTGGTGCGAAAAAGGTTACCGCCAAAATCAAAGGCGTGGTTGTGCCTTTTCAGACTAAATTGGAACTGGCAGGGCAGATGTTGATAGGCATCGGTCATTATTTTCCCACATCGCCACTGCTGGCCGTTACGGATAGTTGGTTTGGGAATCAAAGTCTATGGCGGCAGGTTCGGAAGGTATTGGGGGATCGTTTTAATATACTGTCCCGGCTGCGCTGCAATAACGTGTTGTATGCACAGCCTGATGCGTCGCAGCCTGGACAGCGAGGGCGTCGCCGCAAGTACGGCAAACGCTTGGGGTCGGTGACCGAGATGGCGGTCGAGGTTCGGCAAAAGGCCAAAACTTATACCGTCAACCTTTACGGTAAATATAGGGATGTTTGTGCTTATGACGCGGTTGTCATGCTGAAGACATTCAAGTGTCCTGTTCGGGTTGTTTGGGTGTTCCGTAAGACGCAGTGGGTAGCGATGTTCACTACCGACCTGGAACTTTCGGTAACACCGATTATCGAGTATTATGGGGCGCGCTGGAAAATTGAGTCCGGCTTTAAAGAGCTCAAACAAGACATCGGCAGCCGAATGAGTCAGTGTCGCAATGCTCAAGCAGTGAACAACCATCTGCAATTTTGTATGATGGCCTCAACGATCACTTGGCTTTATGCGGATCGTTTGAAAGCCGACCCGGAACGACGGCATAAAGTGAAGGGGCGAACCAGTTTTGCCTTTTCGGATGTTCGGCGGCTTATCGCCGAGGCCGCGCTCAATGATGATTTTGATAGGGTTTACCCTAAACCTGGCAAACCCACGAAAAATTCTCTGGTGGCTGTGTTGCTACGCATGGTGGCTTGATGAATTTTTAGGAAACTTCAGATTTAAGTATTAGCAGCAATGATGCGCGATTATTGGACGTCAACATCGGCACAGTCAGCAATAGCAACGGCATACTGACGATTAATTTCAACAGCAACGCCAGCCAAGCCAGAGTCGATGAAGTCTTATCCTCGTTAACCTATAGCAACGCCTCCAACATCCCGCCCGCTTCGGTGCAAATTGACTGGACATTTAACGATGGTAATACGGGCGCACAAGGCACGGGGGACGAGTTGATGGCTTTGGGTTCAACTACCGTCAATATCACGCCAACCAATGATGCCCCGACTTTAACAGCCTTTACTTCAACAGTTGCCAGCGGCAATGAAGACAGCCAAATTCCAGTGATCTTTGCCAATCTGCTAGCCCAAGGTAACGAAGCAGATGTTGATGGCACGGTGGCAGCATTTGTAGTCAAGGCCATCAGCAGTGGCACCTTAAAAATAGGGGCCTCAGCGGGGACAGCTACGGCCTGGAATGCAATCACAAACAATATCATTGATGCCACATATCAAGCCTATTGGACACCGGGGGCGAATACCAACGGATCCCCGAAAGCTTTTACGGTGGTCGTTAAAGACAATGACAGTGCTGTATCCGCTACCGCGATTCAAGCAAAGGTGCTTGTCAAGGCGATCAATGATGCGCCAGTCCTCACAACGCCAACAGCCATTAACTATATCGACACTGCTTATGATGACGCTTTTCCCCCTGTAACAGGCACATTAGTCGCCAGTGATATTGATGGCAATGCCTTAACTTACGGCATTACTGGTGGAACAGACTATGGTCTCACAATCAGTAAGAACAGCACTTATGGCGAGTTGATGGTGACCAAGGCTACCGGAGCTTATAGTTTTGTGGCATACGATGACACGATAGAACCTTTGACTGTTGCTGCAAGCGCTAGTTTTACACTTAGTAAGTGGAACAAAATAACCCTTTCAAATGATGGCTATGGTGAGATCGTATAATTCCACTCGCCATGGAATAAATTTCGGTCTATTTTAATCGTGTCCATTTCCGCGTCTGTGACCTTTATCCCTTTGGGATACTCGTTACTATCCAGCTCACAGTAAACCTGCAACCCTTTACGAGTGGTTGTTGATGCTATTAAATTAACCACCACTTCGTGACTGACCAACGGACGACCACGCCAATTCATTGTGATAAAAGAAAACAGGCGATGCTCAATTTTATTCCACTTACTGGTTCCGGGTGGGTAATGACAAACGGTGATAGCGACTCCTAGCTCAGTGGCCAACGCCTGAAGCTCTCGCTTCCACAAACGAACCCGAGAGCCATTGCTTCCGCCGCCATCGGCCGTAATCAGCAGGCGTTGAGCTCCTGGATAACAGGAAGCCCCCATAGATCGCCACCATCGGCGAATGCTTTCGACTGCGAATTGTGAGGTGTCATGATCCGTCCCGACATTGACCCAACCCACATTCAGCGTTGGATCATACACACCATACGGCGCAACTTTTCCAAGTTCAGGGTCCTGAAAATCATACACCTTCACTAATTCGGGTTGACCGGTAGGCTGCCATTCTTGTCCTCCTTGTTTGAAATTTCCAACTTGTTCCTTCTTTTTGGTGTCCACCGAGATAACCGGATCACCACTGCCCTGGAACGACTTCACTTGAGCATAGATATGCTCGAATTGAGCATCGCGATCCGGGTGCGAACTCCCTTCCAAAGTCTTCCGATTGCTTTGCAAACTGTATCCTAGCTCACGAAGCAGTTCTCCGACCATACGATGACTGGTCTGATGTCCCATTCCAATGAGGGTTTTGGTCAATTGCCGGGTACTCTTGCATGTCCAGCGCAACGGTGATTCGGGATCGCCCCGCGTCACAGGGTCAATTAATCGTTCCAAATCCGCCTTCAGTGTCGGGTCTTGATCGACCGTCCGTTTCCGTCCCGCTCCCGCTTTTCGAATACGACCCAGCGCTAAGGTCTCCGCACTCTCAAGTTCCTCGCAACCCACGCGAATCGCTTCCCGGCATAAACCAGTTTCCCGCGAGACAACAGATATTCCGCCTCTGCCAATAGCTAGAGCTTCAGCTCCAGCGACTAAGCGCCGTAACCGTTCGTCGAGATACGGCTCGAGTTTTTCAAAACGTTTCTTGATCGTGGCATTGTCCATGCCGAAAGCTTATCAAACCTTTCAGAAAATGACAGCTTTATTTTGTTACAATGACTTACTGCATCGGATGGTTTACTGATTAACAGCAAAAATCTGACTATTAATATTGCACAAAGTGGAAGTACAGAGTCCATCGGCAACGATACGCTGACTGGCACATCAGGCAGTGACAAATTTGATGGCTGGGCTGGTAATGACATCATTGACGGCTTGGCAGGCGCTGACACCATGAAAGGTGGTTTAGGCAACGATACTTATACAGTTGATAACGTCGGCGATGTGGTAATCGAAACCTCAACCATGGCGACTGAAATTGATAAGGTTTTTAGTTCGATCAGCTACACCTTAAAAGCCAATTTAGAAAATCTTACCTTAACGGGAACAGCGGCAATCAATGGCACAGGTAACGCGCTCAATAATATAATAACCGGCAATGTAAGTGCTAACACCCTCAACGGCGGCGTTGGTGTGGACAAGATGATCGGCGGCGACGGTAACGATATTTACTATGTCGACAACGTAGGCGATGTTATCACCGAAACCAACGCCGTTCTCGCCACAGGCGGAACGGATACAGTTTACGCTTACGTCAATCACACGCTCGGCGCCAATGTCGAGAATCTCCGCATCCTCGGCACTGGAGCGATCAACGGCACCGGCAACGCTTTTGGCAATGTCTTGTATGCAGGAGCAGGCAACAACATCCTGGATGGCGGTGCCGGCCTCGACACGGCCGTATACAAATACGCCACGGCAGGAGTCACCATCAGCCTTGCCAGCGCAGTCGCCCAAACTACGGGGAGTTCCGGCAGTGACACGCTGCTTAATATCGAGAGCCTCACCGGAAGCGACTTCAACGACAGCCTGACCGGCAATAACTTGGCCAACACCCTCAACGGAGGCGTCGGCGCGGATACCATGATCGGCGGTGACGGTAATGATCTTTACTATGTCGACAACGTCAGCGAAGTGGTCACCGAAACCAACACCGTTCTCGCCACGGGCGGAACGGATAAAGTTTACGCTTACATCAATTATACCCTCGGCGCCAATGTCGAGAATCTCCGCATCCTCGCCACTGGAGCGGTCAACGGCACCGGCAACGCTCTTGGCAATGTCCTTTACGCGGGCGCGGGCAATAACATCCTGGATGGCGGCGATGGCTTCGACACGGCTTCATACGCTTACGCGACGAAAGGCGTTACCGTCAGCCTTGCCAGCGCTGTCGCTCAAATCACAGGGGGATCCGGCAGTGACACCTTGCTCAATATCGAGAGCCTCACCGGCAGCGACTTCAACGACAGACTGACCTGCAACAACCAGGCCAACACTCTAAACGGTGGCGTTGGCGCGGACACCATGATCGGCGGCGTCGGCAACGATATTTACTATGTGGATAACGCCGGTGACGTTGTGACTGAAACATCAACACTGGCGAATGAAATTGACAAGGTTAACAGCTCAGTCAATTACTCATTAACAGCTAATGTGGAAAATCTTACACTAACCGGCACAGCGGCTATTAACGGCACAGGTAATACGAGCAATAATGTCTTAACCGGCAATGCCGGCGCTAACATCCTAAACGGTGGCGCCGGCAATGACAGTCTGATTGGCGGTTTAGGGAAAGACAACCTGACTGGCGGACTTGGCGCAGACAAATTCAAGTTTAACGCTGTCGCTGAAACCGGCATCACAGCAACCACCCGCGACATCATCGTTGATTTTAACCACAGTCAAGGAGATAAAATTGATTTGTCGGCTATTGATGCGAACACAGCGCTTGCGGGCAACAATGCTTTTTCAGCGCCCACGCTAGGCGGGACTTTTTCGGGCGTATTTGCCAATCCGGGCGAGCTATATTTTGATCAACTCGCGCACATTCTTTACGGCAATAACGATGCCGACAGTGCTGCGGATTTCTCCATTCAGTTGACGGGTGTGAACAGCTTGGTGGCTGCGGATTTTGTTTTGTAATGCCTTGTGGAGCAGACTTTTTTCCTAATACACATCAGCCTATACTGCCTTCTAAATTCTTTGACCTGATTAGCAAGATACTTCAGCTCTTCGCAGAGATCGTCATACCGGGATTGCCGGCATCCAGGCTACAGGGATGTAATCTTAATAGGTCATCCTTGGCTTCTGGATTCCGGCAATCCGGAATGGCGTCGCTATCCTTAAGTTGGCGCTTATGGCGTTGTCTCCCTGTGTCCTTCTGCTCAAGGGCACGACGGAAGACGAGGTTGCGGGCATCACCGTTAAGGAATCGAAGATGAGCAACATCACGCCGGTGCATCCGCAAGCTTACAACATTTTGGTGATGAAAAATTGAGAACCGGCATCAGGCAGGAATGCATTGACGCCGGTGGAACGCTTTGTACAAGTTGGTACAAATGCCGCAGCGCGCCTTGCCAATGGTATAGTGGTTTTTTGCTTGCCGTTGGATTATCTGGCCTGGACGGAAGACAACGCGAGACTGGCTGAATCGCTTGATCGGCAGGTGAACGCCTTGCCTGATGTCCGGGGGAAAGAAATCCGCATCGCCGGAGGTATCAGTCCGCATGCACGAAAGGCGCTCGAAGATTTAGGCTGGAAGGTGTTGGATAATCAGAAAGGACTTTCAATTTAATGCGGTAAAGATCTGACAGGTTTTATAAACATGTCAGCTCTAACTTCAGTCTTTTTGTTCCGACTAAGACTTTAGCGAGCCATTACCGGGCTCAACGAATCAGGAGGCTGAGGATATACTTCTGAATCTTCCGTCCATACGGAGCGGTGGTAAGGGTCGATCGGCGAGGGGGAAAAATTGAAATGCTTGTAAAATGCTTTGGCCTTGTCATCATTGGCGTGAACCAGAAAAGCTCTGACGCCTCACTGTATTTCACAGAGCGCTTTTGTACAATGATAGGGTTCTCCAAATTAAAAAAGGCAGGGACAACTAAATGTCCCTGCCTTTACTTTACAGTAAAAGAAAAAGCTTGAAAGCCCTTTCTTGTTACTTGTTATTTGCCGTCATCAACAATCAATGAGGTTGCATAAGTTACATTGTTTAACGTGTAGCCTTTAAACTCTGCATCGTAACCAACTACTGGTGCTTTTGCGCGACCTTTGTAAGTTACTGTCAAGCAATCAGGGAGAGTTACAACTTTTGTACCGATTGTTAACACGTTACCAGATACTGCTTTAATTGCGGAATGTCCACTCGCACTTTTTGATCCTGCCGGAGCAGTGCATGACGCTACAGGAACTGGAACAGGTTTCGCATCAACTACAATTGAAGCTGTGGTAATGTTGAAGCTATTACCGTTATTATCCGCAACTGAAATTGTTACAGGGAAGGTTCCACTTACAATTGGATTGCCTACAACATTAGCGCCGTCAAAAGTTAACCCCGCCGGTAGACCGCTTACAGCAATTGTGTATGGAGTCCAACCACCTGTTGGGGTAATAGGTGTAGCAGGATACGCTGTTCCAACTTGTCCTTTTGCAAAGGTAGGCGTTGGTACATTCAACGGCAGGGATACAGACATTGTATCAGCTAAGCAAAACACACCAGATGGGTCAAGCGTGCCGACATACTGAATAACATTCCCAATAGCAAATGAGTTCAAGCCGGGTGCTAAAGTAGTATGAGCACGATCCGGGTAGCCTACTCTATTTACACCTTCAGCTGTTGACAACCATCCATTCACTGCTGCACCTTGACGTGGGGCTATAAAGGTGATGTGTTCATTTGTGCCTGAGCAAGCTTGAGCAATTGCAGCAGCAGGATTGATAACAAAATCAATGGGTGTTCCTGTTGTTTGATCACCGTAAGCATCGCTTGCATCATAATTGACTTGAGTGATGCCTTCAGTAGTAGGTGTTCCTGAAATTGTGTCATTTACTAATGATAGCCCTGGTGGCAATGGATTCATTTGATAGGTGATTGGGCCGTATCCACCAGTAGAAGTTAGTTGATACGAATAAAATTCACCTACTGTACCCGCTGGAGGCACTGGAAAGAAATCAATACCTACACCGTAAACATCAAAAGTTGTTGATATTGACGTTGTTGTATTGTTTGTAATGTCATCAGCTTTAATGTTAATCACGTTACCCATATTAACAAAATCAGGAGTACCTGAAATAGTTTTTGTCAGTGGGTCAAATGACAGGCTATTTGGCAGACCTGTAATAGAAATTTCAATTACGTCACCCGCGTTACCGGGAGTAACATTAATTACTTGACTGTAAGGTACACCGATAACACCGTTCGGAATCAGGCTATCAATAGAGGGTGCAATCGGCGCAGGAGCAGCAACAGGTGCATTACCATCTAAGTTAATCGCTGCCATTTGAATAGCTTTGAAATTACCTAAATCAGCCGGATCAGGTTGTGCAGGGGTATCTGAACCGCTTGTCAACGTCGCTTCACCTGTTTCAGGGTCAAGAGGTCCTGTGTACTCATAAGACTCAAATGTATAAACAACCGCTTTAACATTGTTGTCTAATTTAACGCCGGTTAAATCAACTACGCCGGCGTTTGGATTTTTAATATCCGATTGAATCAATTGCCATTCAACTTGAACTTGTTCCTTTGCGTCCTTGACAACTTTGTTGTTTTGAACCAAATCACCCACTTCAACGTTTACAGGTGATCCAGTTGCAGTTACTTTAACCCAACGTGGTTCACCAAATTCAGCATTGTTTTCAAGTTTCGGTGCTTTAACTTGAACGTTAACAACAGGAGGTTGCGGTACATTATTAACAGGAGGTACTGGTGTTACTGTCCAAACTGGAGCAGGAACGCTGGATACTTGTTGTGTCAATTGACCCGGAGTACCGGTTTCAAGCAGCCAGTTATATTCAACAGCTGTTGCTGGTACGTTAGTAGATACACCAAAATGGTCACACGGATAGGTGACAACGCTGTACGCAGGATCACCCAAAGGCCAACAGCTATCAGCAGGAGCATTTTTCAGAGTACCTGAAGGTGTACCTGCTGACCAAGCTGAGCCATTGAAAGTGGCTTTATAAGTAACAACTGTTATAGGACCATTCGCATCAGTTGTTTCTGATACTACTGGAATACCGTAACGTTCCATGCCTGTCCAGCGAGTAGCATCACCGAAAATTGAACTAATATCAGCAGGGTGAATACCATGCAGTACAATTTCAAATCCGTGAGCTGCCCTACCTTGAACATCATCATTTACAACGTCGAAATTTTCGACTGGACCAAATGTTGTAGCATTTGCTGACAGCGATGCCATCATAAATACTGTTGTTTGTATAAGTTTTCTCATTTATTTCCCTAACTTTGGTAAAAGTTTATTATTTCTCTAGTTCAAATTCTAAGTTATTGAGCAAGCATGTTTTCTTTAAACATGCCAATGCCCCTATACTTCCATTGCGTGTTGCTTTTTTGCTATACAATTTTCTTAGGATATAAAAACACATCATCACTACCGATTTGGATGCGCCCATTAACTCAAAATAAATAGACTAAGCCCGCACAACTGGTAGCTTGGGCTAAATCTTATCAAGCGAACATGAAATGAAGATTAAAATCGAATTAAAAATGTATTATTTTTTGCCAATGTGGACGATCGTTTTCAGCTGTCGTATATTGAGACTTCGAACTAACAATTGGACTAATTCTACTTTGTCAGATTATGTGCAAGTCCGTCATACCCGCCGGGAAGCGGGTATCCAGTGCCATGGCCTGTCCTGAGCGTAGTCGTAAGGGATGGTAAGCTCAAATCCATCCATGGAGCTTGGATTCCGGCAATCCATGCCGGAATGACGCTCTTTGAAAATAGTGATCATAGAACATGACAAAGTAGAGCTAAGTTCAGGCTAAGACGAATAGCGCTGAAATCAGCTAACGGTCATGCTAATCTGCAATCAATCCATGGGTAATTTTGCCGAGAAATCTAGGGTATTTACGGGAACATTAGAGCCAATGTTTTAGAAGGTACGCTATAAATACCACTTTTTCAGACTTGGATTAATAGAGGTCCACCCTACGGAAAGAAACTATACTTCCACAGCAGCTGTGACTATTTACTATAACAGTAAATCCCATGCTGCTAAACCATACACCCAATCGGATGAAGGTTATTAACAACGTACCCTACGTTTTATCTTTTTACAACGACACAAAGGATTTAATTATGCACCCTCCTAAACTTTTAACACTGACTGCCGCCATTGCCCTGCTTGCGGCGCCAACAATGGTGCCCTCTGTTTCATGGCTGCCGGGTTTAAGCGGCCAGGCGTTCGCTGCGAGCAACAACATCGACAAGGACAGCGATAACGACGGCATCCTGAACGCAGCTGACTTCGATGATGACAATGACAATATCTTGGACAAAAACGACACCGATGATGACAATGACGGGATTCTGGACAAAAGCGACTTCGATGACGACAATGATGGCGTCCCGGACAGCAGTGATCGGCGAGACGATGATGCCGACAATGATGGCATACCTGATCAAACCGACACGGATGACGATAATGACGGCACCCCGGATACCAGCGATACCGACGATGACCATGACGGCATTCCCGGACACCAGTCGATAATGACGATACTGATGACGATAACGACGGTACCCCCGATGCCAAGGACACCGATCTGGACAATGATCACATCCTGAACAGTGCCGATATTGATGATGACAACGACGGACGGTCAGACGTAAAGGAAAAGCTGGATGGCACGGATGATGACAATGACGGTACTGCGGACAAAATCGACACCGATGACGACAATGACGGCGTTGCGGACAAAATTGACACCGATGACGACAATGACGGCGTTGCGGACAAAAATGACGCCGATGACGATAATGATGGCATTCCTGATCAAGCCGATAAAGACGATGATAACGATGGCGTCCTCGATAAGAGCGATGAAGCGGGCAATGATGACGATAACGACGGAATAGTCGATGATGTTGACACGGATGACGACAATGACCACATCCTGGATACGTCGGATCCCGATGACGATAATGACACTATCGCGGATATTAACGATCGCGATGAATATGACGATGACGAGGATGGGATTTTAGATGCCAGTGACAAGGATGATGACAATGACGGCGTTCCGGATTTAACTGATCAGGATGACGACAACGATGGCGTTGCCGATCGAAGTGATCGTGATGATGACAATGACGGCCTCGGCAATAGCGGCGATGCCGACGATGATAACGATGGTCTTGTTGACAGTCAGGACGAAAATAATCCCAATGACAGTGATAATGATGGTATTACAGACAATGCCGACACCGATGCCGATAACGATGGCTCCAGTGATGATGTTGATACTGATGGCGATAATGACGGCGTCAGTGACGACAATGATACTGATAGCGATAATGACGGTGTCAGTGACGACAACGATACTGATGAAGGTAATGACGGTGTCGACGATGCCGTTGAAAATGATGATTAACGGGTAACAATCAAGCTATATAAATCAGGTTATATTTTCACCCGATTATGCACATACCTGGTGTGCGTGGTTGGGTGATTTTCTATTTGACACACAAAGCCGGTTTGCTCGTATTGGTTTCACAGCAGCAAACCGTCATTCCCTTCAAAGCCATGGTGGATTGCCTAACGCAGAATCCACTTCATAAGTTAAATGACACAGTTTAAATAAAAATTGTGTCATATCCCTAAAAAAAGAAAAAATCCTTCATCAGCCAAATCCACACAAAATAATAAGTTTCTAATTGTGATCAATGGATTACAGTCTAATTAAAATAAGGCAAGTTTATTGCTTAAGCGTAATTGAGAACCAAATATTCTCAGAGACGATTATGCGACGGATTGTGCGGCGGTTTGGTTTAAATAAACGCGTCGAAATGGTTTGGAAAGCAGGATCGTCTATCGCCAACCCTACTGTGAAGTAGGTTCGGAAAGTCACGGGTCTTGATGCAAACAACAAGACAGCCTGATTGCTCCTAAGTGATAGGGGTGAGGCAAATGCCACATACCCTGTTCTTTATTTAATGCGATCCAGAAGTACGGCTTTTTAGCCGCATTTTTTAAGTTTAAATTCAGGTTCGTTTGTTAGTCTGATTTCGGGAGTAGTGTATTGACCGTATTCGATACCCCGATTCAACTTTTTAAACCTCTAGTAAAACCCCAGACAGGGAACTCAATATGAAAAAAATTATTGCTTTGTTGCCATTAATGGCGCTCGGTTCGGCTGCGCAGGCGAGTACATCTTATGGCGCTTTAAGCAACTTCGATACGGTAAACGATACCGGTCAAACCTGCTATGGTTTTGAAATCGAAATTGATGATGTGCATAGCACTGCTATTGGCGGCACTTACTCTCACAATCACTATGGTATGCCAAAAATTCGGGAAGATAATACCGACCCTGCGCATCCTAAAGTGTTTGTTCGCTATGAGGCGCCCACAGCTGCTGGCGTTACCACAGGTTTCACCAATCCAGCGGCTCCCGGTGCAATTTCGCCTACCAATGGACATCAGTGCACCAATCCTAGCGTTAATTTAGGCTGCGAACATTTTGGGGTGGGTATTTATTCCTCTTCCTATACTGCGGTTAAATACAACTGGCTTATCAAGGATGCTAGCGGTAAGACTATTACTGGTCCGGCGGTTAATGTCGGCGCGCCAACCTGGACATATCAAGCTCCTGTTGTGCTACCACCCGTTAACAATCAACCACCTGTCGTGCAGTTTCCAGCCCAGGTTGTAGCGGTTATTCCAGCCCCGGTCGTTCCTATTCCGCCTGCTAAACAATTTGGCGAACCGAGTTGGGTCAAGGTCATTAAAACCAAAACACACAAAGCGCATCCATTAGTGTTGGAGGAGCTGGTGGGCGCTGACAAAGACAATGATGGTTATCAAGACTGGACAAATGCTGAGCCCGATGAAGTAGAATCGGAATGGCATCTGCTACAGACTAACAACAAAGGTAAAGAAAATAAGGCTGAATTGGCTGGCAACGCCGACAATGCGGGCGACCAAGGTGAAAAAGCGATAACTCGCCGTTATGAGTTTTATGCCTATGTAGGTCCAGGTGGATCTATCGACGGGGAAAATGGTGAGGCGATGTGTGATGCTGTAGCGGCAGACAACGTTAACGGCGTAGGCACTGTCACTGTAACTGATGCAAACGGCGACTCTCAAGACTTTGATTGCTCTTCTGTGGCTGTTGTCGGTGATTACCTTGGTGCGCAAATGGGCGAATTTAATGCTGTTGCACCTTTTGCCCTGATAGATGCCATCCAGGACGGAAATGTCGCTATACCCTTTCCAAACAGAACGGTTCCAAATGGCGGTAACACACCTTATGCGACTACCATCAGCGCCGGCGCTTTGCCCAATGGCTTAGCTATCGCACCAACGACCGGCATCTTGTCGGGCACGCCAACGAAAGTCGGAGTCTTTAATTTTACCGTTTTAGCAACCGATTCTGACGGGACCGCTGCCACCAAACCCTATACATTAAAAGTGACGGGACCAGGCGATGTGGATGTAGACAGCGATATCGACTCGGCTGATTTAGCCGTTATAAAAGCAAAATACGGGCAAGTTGTTGCAGCTAAAAGTCCTGCTGATGTAAATGGCGATTTAAAAGTCAATATACTTGATTACAGAAAAGCCGCTTCTTTATGCACTCTGCCACAATGTGCCTTGATTACCCCTGCCCCACAACCGGATTAATAACTTTATAATGCTGAGCCGGGTATGCCTCGGCTCTTTTTAAAAATGGAATCTCTCATGAACAAACACATTCTTACTAAACTGATTGCGCTGGTTTTCGCTTGCTATTTTCATAGCGCACAAGCAGCAATAATATCTATCAATCTGCCAGGCGATACCTCAACTTACAGTACCACCGTGGGCTCAGAGTTTGATGCCAATATCTATATCAATACCATATCAGATTTTGCAGGCTTCGATTTCAATCTGACTTATAACAGTGCAAAGCTGACGGCGCTTACTCTTACCAGTGGCAGTATTTTTGGCGCGGCCGATACTGAGACGTTTTTCAGTTCTATTACGCCCGGCAATGTGCATTTTGCTGAAGCGATTTCAGGCACATCTTCGGCAACTACCGGCCAGATTATCAATGCGCCCACACTATTGGGAACGATTCATTTCAAAGCACTGGCTACTACTGGTGCTTTGAACACTCCCTTGGGTGTAACCAATCCGATAGTGTCAACGTTTAATGGCGATTCCCTCGGTGGCAGCATCCAAACTGCCAATGTTGCTATCACCCCGGCCCCAGTACCCTTACCCGCATCAGCTTTTTTGTTTGCTCCGGGTTTATTGGCTTTATTCGGCTTAAGGAAGAATAAAGCTCTGAACCTTGCGATTTAACACGTAAATCAGTTAATTGTAAGATCAATTACCGGCATTACACCAAGACAGAAAGCTCTGATCGTAATGCACCAGAAAAAGCCATCTTATCTGAGGTGGCTTTTTTACTCTGTCGCTCATTAAAAAAGTTGTTACAAACGTTCTAACTGTCAGGCAAAGGTATTAGTTTTAAAGTACTGACAGCCAACGTATTGCCGAGACGTATGAGAATGTTCCATAAATCGTCCGCATGCGAATTTCAAAGCCGACTAAGGCTTAATGTCACGGCAGCAATTCCCCCTTGTTCTATATCTGTTATTTCTCTAACAACCCGACAACTTAGCGTTGAGGACAGTTGATGCTGCACATAAGCTGTGGCCTCTCCATTATTTCTCTATTTCTGTTGTGAGCTTTCCGATTTTATCTTTGCCAATTCAGCTCTTTTTTGTTTCGCACGCTCGGCTTTTTCCGCGTTTTCTTTTTCTTTACGCAAACAGCGGGCATCATAACGCCGCCTTGCCAATTGTGTCTGTGCGTATTTCTGCGCCTTGAAGTCATCTGTGGGAGTTGGTAATGGCTTCATGACAATACAGTCTACCGGGCAGGGCGCTAGACAAAGCTCACAGCCGGTACATTCTGAAGCGATCACTGTGTGCATAAATTTTGCCGCGCCCAAGATGGCATCGACTGGACAGACGGCGATACATTTAACGCACCCGATACAGTCTTTCTCAATAATAAATGCGACACTTTTAGGTTTATGCTGACCGAACTTTGGATTAAGCGGCTTAGTGCTGACGCCTAACAAATGCGCTAATTCGATAATACCCTCATCACCACCTGGCGGGCATTGGTTAATGTCCGCCTCCCCTGATGCGATTGCTTCAGCGTAAGGACGACACCCCTGAAAGCCGCATTGTCTGCATTGAGTCTGGGGCAGAATAGCATTTATTTGATCAATCACAGTATGACCTTTAACCTTGCCGGTAAGAATAAACGGATATTCTTGCATTTATTTAAAATGAAGAACAGTCGGTCTACAGTTCGGCATGATTACTGAGTAGAGACTACCAACTTGGGCGATTACCAAGAATAAATATATCTGTAGGAGCGGCTTTGGTCGCGACAATCGCGGCCAAGGCTGCTTCCACAAGGCAAATGATTGAACTATTGAAGTTATATTTTAAGCAGGTTACTTAAAGATATTGGTAGTTCTGAAGCACTCTTTGAAAATCACATCAATCTACACCCACTCCAAGCGGTACAGATCTTGACGTCGATTTGAAAGATTGCGGGCTGCACCGCGCGTGCGAACCTGTTTCAATAAGTCCAGGTTAACATCGGCAATCAGCGTCATTTCGGTGTTTGGAGTTGCTTCCGCTAATATTGCATCATGTGGAAATGAAAAATCACTGGGGCTAAAGATGGCTGCTTGCGCGTATTGGATGTCCATATTCTCGGCATAGGGCAAATTACCGACACTGCCGGTAATCGCCACAAAACATTCGTTTTCAATGGCGCGGGCATGTGAACAATAACGTACCCGTTGGTAAGCATTTTTGGTATCGGTCCAGAATGGCACAAAAATTATCTGTGCTCCCTGCATAGTTGCCAAGCGAGCAAGTTCCGGGAATTCAGAGTCATAACAGATCAATACTGCAATTTTGCCGCAATCGGTATCGAACACTTTTAACGCATCCCCGCCTTTAACGCCCCAACAACTGACTTCATCAATCGTGACATGAATTTTGTACTGGGCTTCAAAAGTGCCGTCACGTCTAAGCAGCCATGACACATTATAGAGTTCATGAGCGCTATACTCGGGCAAAGAACCGGCAATAATATTGATATTGTACGACATGGCCATGTCAAGCAATCCATTGCGAATTTCACTGCTAAAACCCGCCAAGGCGCGAATGGCATCGGGAGGATTCTTGTCATTAAACAAGCCCATGAGCGGCGCGCTCATATATTCAGGAAAGAGGACAAAGTCGGCATGGTAACCAGCTACCGCATCAATAAAAAATTCGGCATGCTTGAGTAACTCTTCGACGCTGGTCAGCGTTCGCATCTGCCATTGCACAACGCCTAAACGGATAATATTTTTGGAGCCGCCAATAGAAGGCAATTTATCGACATAATCAAGATTGACCCATTCAAGAAGCGTAGCGAACCCCTTCGAATCGGCATCTACAGGAAGATATCCGGTTAACACCTTACGCACGTGGAAACCGTTAACCAGTTGAAATGAAAGAACCGGATCAAAAATTTCCCGATTTTTGACCTCTTCGATATAACGTACCGGCGTTAAAGTATCGGCGTATTGGGCATAACCGGGAATTCGACCGCCCGCAATAAATCGACGCAGGTTCAGATTTCGGCATAATTCTTTACGCGCATCATACAATCTTCGGCCTAAACGCAGACCTCGATACTTTGGATGCACAAAAATATCGACACCATACAAGGTATCGCCCAACGGATCATGATGCGTCAGATAACCATCGCCAGTAATTTGAGCGTAGGTGTGAACATCGCCAAAGCGGGCATAATCAACAATCATACTTAAGGCAGCGGCAACCAACTGACCATTATCCTCAATGACAATCTGCCCTTGAGGAAAGCGGGTAACTTGAGAAGCATACTGATCCTGTTTCCAGGCGCCACCCAAATTACCGTATACATGCTCCATTAAAACCGCAATATTATCGTAATCATCAAGCGTTAGATGCCGAAGTAACAGCTTATGTTTTTTAATTTTGACTTTTTTCATAGTCAAACAGTATAACTTTGCTTTTTGACAGCTTTGTTACAATGAAATAAGAGTTCGTAGGGCAATAGTATAGACTTCTCTTAACTATCGGCACCGGTGTGCCAGACTGGTATGATTAACTTGTCAGACAAACCTGCAGAGGAGTCCGACATGAAGTAGGTATTAGAAAACAGATAATTCCAGTACACGGCGTTCGTCCGTTAAGAGCCCAACAGAACATCTCGTACCCGATTGGGAAAATCGGAAATCAAGCCGGTAACACCGGCGGCGATCAGCTTTCGCATATCGTCTTTGTTGTTGCAAGTCCACATGTTGACATAGCGACCGGATTTGCGAACATCGGTAATTTCATCCAGATTCAACTTTCGGATTCCCATTAAATCGGATTCACTATAACAATTGGGATGGTAAGCATCAGCGTCGAGTGATTGCAGATACTCATTCAGATTCTCTATTCGATCACTTGTCAAAATGCCGGTAGCGATGGTTTTCGTGAGTTGGCGAACTTTCAGCAACTGATCATGATCAAATGACGAGATTAGGACGAGATGATCCAATCTCATAAATTCGACAAGCTTCACGACAGCTTTTATGAGCTCTGGAGACTTTTCTGGCTGCGCTTTGAGTTCAATGTTAATCATCATGCCGGCGCGCCTGGCAAATTCCAGTGTTTGCTTTAGATTGGGAAGCCTTATCTTGCCGGAGGTATAGGTTTCACGATCTTGCGGGCTAACAAACAGTGCCAATTCTTCGTCAGTCAACGTTTGCAAGAACTCCTGCCTTTGCGGGCCAGGCAGTGACAGTTGTTCGATAAACCAGCTACCGGCATCCAGAATACTCAATTCATCGTAAGTAAAATCCGAAACATAATAGGCACCGCGGCCTGGAAATTTTGATTTTACATCAGTGCATCGAGTCAGCTGATCGTCGTGATGAATCACTAACTCCCCATCCTTTGACATGCGAACATCCATTTCAAACATCTGGCAACCCAATATTTTAGCTTTTTGGAACGCTGCCAATGTGTTTTCGGGCGCAAATGCACGGGCGCCCCGATGGGCTATATTTAGAACACTGGCAGGAGATTTTCCTGGCATGCGTAATGAATTCAGATCCAGCATTACTTTAATCCGTAGTGGGAGTTTGGTGCCTAATGGCAATATCAAATGACATTCGTGGTACCTCGAAATATCAGGGAACACTATCGCAAGCTCTGAGCTACCCCGCTGGAGTCCAAAAACATGTTTTTGGACTCCTGCTATTAAGAGGTTAGACATCAAAAAGACCAGAATTATCAGTTAATTATCTACAATCAAGCTATTGGAGATAATACCTTAGCCGAGGCCATTTTAGCCCGGCTGATGCACAACGCGCACCGGATTAATTTGAAAAGAGAATCTATGCGAAAAAATGATTTCCTTGACTCAAGCTGAACACTTGGAGTAAAAGTTCACTTTCACCGATGCGTTAGGTTTTTGGTATTCAAATTCGACCAGAATCTATATTAAATTTAACCAAAATACGCAAAAATATTATCTCGAAACCGATCAACCCTGAATTAACTCAATAAAAAATGAATCGATTAATTATGCGGATTTGGCTTTTACTGGCGATTGCATTTGTGTTGAATGCCTGCAGCAGCACTGAGCCTACAGTCAAGCACGATAAAACCACGGCATACCCAACCATTACTCAACCACGGACGGCCCCACGGCAAAACTTCTATAGATCGGCGACTCACTCCGGCGCATTTCAAAAACCTGGCGAGCTGGAGCCGGCGGTAGACTTCTGGCGCAAAACCTATACGGTGTGGCATCGCTCGGAAGTAGCAATTCACGACGACCGCTATCTGGATGTGATATATGAAGTGATGGCGTTGCCCGGCTATGTCGACGAAAGTCTGACAAGCGAACAAAAGGAAACGGTCAAACATCGCCGCGATTTCTGGAAAGCCCAATTGTTCGTTCTGGAGAGCAAATTACGTTACCACGCGCCGTTGAATGCTACTGACAGGCAAATTATCGCTAAACTGGAAAGGAACGGCAGGCACCTTAACAGCGTATTAAACGGCGCCGCCGAGCGGGTGCGGTCGCAACGCGGTACCCGCGAGCGTTTCAAACACGGGCTCGAGATCAGTCGCCGTTACGACCGGCAATTTAGAAAAATATTCCGCGACGCCGGCTTGCCGGAAGATTTGGCCTACCTGCCGCATGTCGAATCCTCGTTTCAACCGTCGGCCAAATCCTCCGCCGGCGCCGTGGGCATGTGGCAATTCACCAAAGGCGCTGCGAAAACTTTTATGCCCGCCGGCGGTAGAGTTGATCAACGCCTCGATCCTTTTGCTTCCGCTATCGGCGCGGCCCGCTATCTGAGTTACGCCTACAGCAAACTGGGTGACTGGCCGGCGGCAATTACCTCTTACAACCACGGCATCGGCGGCATGAAACGGGCGCAAAATCAAGTCGGCAGGGATTTTGTCCGTATCGTAAAGATCTATGACGGCCCAGCATTCGGTTTTGCTTCCCGCAACTATTACGCCCAATTTCTGGCTGCGCGTGAAATTGCCAGCAACCCGATGCAGTATTTGCCGTAAGAAGTACCATACCAGCGAACGGCTGATTAACCTTGTAAATCGGTCATTCAGAGACCGACAGTGATCGGCAGCTAACAGTGCCCGCAGACTAAAATCGCTTGAAATCAGATTAGAACTTCTTCAATTTCAAGCGATCAGTTTAATCATCTGAATACTTCTGATTTTAAGGCGCCAGATATCTCAATACCCGATTGTTATTTCCATCAACAATATACAAGTTGTTGGACGAGTCAACGGCTATACCGTCAATACCGCATAAGTTATTGGCACTGGTGTTGGTCCCGCTTATTTTGCAGCCATTTGTTGTGAATACATTGCCTTGGCCAAATACCCGGTCTGGAATCCTGTTGGTCGTTAGAGGGCTGTTGTATTTCAAGACACGAGTGTTATCGTTATCAGCCACAAATACATGCCCAAGACTATTGACAGCAACAAAACGAGGGCGGCATAGAGTGGTGGCAGTTACAACGCCTGGGTTGCAAGTGTTTGTTATAAATACATCGTTTTGGCCGAATACTTTGTCAGCTGTGGTGTCGGTTGCGGGAAGCTTATTAAACTCCAATACGCGGCTGTTGCTATAATCCGCTATATAAACGTTGTCACTGCTATCGATTGCAATACCCGCAGGATTACATAAACTGTTAGCCGTTATGCCGCCCAGATTACAAGTATTGGTGACGGGGCTGTTGGCTTGGCCATACACCTTGTCTGCCGTCGTATTTGTCGTTAGGGGGGTGTTGTATTTCAATACACGATTGTTGCTGAAATCAGCCACATACAAGCTTTTAGTACTATCGACTGCCAACCCGGTCGGTGTGCATAAGCTGTTATCATTCAACCCCGATTGGTTGCATGTTCCTGTGGTAAAATTTCCTGATTGCCCGAACACTCTATCCGCTACAGTACCGCTGGTAAACGGCGTGTTGTATTGTAGAATTCGGTGGTTATTCTGATCTGCAATATAAAGATTGCCCGCGCTATCGACCGCTAAACCGCGAGGACCGTTAAGGGTGCTGGCAGTAATAGTAGCAGGAATAGTACCGCTATTGTTTGGCGAATTAACAAACGCATTAGGTTGGCCGAACACCAATGTTGCCGGAGCATGAGTGGTAAAGGCGGCAATGTCGTTCCAAGCCAGCACCCGATTATTCGCATTGTCGGAAACATAGATGCGATTAGGGACAACGCTCTTATCGATAGCGACATTACCAATATTACCGCTATCAGCAAAATTAAATCCCCGCGCATCCAATGCATTTGGAAAATTCGTCGTCATCAACGATTGTCCGATAACGGCCTGTGCGGCTTGACCGCTCTTGATGACTAAGATTGGGTTTGTCGCCGATGTTGCGGAAGGTTTAAATTGCAGCAACCGGTTATTAAAAGTATCGCTTACATACAGATTAGGGCTATTTGGGTTGACCGACGTATCGAGTGCAAC
The DNA here is from genome assembly GCA_963849195.1 of uncultured Gammaproteobacteria bacterium. Classification (GTDB taxonomy): domain Bacteria; phylum Pseudomonadota; class Gammaproteobacteria; order Methylococcales; family Methylomonadaceae; genus Methylobacter_C. The sequence goes on from CAWKGQ010000008.1 coordinate 128,370, forward strand.
ACCGTCAGGCAAACACAAGCCTTTTGAACTGGTTGGTGTTGTTACAGCGCCCAAATTGGTATTGTTGCAAATGTTGGTATTTAAACTGCCAAACTGGCCGAGTACTTTATTGCCTGTCGTAGCGCCGGTTGCAGGGTAACCTACGACCCGGTTATTTCCCCGCTCGGATATATAGACCGACCCGTCAGGAGCTACCGCAACTGACATTGGGTTATTCATTGACTGACCATTAATACCGGTTTTGTTAGGAATACCCGTATTAAATGCGTTTGACTGGCCATAGACCTTGTCCGCAGTAGTGTCGCCGGAACCCACAGTGGCGGTTACGGTCAGGGGCGTGTTGTATTTTAGCGCTCTATGATTGTTAAAATCCGCCACAAATAAATTGCCGACACTATCCAAAGTTATGCCGATGGGCCAATACAGGCTATTAGCGCTAATACCGCCATTATTGGCTGTTCCCACTCCAAAACCGCTTAATTGTCCGAAGACGCGGTCTGCCGTTAGATCGCCCGAACCTGCAACGGCAGTTACGGACTGAGGTGTATTGTATTCAAGAACACGACTGTTTACCTGGTCGGTAACATAAAGGTTGTTTGAAGCATCGAGTGCTACCCTGACAGGCGTACATAAAGCGTTCTCATTCAAAATGAAGCCATTACAGAAATTTGTCGTTAAACTCCCGTATTGGCCGATGACGTCATCAGCCGCTTTATCGCTGGTAAAAGGTGTTTTATAAAATAAAACACGATTGTTAGATGCATCGGCAATATAAAGGTTGCCCAAGCTGTCAACCGCAACACCGGTAGGGTTACATAAACTGGTTGCAGTTATACCACCGTTATTGCATACATTGGACGAAAACTCAGGCTGGCCGATTACAATGTTGGCTGTAGCATGGGTAGCAAATGCGGCAATGCTAGTCCAACCCAGTACGCGATGATTGGGGCGATCAGTCGCATAAACGCGATTAGGGCTTACGCTCTTGTCGATAGCGATGTCGCCGACTTGATCGTTCATGTTCAGACCGCGGCCATCAATGAAGTTTTTAGTGTTATGCACAAAATCGAGTTGCCCCAAGACACCGTCGGCAGTCGTGTCGTTCACGGCACCGGGCGCTAAAGCAAGGATGGGGTTTGCAGAGAACCCAATGTCCGGATTGACGCAGGTCAATAATACTCCCATAGCTATTGATAAGGGCCGTAGGCCACTCATTTTTCTCGTTTTATAGTGATTCATAAAACATCCTTCCGCCTATTTGGCGAAGTTGTAATCGTTAATGTTATTCGCCCGGAATTATTTGTTGCAACAATTCTTGGGCATGTTCCCTAAGCTGTGGATCATTGCTGGCCATAGCTTCATTGATACCGGCAACACCGTTAGTGCCTTTTTCTGCCAGTAAATCCAGTGCCAGTATCCGGATTGAGGCATTTTCATCTTGCAAAGCTTGCGCCAGGTAGGAGATGGCATTGCTGGATGTTTGGTTATGTAGCCCCATAACTGCGGCATTTCTGACGCCCAAATCGGGGTCATTCAATGCGGTTCCGAGCGCTTTTGCAGCCAGAGCGTTATCTAGTTCGCTTAACGATTGGATCGCGCTGAGCCGCCGGTTTGGATCGGTACTTTTCGCTGTTTCCGCCGCTAATTCGGAGGCAAGCGCCGGATCTTTTTGCGCTAGTAGCTTTGTTGCGATTTCTTGTGCAGCGTTTTCTCCGGTTTCAATAACCTGCTTTAGCGCCCGAATATTGCCTTTTTCGGCATAAACGTAGAGCTTCCGGTATTGTTCAGGCACATAACCCGCGGAAGCGGGCACTTTGATGGCTTTATTTGAGTCGGCCTGTGCGGATTTATCCGTTTCTTGGTTAATATTTGAAGCATTGAAGGAAAGCACTGTTAGCACTGGATGCGCATTTTTGAAGGCAGATCTTTCTTGCAGTAAATAGTTGGCGCGCTGAAGGAGTTCTTTGAGAGCGATAGGCAGCGGCTTTTGTTTAACATTCGCTTGAATACTCCCTTTAAGGTATTCGATGCCGTGAATTTCCAAGCCGGTTTTACCTGCGATGGAAAGCATAACATCGGTTAATGGTGCGTTATTCGCCGAGACGTCTAAACGTTCTGCCCGCCATTCGACTGAAATATCCTCCGATTTAGATTTAGGTTCTGCCTCTGCCCATAATGAGGGAGGCAGTAATAACAAAAAAACCGATGCGACTATGGAAGCATTCTTGAAACCCATTTGTTTCCCCATAAGTGTTGGTTTTGAAAATTGTTCCGTTTAGGTATAAAACCAAAGACTAATAAATTTTCGCATTTAAACTAGACCAATCATGTCATCCTATAGCTTTTGGTATTTATAAGCCATCAGTTTTTAGCGTTAGAAAGCTGATTAAATGCGAATTAATTCTACTTTCTCATATTACATGATCACTATTTTCAAGGACCATCATTCCGGCATGGATTGCCGGAATTCAAGCTCCATGGATGGATTTGAGCTTACCATCCCTTACGACTACGCTCAGGACAGGCCATGGCACTGGATACCCGCTTCCCGGCGGGTATGACGGACTTGCACATAATCTGACAAAGTAGAATTAAGCATGTTGTGTTTGACCAATTATGAAACGTTACAAACAGGGTTGTAAACTGTGTTTGGCATAATAAACACGCCTTACCCCTTGAGCCTTTCAACTTTTCCCTGAATAAAGTCAATGACGACAAGTCCATAGTCGATTAAAATGACCAAGCTTTACTTAAACGGTCATCAGTTATCTTCTGAGTTCCATATATTCTAAATGACAAAATACATTTTCATTACCGGCGGTGTTGTTTCATCGCTAGGCAAGGGCATTGCCGCTTCGTCGCTTGCTGCTATTCTTGAGGCGCGTGGTCTCAAAGTTACTATGACCAAGCTGGATCCTTATATCAATCTTGATCCGGGCACTATGAGCCCTTTTCAACATGGCGAGGTATTTGTTACTGAAGATGGTGCGGAAACTGACCTGGACTTAGGTCATTATGAGCGGTTTCTTAAAACCACCATGGCCAAAAAGAATAATTTCACCACAGGTCAGGTTTATGACAGTGTCTTGCGTAGAGAGCGTAAGGGTGAATATTTGGGCGCTACAGTTCAGGTTATTCCGCATATTACCGATGAAATAAAGCGCCGGGTTTATCTCAGTGCTGAAGGCATGGACGTGGCTATCATCGAGGTCGGTGGTACTGTCGGTGATATTGAATCACTGCCATTTCTGGAAGCTATCCGGCAGATGCGATTTGAATTGGGTACTGAACGATCGTTGTTTATCCATTTAACGCTGGTTCCCTATATTCGTTCGGCCGGTGAAATAAAAACCAAGCCTACCCAGCATTCGGTTAAAGAACTGCGGTCTATTGGCATACAGCCGGATATTCTAATTTGTCGTTCCGAACAACCCATACCTGTTAGTGAGCGCCGTAAAATTGCCTTGTTTACTAATGTCGAGGAAAAGGCGGTTATTTCCGCGATAGATGCGGACTCTATTTATCGAATCCCGCTGTTACTGCATGAGCAAGGCCTGGATAATATTGTGGTTAGTAAGTTGAGGCTTGACGTACCGCCTGCCGATTTAACGGAATGGAAGGCTGTTGTTGAAGCGTTGGCGAATTCTGTTAATGAAGTGACGATCGCCATTGTCGGCAAATATGTCGATCATTCGGATGCTTATAAATCACTCAATGAAGCCTTAATTCACGCCGGTATCCGTACCCGCATGAAGGTCAATATTAGCTATATAGATTCAGAAATCATCGAGGACGAAGGCGTTGCCAGACTGAAGGATGTCGATGCGATTCTGGTGCCGGGCGGTTTTGGTGAGCGCGGTGTGGAAGGCAAAATTGCAACAGTTCGCTATGCTCGCGAAAATAAAATTCCTTATCTGGGTATTTGTTTGGGGATGCAGGTCGCTGTTATTGAATTTGCTCGCGATGTTGCCGGTCTGGAAGGTGCGCATAGCACAGAATTTTTGCCTAAATCCCCCCATCCTGTTATTGGTTTGATTACGGAATGGATGGCTGAAAGCGGTCAACTGGAAACACGCGACGAAAATTCCGATTTAGGTGGTTCCATGCGCTTGGGTGGTCAGCAATGCCGGTTACAGTCCGATTCATTAGCTTTTCAGCTTTATCAGAAAGATGTTATTACCGAACGGCATCGTCATCGTTATGAATTTAACAACAAGTACTTTGAAAAACTGGAAAAGGCCGGCATGCGGTTTTCCGGCAAATCTATTGACGGTCGGTTAGTCGAGGTAGTGGAAATTCCTGATCATCCGTGGTTTTTAGCGTGTCAATTTCATCCGGAATTTACTTCAACACCAAGAAAAGGTCATCCCTTGTTTTCCGGCTTTGTCATTGCAGCGTCTCAACATAAAAAGGTAGCAACCAAATGAAATTATGTGGTTTTGAAGTCGGTTTAGATCAGCCGTTTTTTTTGATTGCAGGCCCATGTGTGATTGAAAGTGAGCAATTGGCACTGGATACCGCAGGCTATCTTAAAGAATTAACAACAGAATTAAACATTCCGTTTATTTACAAATCATCGTTTGATAAAGCCAATCGCTCATCACACGAAAGTTTTCGCGGTTTGGGCGTAGAGCGCGGTTTAGAAATTTTAGCGAAAGTAAAACAACAAATCGGTGTGCCTGTATTAACCGATGTACACGAAGATACCCCGCTGGATGAAGTTGCCGCTGTGGTCGATGTTATGCAAACACCTGCGTTTCTATGCAGGCAAACGAATTTTATTCAGCAAGTCGCCTCGCAAGGCATACCTGTTAATATCAAAAAAGGTCAGTTTTTAGCGCCTTGGGATATGGTGCATGTGGCCAATAAAGCCAAAGCCACAGGAAACCAGCAGATTATGGTCTGTGAGCGGGGCGTTTCTTTCGGCTATAACAATCTGGTTTCCGATATGCGCTCTTTAGCGGTTATGCGGGACACCCATTGTCCTGTGGTTTTTGATGCTACCCATTCCGTACAACTACCCGGTGGACAAGGCACCTGCTCAGGTGGGCAGCGGGAATTTGTGCCCGTATTGGCGCGAGCAGCAGTAGCCGTTGGTATTGCCGGTTTATTTATGGAAACCCATCCTAATCCTGCGGAAGCCAAGAGTGATGGCCCGAATGCCTGGCCTTTATACAGAATGCAAGAATTATTAGAAGTTTTATTAACAATCGACAGGGCTGTAAAAGCACAAACCCTGATAGAAACAACATTATAGGAAACAAAATGGCTGCAATAGTAGATATTCGTGCAAGAGAAATTCTGGATTCACGCGGTAACCCAACCCTGGAAGCTGATGTCGTTTTAGCTTCCGGCGTGGTTGGCAGTGCGATGGTGCCTTCCGGCGCATCAACAGGCGAGCGCGAAGCCATTGAATTGCGTGATGGCGATAAAGCTCGTTACCTGGGTAAAGGCGTATTGAATGCAGTTAATAACGTAAAAACTGAAATTCGTTCTGCGATTGTCGGTATGGATGTGAATGATCAGGCCGGTATTGATAGCAAAATGATTGCCCTGGACGGCACGGACACTAAAGCCCGTCTGGGCGCGAATGCGATGTTGGCAGTTTCCATGGCGGCAGCGCATGCTGCGGCAAAAGAAGCGGGTCAACCTTTATATCGTCATTTAAACACATCAGGCGAATTCATCATGCCTGTGCCTATGATGAACATCATCAACGGCGGCTCACATGCCGATAACAGCGTAGACTTGCAAGAATTCATGATTTTGCCCGTAGGCGCACCGACTTTCCGTGAAGCCATCCGTTACGGCGCGGAAGTATTTCATAACCTGAGCAAAGTATTAAAAGCAAAAGGTCTAGCGACGACAGTGGGTGATGAAGGCGGCTTTGCCCCCAATCTTTCCTCCAACGAAGAAGCCATCAGCGTTATTTTGCAAGCAATAGAACAAGCGGGTTACAAACCGGGTGTAGATATTTACTTGGGATTGGATGCAGCAGCCTCTGAATATTATGCAGACGGTATTTATAATCTTTCCTCTGAAAATAAAACCTATAGTTCAGCCCAAATGGCTGATTTCTTCGTTGATTGGGTTGATCGTTATCCGATTATCAGCATTGAAGATGGTTTTGATGAAAATGACTGGGACGGCTGGAAACTGATGACTGAAAAACTGGGCGGGCGCATTCAGTTAGTCGGCGATGATTTATTCGTGACCAACCCGGCAATTTTGAAAAAAGGCATTGAAAGAAATATCGCCAATTCTATTCTGATTAAAGTCAATCAAATTGGCACTTTGACTGAAACTTTCGCTGCGGTCGATATGGCCCATAAAGCCTCTTACACGGCGGTTATGTCTCATCGTTCCGGCGAAACTGAAGATGTCACTATTGCTGATTTAGCTGTAGCAACCGGCACAGGTCAAATTAAAACCGGTTCATTAAGCCGTTCCGACCGTGTTGCCAAATACAACCGCCTGATGAAAATTGAAGAGGAATTAGGCAGTTTGGCTAAATACGCAGGCCGTAGCGCGTTTAGAATGCTTTAAAAATTTTAAGGTAAAAGGCGCAAGGCGAAAAACATCTTGCGCCTTTAGTCTTATGTCTTTCACGCTAAAATTATGAAAATTCTTCTTTCAATCATTATTCTGCTGGTTACTCTGCTTCAATACCGTTTATGGTATGGCGATGGCGGTATTGAAGAGATTAAAGCCGATCAACAGCGTCTCGATGACCTTAAGGAGCAGGTAGAGGAAAAAAGACAGCGTAATGAAGCGCTTTACGCTGAAGTAGAGGACTTAAGAAAAGGACAGGAAGCACTGGAAGAGCGAGCCAGGGATGAATTAGGGATGATTAGAGAGGGCGAGACGTTTTTTCAGGTTCTTGAGTGAAGTTGACGCTTGGCTAAAGGCGCAAGGCTAAAGGTGAAAAAAGCACTTTTAGCCTTGCGCCTTTTCTTTTTTAAAATATAACCATCATTCTGAAAATACAAAGAATTATATGAAAATTATAATGATACTCACCGAAGCATTTAACTTGTTCAAAAACCTGCTGAATGACTTGATAGGAAAACGAAGCCTGGTTTATTTGCTGATTCTTGCTGTTGCAGTGGCCGTTGCTTCCGGTTTTATGCTTTATATTATTGATCCTAATATTCACTCGCTGTTTGATGGGATATGGTCTGCCTGGGTCACAATGACTCATGTGGGTTTTGGTGATGTAGTGCCGACCTCGTTTTTGGGGCGTTTGTTGTCGGCTACGCTGATTTTGTTCGGATTGGCTCTGTTTTCGCTGTCTACAGCAATATTTTCAGTGACGCTTATTGGCAAAAATATTGATGCCTGGGGGAGCGATGTTCGACAAATCGAACAGGAGACCAGCCGTATCGAAACGGAAGAAAATCAGATTCTCCATGAGTTGGCCCGGTTACACGAACGCATGGACGCCCTGGAAAAACAGTTGTCATCGGGTACCGGCAAAGATAATCGATAGTTACATGAACTCCCTATCTGGAGATTGGGAACCAACGCAATAAACTAAAGACGAAATCTGCTTTTTTCATCTTCATTTTACTTATGACCCATTCAATAAAATTCTGGGCTGTTGTTCCTGCTGCCGGTGTTGGCAAGCGTATGAACGCAGACCGGCCCAAACAATATCTGGAACTTGCCGGTAAAACAGTCATTGAGCATACGTTATTACGTTTGTTAAATGCAGATGTTTTTGCCGCAATTGCGGTTGCAATTTCTGAAGAGGACCCCTACTGGCCTGATCTTGAAGTGTCCGCTCATGAACATATAATCACCGCAGCCGGTGGCAAGGAACGTGCGGATTCCGTGCTTTCCGCGTTACAATCAATCCGCGCATTAGCCTCGGATAATGATTGGGTGCTGGTGCATGATGCCGCCAGGCCTTGTATTACGGCAACGGATATACGTCATCTTATTGGCTCGCTGGTAAACGATGAAGTAGGCGGAATTCTTGCCTTATCGTCACACGACACCTTAAAAAATGTCCAAGGTAACAGCATAGTTGGCACATTGGATAGAAGTCACATCTGGCGCGCTTTAACGCCGCAAATGTTTCGTTACGGCCTGTTAAAAAGTGCGCTGGAAGCGGCAGAAGGCAATCCAGCCATAACCGATGAAGCCAGCGCACTCGAATTACAGGGCTTGCAACCAAAAATCGTCGAAGGCCGTCCCGACAACATAAAAATAACCCGGCCTGAAGACTTGGCCTTAGCACAATTTTATATGGAGCATCAACATGATTAGAGTAGGGCAGGGCTACGATGTCCATCGTTTTAATGAAGGCGATCATATTATTCTAGGCGGAGTGAAAATAGACTACGAACAGGGACTGGAAGCGCATTCGGATGGCGATGTGGTGCTTCACGCGCTATGTGATGCCTTGTTGGGTGCAGCGGCCTTGGGCGATATTGGCAAGCATTTCCCTGATACCGATCCTGAATTCAAAGGCGCGGACAGCCGTGTATTATTGCGCCATGTTTACCGCATCGTACAGGATAAAGGTTATCAACTGGTGAATGCCGATATGACCATCATTGCCCAGGCGCCCAAAATGGCGCCTCATATTGCCGCGATGTGCCGCAATATCGCAGATGATTTGAATGTGGCCGTTGATTGCATTAATGTTAAAGCCACCACAACAGAAAGGCTGGGTTTTGAAGGACGTAAAGAGGGTATTGCGGTACAGGCGATAGTTTTGATTGAAAAATAAATACCCCGGTTTTGTTAATCTGGGATGCGCAAGCGGCTCTTGATGTTGGCGGCATTGAATACGCTATTAGCATTAGTTATTGAACAATAGCACAGTAGTGTTTAAACTAGCGTTTAAACATAGTTTATTGAGGCTACTGGTTATGACTGAAGTCGTGTTGGATATAAAACAATGGGGTAATAATTTAGGTGTGCGCTTGCCTTCAGCCATTGTCCGGGAAGCGCATTTAAAAGCCCATCAAAGCGTGCGTTTAAGCGTTATCGATGGTCAAATTATCATCACGCCCTTGGATAACAAACCGCTAACGCTGGAACAACGCTTAGCCTACTTTGATCCCAAGCGACACAGCGGCGAAGCAATGGCAACATCGGAAAGGTTAGGCGCCGAACAATGGTAAAAAAAACCGGCGACTGGTTACCTGATCGCCAAGACATTATCTGGATTGATTGCAATCCTCAAGCAGGGCAGGAAATGCGCGACATCCATCCCTTCCTGGTATTATCGCCAGGGATTTTTAACGATAAAACCTCGCTAGTCATTGGTTTACCCATGACCGCAGCCGCCTATAACGCCGACAACCCTTTTGCGGTTGCCATCGGCAAGGCTTCAGGTCGTAAGGCCGAAAAAACCAGCTACGTTCTTTGTCATCAACCCAAATCATTAGATTGGCGAATACGCAACGCAAAACCGCATCCCTTAGGAAAATTGCACGATGCTTTTTTTATCCAGGTTTGCGAGCGGCTCAATCAAATTATTCCACTGGTTTAATTCATCAATAAACAATGACTCAATAGTTAGCCAGAGGTAAAAGTAATTATGAACATCGCCCAAACCATTTACCAACACGTTAAAACCACCACGAATAAAGGCAAAAAAAATGAACGCAGTCGAATTTCAAACGACCGTCCATAACGGCGTGATTACCTTACCCTGCAATCAACAATCCTGGAACGGTAAAAAAATTAAAGTTATCTTGTTAGATGAAGCCAGCCCCGATGCAACAGAAATATCAGCCAATGAATTAACGTCTGAAGCTGATTTTTTCAATTGTGCGGGCATTTGGGAAAACCGCGACGACATCAATCAGGAGTCCATACGCGCTAAGGCATGGCGGAAATGATCGAATCAATAGTGAGAGCGGCTTTAGCCGCGATTATCGCGGCTAAAGCCGCTGCCACAAAAAAGCCGCCATTTTTATACCTTACTCACTCTGCTGGGTTTTATGGTTTATAAAAAATCACCTCACAGCAAAGATTTAAGAAAAGGCAGATATTCCCAACATAACCAAAGCTATTTGGTTACCACAAACACCGAACAACGGCACACGGTGTTTGCTGATTTTTACCTGGGTAGAATCGTTGTACAAGCCATGCGCCATCAGCACCAACAAGGCAAGGTTCACAGTCTGGCGTTTGTGCTCATGCCGGATCACTTACATTGGTTATTTACCTTGCAAAACGATAACACCCTGGCAGAAGTCATGAAGCAGGTTAAAGGGATCTCATCTTACCTGATAAATTAAGAATCTTCGAGAATGTGGCTGGACACAGTTACATCATCCCTTGTGGCAAGATGGCTATCATGACCGCGCATTAAGAAAGGAAGAAGATTTACAACAGATTGCCCGCTATATAGTGGCAAATCCATTAAGAGCCAAATTAGTCAATAAAGTAGGCGATTATCCTTTGTGGGATGCTGTGTGGTTATAGATTATGGCTGGTTGTTGTGTTGTGTTGTGTTGTGTTGTGGGAGTGGCTTTAGCCACGACTAATCAGACACAAAATATTGATGTGCTAAAATCGAGGCTAAAGCCTCTCCCACAATTAAGCTCTCCCCACACAAAATAGATGTAAGCTAAAAAAACATGCAAAAACTCAAACTGCACAGCCCCGATTTCACACAAGAAAATATCACGAAACTGGCCGTAATGTTCCCCAACTGCGTGACTGAAACCCGCGAGGCTGATGGAACCTTGAAGAAAGCCATCGACTTCGATCAACTGCGGCAAGAGCTGTCACCCTCCCTTGTTGAAGGGCCGCAAGAGCGTTATCAGCTCAACTGGCCTGGCAAGCGCGAAGCCTTGCTGACCGCCAACGCGCCGATTGCCAAAACCCTGCGCCCTTGCCGCGAAGAAAGCGTTGATTTTGACACGACGCAAAACCTGTTCATCGAAGGCGACAATCTGGATGCGTTAAAGCTGTTGCAGGAAACCTATCTGGGCAAGGTGAAGATGATTTACATCGACCCGCCGTACAACACCGGCAAGGAATTCATCTACGACGACGATTTTAGCGAAGATGCTGCCAGTTATTTCCAGCGTTCCAACCAGAAAGACGAAGTCGGACAGCGCATGGTCGCAAACACTGAGACCAATGGCCGCTTTCATTCCGACTGGTTGAGCATGATGTACCCGCGTTTGAAACTCGCGCGGAACCTGTTGCGTGATGACGGGGTTATTTTTATTTCGATTGATGATGGTGAACAGGCAAATTTAAAACGGTTATGTGATGAAATTTTTGGGGAGGATAATTTTTTAACGCAACTTGTATGGAAAAAAGCATATGGAGGCGGAGCTAAATCAAAGCATTCTGTTGTTTTGCATGAATATATTTTGATGTATGCAAAGCTAAAAGAGTCAATCGGAGAGATTGAGCTTCCACCGAACGATGAAGTCTTGAAATATTACAAATTCAAAGATTCAAAATTTGAACACAGAGGCCCGTTCAGAAAGCAACCTCTTGCTACTAACAGTATGGATAAAAGGCCTAATCTCAGATTTCCAATCAAGTTTGGAGCGCACGAAATATGGCCTGAGAAGCAATGGCAATGGTCACAAAATCGTGTAGAACAAGCAATTCAAAATGATGAATTGGTTTTCACTCAAAAATCTGACGGTTGGACAGTAGATTACAAACAATATTTAAAAAATGAAGAAGGAAAAGTGAGAGGTTCTAAACTTTATAGTTTGTTGGAAGGCCCTTACACTCAAATTGGGACAGGTGAAATTAAGGAAATTTTTGGCGAAGGCAAGGTGTTCACTTTTCCTAAACCTTCTGGATTAATCAAGCATATTCTTAGATGTTTTGAGACAGATAGTTAAAGTGGACCCTTCTGTCCAGACAAATATTCACCGAGTTTAAGATAGAGCCCTGTTTATAATACAGCTGAATGGCGCTGTCCCAATTCTTCCGCTCGGGAGACATTATCCCCCGATGAGCGTAGCGAAGCGGGGGATAATGTCTCCCGAGCACCGCCAAATTTATCGACAATCTTCGCACCGCCGCCAGCGGCCGTCTGATACACCTCATCCGGCGTGGTATAACCCAATGATTGATGCAACCTTTCCGCATTGTAAAACAGGAAGTAGTGCGTCAGCCCCAGTAGCAAGTCGGGCATGTTTTCGTATTCCTTCAAATACACCTCTTCATATTTCACCGTTCGCCACAGCCGTTCGACAAAAATATTGTCCAATGCCCGACCTCGTCCATCCATACTGATGGTGATGCCATGATTGATCAGCACACCGGTAAAACTATCGCTGGTAAATTGCGAACCCTGGTCAGTATTGAAGATTTCTGGTGCGCCGTAGTTCTTGATAGCTTCTTCCAGACAGTCTACACAGAACCCTGCATCCATGGTGTTCGATAACCGCCATGACAGTACCTTCCGGCTATACCAGTCGATGATCGCGACCAGGTAGACAAAGCCATGCACCAGACGAATATAGGTGATGTCGGTACTCCAAACCTGATTGGGGCTGATAATATCTACGCCCCGCAACAAGTACGGATAAAGCTTGTGCTGCGGATGTCGCTTGCTGGTATCGGGGCCGGGTGCCATGCCTGCTAAACCCAGCTTTTGCATCAAGCGCTGCACTCGCTTGCGATTGACTGCGTAGCCACAGCCGCATAAGTATTCCGTCATGCGCCGCGTGCCATAAAACGGGTGCCGCGTGTACTCTTCATCCAGTTCTTGCAACAAAATAGTCTCAAACTCATCCACCTCTTTCTGTGGGCGCTTTTTCTGGTCATACACGACTGAGCGTGTCACCGCGATAAGCCTGCATTGCGTTGATACCGCAAGCCCCCCATCCAGATCCATCCATTTCTGTCGCTCTTCTACAGGCTGATCCCAGACTTTTTTTTAAGCCAGTCCAGTTCCATGTTGAGTTGCCCAATCTTGGCGTACAACCGGTCTGGGTCACTCTGCGCATTGACCGGTTTTGGACCACGCTTGCTTTCAAATAGACTGCCTGCATTGGTTAGCAATTCCTTTTTCCATTGCGCCACTTGGGTCGGATGGACCCCGAACTCCTGTGCGATCTCATTGATGGTTCTGATTCCTTTAGCCGCCTCCAATGCGACTTTGGCTTTTTGCGCACCTGTAAAAATCTTCCGTTTGTTTTCGTTCATTGTCTGCCTCTTTTTTCATGACAGAGCATAGCTTAAACTATTGTCCGGATTTCGGGGTCCACTATAAGTATAGTGATGGATTTCTTTTCAGGATCAGCCGTTACTGCCCACGCCGTCATGGCTCTCAACGCCGAAGATGGTGGCCAGCGCAAGTTCATCATGGTTCAACTGCCCGAAACCTGCGATAAAAAATCCGAAGCCTACAAGGCAGGCTACCAAACTATTGCCGAAATCGGCAAAGAACGTATCCGCCGCGCCGGGAAGAAAATTCTGAACGCTTTGGGTGTGGAAAATTTGGAGGGGAACATTGTGGGAGAGGCTTTAGCCTCGACTAGCCCCTCTTTAAGAGTCGAGGCTAAAGCCTCTCCCACAGAAGCCTCTTACACAAATACCCATCCCGCAAAAGCAATCTTTCCGGACATCGGCTTTCGTGTCCTGAAAATCGATAGCTCCAACATGAAGGATGTTTACTACACGCCTGACGCCGTCCAACAAACTCATCTTTTTGACCAGATCGACAATATCCGCGAAGGCCGCACTACTGAAGATTTGTTATTCCAGATACTGCTGGATTGGGGCGTGGATTTGACGCTGCCGATCACCCAGGAAACTGTCTCCG
>CAWKGQ010000009.1:0-184040 GCA_963849195.1 uncultured Gammaproteobacteria bacterium
TTTATAATCAATCAAACAGCAGGGCTCTTCTCCGCGTTAGCGGCTTCGTCCAACTCTTAGATAGCAATAGCGTAAAAAATTGCACCGCATAAACTCATTCTAGTAATGCGGCGGTATTTCCTCAAAATTCTCGCCGCTGCCACTCTCAGTAGACAAGCTTTTTATGCGTTCATTAAGCAATCTACAGGTTGCTTCCAGGCGATCTAACTGTTGCTGCTGTTGGCCAACTATCTTATTCAATTCCTGCAATAAATCCTCTTGGTAAGCGGCCTTTATTTCCAGCTCTATTATTCGATCATCATTCATAGAACGGCTCAAATAACTTTTGAAAACTGTTGCTGTTGTTTTTGCACCAGATACTTATCGAATACCATGCAGATATTGCGGATCAATAAGCGTCCTGCAGGTAATACTTTAATACCTTCTGCTGGTACAGTTAATAAACCATCGGCTTGCATAGGGTCCAGTGCATGAAGTTCTTTAGCAAAGTAATCGGCAAAATTGATGGAAAATCCCTGTTCGATGGCCGCAAAGGTCAATTCAAAGTGGCATATCAAATGGGTAATCACGGCTCGGCGTAACTTATCGTCATCATCCAGCTCAAAGCCTTTAAAAACAGGCAATTTATTTTGACTGATAAGCTGATCGTACTCGTCCAGCTCTTTTACATTCTGGCTATACGCATCCCCTACCCTGCCAATCGAAGTAATGCCCAAACCGATGAGGTCACAATCCGAATGCGTGGAATAACCTTGAAAATTTCGATATAGCTTGCCTTCTCGTTGAGCAATGGCCAGTTCATCATCGGGCTTGGCAAAATGATCCATACCGATATAGACGTAACCTGCCTCAATCAGTTTTTGCCCGACCATTTGTAAAATATCCAGCTTAACATCGGCACTTGGCATGTCGGCATCGTTAATCTGCCGCTGGGTTTTAAACCGAGTCGGCATGTGGGCATAATTGAAAATCGAGAATCGATCGGGTGCGGCTGCCAGTATTTTATCGAGGGTTTTAGAAAAGGTTGCTACCGTTTGCAATGGCAAACCGTAGATTAAATCGATATTGGTTGAGCGAAAACCTTCCGCACGCGCTGCTTCTAAAACACTAAAAGTCTGTTCTTCACTTTGAATACGGTTGACGGCTTTTTGTACAGCAGGGTCAAAATCCTGCAATCCTAAGCTGATCCGGTTAAAACCCAGTTCACGTAATTGTTTGATAGTCTGGGAATGGGTTTCCCGGGGATCGACTTCTATGGAGTATTCACCGCTATCGTCGTCTTTCAACAAAAAATGCTGGCGGGTTACCGTCATTAACTGTTTCATTTGCTCATAGCTTAGAAAAGTCGGCGTACCACCGCCCCAGTGCAGTTGATTCACAACCCGGTTGGAATCAAATAAATCGCCTTGCATGGCAATTTCCTTGCACAGATTCGCCAGGTAAGGTTCGGCATGCTTGCGGTTTTTAGTGATGATTTTGTTGCAGGCGCAATAAAAACAAACGGTGTCGCAAAAAGGAATATGGAAATACAGCGATAAGGGCCCGCCAGCGGCATTGGATTTTGTTATGTGCCGGCGATACTCTTTATCGCCAAAGCCTTCATGCAATTCCAAAGCCGTAGGGTATGAGGTATAACGCGGCCCTGCCTTATCATAGCGATTGATAAGGTCCAGGTCGAACTTGATAGATTGATCCATCATTTGACTTGTCCGTTAATGACTATTTTATGGCTGCCTTTATCAGCTAAAGCAACTTGTTCAATAACGCCGATTAAGTCGCCCGGCTGTGATATGGCGTTGCCAGATTTGGAAATCCGCGCCAATAATTTAACATTAGCAAAATTTGATAATTTCATGTTGGGCATCATCGCCATCCTATCATTCAAGCTGACTGTTAACGGCAAATCGGAGACTTGTTTACGTATGATGGCTAAAGGCATTTTGGGGCCGGATAGCGCTTGAGCATAAATAAAAACGGTGTCGCCGGAACTCGCCGATTTTTGCAACTCAGGGGCTAAACTGACCTGTACATCAATAGCAACACTTGGAGCATTGGCTTGTTGCGCGGCTTCGGGTTGAGCTGCCGCTTGAGGCGCCTCGCTTTCAATTTTAGCCAGTAACCCTTGTATTTCTTGTTGGGATTCTGAGCCTGGCGGCAATAACGCTGCCAGTTTTTTCCATAATTTTATTGCAGTAGCAGCATCACCTTGTTGGGCCTTAGCCATGCCGCCTAACCATAAGGCATTCATGTTGTCTGGCTCCAGGGCCAGCGCTTTAAATATTAATTCCGTTGGTTTACCTGCCAGATTTTTGTCACTGGCGTAAGCGATAGCATCCGCATAAAGCAACATGACTTCAGCCTGATCACCTAACAGGCGATAGGCATTGGCAAAAGCATCAACAGCTTTAGGATATTGCTGTTGAAATTTATAGGAGCGACCCAACATTAACCAACCTTGAGCATCATCAGGGTTGTTTTTCATCTTCTCGGCCAAACCATCAACCATTTTGTTAATTTCTGCAAGCTTGAGTGTATCCGGATCCACTGCCATTTCGGCACTGTGGCTGATGGCTTGGTAATTTCCCAGGCTAAAATAAAGCGAACCTGCCAGCAAGGGAATACCTAAAACCAGCACATAAACCACCCACCTACCCTGGCTTTTTGCCGAACTCACATGGCTTTTTATGTCGAGATCATCGCTCAATGCCTGTTCAAGATCGGCTAGCTGTTCCTCATATTGCGCCTGAGTTAGTCCACCTGAACGTCTATTTTCTTTAAGTTCGGCCAATCGATGCTGCGCTATCTTAATGTTCCGCTGATCAAGGTCATCGGCTTGAACAGCTTGCTTGCGCCACAATGGAGGCAGGATAAGCAGAAAAGCGATTAATATCAGGACGCTGACAATCAGCAAAAATAGCATATTCAAGAGAGATCACCTTTTTCCAGCAAGCTGCGGATTTTTTTCTGTTTTTCAACATCCATTTCCAAAGCGCCGGCTTCGGAATTGCTGATTGGCGGCGGCTTTTTTACGCCGGATAAAGAAAAAAACCGTGATTAAACCCAGTAATAAAAAAACCACCGGCGCTATCCACAGTATGCTGGTTTTTCCCTTGAAAGCCGGTTTGTATAACACAAAGTCGCCGTATCGATCAGTCATAAACTGGACAATTTCTTCCCTGGATTTTCCCTGTTGCAGCATCTCATAGACTTGTCTACGCAAATCCGCTGCCAGTTCGGCATTGGAATCGGCTATGGTCTGGTTTTGACAGACCAGACAGCGCAACTCCTTGGTCAACGTCTCGTAGGCTTTCTTGCTGTTTCGGATCGGACAATTGACGAAAATCGACTGCGTAACTGCTACAGGACATCATCAACAGAAAAATAAACAATAAACGCTTCATTAAGGCTCGGCTTGTAATTTGGCAATCAAAGGAAGGAAAGTTTGCTGCACATCTTCAGCAGTAACCGGTCCGGTATGTTTGTAACGAATCAGCCCTTTTTTATCAATAACAAAGGTTTCCGGAACGCCATAAACGCCGTAGTCTATCCCGATACGTCCATCCTGATCCATAATGCTGACGTTATAGGGATTGCCCAAGGTATCCAGCCAATTTTTAGCGTCATTCGGTTCATCCTTATAATTCAAACCGACAATAACAGCAGCGTGTTGTTGGGCCAACTGATTAAGTACCGGATGCTCGGCACGGCAGGACACACACCACGATGCCCAGACATTAAACAGCCAGACTTTTCCTTTTAAATCGGCGGGAGATAGTTTTTCTTCGGGCGTTTGCAGCTTCGGTGCGGAAAATGCTGGAGCCGGTTTATTAATAAACGGTGAAGGAATTTCGCTGGGCTTAAGGTTTAAACCCAGCGCCAGAAACACCGCCATGATGATGAATAATATTAAGGGGATGATGTATTTAAGCATTATGTTAATTTTTAAATTTTTGCCTGGCTTTTGCTATTTTCAGCCCGTGAAATTAATACTTATTAAATAATCTTCAGCAGTTTTTCCAAGATAGCTTCTAATCGTAGTAAAAAAACGCGGCCAATGTTGTTTATCGTCTTTTCGTAATTCAGCTTTAGTAAGGTTTAATATAGCGTCCTCGATTGTTAAGCCTGCCGAAAGCGCCGCTTCAACTTGTTCATTAAGCGCGTCCAATGTGGCTTTTCTTAAGGAGTTTAATCGGACTGAATTTAAATTAAGTTTTTCGGGATGCAAACAGTTGTGAGCTTTTTCTATATCAACTCCGGCATCTCGACAATGATCTTCGTGTACGGATAAGCTTCCATCCCTGCGGTTCGCTTGAAAGAGTATCGGAAATGCCGGAATTTCAAGGGGATTTAAAATTTCATCGTCCCAAATAGACTCGCTTTTTATTACATCTGAATGTCTTTCAGCATGTTTTTGGACAAACCGAGTTTCATCATCTGTTACAAACTTTTCAGATCCGCCATGACAACACCCTAACATATTTTGCCAATCTAATGCCCAGTTATGACTAGAACTGCCTAAATCTGATTTGGGATGAAAATGCTCAACTCGAAAATCATCTTTTCCAATACCCAAGCCCTGTTTTGTATCAATTTCACAATAGCAGCAAAGATTGCCTTGATCCAATTGCAATTGGGCTTGAACCTCTTTGTATCCCTGCTGGCATTCGTTTTTAAATTGTTCCCAGTTAGCGCTCGGATTGTCAGTTTGATATTGCTCAAGCAAAGCGGGAATCGTTCCTTTTAGACACGCTTTCATAATTGCCGTTGAAATTCCTTCATGCGAATGTCTATATCGGCCTTTACCAATTCCGGTTCATTTCCGCGACTCCATTCATCAAGCGTCTGACGTAAAGTTAATGCTTCAGGAGTATCCCATTGATCGTTATCGATTAACTCAAGATAACGGTTCAGTTTTTGAACTATTTCCAAATTTTGCGCACGGGGCTCAACACCGAACACTTCTTTTAATATGCGCGATGCTTCCGCACCTTGCGTCCCTTCATCTGCCTGAATAAACCTGATTACCATCCAGTATTCTAATTTGATGCCCTGGTACTGTTGAAATAACCTGTGGACTATGCGTAGTGACAATAAATTGGATTTTCTGGAAAGGCTATACAGCAGATTGCCCAATATCGTTTGTTGCCATGAAGGATGCAGGTGCATATCCACTTCGTCAATCATGACCACACCGCTTGATTCTTTCGCGGCATTCAAACCTAAATGCGGATTAAGCTTAATACAACGATAAGCAATATCGCCGACCATTGCCAATACGCCACGAATACCATCACTCAGTGACTCGACTTTTAATGTGCCATGTTCGTCATGTTTTAGAACTAATGATTTTTCATGACTGACACTGTATTCCAAGGAATGCCAGCCTGTTTCTTGTAAAACACTATCGATGGCTTGTTGCACCACCTGAATGGTATTCGACCATACTGAATCCATCTCTGATGACAAGCCATTCTCTGACTGTTTAAATTTGTTTTCCCAGTAGCATTCAAAAATCCAGGTGAACCAATCGGCAAAATGCTTGTAAGAAGAGGATGGATCAAGACAGTCTCTATACCCAAATAAACGCATGTAAAAACTGGCATCATGTTTTTTTTTCTTTTCCGTTAAACGTTTTTGGCTCCAGAGGCGTCCGGTTCCGTAGTAGCCTAAAACCGGCAAATCAATATCCGGACTATCAGAATTCCTAACTTGATCCTGAGCTATAGATGCCAATCTTTTTACAAGACTAGAAAAAACATCATCTTTTGTTATTGAACTCTTGGCTTCACTGTTGCGGAAACGCTTCCATGGTTGTGTTTTGAAAAATTTTTCAGCACCCAAAGCGCCTTCAAAATCAGCCTGCAAAGAAATTTCGCAAGGAAGTAGTCGTTTCATATCATCATATACCGCTTGATCATGATGTATTGTAGATTCATGTTTTATTCTTTCGATCCGGACATCGTCAATGTTGATTTTGTTACCCGCCTCATTGCCTGGATTTCGCGCCAAATCAAAACCACCAACAAAAGACCATAAACCGATACGAATAGCATCCAGCACTGACGATTTCCCTTGCCGTTTTTCGCCACAAGCACTGTCAATTGTTCATCTAAATCAATTGATAATGAGTCAAAGCAACGAAAATTGGTTATCTCAAGTTTTTTTAGTTTCATTGTCTCTGTTACTTAAGAACTAAGGCGCGCACGGCACGCCCTACACCGTTTTCGCAATTCGATACCGTCTGTCACAAGCCGCACACAAACCACCTACTCCCATGAATACCGCACCCATCCATATCCAGCGGATGAATGATTTGTAATAAATCCGTAGACTCCACGCGCCCTGATCACCCAGGGGTTCACCGATGGCGACAAATAAATCCCTGAACAAACCGGCATCAATCGCCGCTTCGGTCATCGGCATTTTTTGTACCTGATAAACCCGTTTTTGCGGTTCGAGTTTGGCAACCTCTTTGCCATCGTGACTGACGGTTACAAACGCCTGTTCAGCGACATAGTTGGGGCCTTGGGTTTGTTTGACACCGTGAAACTCGAAAAATATAGCCGGACATATCTACTGTGTCGCTTGGCGCCATGCGGATATCTTTTTCAACGCTGTAGACGGACGTTAAGGTAATGCCGGTCACAAATACCGCGATACCTAAATGGGCTAGGGTCATACCATAAAAACCTGCGGGTATTGTTTCAAGCCGTTGCCATGAAAACCCCTTGGTTCCCATGCGATCAATAAAAGACAGCACAGTAATGGCAACCGTCCACAACGCCAACGTTAAACCTAAAACCGCACCCCATGAATAAAAAGGCATTAGTATGGGAAGCAACAAGCCACCGGCGACACATCCGGCAATAATCCAGCGCACCCGCAATGCCAACTCACTGATAGAGTCTTTTTTCCAGCGTAATAACATGCCTAAACCCACGGCAATCGCCAGCGGAGCCATTAAGGGAATAAACACCGCATTAAAATACGGAGGGCCGACAGAAATCTTGCCTAATCCCAAAGCATCAATCACCAATGGATATAAGGTCCCCAGTAAAATACTGGAGGCAGTCACTACCAGCAGAACATTGTTAAGTAAAATCGCAGATTCTCTGGAAACCAGCTCAAAGGTCGCGCTACTCTTGACATAAGGCGCTCTTATCGCATATAGCAATAACGAACCTCCCACAACGACAGCCAGAAAAATCAGGATAAACAGGCCTCGAGCGGGATCACTGGCAAAGGCATGTACAGACGTTAAGACGCCCGAACGCACCAGAAATGTACCCAACAGGCTTAAAGAAAAAGCAAAAATTGCCAGTAAAACCGTCCAGGTTTTAAATACGCCGCGTTTTTCAGTTGCCGCTAAAGAATGAATTAAGCGCAGTACCCACCAACCAGGGCATGAATGAAGCATTTTCCACCGGGTCCCAAAACCACCAGCCGCCCCAGCCTAGTTCGTAATAAGCCCACCAGCTGCCCAAGGCAATACCGAAAGTTAAAAACATCCAGGCCATGTTGGTCCAAGGTCTGGACCAACGCGCCCACGCCGCATCCAGACGACCTTCCAACAAGGCGGCGATAGCAAAAGCAAACGCCACGGAAAAACCGACATAGCCCATATAAAGCATGGGCGGATGTATTGCCAAACCGGGGTCTTGCAACAAAGGATTTAAGTCCCGCCCTTCTAAGGGAGCCGGAAACAGACGTTCAAACGGATTGGAGGTCAGCAGTAAAAACAGGATGAAACCGATAGAAACCAGCCCCATTACGCCTAACACCCTCGCCACGGTCGCGTCTGGAATGCTTTTACTAAACTGCGCCACTAAGGCCGTCCACACCGTTAACACCAGGCCCCATAATAATAAGGAACCTTCATGCGCTCCCCATACCCCTGAAATTAAATACAGCGTAGGCAAAGCGGTATTGGAATTAGTGGCAATGTATTTGACCGAAAAATCATGCGTCAAACAGCTATAGGTCAAACAACCGTATGCCAACGCCATAAACAACAATTGGGTGAATGCGGCGGGCCTGGCAACGACAACCCAACCCGCTTGACTGCGAAACGCGCCGATAATAGGCAAGGTGCCTAACACCAGCGCCATGCACAAGGCGAGAATCAGTGAAAAATGCCCTAGTTCTGGAATCATTCTATTGACCTTTCCCTGGCATTGGCTGATTTTTTAAACTGCCTTTCACTTCCGGAGGCATATAGTTTTCATCATGCTTAGCCAGCACTTCCTCGGCAATAAACACGCCCCGGTTGTTCAACTTGCCATGCGCAACAATACCCTGCCCTTCCCTGAACAAATCCGGCAAAATGCCCGTATATTCAACAGTTACTTCTTTGCTGAAGTCCGTTAACTTAAAGCGCACCATCATCCCGTCACCGGGTCTTTCAACACTGCCTTTTATAACCATGCCGCCCAAGCGAAATAAGGTGTCTTTAGGTGCTTTTCCGTCCACCACATCCGTCGTGGAAAAAAAGTACATCAAATTATCATTAAATGACTTCAAAGCGAATCCCGTCGCTATACTCGCACCGATTATCATCAAGGCTATGAGGATTAAACGCTGTTTTCTGGCTGGTTTCATAATTTCTTACCGTTTTTTCTTTAAAGCTTTAACAAAAAACTGTTTGCGTTGCACAACAGGGATAATAATATTGGCAAGCAGTACGATTAAAGTAAGACCGTAAGAGGGCCAGACGTAAAACGCATAACCGCCCATGGCAAAAAATTCTTGCACACTCATTGTTTCTTCTCCAACACCCTATTTCTGACCCACTGGGAGTTTCGTTCACGCTGTAGTAGTTCGACACGAATCCGCTGTATCAAAGCAATCAGATAATAAACATTAAAGGACAAGGCCATTAACAACAAAGGTATCAGCATACTGACATGAATTGAAGGCTTATCCATTTTGGTTACTGTAGGGCCCTGATGTAAGGTATTCCACCACTCAACAGAATAATGAATAATCGGGATATTAACCACACCGACCAAGGCCAATATAGCTACGGCTTTAGAGGCAACACGCTTATCATCAATCGCGCCATAAAGACCGATGACGCCCAGATACAAAAACAACAAAATCAATTCAGACGTTAAGCGCGCATCCCAAACCCACCAGGTTCCCCACATGGGTTTTCCCCATAACGAACCCGTAAATAAAGCGATAAAAGTAAAACTGGCACCGATAGGGGCACTGCTGATGGCAACTATTTCAGCCAGTTTAATCCGCCAAACCAAACCAATCGCACCTGCAATTGCCATGACCACATAAATAAATAATGACATCCAGGCGCTCGGAACATGAATATAGATAATGCGATAACTATCACCCTGCTGGTAATCGGCTGGCGCTAAATACAAACCACCGTAAAGGCCTGCCGCAGTCAACAACACAAAAATGACCACCAACCACGGCATTAATCGTTCAGTAAAAGCGTAAAAATGCGGGGGTGACGCCATTCGATGAAAAAATCGAACTACAGGGTCTGGAACTAAAAACATAAGAATGAAGAAATTAAAGGTAAAGGGTTCAATACTGTAGAGGCGACTTGTCGCCCAAGACGACTACAAGGGTTCCAAGCGGATGAAAAAACAAACAGTAATTTTAGCCGGCTCCATAGCCTATCGCTCCAAATTGACAGTTTAAAGGCTAATTTTACGAGATATTATTCAGAAACTTTTTAAACCATCGTTTTGCAGATTAATTCGGTACCGTACCATGAAAGTATATTTTCATTCTAAGGGGCGACAACCTGTTTTCATGTTCGTTAAGATAAAATAATTAAACTCTTGGCTTGATAGTAGTGCGTTTTAAGCTTTGGATTATATCCGATTATCAGTGCAGGCTAAATTTTTGTCCGCAACTGATACTATTGCATCTTTATTATACTTAACTTTAAGCAGCAGTCTTCAACTGTTTAATGGCCGGTACAAAGTAAACCGCCCCTTACGGGGCGGTTTAGTGGTGTATTTTCCGTTTTTACTTCCTGCTATTAACAGCGGAGTCAAATCAATCCGGGTTCGGGCCATTATGACAGCTGAAACAGCTAACCTGGTAACCAGCCGGCCAATTCTTGGTCCCGAATTCTCCAGCATTGATGGTTTTTGCCACCTTAATCGCGCTCAACGGAGTACCTGCACTGGTTGTACCATGGCAATAAGTGCAACTCGGGGTGCCATTTTTGTTGGCATCCTCATGCGATTTAACCCAGGCATTTCCAGTTGTGTGCATACCATGTGGACCGCCATTGACGGTAGTAGGCACTGTCGTATGACAGGCTGTACACTCTGCTAACGTGCCAACATGGCCTTGAATCGCCACACTCTGCGTATTGTCATCTTTATGACTACTTGGATATTCAGCATGAGTCGCACCATGGCAGGCCTCGCACTGTAAACCGCCGTGTCCTGTACTAAAGCGATACAAATTTAAACCAGTGACGGGCGCGTTAGCATTGGTTGCAAACGTGTGATCCGTCGGAGTAATGGCAACACCGTTGGCACCTACACCAGAGATGGCACGCTTGTTAGGTGCTGCGCTATTGTGGCAAGACTCACACGTCGGTTCGTTGTACCAACCTTGACGCGCCTTATTACCCACTGCCACCATATTACCGTGGCAGCTTTGACAACTCATTAGTGAATCACCTTTGGCATCCACTGCCTTACCCATCGCACCACGCAGACATTGTGTCTTCGAACCCGGATGACATTGGTAACACGCCGTGCGATCACCACTACTATCCAATGTCAGTTGGGTGGCTGGATCTTTGACCGTGGCATGCTTGTTATGCAGAACCTGAGTAAACGGCTTAATTCCGGTCATACCACCCATCACGGTTTTCTTGTTCTGCTTGTCAAAATAAGCGTTGCTGGCATGGCAGCCCACACACAATACCGGCTTGCCAGAATCGGCTGTCTTCAGCAAGCCACTGGTATTGTAGCCACTTTGAATCAACGCTGATTTATAAATCGTTTTGGACAATTGCTTTTCATCATGCAGGCGCAAAATGTTTCTCTTCCAGTCTTTATCAGGATTGGTATCAAACACCCAACCAGCAACGGGTTTAGCTGCAATCTGGGCAGGATTGGTTGAGGTTGTAGAGGCATGACAGCCTTTACAGGTCATTTCATCACTGACCGGTAGCACAGTGGTGGCGGCCGCCAGCTCTTTGCCGTTCAAATCTTTTGCCACGACTTTAACTGTCGGGTAAAAATTCTTTTTGCCACTATCATCAAATGGCGTAATGGGAATACCTTCAGCCTCAAACCAGCGATATTCCGCGTTATAAGTCATCGGCGCAGGAACCAGGGAGGGTGTTTCATTACCAGGAGCAGGTGCTCCCGTAGCAAGACCGTCCAGATTAAGTCCAATATCCTTGGCAGGATTAAGACCAACCAAAAGACCAACCTCATCCCAGAAATTGGTTTTGGTGTAGCTACTGGTATTGATAGAACCGGTACTGTCGGCCACTGCTTCATAAGTCAGATTGACACCGCTGCTGATCAACTTACCTGATTTATCCTTCAGCTGGGCATGCAGCGTATTATACGGCGGTAAGATGGCGAAAACAGAAAAGTCCAAACCATCCATGCAGTGCATACCGAGATCATTCCACGCAAGCAAAGTGTAATTACCTGCCGCTGGAGGCGGAGTAGTACTACTTTTTACTGAAACCGGCACCGTCAGCGTGGTCTTGCTGTCTCTAATCGTGAGGGTTGCGGAACCAGCCGCCGTTCTACTTTTCACGGTGACTTTGCCGGCGGCATAGCTTGCGGTTGCCACGGAAGCATTCGAAGAAACCACAGTCACCGTGCCGGAAGCACTAGAAACAGTAATACTGGAGGTACTCCCAACATTCATGGCAACGGAGGTGGGAGAAACAGTTAATGATGGTGCGGATTTCACTGTAACTTCCACCTTTTTGGAATCTCTTCTGTCTTTCACGTTTATATTGACAGAACCCGCCTTAATTCCCTTTACGGTTGCAGTGCCGTTTGCATAACTCACGCTCGCTACCGTTGCATTGCTCGAAACCGTGGTTACAGTCCCGTATGAGTTCGACACAGTCAATTTAGCAGTATTGCCCGCGTAAATTTCAACCGAGGTCGGATTGACTTCCAACGACGAATCGGCGAACACATTAGTAAACGCAAACAATACGCTGAGAAACAACAAAAATCGAACTGGAATACGAACACTCATAATAACCTCATTAATCTACGGTAATATCCTATTTTCACGAATAATACATTGTCATATCACAAATATACTAATGCTATTTAAATTAGTTTTGCCCATTTACTGACACAAATCCTGTGTTGCATTTGCGGATTGAATTCAAACTT
Source organism: uncultured Gammaproteobacteria bacterium (assembly GCA_963849195.1). Lineage (GTDB taxonomy): Bacteria > Pseudomonadota > Gammaproteobacteria > Methylococcales > Methylomonadaceae > Methylobacter_C. The sequence goes on from CAWKGQ010000009.1 coordinate 12,366, forward strand.
AGGGACAAAAAGAGCTAATCGAGCACTCTACTTTACTGGCGTTTTAGCCATACAAAATTAATATTTTTACTAATAAAAATAACTATTTACGTGGAGTGAGCCGTAAAAAATTTCTCAATTAATACTCATTTTTAATGCAGCGGCTGTCGGCCAGGGCGCCAGGACTAAAGCCATAAATAAAATTGAAATCAAAATATTGATCTGTGCATTGACAGGCAACCCACTACCTGCCATTTCCACCGCATTGCCGGCAAAAATAAGAACCGGAACATACAGCGGTAAAACCAGTAAAGATAAAATCATGCCGCCTCGGCGTAATCCTACAGTAAGAGCGACACCAATCGCACCAATTAGGCTTAATACCGGCGTTCCCAGCAGCAGAGTTAATAATAAAATACCCAAGGAATGCGTAGGCATTCCTAAAAAAACCGCTAATAACGGCGCGACTATCAACAAAGGCAACCCTGTCACCAACCAGTGGGCAATAATCTTACCCAAGACCAGGATAGATGCCGGATGTGAACTTAATAAAATCTGCTCCAAAGAGCCATCATCAAAATCCGAGCGAAACAAACTATCCAGGGACAACATAGCCGCCAATAACGCGGAAACCCAGATAATACCCGGCGCGATAGCTTGTAATAAATTTGGCTGCGCACCGATTCCTAAAGGAAACAGGGTGATAACCAGAATAAAAAACAACAGGGGATTAGCAACTTCCGAGCGTCGGCGCAAGGCCAACACCAAATCCCGCCGAATAATGGCAAAAAATGCGTGAGATAAAGACATCAGGTTAAATTAATACGTAGTACATCGACACCGTACAATTCAATGTCATGGTGTGATGTTAAGACGATCATTCCACCACTGGCGCAATGCTCGGACATTAAAGTTTCAATCAGAGCAATACCCTGTTTATCGAGCGAAGTAAAAGGCTCATCGAGTATCCATACAATATTTTTCGTAATCAACAACCGCGCTAACGATAAACGTCTTTTCTGACCTGCGGACAATGCCTGAACCAGCACATCGTCATAATTCGCCAAATGCACTTTAGTGAGTGCCTGTTGAATGGAATACTTTCCAGGCCGGCCTAATGCCAACGAAACATTTAAATTTTCCAACACCGTCAATTCTTTTTTAACGCCATCCAAGTGGCCTACATAAGCCATATCCGTGTAATACTGGCTTTCATTAATGGCATCGCCGCACCAGAATACCTGCCCGGCATCGGGCTCCCGGAAGCCGCATAAAATACGTAATAGCGAGGTTTTACCACTGCCATTCTTGCCTTCCAGCAATAATACCTGTCCTGAGACCAGTTCAAACGTCAGCTCCTCAAACAAAACCCGGTCATCACGAATGCAGCTTAAGCCGGTGCCTTGAAGCAGCCAGTAAGTTGGTTTTGTTTCCATTAGTTAACAGCCAATAATCTCTGGCGCACGGCTTCATAGAGCAGCACTCCCGTGGCAACCGACAAATTAAGACTGTCTACCTGACCCAACATAGGCACGGATACCAGCACATCACATTGCTCTTTGGTCAACCGTCTTAAGCCCTTGCCTTCAGCGCCGACAACCAAAGCCATCGGAACAGTAAAATCGGTTTTATAAACAGTCTGCGCCATTTCACCCGCCGCGCCCATAATCCATAAGCCCTCCCCTTTCAGCCAGCGCAAGGTTCGGGATAAATTGGTCACCTGATAAACCGGCACGGTTTCCGCCGCACCACTGGCCACTTTGCAGACAGTGGGGGTAATGCCCGTGGCATTATCCTTGGTAATAATAACGCCGTGTACGCCCGTCGCATCGGCCGTCCGAAGACACGCACCGAGATTATGCGGGTCTTGAACATTATCCAGCACCAGAAACAAAGCCGTTTCCGACAGGTTTTCGACCACCGTTTTTAAATCACTTTCCGACAACTCACCCGGCATTTCTACTTCAATAACAATACCTTGATGGTTATTGCCATCTGCCAAACGATCCAGTCTTTTTCTATCGACTTTTTCAGGCTCTATGCCCAATGCTAATAAATCATCAACCGCCTGTCCCAGACGCTTATCTTGCCGCCCGCTATCAACCCACGCCTGGTGGATTTTTTTTGGCGAGTAATCCAAAGCCGCCTGTACTGAATGCAGACCAAATAATTTGCTTGATTTCATTTATTTTGAAGTATGGAAAACTTTCGTTTTGAATATAGATCTTTTGTTATGTCTTTTCATGACGCAACTCTTGGCTGATAAATAGCAAACTCGTCATCTCCCTTCCGGTTTGAAATATTGACTGCTTCAACTATAGGCTGTTTAATCCATTGGCCTTCACGTTCCATTATGCTGAATCCTGTTTTTTTTATCTTGATGCTTTGAATTGGACGCTTTAAGCAGCTCGGCTTGTTTCCAATTTCCGGATTGGAAACAAGCCGATGAGCAGAAGATGGAAGTAGATCAGGCTAAACCTATTTTTTTCGCCGTTTTTTCTTAGGTTTACTAATGGCATCTGCTTTTTTTACAGAATCCTGTTTTTGCACCAGCTCAAAATCCATCTTCTTTTCATCCAGATCAACACGGGCTACCTTGATCTTCACACTATCGCCCAAGCGGAAATTCATACCCGTGCGTTCACCTTTTAACTGGTGACTGGTCGGGTCAAAATGAAAATAGTCCTGCCCAAGATTACTGATATGCACCAAACCTTCTACAAATATGTCGGCGAGTTCGACAAAGAAACCAAACGAAGTGACTGCGGAAATAATACCGGGGAATTCATCACCGATTTTATCCATCATATATTCACATTTGAGCCAGCTCACCACATCGCGGGTGGCATCATCAGCGCGCCGCTCATTGGCCGAGCAATGCTCGCCCAAGAGAGTCATGTCGGGAACGCCATAAACAAAAGTCTCTACTTTTTTGCCTTGCAAGCAATGGCGTATAGCGCGATGAACCAGCAAATCGGGATAGCGTCGTATAGGCGAAGTAAAATGCGCATATGCATCCAATGCCAAACCAAAATGGCCTTTTAATTCGGGACTGTATACAGCTTGTGACATGGAACGTAACAAAACAGTCTGAATTAAATGCGCGTCAGGTCTATCTTTAACGGATTCCACTAGGTGCATATAATCCAGCGGAGTCGGATTAACGCCACCGCCAAATTTTAAGCCAAGCTCACCCAAAAAGGTTTTCAAATTAAGTAATTTATCCGCACTTGGCCCTTCATGCACGCGCAACAACTTGGGTATTTTTTTAGCATTTAAAAACCGCGCCGCAGCACTGTTCGCGGTAATCATGAATTCTTCAATCAGCTTGTGCGCGTCGTTTCTCACCACGGGCACTATTTTTTCAATTTTACGTTCCTTACCAAAAATAATCCGCGTTTCCTGTGTGTCAAAGTCCATGGCCCCACGTTGTTCGCGACTCACGCGCATGACTTTATAAAGTGCGTATAACTCACGTAAATGCGGCATTAACGGCTTGTATTTTTCGGCCAGCACTTTATCGCCGTCGACCAGCATTTTTGCGACTTCGGTATAAGTTAAGCGAGCATGAGAGCGCATTACCGCATCAAAAAACTTTGACCGCAGCACTTTACCGTGCTCATCTATGAGCATTTCACAAACCATGCACAAACGATCAACATCAGGATTAAGCGAACATAAACCGTTGGACAGGATTTCCGGCAACATGGGAATTACTTGTTCGGGAAAATAGACCGAGGTACTGCGTTTTTTAGCCTCTTTATCCAGTTCGCTATTGACCTGCACATAATGCGAAACATCGGCAATCGCTACCAGCAATTTCCAGCCTTTAGGCGTTCTCTTGCAATACACGGCATCATCAAAATCCCTTGCATCTTCACCGTCAATGGTGACCAATGGAAGATTCCGCAAATCATCGCGATTTTCCTTGGCGGCTTCAGGCACCTCAGCTCTTAACGATTTAATTTCCTCCAGCAATTCCTCCGGCCATAAGTGAGGCAATTCATGAGTACGAATCGCCATTTCAATTTCCATACCGGGGGCAAGATGGTCACCCAATACTTCGATAATTCTGCCGATGGGCTGGCGTAATTTGGTCGGTTGCTCGACAATTTCGGCAATAACGATTTGTCCCTGCTTGGCTTTACCCGCACCGCCTTTCAGCACCAAAACAGTTTGCGCAATATTTTTGTTATCGGGCACAACGTAAGTAAAGCCATCTTCCTTATATAGCCGCCCAACTATCTGCTGGGTATTTCTTTCCAGAATTTCGACAACCGCGCCTTCACGCCGGCCTTTTTTATCAATCCCTGCAACGCGCACCATCGCCCTGTCATTATGCAGCAAGGGATTCATTTCGCGTGGCGACAAATATAAATCATCCGAACCATCATCCGGCCTGACAAAACCAAAGCCATCGGGATGACCGATAATACGGCCGACAATTAAGTCCTTGTTATTGACCAGGCAGTATTGCTGCCCTCGATTAAATAATAACTGTCCATCGCGCTCCATTGCCCTTAGACGCCGGCGGAGCGCCTCCAGATCCTCTTCATCTTCAAGAGAAAATGACTCTGCGATGTCAACGCGCGACAAAGGTTTTCCAGCATGTTCAATTAACTGGAGTATTAACTCGCGACTGGGAATGGGATTTTCATACTTTTCAGCTTCGCGCTGAGCATATGGATCTTTTGTTGAATTAAAATCAACGTCTTTTTTAGACTTCGATGGCATTTAAATAATGAGATACAAGATGATTGACACAATTAAGCAATATCTTTATATGATACATGCTTAGCCTATCGATTAGAATTGGAAATAGAAAATCCTTTTGATATTGTTTAGCAAAACTATTCTAGTTGTACAGTTTCCGGCAATCTAAACTGGAATTTTAATACGGTTTTAATTGACAAAAACAAGCCGCATGGGTATATTGCGCGCTCACTTTGCTTATACAGCACTTCTTTGCCGAGATGGTGAAATTGGTAGACACGCTAGCTTCAGGTGCTAGTGGGCGCAAGCTCGTGGAGGTTCAAGTCCTCTTCTCGGTACCATTGGCTTACTGATCTTGCCCGGAATTCACGGACACTCCACTAAGCGACTTTGTTAGCTTCAAAAGTTTCTGGGCTAATATAGCCCAATTTGGAGTGAAGCCTTTTGCGATTGTAATACACTTCAAACTATTCGAACACTTGATACTTGGCATTTGATCGAGTTCGAAACCGTTCACCATGAACGGCTTCGACTTTAAAGCTGTGGTTCCAGCTTTCCATAGCCGCGTTATCATCACAACCACCTTTCTTACTCATACTACAAATCAATTGATGTTTGCGGAAAAGCTTTTGGTAGTCGGTTGAACACTATTGACTGCCTCGATCAGAATGAACAATCACACCTTTTGGCATGCGATGACGCCACAACGCCATCAGCAAAGCATCACAAACCAGAGCTGCCGTCATACGTTCGGCAATTGCCCAGCCAATCACTCGGCGTGAATAAAGCTCAAGTACAACCGCCAAATACAGCCAGCCTTCATCTGTCCAGATAGTGGTGATATCAGACACCCCTTTTTGATCGGGCGAATCTGCCTCGAAGTTCTGCTCCAATAGATTAGGTGCCACCGGTAATGAGTGCTTGCTGTTCGTAGTGGCTTTGTATTTCTTAGCCGCTTTAGCTCGCCAGCCGTTATCCCGCATAATTTTGGCTACCCGATGCCGACCAGCCGATTTACCTTCCGCTTGCAGTTTTTGAGTGATTCGGGGCGATCCAGGGCGACCTTTCTCATCATCAAAGACGCGCTTGATATCACCGGTTAGCAATTGATTGGCTCGGCTTCTATCCGAAATCGGTTTTTGTTTCCACCGATAATAACCACTACCTGAAACCGATAACATACGGCGCATCATGCCAATTGGAAATTGACTTTCATTGATCTTAATCATGGCGTACTTCACTTGGACAGTTTTGCAAAGTACGCCGCCGCTTTTTTAGGAAAGTTACTTCCTCTTCAAGGCGCGTATTTTCACGTTTGAGGCGTGCCACCTCAGCTTGCTGAAGCTTTTTTTCCTCGAATGGCTGACCCGTTTGACGACGTTTTAATCGCCATGAATATAACATTGATTCCGCGAGACCTAAATCCTGCGCTACCTTAGGGATTCCATCCCGATCTGCACGTTCTAATGCTGGCTCTTCAAACTGTGCGGTATATTTGTTGCGAACAACGGGTGTGGTTGATTCTTTTTGTGTTTTCATAGTTGACCTCAATTTTAGAGATTACTCTCTTAGTCGAGTGTCCGCTAGATCGGGGCAAGATCGAGGCAGTCAATATTGTTCAACCGACTACCAAAAGCTTTTCCGCAAGCATCAATTGATTTGTAGTATGAGTAAGAAAGGTGGTTGTGATGATAACGCGGCTATGGAAAGCTGGAACCACAGCTTTAAAGTCGAAGCCGTTCATGGTGAACGGTTTCAAACTCGATCAAATGCCAAGTATCAAGTGTTCGAATAGTTTGAAGTGTATTACAATCGCAAAAGGCTTCACCCCAAATTGGGCTATATTAGCCCAGAAACTTTTGAAGCTAACAAAGTCGCTTAGTGGAGTGTCCGTGAATTCCGGGCAAGATCACCAAGAATTTACTAAAGTTTGCGCACACTCTTCAGATGACCCAAGGATTAACGAATGTCAGACGTTAAAATTTACGATGTAAAACCGGACATAGCCGCATCAGCACATATTACCGCCGAAACCTATAAATTCATGTATCAACGTTCAATTAATGAACCTGAAGCATTTTGGGCAGAACAGGCGGAACAATTTTTAGTCTGGAGCAAACGCTGGGATACCGTCATGGATTACGATTACCCAAAAGGCTATATACGCTGGTTTGAAGGTGGAAAACTTAACGTCAGTGTCAACTGCATTGACCGTCACCTTGAAACGCGAGGCGACCAGGTGGCCATTATCTGGGAAGGTGATAACCCTGCTTATGATAAAAAAATTACTTACCGGCAATTGCATGAAGACGTTTGCAAGTTTGCCAATGTTCTAAAATCGCAGGGTGTTAAAAAAGGTGACCGCGTTTGTATTTACTTGCCCATGATTGCGGAAGCAGCGGCGGTGATGTTGGCCTGTACCCGCATTGGCGCGGTGCATTCCATTGTTTTTGGCGGTTTTTCCGCAGAAGCTTTAAAAGATCGCATACTGGATTCAGACTGCAAATACGTGGTTTGCGCTGATGAAGGCCACCGTGGCGGTAAAAGCATACCCATTAAAGCCAATGTCGATCAAGCTGCAGCTTCCTGCCCCGGGCTTGAAAAGGTCATCGTCATAAAGAACAGCGGCAACTCTATAGATTGGCATGAAGAGCGTGACATCTGGTATCACGAGGCCATGATAGAAGCTTCTTCTGATTGCCCCGCTGAAGAAATGGATGCGGAAGATCCCTTGTTTATCCTGTACACGTCGGGTTCAACAGGCAAGCCCAAGGGTGTTTTGCACACCACCGGCGGTTATCTGCTGTATACCGCAATGACTCATAAATTTGTGTTTGATTACCATGATGGCGATATTTACTGGTGTACCGCCGATATAGGCTGGGTGACAGGTCATTCTTATATGATCTATGGCCCGTTGTGTAACGGCGCTACCACTCTTATGTTTGAAGGCGTACCGACTTATCCGGAAGCCGATCGTTTCTGGCGAGTCATCGATAAACATCAGGTGGCTATTTTCTATACCGCACCGACTGCGATTCGCGCCCTGATGGCACAGGGCAATGAATTTGTTACGCGTACCAATCGCAGCAGTCTGCGCATTCTTGGTAGTGTAGGCGAACCTATTAACCCGGAAGCATGGGAATGGTACTACCATGAAGTCGGCAATGGGCGGTGTCCTATAATGGACACCTGGTGGCAAACCGAAACAGGCGGCATATTGATCACGCCCTTGCCCGGCGTTACTGCATTAAAACCAGGATCGGCAACCTTGCCGTTCTTCGGCATCATACCCGAAATTATGGACAATCAGGGCAGCATTATGGAAGGTGTAGCGGAGGGCATTCTGGTCATCAGCCGCCCCTGGCCCGGACAAGCACGGACTATCTATGGCGATCACCAACGTTTTATTGACACTTATTTTAAAAACTATCCCGGTTATTATTTTGCTGGTGATGGCGCACGCCGGGATAAAGATGGTTACTATTGGATTACCGGGCGTGTCGATGATGTTATTAACGTGTCCGGTCACCGGATGGGCACGGCTGAAATTGAAAGCGCTTTGGTGTTGCACGATCTGGTCGCGGAAGCCGCTGTAGTTGGTTATCCGCACGATATTAAAGGGCAAGGAATTTACGCTTATGTCACTTTGAATGTGGGTGTTGAGCCCTCGGAAGAGCTGAGAAAAGAACTGATTGATCTGGTTAGAAATGAAATCGGCGCCATCGCCAATCCCGATATTATTCAGTGGGCGCCCGGTTTACCAAAAACCCGTTCAGGTAAAATCATGCGCCGTATTTTGCGTAAGGTTGCCGCTAATGAACTTGATAATCTGGGCGATACCTCCACGCTTGCCGATCCATCGGTAGTTGAAGAAATTATTGATCATCGCGTCAATAAATAAGACCTAACTGTGGGAGCGGCCTTAGCCCCGCGCTCTTCGGGACTAAAGCCGCTCCTACGATAACTTCCATGCCCAGGTTGTTTAGTCACTTCACCTTTTTATCAGTTAAACATGTCAATATCCATCAATAAGTTCGGTGCGTTGCGCCATCGAAATTTCACCTTGTTTCTATCCGCCCGGTTTATAGCTACCGTTGCCGTGCAGATGCAAAGTGTGGCTGTAGGTTGGCAAGTTTATGAGAAAACCGGCGACGCGATGGATCTTGGCCTCATCGGACTTGCTCAATTCGCCCCGTTCGCTTTGCTGATATTAGTTGCAGGGCATGTTGCCGATCAATGGAATCGCCGGTGGATTATTGCCGGATGTTTCTTTCTGGAAATGCTGTGTGGCGTGCTGCTGCTTGCTTTCTCATTGATTGGCCTCCAGTCAGTCTGGCCGGTGTTCATGGTCATGGTGTTGTATGGTTCTGCCAGGGCGTTTATGATGCCGGCCAGCCAAGCTATCCTGATCAATCTGGTGCCGTCGGGGAGCTTTGGCAATGCTGTGGCGCTAAGCTCGTCATCGTTTCATATAGCCGTTATTGCCGGCCCAACATTAGGCGGCTGGGTCTACCTATTTGGTCCGCAGACAGTTTATGCCCTGGTGAGTGTATTATTGGCTTTGGCCGTGGCGCTGATGTTGCCGATCCGTATGCAGCCAACCCGGGTCAAACGGGAAGCGGCCACCTGGCATACATTGCTGGAAGGGTTGCGCTTTGTCCGGTCGCGTCCGGTGGTTCTCGGGGCGATTTCTCTGGATTTGTTTGCTGTGCTATTGGGGGGGGCTACCGCGCTTCTGCCTGCTTACGCCAGTGATGTCTTGCATGTTGACTCGGCTGGCCTTGGTTTGCTTCGCACCGCACCGGGCGTCGGTGCTGCCTTTACTGCCGTGGCGCTCGGTTTTATACCGATTTCCCGCCGGGTCGGACGTTGGATGTTTGATGGCGTGCTTTTGTTTGGTGCGGCAACTGTGCTGTTCGGCCTCTCAGAGAATTTTCAACTTTCGATGGTCGCATTGGTGCTAATGGGCGCCGGCGACATGATTAGTGTCTATATTCGCCACATGCTGGTTCAGTTGGAAACCCCGGATGCGATCCGTGGCCGGGTCAGTGCCGTGAATTCTGTTTTTATCGGCGCGTCAAACGAGCTGGGTGAGTTTGAATCAGGCTTGACGGCGGCTTGGTTCGGGCTGATTCCGGCGGTGGTCATCGGCGGCATTGCCACCTTGGTGGTCACGGGATTATGTATGTGGAAGTTTCCTGTTTTACGCAAAATGGACAGGTTTCCTGTCGCTTTTCAGGAATCAGATAAACAGCGGGCTGAAAAAATATCTGCTCGACCGCGCACCCAGAAGAAGCGTAAAGCCTTTTATAATCAGAGTAGGCGCAGACGCAATTTGCCATAATTCTGAGATACGAAAGCATCGCTATTCAAGCTGAATGCACTGGACGCTTCCAGAATATCCGCATAACCCAGCGCTAGTTGCAAACCTTGGCTTTATGAATGCTTCGAAAGTAGTCGCTCTCACATAGACAGCGGAGAACCCCCTTTCCAAAAGGAGCTGCTATATGCCACTTGAATGTTCTATTTCATGCACGTTCCTTGCCCAATTTAAAAGGGCCCACTCAACCAGACTTCGCCAACTTGCTGTGGTTAATTGAGTAACCAAAATACACAATCAAACCTATAACCAGCCAAATAACGAAACGTAGCCAGGTGATGGAAGGCAAAAAGGCCATTAGTGCCCCGCAAGACAGCATGCCCAGCACGGGGAACAAGGGGCTGAATGGTGTACGGAAGGGGCGCTCCATGTCCGGCTTGGTAATACGCAGAACGATCACACCCAAACAGACCAGCACGAACGCCGCCAAGGTGCCGATATTAACCAGCTCGGCCAGATCACCTAGCGGCATGAAGCCCGCAATTAGCGACATAATAATTCCGCAGAGTACAATGACGCGTACCGGTGTTTGGGTTTTAGGATCAACTTTGTTAAAGAAAGGCGACAGTAAACCATCGCGCGACATGGCAAAAATAATGCGCGTCAATCCATAATATAACACCAGCATTACCGTGGTAAGACCCGCAATAACACCTGTTGCAATCAATGCCGATGCCCCGTTGAAACCAATTAGCGTTAATGCGTGAGCCACGGGTGAAGAAACATTAAGGTCGGTATAGTGAACGACGCCCGTGAGCAAGCCGGATACTATAATGTAGATGACGGTGCAAAAAGCCAGCGAAGTGACGATGCCGAAAGGCAAGTCGCGCTGGGGATTTTGGGCTTCTTCGGCAGCAGTGGACACCGCATCGAAACCCACATAAGCAAAAAATACCAGCGATGCGCCGGCCAGAACGCCCGTCGTTTTTCCGTCAGGCAGGGTTTGAAACCAGCCGAACGGCATGAAAGGATGCCAATTTTCCGGATGAACATTGAGCACAGCAATACCGATAAATATGCTGATGGTAATCAGTTTAACAAATACCATAGCGTTGTTGGCTTTAGCGCTGTGTTTTACGCCCACTATCAGTAAACCCATGAGTATCAGGATGATGCCTGATGCGGGTAGATTGATAATTCCGCCAAGCTTGGGCGCTTTGGTAAGTGCATCGGGCAACGGCATTCCGATTGCCGTGAGTGCGTTGTTAAAATAGCCGGACCAGCCGTTGGCGACTGCCGCTACTGAAATGCCATATTCCAACAGTAAATCCCAACCGATAATAAAGGCAATCAATTCACCAAAAGCGGCGTAGCTGTAACCATAAGCGCTTCCGCAACCGCCTACGGAAGACGATAGTTCCGCATAAGAAAGAGCGGCAAAGGCGCAGGCAAGTCCGGCGATGATAAATGACAGCACTACGGCAGGGCCGGATTGCGTTGCGGCGGCAATGCCGGTGAGCACAAAAATACCTGTGCCTATGATTGCGCCTACACCGAGAAATGCCAAGTCCCATGCCGACAGGCAACGCTTTAGAACGTGATCTTGATCATCATGCGAAATGACATGTTTGGTACGGAAAATTTGCAGCGACATGATTAAGAATCCTCGTATGTAGTTGAATTTGGATTTGGAAATGATAAATGGGCGCTAGTGGCATGACTATTCATGATTATATCGCACGCTCAGTTGATAACGGTAATACTCCAAACGAGGAGCTAACCATTACAATTGTGTAGATCAAATACTGTTTTTATGCGCATTATTTGAGTTTTTTTGCACTATGTTTGTCGTAGTTCCAAATGGTTTAATGAAGAGGCCCATGATAAAATGTAATATTTTTAAATCGGCTTTAATCGCGACTCACTCTCAACCAGTGCCGATTCCTGAACCGAATGTTATTTTTATATTGTTCCCGAGAAAATTATCGTAATGAAAATCCGTACTCTCTTTGCTTGTTCATTGTTATTGCTCGCTATGGTTGGTAATGCTTATGCCATCACTTACAATTTGCCGGAAACAAGTGGCGATAGGGTTGTTGCCTCATCCACTGGCGATACTGCCTCGATAACAGTTGATCATGATCAAACCTTATTGGATGTGGCTAGAAAGTTTAATCTGGGACAAACGGAAATAGTGACCTTGAACCCCAAACTTGATCGCTGGCTTATCAAAACAGGTACGGATGTACGTTTACCCAACAGACGTATTCTACCTGATACACCTCATGAGGGTATTACCTTAAATATCGCTGAATATCGCATGTATTATTACCCTGCGAATCAACCGGGTACGGTAAGATCATACGCACATGGTATAGGAAGACAAGACTGGCAAACCCCGCTGGGAAAGACCAGCGTTGCCAAAAAAGTGAAAAATCCATCATGGCATCCGCCCGAATCAATTAGACGCGAACACGCTGCGAATGGTGATCCCTTGCCTGCTATCGTGCCGCCCGGCCCTAATAATCCTCTGGGAGCTTATGCGCTGCATCTCAATCTTCCGGGGGAGTATCGAATACATGGGACTGACGTTGATAAAATTTTCGGTATAGGCATGCAAATAACACATGGTTGTGTCCGTATGTATCCTGAAGACATAGAGGCTTTATACAATTCTGTTCCCGTTGGGACTCCGGTTTATATAGTCAAGCAACCCATCAAGGTCGGCTGGTTAAACAATACGCTTTATATCGAGGCCCACCCTGATCTTGAAGGTGAGGAAAAAACCCAGGATCAGCGGTATGCCGCCGCTTTGGCGCTTATTCAAAAAGCCAATAAGGGGGAACTCCCTGAGTTTGATCAGGTAGCGTTAAATCAGGCGCTTAAAGATCTGGATGGAACGCCGGTACCACTTTATGAAAGATTACCGCCATTGGAAGAAGAAATACCAGCGACTGAACCGGAGCCCATCCCGGAAATTGCGCCGGAACCTGTAGCCAAAACCCCAAAGCCGGCTCCAGTAGCTGTAGTTAAAAGTAAAAAGCCAGCTGTAGCATCTGTAGCCAAAAGTTCAAAATCCAGTTCAGTAGCCGTAAGTAAAAGTAAGAAGCAAATACCGGCAACTACCAGAAAACAAGAGACAATAGCAACAAGCAAAAATAAAAAGCAAGGACAGGTAACTGCCAGTAAAACCAAGAAACAAGAGCCGACAACTGCTAGTAAAACCAAAAAACAAGAACCGGCAGTCGCAAGTAAAAAGAAGAAACAAGCTACGAAAACGGCAAGTAAAAACCAGAGCTCTGCAGGTGGTTATTATCGACCGGGGTGAAGTGAATGAGCGCATCAATAACGAGGTACAACGAACGACTGGTGGCTTAAACCTCCGTTGTTTTTATTGCCAAAGTCAAAATAAAATCAGTTTCAATTTCGAGCTCTGAAACACTGCTTAAGGATTGCTGAACGCTTTCATTGGCTCGCCATGCAAAGGGTGTCATCTGTAAAAGAGCCATTCTTTGCTGGGGATTCGGAATGATTTTGTAACTGATCCGCTGTGCAGTTAACCGTTCAAAACCTTGAGGTACCAGACTCTCTGAAGCATGTTCTTTTACCTCGGCATAGATAAATTCTTTTAACTGCAATAGATGACGAGGGCCAGGCGTCACAGTGAGCAAGTGTCCGGAAGGTTTCAGTACCCGTTTGAGTTCATCATCGTCCGATGGCGCGAATACTCTCAGCACAAAATCAAAATACTGATCCGGGTATGGCAACCGGTTTGAACTGGCAACTATAAACCGGACATTGGGCTGTTTTTTAGCTCCCGCAGCTATGGCGAACTTGGCAATATCAAGGCCATGCAAAGCAATTTGTTCACTGTGCCGGCAGTAGAAGGCAATTTTCCGGCTGTAATAACCTTCACCACACCCCAAATCCAGAAGACGTATGCTCTGAGCTTTTGTTTTGTTTGCATCGATCATCATCGCCACGGCTTTGGCCATGGGCTCATAAAACCCCGCCTCCAAAAATTCACGCCTGGCTATCATCATTTGCTTGCTATCACCCGGCTCTTTGGAATGTTTATACTGTACAGGTAAAAGATTCAGATAGCCCTCTTTGGACAGATCAAAGCTATGTTGATTCTGACAGGCATAACTTTTACCTGATTGATGCAACTGTAGTGGTCCTCCGCAAACTGGACAGACATACAGGGCATTTGACTCCACTATTAATTGTTGCAAAGGAAAAAGATTTCAGTAGTTGTTAAGGAAGTAATTTTATAGCTTGACCGATCGAAAATAGATAAGGATTATTAATATTACAGACAGTATTAAAACTAGCGACTGCCACCTACAGAACGCTTTAGCACATCCCAGACTGAACGCACATTAGATTCAGGTTCGGACAAAATCAAAGTGAGTGCAATTTCTTCAATGGCTGCAAGTATGCAAATCACAGCAGCCACCCGAAACGGCCACGCCGGGCCGCCGAGAAACAATACATACAATGACAAACCCATTGATAAGGCAGCGAGTTTTACTCCCCAAGTATGATAGCTGGTAAAGCGCCCGAACTTGCTAAAGCCCGCAAAAGCCGGCAACAAACAGCTGGCTACCATCAAAAAAACATAAACCAGCTCTCTACGAACGACATCCGGCCATAACCACCAGCAACCGATAGCGATGGTCAAATAGGTGATTACATCCGCCCAACTGTCCAGAGTAGCGCCAAACTGGGAAACCTGTCCGGTCAACCGGGCAGCCAGGCCGTCCAGTAAATCGGTCAAAAAAGCGATGGCCAGCAGAATCATAAAAGCAATCCCATGTCCTTGCCAAGCCAGCCATAACAAGCCCGGAGCGGCTACAAACCGGAATCCTGTAAGCAGATTTGGCAAGGTTAATCGGGACTGTTCGGAATGCTGTTTGCTGTTCATAAGGTAAATGAGGCTGCAAGTGGCGCATGATCTGAAAGCATGTGCCATGGTGAATGAGTCAGCCGGTCACACGATACGGGAACTAGACCGCGATAATAAATACGGTCCATCTGCAAAAAAGGTAGCCAGGCAGGAAATGTGCGCGCATAGCGTCCATGGGTTTGCCGGAAAACTTCCTGCAGATCCAGATGATCATGGAAAAGCCGCCCGGCTTGTCCCAGCCAATCGTTAAAATCACCGGCGACAATCAAGGGAGCATCATGCGGTACATGACTGTCGATACGATCACATAATTTTCCTATTTGCAGGCGGCGTTCTTTACCCATCAAGCCAAAATGAATACAAACGATATGCACATCCTGGTCGCTCCGAGGTAGTCGAATAACGCCATGCAGAAGACTGCGACTGGCCCAGGGAAATGGAGATACGTTAATATTTTCCCAGCTTTCAAAAGGGTACTTGCTTAAAATAGCATTACCATGATGGCCGGCATTATAAATCGCATTTTTTCCATATGCGAAAAATGGCCAGACGCCTTCGGCAATAAACTCAAATTGTGAGCGATCGGGCCAATCCTCCACTCTTTTTTCATGGCGCTGATGCTCACCTTGCATCTCTTGTAAAAACAGCAAATCGGCATCAGCAGCTATCAACGCTTCACGAATCTGATGCAATACAAAGCGCCGGTTGCCCACGTTAAAACCTTTATGGATATTGTAGGTAAGTACCCGCAATCCTTTCTCTTTCATATACACCCTGATGTCTTAAAAGTTATAAACCTTTACGATCTAGTAAGGCTGATTTCGAATATGCAATCTGTAAAGAACCGGCGAAACAAATTCCTCAATCAGGAAAAAAAGCCCGACAATCAATGCAATTTCAACAAGGTTCAGTGCTAGCGAATCTTTTAACAGACATAATGGCAACAATGATTCCGGCACTGCATCAAGACCTCTTGCCCTGCTGCTTTCAACATTCCCCCTTCGACGTTTGATAAAACTCGTCAGTAAATCCCCTGTCATTGTCAGCGCACCGAACAATACGCCCATTAAAGGTTCCAGTCCCCATAAAATCGCCACGGCTGTGGTAAAAAAAATCGCTGAGAACAAACCACGCCAGGTTTTGCTGTCGCCAAATAAACGATAGCCGTCACTGAGATTAAGTCCATTATCCATAGGCCTTGCCAACCGGTTACCGAGTACTTTGCCAGCAATCACCGGCGCGCCATTCGCGGCAATAAGCAATACCAAAGCCTGAAAAATACAATACCAACACAACGACAGCAAAGGCATACCTGGATATCTCCTTTTTAAAGTTAAAAAAACGGGGAATCGATGAATTAAACAATACTATTGAAAAATAATCATCTGTTATTGAGTTTTTTACAACCTCTAATAACTTAAGCAAAAAATCACTGCGCCCTTTGACGGTTGCGACATCATTTTTTTGCTATTGCTACAAATTAAACAATTAGGATTGATTACGGCTAAACCCCCCGCCTACAACAGTTTCAAAAATAGTTCCATAACCGCAATTTTTTTATTTGCGGCTAACAAGTGCCAATGTCACTTATTGCCTTGAATATAATAGTCTTCTAATATAAACTCGCATTCGCCCTACCATTATAAAAACAGCATTATTAACAAGGGCAGATTCTATCTGAGGAGGATATATGTCTAATCTTAAAAATTATTCCCGCCGTCGTTTCCTGACCCAATCTGGCTTGGGCTTAATGGCTTTTGCCGGTATGCCGGGCTTTTTGCGTGCCATGGAAGGTATGCAAGCCATGCCGAAAATGTCACCTAACAAAGCCTCACCGAATTTTAAACCGGATGTCGAATTTGATCTGTTTTCCCGATCAAGCTCTGTATCAATTCTACCCGGCCAACAGACACTGGTACAACAATACGCCGCACTGCTAAAAAAAGGCCCGAAAGAGACGATAACGGACATAGCCGGTTCGTATCTGGGACCGTTAATCCGTTTACATAAAGGCCAGAAAGTGCGAATCAATTTGCACAACAAGCTGGCTGAACCCACCGTCACGCACTGGCATGGTTTGCATGTCCCCGCCAACATGGACGGGCACCCGTTGTACACTATCGATCCGGGCGAAACGTTAGTTTATGAATTTGAAATTCTTAATCGAGCGGGTATGAACATATACCATCCACACCCGCATGAAGCAACGGCCAAACAGGTTTATCATGGCCTTGCCGGGGCATTATTCGTTCATGATGAAGAAGAGGCAAAACTGGAATTACCTTCCGGCGAATACGAAATCCCAATTGTTATTCAAGATCGTCTTTTCGATGAGCAAAATCAACTCATTTACGCGCGCAACATGCATGACCGTATGGTTGGTTTCTACGGAGATCGCATATTAGTCAACGGACGTCCGGATTTTCAGATTGATGTTGCCAGCCGAGCCTATCGGTTACGCGTTTTAAATGGCTCCACCGCCCGCATTTACAAACTGGGCTGGGATGACGGCACACCGATCACCGTAATCGGTGTCGATGGCGGTTTGCTGGAAAAACCGGAAATCAAACCTTACGTCATGCTGGCGCCTGGCGAGCGCCTGGACGTTTGGGCTGATTTTAGCGGTCGTAACGAGGGTTCCCAGTTAGTCATGCGCAGCCTGCCTTTTTCGGGCGTATTACCGAAAATGGCTGAGCGTATGATGCACGGCGGCATGGGCGGCATGATGCACGATAATAGATTGCCAGTCGGCAGTGATTATCCTATTTTCACTGCGCACGTTACCAAAAAAGTGAGCGACAGTCCTAAACTGCCGCCACAATTATCAAAAATCAACTGGCATCCGATCAGTGCTACAGCAAATCCTGATAAACCAGTTCCCATCGGTATTTCCGAAGGTCCGATGGCTATGCTGCTTAATGGCCGTCCCTATGCGTACAACGATATTCAAGACATCGAACGCATCAAGGTAAACACCATACAACTCATGGAAATTTTCCATGCACACGGCGGCGGTGGCCATGGTAAGGACTCCGCACCGGCAACAGAGGATCATGGCGCAGAAAAACAAAGTGGCGGTATGGGCGGCATGCGTCACAATGGCGGCGGTATGGGCATGATGGGTGGCATGAAGCATGGTGACGACAATCAGAAAGGCGGTGGTCAAGGTATGGGCGGCATGATGGGCATGGGCGGCGGCATGGGCATGATGGGCGGCATGAAGCATGGTGACGACGATCAGAAAGGCGGCGGTCAAGGCATGGGAGGCATGATGGGCATGGGCGGTGGTATGGGCGGCATGGGCATGATGATGTCCATGGCGCATCCGATTCATTTACACGGACAACAGTTTCAAATTGTCAGCCGCAGTGTCAGTGCGGATGTAGAAGCAGACTATGCCACAGTGCGCGATGGCTTCATCGAAAACGGCCTGAAAGACACTGTGCTGGTGATGCCGGGCGAGAAAGTGCGTATCATAAAACCCTTCCAGGATTTTAAAGGCTTGTTTATGTACCATTGCCACAATCTTGAACATGAAGACATGGGCATGATGCGTGACTTTTTGGTTGAATGAGTTGTATGTTGATTAAATAAGGTAAAAAACGGGTGCTCTACTGCACCCGTTTTTGTTTTCAACTCATTGGCTATACAAAAAACATCGATAAAAACGAATGGTGCGTTTGCGTCATACTGAACGCTCCCTTCGCAACAATTCCCGATTTTCCGGTTCACACAAAGTCTTGTATCGAAAATCACAACCGCGAATATTAAGCCGTTACACGTAACTGCGCATAATGGCCGAAAGAGGATTATTATAGTTTCAGAAAATGTCTGACTGATATATCTGCAACGTCGGATCATATCTGAACCTAAACAAAACCCGATAACGCCGTCCTACAAATACATCAAGTAAAACCGCTACTTCTCTGTTGAATCAAACTTAGCGTTCTTTCCGGCAATTTTTCGGTGGTTTCCCCTTCCAGATGCAGACGTGCGTCTTCATGTACCGTGGTCATAAATTTAATCAACTGTATCTCGTGCTGCATTTTTTGTTCTGAGTTTTCGGCTTCCCACATTTGATTCAATAAATGTTTCGCATGATGGTGAATGGTGAAAGCAACCGCTTCGGGCAAATGCGCATAACTCGCTTTTATTGAACGCTTGAGTTGATCCAGTGATGCCAAATACTGTTTATAGTCCTTAATATCCTGTTTACACTTGGTTTTAAACATGGATAGCTGGGTATCGTTTTTAGTGCGTAGCAGGGTAATTTCATGTTCTAACTGGACACTTTTCTTTTTTAATTCAGCTTCCAGCGTTTTCGCTGCCAATACACGTGCATGTTTTAGCTTGACTTGCTGATCCTGATTGGTTTTTTTCCATTCCAGATTTTCATCTTTAACCGAATGAAATAGCTTAAGTAAAGTAAGAATCCGGTTTTTTAATGTAGGCATTTGCTAAACAATTGTTGCTATTTTTTGCTGCAATTTTAATAAAGCCTCAACATCCTGTTGATCTCGATACTGATCATTTTCTTGTTGTAATTGCAGATAAGTTGTTTTGGATAGCTGTTGTTTAATCGACTGCAAGTCCTTCTCTATGGCTTTGGATAAAGACTGTATGTGTTGACGATTATTGGCACTTAACAGCCGTTTTCTCTTGAGTTCATTAAAATAATTGATTTGCACTATTCTGAAATAAAACAGTTGCTTAAGCTGGTCCTGTTGGGCCTGAATAAACAATAGTCGTCGCTGCAAGCGCTTTTTGACGGAAAAATAATCGAAACAGTCAGCGATGATGAGCTTAATAATGATGAATAATCCTGTTATCAGTAACAAGGCAAACGCGCTTAACATGGTGGCCAAGCCAAGCTGGGTCATTAGTCCGGGCAACCCTGGCACAGCCAGCCATAGCAACAGGTCTACCGACATAAACACAGCAAATGAAGCGAACATTAATAATAGAGCAATTCTAATAATCAAAATGGCAACCGGTATTGTTAATATCACTGGCCGGTATTGTACCCAACTTTTTATCAAAAGGCTTAAGGCGATTTCCTACGAAGTATAGGCTCTTCCATGCCGGTTTTGATTACCAGCGTTTCGACGGATTCCATGGTTATGGAAGCGGCGAGGGTTCCTTCGTCCTTCAAGCTGACATGAACTTTGGCGTTTACCGCCCCGATGGGTCCAACTCTAACAGTGCCCTCAAACTGATTGTACGCACTTACTTTCATGCCAAGTTACTGCCGAGCCTATTAATTCAATATCGATGTCCCCTTGATCTGCGCATAAACCGCCATGCCGATTTGTAAACTCAGCAACAATGCCGATTTGCGGGTGATGTGCGCCAGCAGCGCCTGATTGCCGACCTGCAACCGCACCACGCTTTGGCCGCCGCTATCGTCGACGAGGCCGCTGATGGTGGCAGGCAGCACATTGAGAATGCTGGTGGCATGCGGCGCTTCAAGAGCGATACTGACATCACGGGCGTAAATCTGCACGCGGAGCGGCGTGCCGATCGCAGCATCGACCGTCGGCAGGCTGAGCGTGCCGCCGGCAAAGGTAACGCGGGTGAGATGATAGTCAGCTTCGTGTTCAACGATGGTTACCGGCCAAACGGTGGCGGCTTCCCTGTCTTGCGCCAACGGTACATCGAGACGGCTCAGCGTTTCCGATAGCGGCCCCGAGGCCAGTGCCTTGCCGTCCGCCATAATCACCAAAGTGTCGGCCAGTTGCGCGACTTCCTGCTGGGAGTGGGTAACATACAACACCGGTATATTTAGCTCCCGATGCAGGCGGCTTATAAAAGGCAGGATTTCCTGTTTGCGTTTGAAATCCAGAGATGCCAGAGGCTCATCCATTAGCAGGATTTCCGGATTGAGGGCCAGCGCGCGGGCGATAGCAACCCGCTGCCGTTCGCCGCCGGACAGGCAATCCGGCTTACGTTTGAGTAAATGATCGATGCCCAGCAATTCCAGAATATGCTGAAGATCGGCAGCGTTCGACTGCTTGGCTATCCGCTTCAGGCCAAACTGCAAGTTACCCGCTACTGTTAAATGCGGAAACAGATTGGCTTCCTGAAACACATAACCTAACGCTCTTTTATGTGTGGGCAAAAACACGTCACGCGCGCTGTCCTGCCAATTAGTGCCGTTGATTTCCAGAAAACCCTGCTGCGCTTGTTGCAGTCCGGCGATGCAGCGTAGCAACGTGGTTTTGCCGGAACCGGAATGGCCGAACAGCACGGTGATGCCGGAACCCGGCAAACTTAGATCGACCGCCAGTTGAAAGGCGCCGTAATCAAGCTGAAAGCGGGCAGTGATAGGTTGAGTCATTTTAGTTGATGGGCGACAGGTTGGGTTTTGAGCACGGTGTAGAGCACCAGCAGTACGGCAAACGAAAACACCAGCAAAACGCCGGCCAGCCAGTGGGCTTGGCTGTATTCCAGGGCTTCGACATGATTGTAGATTTGCACCGACACGACGCGGGTTTTATCGGGAATGTTACCACCAACCATCAGCACCACACCGAACTCGCCGACGGTATGGGTAAAGCCTAAAATGGTGGCGGTCAAGAATCCGGGTTTCGCCAACGGCACGACCACACTGAAAAATGTATCCAGGGGGCCGGCACGCAAGGTTGCCGCTGCTTCCAAAGGCAGTTCGCCGATGGCGGTAAATGCGGCCTGCAACGGTTGCACAACAAACGGCATGGAATACAGCACCGAGGCGATCACCAAGCCGGCAAAGGTAAACGGCAAGGTACCCAAGCCCAGCCAAGTGGTAAACTGACCGATGACTCCGGCCGGGCCCATCAGTACCAGCAAATAAAAACCCAATACCGTCGGCGGCAGCACCAGCGGCAGTGCCACGACGGCATTGATGAGACCTTTCCAGGCAGAACGCGTCCGGGCAAGCCACCAAGCTAGCGGCGTGCCGAGCACCATCATCAACGACGTGGAAATACTGGCCACTTTGAAAGTTAACAGCAAGGTGTCAAGATCGGCGGAGGTTAGCATAAGAGTCTCGTATATTATTTAGGCAAGTCGTAGCCGTATTTCTCGATAATAGCCAAGGCTGGGGCAGATTTTAAATAGTCCAGCAACGCCGGCGCCGCCGGATTTTCAGCACCCTTCTTCATCAGTACCGCGCCTTGCCGGATCGGCACATAGTAATCGCCCGGAATAATCCAGCCTGAACCGCTACCGATTTTGCCACTCTTGGTATCAATGACCTGTGCCAGCGCTATAAAACCCAATTCGGCGTTAGCGGTACTAACAAATTGATACGTTTGCGCGATGTTTTCTCCCTGCACGAACAAAGGTTGTAATTTCTCGAACAGTCCCATCTTTTTCAATACTTCCTCTGCCGCCAACAGCACTTCAAAAGGTCCTCCGTTTTCAATTTGCGAGACGAATTTTCCGGTTGAACCGAATGATAATTTGGCGGTGTTTCAGCGTGCGACCATAGGCGGTGGTTAGATTGTCACGAACGGTTTCAGCTAAATTGACGCAGTCGACCTATAGCACGGCGCCCACAGGACGCTGCTCGCGAGGCATCACGATACCTTTGCGACTGTCGAACACGTCCAGCACGATATACCCGCTTTATGGCTGAATACTTAACCATTGCCTTCAATCCCTAGCCTTCTTGCACCCTTTTACATTAATCGTCTTGCTCGTACTTACGCCTTATCGCCTCGTCTCGCGCATCATTGATTTCCCTCATGATACTTTTAACATCGGCTTGTTTATTGCTGCCTTTGAAATGGCCAGTCAGTTTGATGTCAGGAGTCAGATTGCCGCTCTCGTATATTTTCCAGATTTCCTTACCATAGCTGGTTCCAAGCAGTTCAGGTGCAAAACGGCCAAAGTAGGCAGCGAGATTATTGACATCACGTTCCAGCATCCTGGCGGCATTATTGTTAGCCGCCGCATCAACAGCCTGGGGCAGATCGATAATTACCGGGCCATGCGGATCAACGAGTATATTGAATTCAGACAAATCGCCGTGGACGATTCCTGCACAGAGCATTCTGACCACTTCTTTAATCAGTAAGCCGTGGTACTCCAATGCTTGGTCGCTGGTCAATTCAAGATCATTAAGCCTGGGTGCTGCGGATCCGTGTTCATCAGTTACCAGTTCCATTAGCAACACGCCTTCAACAAAGTTGTACGGCTGCGGAACACGCACACCTGCAGCGGCAAGACGATATAAAGCATCGACTTCGGCATTTTGCCAAACCTCTTCTTGCTGTTTACGCCCAAACCGGGTGTTTTTTTCCATGGCACGAGCCTGCCGACTATTTCGTACTTTACGCCCTTCCTGATACAAGGCCTGCTTATGAAAGCCACGCTTGTTAGCTTCTTTATAGACTTTGGCACAGCGAATTTCACCTTCAGAGAGTACAACGTAAACAGCCGCCTCCTTGCCGCTTTTTAGTGGACGGATCACCTCATCGACAAGACCGTCGCGCACCAGTGGTTCGAGACTTTTTGGAGTTTTCATAGCCGCCCCTTATATACTGGTCTGGAAAAAGTTGGAAATAGTGGCTTTGATACAGTCATTCTCTCGCTCATATTATGCTTTAGTATTTATGATGTGTAAGTCAATATAAATAACTTCAGTATGTTGATAATTCCGCCATTGCTTTAGAAGCTGCTGTTTAAAAGCGTCGCGAATCCTTTCATAACAAGGCGCGGAAGGGCGAAAACAGTACATGAATATTTTGAGTCCTTTCGCAACGCCATTATGGACGGGTGCAGCAGTTATTAAACAGCTGCTTGGAGTCAAGCACACAGTTCAGACTGTTCAATACGCCCAAACCCGACGCTCGTCCAGTTGCAAAACAGGCAGTTAGCAGAAAGCCGCCGGTTGGCGCTTCCCAATCCAGCATTTCACCCGCACAAAACACACCCGGCATGGAACGTATCATTAGGTGCTCATCGAGCGCCTCAAAAACAATCCCCCCAGCACTGCTGATCGCTTCATCAATGGGTCTTGTAGCAATCAGTTTAACCGGTAAAGCCTTGATAGATGAACAGAGTCGCACAGGATTATCAAAATCCGACGCCGGCACTATTTCTCTTAGCAAACCAGCTTTCACGCCATCAATGCCAACACGTTTACGAAGATGATTTGCCATCGAAAGTTTACCCCGGGGCTCCGACATTTTAGCAATGAGCAACGGCAATTCTTTATCGGGAAACAAGTCAAGATGAATGTTCGCGAATCCGTTTGCCACAATCTCTTCTCGCAATAAAGCCGACAGCGTATAAATTACCCCACCTTCTAGCCCATGTTCGGTGATTACTAACTCACCTTGCTGACGATCATTAACACCTTCAGCATTGCTAAAAGATACACACACTGATTTTATCGGTTGTCCGGAAAACCGGCTTCGAAAATGCTCACTCCAGGCCACATCAAATCCACAATTTGAAGGCTTCAAAGGTGCAACCAAAACACCTCGGCGGGCAAATAAAGGCACCCACGCTCCGGTAGAACCCAGTTGCGGCCAACTACCACCGCCAAGTGCCAGTACTACAGCATCGGCTTTGATTTTGCGCTTGCCTTCCGGCGTTGAAAAATTAAGTGCAGTGTTTTCGTCTCCAATCCAGCCTAGCCATCGATGTCGCATATGAAAATTAACACCTGCTACGCGCAATCTGTGCAACCATGCGCGTAATAAGGGCGCTGCTTTCATGTCAGCAGGAAATACGCGCCCTGACGAACCAACAAAAGTCTCAATGCCAAGTCCCAGCACCCAGTCACGCAGGGTTTGAGGTGTAAACTCATCAAGCAACGGTTTAATATAGGAACGGCGGGTACCATAACGCGACAAGAATTTATCGTATGGTTCGGCGTGAGAAATGTTCATTCCACCTTTGCCGGCCATCAAAAACTTACGGCCCACGGAAGGCATGGCATCATAAAGATCAACCTTTAAACCCGCTTCTATTAAAACTTCCGCAGCCATCAATCCAGCTGGTCCGCCACCGATAACAGCAACCGTTTTTGGCACAACAGTATCAAATGAATCCGTCAATGCGTTACAGATTCTCTTGCTCCCTAAAGTCTCTAAAGCCTTGTGCATAAGCAGATGGATTATAGTATTAATAAAAGGTCATTATACAATACCACTGGTTATCTAATCAGAGACTACACAAAGAATAATTCTCACATTCAACTTACTAAGCGCAATCGGCACACGCGGAATAAAAAAGTCAGCTAAGAGTTTCACGCTTTTTTCAAGCGGTCCAAAGACGAGAGATCGGCGCAAAATCCAACATCAGGCACATATTTTTATGGGATAATCCCTTAACTTTTTTGCACATCAGAATAACAACTATGACTTTCCCAACTATAGAATCTTTTGTTCGCAACGCCCCTTTAGCCAGACTACAACGGTTACCGGGCAATACCAGCAATACTGTTCTGGCCAAACTGGAAGGCAATAATCCAGCCGGCTCAGTCAAAGATCTTCCGGCGCTCAGCATGATCAAACATGCCGAGGAAAGAGGCGAGATCAAACCCGGCGACCGCTTGATTGAAGCGACCAGCGGCAATACCGGAATTGCCTTGGCAATGGTGGCAGCCATCAAAGGTTATAAAATGACTTTGATTATGCCCGATAACATGAGCGACGAGCGCAAGGCATCAATGAAAGCTTACGGCGCTGAAATTATTCTGACGCCCGCAGCAGGCAGTATGGAAGCGGCAATTGATTTGGCGAGGGAAATGGAAGCAGCTGGCAAAGGGCGAATTCTGGATCAGTTTGCCAATCCCGATAATCCACTTGCTCATTATGAAAGTACGGGGCCTGAAATTTGGCAGGACACACAAGGAAAAGTGACTCATTTTGTCAGCGCAATGGGCACTACCGGCACTATTATGGGGACTTCAAAATTTCTCAAGGAACAAAATCCGGCGATTCAAATTATCGGGGTACAGCCTGAAGGTGATTCTAAAATTCCCGGCATCAGACGTTGGCCCAAAGAATATTTACCCAAAATCTATCAGGCCGATCGCGTTGACAGAATTATCGATGTTGATCAACAAACGGCTGAAAACGTCACCCGCACTTTAGCGTCTGAAGAGGGTATTTTTGCAGGTGTTTCATCGGGTGGCGCGGTTGCTGCGGCATTAAGAGTGTCTGAGGAAGTTGAAAATGCCGTAATTGTAGTGATTATTTGCGACCGGGGTGACCGGTATTTATCGACAGGGATTTTTCCTGCTTAATGTTGTTGGGGTATGTGAGAGCGGCTAAAGCCGCTCTCACACAAATAATGATCAGGCCCATCCTGACTGTTGTTCTAGTATTAATAAGTTCCACTGTAAGTGCGCTGGATGCTGTATCTCTTGATGTTGGAAGCATTGAAGCCAACAGCTGGAAATTACAGGGTATTCAAATCACGTTAACCGATCTGGCTAATAACCCGCAAAAACTGACTTTATCTATTAATAAGTTAAGTTTGCCCTTACCTTTCGATGATCTGAATCTGATCAATATCCATTGCTCTTCTTTCACATGGCAAAACCAGGAATTGTTGTGTACACAAGGACGCGCGCAGGTGCGTTCGCAACGCTGGCAATCACCTTCGGCAAATTTTTCTTTTCATGTCAGGGAAAATCACAACACCTTAAAATTGACTGATTTGCAACTGGCGGACGGAGCGATATCTATTGATGCTGAAGAACAGGGCAATCAATGGCAGATACAAATTAATGCCAAAGCTGTGGATGGCGCCTTAATTCAAAAACTGTTTCAGACAGCGAACTTTGAATTAAAGGGTGGTCGTATCAATTTCAAGTTAAATGCATCGGGTAGTCACGAGTTAATAGAAGATTTTACCTTGATCACCAATCTGAATGGACTGACAGTGCAAACCAAAAATGGACGGTTTGCTACGGAAGCATTAATCCTGGATACAAAACTGGAAGCACAAAACAATAAGGGTTTGTGGCAGTGGCAAAGTCATACTAGTTTTAATGGCGGCGCCTTCTATGTCGAACCGCTATATCTGGAGGCAGATGGGCAATCCACGATTTTGGATGCACAAGGCAACTGGGGCGACCAAAACAAACAAGCGGAAATAAGGTCCGTAAGCTATAAGCATGCGAAGGCTTTGGCATTAACCGGCAGCGCGATAGTTAGCTATGATAAAAGCCTAATTCTTGAAAAAGCTGATTTGTCGTTACGTAGCGATGATCTGGAAAAGTTATCGGCTATTTATCTAAAGTCATTTTTTGAGCAGACTGTATTGCAAGGCATTACATTCGCCGGCACAGCAAATGCTGAGTTATCCATTGTTCAGAACGCATTGACCGCCTTAACGGCAACTGTTAATAAGCTTGGTGTCCAAGACACAGCGGGGCGCATCAAAGTTGAAGGTGGAATCGGCACGATAAACTGGACTAATGACGAAGCCTTTAATCGTCCATCAACGTTCGCATGGCAACAGTTACAGCTATATAACTTACCCATTGGTCCTTCAAGTTTTTCATTCCTGAGCCGGGCAAGCAGCTTCAAATTGCTTGAAAAAACTCATCTGCCTTTTTTGGGCGGCGTAATCTCTGTTAATCAATTGGGTTGGCAAGCAAAAAAGCAGCAGGAACCGGAAGTTTACTTTGCGGGCAACTTAAACAACGTATCATTGGAACAATGGTCGACAGCGTTAAACTGGACACCGTTGTCAGGCACTATCAGCGGAAATATTCCCAGAGTTGAATACCGCAATAAAACGCTGAGTTTAGGAGGGGAATTAAACATCAAGGTTTTTGATGGTGACATTAAAATCACCAAACTTGCATCATCGGGATTATTGTCTGATTTCCCAAAGTTACACAGTGAGCTGGAAATCAACAATCTGGATCTGGATCAGTTAACAGGCAAGTTTAAATTTGGCGGCATTACCGGCAAGTTATCGGGGTTTGTTAGGCAGTTGACTATGGAAAACTGGCATCCGGTTACTTTTTTCGCGTGGCTGGGTACGCCGGATAACGACAATTCCCGCCACAGAATCAGCCAAAAAGCCGTAAAAAATATCGCCAGCATTGGCGGTGGAGGCGCCTCAGATGTCTTGTCGAGAAGTTTTTTAAGTTTCTTTGAAACATTTGGCTACGACAAAATTGGCCTGGGTTGTTATCTGCACGATGGCGTATGTCAATTAATGGGCGTGGAAGCTACGCCCCAAGGTTATGCCATTGTTACCGGCGGCGGTCTGCCGCGGATTGATGTGATCGGCTATAATCCACGCCTGGACTGGAATGTGTTGATGGAAAGATTAAGCCGTATTTCGACATCAGATGAAGTGATTATTAAATAGCTGGAGAAAATTATGAGAAAAATATCGGTATTAGGCGCGTTACTGTTGACTGCATGTGTCACCATTAATATTTACTTTCCTGCTGCGGCGGCTGAAAAGGCGGCGGATGAAATTATCAAGGATATTCAAAGCATTACTCCCCCAAAAACAGAACCCAAGCCCAAAGCTGGTTTAACTGATTGGCAAATGACTGCTTTTCAGTGGCTGGATAACGCCATCAATGTTGTCGTTTCGCCGGTACAGGCCGACGAGGCAAATTTAAACATTGATAGTTCCGAAATCAGGCAGTTGCGTGCGGCGATGGAAAGTCGCTTTACTGCACTACAACCCTTTTATGCGGCAGGCTTCATAGGCATTCAGGCGGATGGTTCTTTAGCCGTCAGAGATGCAGCCAGTGTGCCGCTTAAAGACAGAAACCAGGTGAATAAAATGGTCGCTGCGGAAAATTTAGACCGGCAAAGCCTGTATCAGGCGATTGCCAATGCGAACGGTCATCCTGAATGGACCACACAAATCAAATCAACCTTTGCCGCTCGCTGGGTGAGTAATGCTCAGCCCGGTTGGTGGTACCAATCCGCTGGAAGTTGGAAGCAGAAATAAGCATGGCTAATAGAAGAAGAAAGAAGCAGTTACCGGACACGCCGGTTAAAGTCACTATAGAATCACTTGCACATGATGGCCGTGGCGTCGCTCATGTCGACGGTAAAGTGATATTTATTGATGAGGCGTTGCCGGGTGAGGAAGTCGAGTTTATCTATACCGAAAGCCGGAAGGATTATGCAGAAGGCAAGGTTGTCACGCTGCTAAGCCGTGCTGCCGACAGGGTTGATGCCTTATGTCCCCATTATGGCGTTTGCGGTGGTTGCAGTTTTCAGCATGTCGAATCGTCCGCACAAATCCGAATCAAGCAAGATTTATTGGCCGAGCAGTTTAAACGCATCGGCAAAGTTGCGATGCCGGAACAGTGGCAGCCATTAGAGGGGCCGCACTGGGGCTATCGCCGCAAAGCGCGAATGGGGGTTAAATATGTGGCTAAAAAAAACCGGGTGCTAGTCGGTTTCAGAGAAAGACGCCACCCCTATCTGGCTGAAATTGATAGCTGTATTGTGATGCACCCAACAGTCGGTACAAAGCTGATAGCGTTGGGGGAAATGATAGCTGGTTTGACCATCCGGGATAAAATTCCACAGATAGAAGTCGCTATTGGTGATGAGCAGTGCGTGTTATCTATTCGCGTACTGGAACCGCCGACTGCTGCCGATCAGGAACGGATGCGCGCTTTTGGTCATGAACATAATATGAGCCTTTGTCTGCAATCCAAAGGCCCCGATACGATTGTTCCTCTGGACTGCGAGCCGGAAATAATACCCACTTATGCCCTGCCCGATCTGGAACTGGAATTTAAATTCAGACCCGCCATGTTTACCCAGGTTAATTACGAAATTAACCGGCAAATGATTAACAGGGTTCTGGAGACATTAAATCTTAATAAGAACGATACGGTACTGGATTTATTTTGCGGCTTGGGCAATTTTACCTTGCCCATGGCAAAATATGCCGGGCGGGTTGTAGGTATAGAAGGCGATCAGCCGCTGGTGAATCATGCCAAAGAAAATGCCCGTCATAATGGCTTAACCAATGTTGAATTTTATGCGGCCGATTTAAGCAAGGATATTAGCGACCAGCCCTGGGCTAATCGCTTATATAACAAAATCATGCTGGACCCTTCCAGAGCCGGAGCATCAGAAGTCTTGCAGTATTTTAAAAAATGGCAGCCCGAGCAGATTGTTTATGTGTCTTGCAATCCATCCACTCTCGCCCGCGATGCGGGTATTCTGGTTAATGAACTGGGCTATAAACTGGTTAAAGCCGGTGTGATGGATATGTTTCCGCAAACAGGGCATGTTGAGTCGATAGCTTTGTTTGAAAAATAAACAACGTCATTATGGCGCATGGCAATGCCCACACCCGGCCTCACTGCTTGTTCGTGTTCCTATGGTCGTGCATTTACTTCCTTTGGGTCAACACGATACTGGACAATCTAAAAATGGCTAACGTCTAAATTGCATGGAAATAGGTCAATTTCAAAAACAGGCTCCAGTAAAAATTAAAATTTTCCTGTGCAATATTTGGACTACTCGTCGAATATTCTATTCCGGACAGCCTCCTAGTGGTCTTCAACCGGATATGTATGGTTTAAGCTATTGATAATGCTCTTGCTGTGCTCTATAGTGCCATGCACAAATACTCCCCCCTCATATTTAAAAGAAACCATGTATGAAAAAAACTGACATTACTCCTCTTTGGGTATTCCTGGCATTCTCCAGCATTGAAACACGCAAAGGCGCGTTGATACTAATATGGAGCAGCCTAATCTTTAGCGTTTACTGCATTCCATGGGTCAATTACTTTAACGGTGGTGGATGGGTGGCCAAATTGTTTTTAATCGACGATTGGAGCTGGTTTGCCATGATGATACCAATGACTGCTTGGTATTGGTTAAGTCTGAAATGGATCGACAAAAATGGTAACTGGTGAGTTACCCATAAAAACTAAGTGGCTCCTTCCAATACTAAATGAGTCTGAAGGAGTGCCGTATTTCTAACGGAAAAGACGTAAGGCAATCGCGCTTAAATTACCCCGAGTGTGCAAATCGTTGCCCCAACCCGCCTTTAATCGCTCGATCTTAATGCCGACCCCAGAGGTTTTTTCAGCCTTGATCAGATTCAGGGCTTGTGCCGGATAACAGCCAAGTTCGCGGCACTGTGTCCTTTTCGAGTTCGAATACTATCTTCATATCAAGAACCCTGGACCAATGCGCTCTCATGACCTTACTTATCGGGATACTTGAATTTGATATGGTCGTCTTTACCGTCCACATTGATCCAACCCTCTTCTGTTAATCGCATAATCACGTTTTTGCTATTCATGGATTAATTGTACGCAAAAATACACAACGCAGTGGCGTTTGTTAGCCAGCTTGTTATATCCAACCACTTGCTTTGTCAGCTTTCCTACAAAACCATATCCAACAAAACCCAATAAATTCAATGCAATAAAACATGGCACATCGTTTGCTTATCCAAAATAAACAAAGCCATTTGGTATAAGCGACCATGAAATCAACAAAAGACATTGCCGAGCTGCTGGACGAACCGGCCTGTGAGCATAATAAAAAGGAAAAATCCGGTTGTGCCAAGCCCAAACCGGGCGCTTCGGCGGGTGGTTGTGCTTTTGACGGGGCGCAGATTGCCTTGTTGCCTATTGCCGATGTTGCGCATATCGTGCATGGGCCTATTGCCTGTGCGGGCAGTTCCTGGGATAACCGGGGCACGCGGTCTTCCGGGGCGGATTTATATCGCATTGGTATGACCACCGATTTGACCGAGCAGGACATCATTATGGGACGCGCGGAAAAGCGTTTGTTCCATGCCATCAAACAGGCGATTGACACTTACTCCCCGCCTGCGGTGTTTATTTATAACACCTGCGTTCCGGCCCTGATTGGCGATGATATTAATGCCGTGTGTAAATCTGCTCAGGAACGTTGGGGCGTTCCGGTTGTACCGATTGATTGTGCCGGGTTTTACGGCACCAAGAATCTGGGTAACCGCATTGCCGGTGATGCGATGGTTAATCATGTGATTGGTACCCGTGATCCTGATCCATTACCTCAGGCCGCTGCACATTCCGGCATTAAAATCCATGATGTTAATCTGGTCGGGGAATACAACATTGCCGGTGAATTCTGGCATGTATTGCCTCTACTGGATGAACTGGGCTTGCGCGTGTTATGCACGCTGTCTGGCGATGCACGATTCCGTGAAGTGCAAACCATGCACAAGGCGGAAGTCAATATGATGGTGTGCTCTAAAGCGATGGTGAATGTCGCCCGCAAGCTACAGCAGCAATATGGTACGCCCTGGTTTGAAGGCAGTTTTTACGGCATCACCGACACCAGCCAAGCGTTACGGGATTTCGCCAAAGCGCTTAAAGATGCGGATTTAACAGAACGTACCGAGGCGTTGATACTGCGTGAAGAAACCCGGGTCAGGAAAGAACTGGAGCCCTGGAAAATTCGGCTTAAAGGCAAGCGGGTGTTGTTGTTTACCGGCGGCGTAAAAAGCTGGTCGGTGATTTCCGCCTTGCAGGATTTGGGTATGGTGGTGGTTGCTACCGGTACCAAGAAATCCACCGAAGAGGATAAAGCCAGAATACGTGAACTGATGGGCGAAGATACCGTGATGATTGACGATGGTAGCCCCAGAGCGTTACTGAAAATAGTCCATGATTATAAGGCCGATATTCTGATTGCCGGCGGTCGTAATATGTATACCGCGTTAAAAGCCAAAGTGCCGTTTTTGGATATTAACCAGGAACGTGAATTCGGATATGAAGGTTATCAGGGCATGCTGGAGCTGGTGCGTCAGTTGGCGCTTACTATTGAAAGTCCGGTATGGAAGGCGGTAAGGGATCCGGCACCCTGGCGTTCCGTAGAGACGCAAAATCTTGCGTATCTACAATCAAGCGAGGTGGTAAATGGCTGATATCCTGAAAAGAAACAAAGCCCTTTCGGTCAATCCGCTGAAAGCCAGCCAGCCAATAGGCGGCTCTCTGGCTACGCTGGGTTTTAATCGCTCAATACCGATGCTGCATGGCTCTCAAGGCTGCACTGCTTTTGCAAAGGTGTTTTTTGTACGTCATTTCAGAGAACCCATTCCGTTACAAAGCACGGCGATGGATCAGGGCAGTTCTGTTATGGGTGCGGACGAAAATGTGCGTGAAGGTATTAGAACGATTGCCGAAAAATCCCGCCCTGCCCTGATTACAATTTTGACTACCGGTCTGGCAGAAACTCAAGGCGCGGATGTGCATCGAAATGTCAGGGAGTTTAGAGAAGCTAACCCGCAATTTGCTGATATCGCTGTGGTGGGTGTGAATACACCCGATTTTACCGGGAGTGTTGAAACGGGTTTTGCAGCGACAGTCACGGAAATTATTCGTGCTTTAGTGCCGGATGCCAAAGAGGCCGGCACTTACCCGGGCAAACGTAAACGCCAGGTTAATGTCCTGGTCAATTACATGCTGACACCCGGCGACCTGGAAGCGCTCCGGGATATTTTTGAGCAATTCCAGCTCAGACCGGTTTTTGTCCCCGATATTTCCGATTCCCTGGATGGCTGTTTGACTGATGAAGATTTCAGCCCTGTAACTATCGGCGGTACGCCTTTATCAGAAATGGCGACACTGGGTGATGCACTGGCGACGGTGGTTATCGGCCCATCTCTTACCAAAGCAGCGGAATTGCTGGAAGAAAGAACGGGCGTTCCAACTTATAACCTGGATCATCTTTACGGCTTAAAAGCCAATGATGCACTGATTAGCGCATTAGCTGAAATCAGTGGTCATGAGGTGCCTGAGCGCATTGAACGGCAGCGCTCCCAATTGCAGGATGCCATGCTGGATACCCATTTTATGCTAGGCCAGTTACGGATTGCCATTGCCGCTGATGCGGATTTACTGAATGCATTTGTTGATCTGGTTCAGGAAATGGGGGCGGAAGTCGTTGCCGCTGTGACTTCGTGCAACGTGCCCTTATTAGCGCGAATTCCGGTTGCCACCATCAAAATTGGCGACCTTGAAGATATGGAGCACATTGGAAAGGCCAATAAAGTTCAACTGGTTATTGGCAACTCCCATGCTGTTGATACTGCTGAAAGACTGGGTACACCGATTTTGAGAGCCGGATTTCCTTTATACGACATAATCGGCGGCTATCAGAAAACCTGGATTGGCTATCGCGGCACACGGCAAACGCTGTTTGATCTGGCCAATCTGGTCATCAATTATTCGCATGAAGAAATTCCGGTTTATCGTTCGGTGTATGCCCAAAAACCGGCCAGCGAACTCACCGATTATCCCCTGTCATGTCATTAACCCGACGCATGCACATTGTGCAATCCACTGATAAAAGGAGTCTTATGGAAACTGCAATCAAAGTAGCTTTTGCCACCACCGATATGGAAACGGTTAATCAGCATTTTGGTTCGGCCAAATCCTTCGCGGTCTATGCCGTCGATATGGAAAATTCCGAACTGCTGGAAGCTGCACAGTTTGGCGAACTCAGTCAGGACGGCAATGAAGACAAGCTGTCCGTCAAGATTGACTTACTCGATGGCTGTGCGGCGGTGTATTGCCAGGCCATTGGCGGCTCGGCCATTAATCAGTTGATCGTTAAAAACATACAGCCCGTCAAGGTGCATGAAGGCAGCAAGATTAAAGACTTGATTGTCGATCTGCAAAATGAAATGAAAGCCGGGCCTTCAAATTGGCTGGCAAAAGCGATTAATCAAAACAAAGGTCCCGATCCTGAGCGGTTTAACAAGATGGAGGATGAAGGTTGGGATGAATAGTGTAGGGTACGCTGTGCGTACCTTTCTATGACTTTGAAAATGGTACGCACAGCGTACCCTACTACTTACTTTTTATAACGGAGAAACCAAAATGGCCACTGCTGAACTAGTCGTGCAAGAAGATGATGTCAATTTAAATTCTGATATTGTAAAAGATTATATTAAACAATTGCGTGCTATAGATACCTACGATACTTATGAGGGGTGGTCGGAAGCAAAAATTATTGATCCTGTCGTTTTAACCAAAGAACGCAAACAGAAAATTCCTGTAATCGGTGATCCGGAAGAAATAACCATCGCCCGTTTAAAAGCCTATTACAACTCACTGGCTACGTTGATTGAAAAAAAGTCCGGCTTAATGGCTGCACCAATGATTAATATTACCCATGAAGGTTTTGGCCGGGCGTTAATCATGGTTGGAAAATTAATTGTGGTCGACAAGATCTTGCGTGATACCCATCGCTTTGGCTTTTCAAGCCTCGCTGATCTGTGCGAAAAAAGCGACAAGGCTATTGAGAGAGCGCTCGGTTTAATCGAAAAATATAACAACGCCGCGACTGACTAAGGAGTATCCCCATGACCTCTGAAGAATTGAGAAAGCTGGAAAAGGAAGTTAAAAAGACCAAACGCCTGGCCAGTGAACAGGCTATGGAATTGCATGATCTGATTGAAGACCGTTTGCCTGATGCTTACGATGAGATTATGGGGATTGCACAAGCTACCTATGATGCCTGTAAAGCATGGGATGAAGCCAATCAGAAACTGAATGCCGCGCAAGCCGAAGCGGCCTGACAGGGAGAATATCATGGCTGAATTTGTAACCGGCGTAACCTTTGGCGGCACGGAATGGACCCCTGCTTATGTGACTGACATCAATCAGAAGACCTGCATCGGTTGCGGACGTTGCTTTAAAGTTTGCCCTCGCGATGTGTTCGATTTGGTGGAAAAAGCTGAAGCCCTTGATCCCGAGGACTTTGATGATGATTATGGCGATTTTGAAGACGATGATGACAACAGCATGGTCATGAGCATAAAGAACGGCCTTGATTGTATCGGCTGCGAAGCCTGCTCCAAAGTGTGCCCAAAAGACTGCTTTACTCACGAACATAAACAAGCTGCATAACATCTTTCCTGTGGGAGCGGCTTTAGCCGCGATAATCGCGGCTAAAGCCGCTCCCACAGCAACAAACACAGGAATAAACCCATGCCCAGACCAGAAAAACATGTATTTGTTTGTACTCAAAACCGGCCGCAAGGGCATCCCAGAGGTTCTTGCGCCAGTGTGGGTTGCGCCGAAATCATGAATGAATTCATGAATGAAATACAAACCCGTAATTTATTTGAAAAAATCGCCCTGACCAACACGGGCTGTATGGGGCCTTGTATGATGGGCCCCAGCGTTCTGGTTTATCCTGAAGGGGTTATGTACGGCCGTTTGAAAAAGGATGACGTCAAAACCATCATCGAGCAGCATCTGCTCGGCGGCGAGCCCGTTACCAGCTTGATGGTTCCGGCCGAGATCTGGTAATGAGCCCGGTTGCGTTTATAGAAGAGCGGGTGCTGTTTAGTCCGAATATACCCGTCGAAGTCAATAATCTTCTGCAAGCGGCGGTAGCCGCAAGCTCGGTCGACCAAAGCCAGGCGGAAATACTGTTTTTACAAGCGCAAACACTGGATAGCCATTGTTTGCAAACGTATTTTGCGTTGTACAAATTTTATTTCTTCCAAAAACGTCTGGCCGATGCAGAACGGATTGTTTTGGCGGGTTTGGAGGAATCGGCAAGACAAGGCGGCTTTCCCAGCGATTATCGCCAACTGGTTGGAAACCTTCAAAAATGGAATTTGTATGCTAATGAAAGTGCCCTGTTTTACTTGTATACTCTCAAAGCATTGGCGTTTATCAAGCTCAGGCTTGGATTTACTCTGGACGCGCAGCTTGTTTTGTCGCACTTACAACAACTGGACCCCGAAGACCGTTCAGGCGCTTCAGTAATTATGGATCTCGCTGCTGGAGTAACTGACTAATGGATTTATCCGAACACATCGCCTTAAACCGCCACCTGGCTGAATCTATCTGTCAGCGACTGAGTGAAGAAATCAACAAGCTGGGTTTTGCTGTAGCAGAAATCAAACACTATCCGAATTACGATGAAGCCAGTTTTGTACTCATCAAAGATCCTTATACCGGAGAGCATAACTTGACCTGCTATTGGTACGATGAGTTTAAAAAACAGCGTATCGGTAGACTTCAGTTTAATAGTGACGGCACCTTTTATGCTGAATATGATGTAATCAAAACCCATCCGGGCAAACCAGGCTGGTTTGTTGAAGGCGTCACTGCCTGGGGTAAGGCTGAAAACATTAAAGCTGAAGCCAAGTTGTTGCCAATGCCTGCCTAGACACAATGGAAAAGCCAGCGCGAATTTATGAACTGTTACTGGATTATGCCGCCAGCGAATGCCAAGTCACTGAGCTATGCATCGGCCTGGTTTGGACGGTTTGTAAAGCGCAGCACTTGGGATTAGCGATGAGTCCCGGCATGCCTACCCGAACCTTGTCGTGGCCGGGTACTTTGGCGGGCAAAACACTGGGTGAACTGGCAACCTGGATTAACGACTGGGAACCCTACAAAGCCACGGTCGGTATGGCCGCAATTAATTGCAGTTTAAATCGCTTCGAATTGCCATCGGGTATCACCTTATTAGCGGCTGCCGACCGGGGTAATCTAGCCGTTTTTGAACATTTTCTACCCCGGCTCAAAGATAAAAAAGTGGTTGTGGTCGGCCGCTATCCAGGCATTGAACGCTATGCCGAAGAATTTAATCTTAGTGTTCTGGAACGGCAACCCGTGCATAACGACTATCCTGACCCCGCCTGTGAATTTTTACTGCCCGATGCCGACTGGGTATTTTTGACCGCCAGTTCGATCACCAATAAAACCTTTCCGCGCCTGGCCGAACTGGCACAAGATGCGACGACGGTGTTGATGGGACCTACCGTACCGTGGTTACCGGAACTTCATGAATTTGGTATCAATTATCTGGCGGGTATCGAAGTCGTCGATCCCGGCAAGCTTTACCAGACTGCGGCAGAAGGCGGCGGTGTACGCATTTTCGAAAACGGCGCCCGTTACCGGATAGTCGAGCTAACACCGGAAAACAGCATGACCTGGTTGAAAAACCGGATAGCCGATGACTATGCTGAAAAGCAGCAGTTGACTTCAGCCATGGAGCACTGGTATTCCTCAGGAAAAAAGGGCCGGTTTCCCGAGTTTAACTCACTTCATCAAGTCACAACACGCCTCTCGCGGATGGATAGTAGTTATAAGCGCCTGTGGGATATGCATCATGGAGAACCCGCATGATCGAATTGTTAAAAACCAGCCGCGTTATCCTTTATTACAACGGCGCCATCAGCGCGCTGACCTTATTTTTGCAACATCCTGACGAAAGCGTTTGCACACCGTCTCCGTTACCCGTCTTGTCTTCGGTTCTGGAAGACAATGTAATGCCTCAGACCATCGACCTCATGGCCCCCGCTAAAATAGTGAGCGCCATCAGCAAGACTATGGACTTGCCCGACAATCTTCTGCAAGCTAACACAGCTTACCGGGAGCAGGTTGACACCCCTGATGGAATCATCACTGTCTATCTGGCTTACTTTAATGCGCTGGATCCTCCGCGCCAGTTAATGGCTGAAAAAGGTTGCAAATTCAAGACATTGACCGAGCTAAGAAACAGGCCGCCTGCTGAAATGGAATTGCTGCGTCGAGCCTATGCGCTGGTGATGGAATCCTGACCATGTTCGATTTTATTGACGATTATCAAGGCGATAATGTCAGTTACCCCCAGAATGGTTTATATATCCCCGATGCAACAGAGTGTATGCGCTGCGGACTTTGCATCAGCTTATGCCCGACTTATCAATTATTTCGGATCGAGGCGGAAACGCCGCGCAGCCGTGTGCGCACTATCGACAAAATCATCAATAGCGACTCAGTCGTTTCTGACGAAGAACTCAAGCACCTCAATAATTGTACCCAATGTCGTGCCTGCGAAACCATCTGCCCCAGCAAAATGGCCTATGGTCATTTGTTTGATCTCGCGCGTGAGAAACGTTTCCAGGCGGAAGCTTCGGAACGGCGCGGTAATCTTCTTAGCGCTTTAGGCTTCAAACTGATAGAACATAAAGCCTTGCTGAATGCGGCAACCGCCTTGATCCGGCTTTACCAAAAAACCGGATTACAGTTTTTGCTAAGGAAATCCGCATTGCTTCGAGTATTTAAACTGGATAAAGCAGAATCGCTCATGCCCGAAGTAGATAGTAGCAATCTGAGCGAACGCTATCCCACTGACAAACAACACCGTGGTAATCTGGCCTTGTTTACCGGCTGCATCAGTGATCATTTTGACCGGAAAACCCTGCTCGCCTCGATTAAATTGTTAAATTTCATCGGTTTCGACGTCCTTGTTCCAAAAGACCAAACCTGTTGCGGCGCCATCCATCAACATCAAGGCAACAGCGCCATCGCCGGTAAAATGGCGGCACTCAATACCAAGATATTCAATTCACTGGATATTGAAGCCATTATCTATACGGCCAGCGGCTGCGGTTTGATGCTGAATGAATATGAGCAAGACAATCGG
Organism: uncultured Gammaproteobacteria bacterium; assembly: GCA_963849195.1. GTDB lineage: Bacteria > Pseudomonadota > Gammaproteobacteria > Methylococcales > Methylomonadaceae > Methylobacter_C. The sequence continues at coordinate 51,678 of CAWKGQ010000009.1, forward strand.
TGATGACGCCAATGATACGAAAAGATTCGGCAGCAGCTTGTTCGATATTACAGAGTTTCTGAATCTGCACTGGCCGGAGGACATTAGCCTGAAAGATCGCCAATCAATCGCAAAGAAAGTCGCCGTACATGAGCCGTGCAGCCAACGCAACGTTCCCAAGCCGGAGCTTGAGAACAAGGGAGCTTGGAACCGGCATCAACACGTCTATGCGTTACTGGAAAAAATTCCTGACATTAATCGTGATCCCGTTACCGGAGAATCAAATCTGCTGTGGTGCAGGCGGCGTTCACATGCTGACACACCCGGAAATAGCCAATCCGCTCAGAAATGCAAAACTGGCTCACTTTGAACAATCCAAAGCTGATTTGCTGGTATCAACAAATATCGGTTGTGCCTTGCATTTGAATACCGGACCAGCTCGAAATAAAGTGGTACATCCTGTGGTTTTGTTGGCGGAGTTATTAACCTGAGACATCAACTTGTCTTGTTCCACGAAATTTAACAAACAGTATTCAAAGCTTTCTCAAACAAACCAACTGCGTCGATTCCCAGCCTTGTTTCTGATAAAAATTCAAAGCCGGCAGGTTATTTTTATCCGCCAATAACTGCAAACGTTTAAGACCCTGGCATTCAGCCCAATTAACAGCCTCGGCAAGCAATTTTGCGCCAATACCCTGATTGACGAAAATCAGCCGCAACAATTAGATCTTCAAGCAAACCAACCGGACCGCCTTCCGCTGTTGATATCAAGGTTTGTACAGTACACATGCCCAGCACTTTGTTATCACTAAGCAGTTCAGCCACCAGGATACAATCCTTTTCGCTGTTTAGCAGTAGATTCAATCCGCACGCCTGTTTTTCCTGATCAAAATCAAAATCCGCCTCAATAGTAAAAAGCTCTTTTAACAGCTCTACAAGTTGTGGAATATCGGATGGTTTTGCAGTTCGAATAGTGATCATAGTTAAAAAATTGGTAGGTCGGGTTAGCGCAGCGTAACCCGACTTTTTTTATTATTCACAACCAATGCCCTCTGCAAAATCCAGTTCACCGCCACCCCAATCATTATTCAAAACACCGGATTTTATATATCGGTGAATGCTTGAATATTTCCAATCACTGGCGTGTTTTACATAACCATGTTTTACGGGGTTGTAATGGATATAATCAAAATGTTGTTGAAAATCCTGCTCATCACGCAGGCAATGTTCCCAACCTCGATGTTGCCATATCTCCTGTTGTTTTTTATTTTTACGGTTTGCGTTTTGAACGATGAATTTATCAGGAAATTGTTTAGTGAATGCGGATTTGATAAGTCGCCAGCGTGTTGAATAATCACTGTCATGTTCAGGAAGTGTCCAGATAAAATGTAGATGATCAGGTAAGACAACAGCGGCATCTATCATAAAAGGACGTTTTCTCATGACAGTTTTAAAGGCAGCACGCAGGCGTTTGACATTGTCATCATCAGCAAAAATACTACGGCGTTTTTCGGTGATAACAGTGAAAAAATAGCTGCCACCTTCGATATAAACACGGCGGTAACGCATAATTATTTTTTGAAAATAATGGTGTGGGTAGGACATTGTAACGTATGTGTTGGGTTAGCCAAAAGTGTCGGGTTACGCTACGCTAACCCGACCTACATGGCTGCGCGTAACCGTTTTACATTGTCATCATCGGAAAAAATTTTACGGCGTCTTTCGGTGATAACAGTGAAAAAATAGCTTCCACCTTCGATATAAACACGGCGGTAACACATAATTATTTATTGAAAATAATAGGGTGGATAATGTAGTTAATACACTGTGCTGTATGTTGGGTAAGCCAAAAATGTCGGGTTACGCTATGCTAACCCGACCTACATGGCTTGCAACGCTCCGCCGGACACGCAACACTCGATACGGGTGGTTGGCTAGACCTTACCCGACAGGGACTTTCACCCTGCAAGAAGCGACAAGCTTCGCTTGCCGCGCTAACGTAAAGCTAAGCAGGTTGCGCACTTTTTGCGCAGCTCCTCTTGAGTGCAATGTTAGGCGTCGGCTTTGGGCGATGACGAGGGTGCATTGCTTTGCTCAATGGTCTTGAGTCCCTTGAGTACACGCGTTTTGATCTCCTGATACGGCGTGCTTGAAGAGTAGTGTTCACGGGCTCGATTGAGGTACTCCCAGTAGACAGTCCGAAGTGCCAGGCCGATGCCTAGCTTCTCCAACTGCCCGGCATTGGCGAACTCGCGTTCGAGTTGACTGGCTGTTTCGTCTATGACGGCAAGTCGTTCGGCAGATTCTTCCGCTTGGAGAAACTTGTTCTTCTCCCAGTATCCAACCAAGCGAGCGTCCAACGCGGCCAGACGATGAAGAGTACCGCTTGCAACTAATTCCAACTCGCGTTTGACCTCATCGCGCAACTCGATCTTCCACCCGCCTGGGGCCTCCAGAGACTTCACCAATGGAGTTAGCCATGGAATAAGTGCGAAGGCCAGCAGAATGAGGGTGATATGATCGATTGTGAGGCTTGGTAGCAATAGGTAGGCAAGGGCTAGAGCCAACGCGATGAGTGTGATGACTTTGCGGAGCCTGGGAAGATTCGGGCTAGACATCTCGACTCCGGGTGAGGGTTGAGGGCAATTCTCGTCGCCTAATGTAAAGTAGACACACAAATCGTTGTCTAGTAAAATTCAAAAACAGGTGCATATCCTATGTAACTGTTCATATTATTCAAGATGATATGATATCTAATATTTGATAGCAAACTGTTTTTGTCAATGACTTCTACATCGATTAATCCCCCTCCTATATATCTCGATCAAGTCAGGTAGGGTTGGCACATTCTTTTCGTACCCACGCGGAATGGGCGCCACTAGCTTCGATCGATGCGAGAGGCAAATGCCGAAAAGTGGTGGGCAAAAAAAACCTGCCTACCCTATCTTGCTTGGGAATGACTGTTTACATTTGCGATTGCAAGTAATTTTGCAATCCCACTTTTTCAATCAATTCAAGCTGAGTTTCCAGCCAGTCAATGTGCTCCTCCTCGCTTTCCAGAATATTTGAAAACAGTTCACGGGAAACAAAATCACTGATTTTCTCGCAATAGGCCACGGCTTCTCTGAGCAAGGGGACGGCAATTTGTTCGAGTTTTAAATCACAGTTGAGCATTTCCTGTGCATTTTCACCTATCATCAATTTGCCGAGATTTTGCAGGTTAGGCAGACCTTCCAGAAAAAGAATTCGCTCGATAATTTGATCTGCATGTTTCATTTCATCGATCGACTCGTGATACTCCTTTTCATTGAGTTTTTGAAATCCCCAATGTTTGTACATTCTGGCATGGAGAAAATACTGGTTAATTGCGGTTAGTTCGTTTTCCAGCGCTTTATTCAGGTAGTCAATGACTGTTGCGTCGCCTTTCATGGGAGTATCTCTTGTCTAATCGTTAAAGAATGGGGTGATTTGTTGCAACGGGTAATTCAGTTCCTCGCTTTAGTAGATTTGTCACTTCTTTATTACATTTTCCGCAATCCTTGCCCACTCCGAAACAATGAATTAGCTGTTTACGTGTGCAAACACCATTTTCGATGGCCGTTAAAATTTGCGAGTCGGTTACAGCTTTACAAACGCATATATACATTGTTGTTCCTTAAACTTGTTTAAAAATACGGCTTTCAACTTAATGTAGGGCGTGCCGTGCGCGCCTTATCAACCAAGGCGCGCACGGCACGCCCTACCAAAGCCCCGTATTATGTCTGAGTCCTTAACGTCTCCGCCGTTGCACTAATTGTGGATCGGCGGTTATCTGCCGATAAATTTCCACCCTATCCCCTTCCTTTACAGGGGTATCCAATGCCGCAATTTTGCCGAATATGCCAACCTTTTGGTTATCCAGGTTTATTTCAGGGTAGAGTTTTAATACACCGGACAGATTGATTGCTTCTTCTACAGTGCTGCTGTCAGGCACTTCGATACGCATCCATAATTGCCTATCGACTTCTGCGTAACAAACTCCAACGTTCATAACAATGCCTCCTCGTTTATTCAGTTATAGCTTCGCTTAATACAACGGGTTGTGCTTTTCTTAGCGCGAATTTTTGGTCTATCAGACGCTTACCAACAATGATAAAAGCCAGCATAATGAAACCGCCCGGCGGCAGCGCCATCAATAAAAAGCCTTTGTAGTTGGGAATAACGGTGATTTCCAGAAACTTGAACGATTCGCCCAGCAACAATGAGGCATTGGCGAAAAGCGTACCCGCAGAACTGATTTCTCTCGCCGCTCCAAGGGCTACAAGGACAAGGGTAAAACCCAGACCCATCATGAAGCCATCCCACAAGGCATGCTTTACCGGCTGTTTGGAGGCAAAGGCTTCGGCGCGGCCTAACAGAGCGCAATTGGTGACGATCAAGGCAATGAACAAGCCCAGCACTTTATAGAGTTCATGCGCCCAGGCATTCATTAAAATATCGACCAAAGTCACCAGCGCTGCGATGAGCAGCACGAAAATCGGAATACGAATTTCACTGGGGATTAAATGCCTCGTGAGTGAAATGAGGCCATTGGAAGCCGTGATTACCACCAGCGTAGCCAAACCCATGCCTAGCCCATTGGTTGCTGTTCCCGTCACTGCCAGTAAGGGGCACAGAGCCAGGTTTTGACCGAAGACGATATTGTTGTTCCAAATACCGTCACTGGCGATTTTACGGTAGATTTCTGACATGAACATGGCGATTTCCTCAAGGATTAATGAGTTGTTCTTGATGCGCTTTGAACAATTGCAAGCCGCGATAAGTGGCTTGTACCGACTTGCGCGGGGTGATGGTCGCGCCGGCAAACTGGTCGAATACACCGCCATCCTTTTTAACCGCCCATTGTGCCGGTGTTAAATTGTCCAGGGAGCGGCCGACAAAATTCAAAATCCAATCCGATTTGGCCACTTCAATTTTGTCGCCCAAGCCCGGAGTTTCCTTGTGGCTAAGCACACGCACACCCAAAATGTCGCCGTCGCGGTCTACGCCCATAATCATATTTATTGCGCCCGAATAACCATCGGGTGCGATAAATTTAAAGCATACGGCAGTAACCTTTCCAGACTTTTTAGCCAAATATACTGTGGTTTCATTAGTCCCGATATTAAAATCGGAGGATGGGATAGTCAGTGTATCTTGCAGCATGTCATTATCATGCAAGGCCGCAGGTACGACCTCTTCCAGTGATTTTTTTAAGTCTTCATCGAGCCGCTGTTGAATCGTATCTTCAGTACTGCAATTGGTCACACCGAGCAACACGCTGGCAAGCAAGGCGAAGCCGGCTAAAATACCCGTTTGGAATTCCAGCTTGGGTCTAAGCCGAGCCAGGTTCGACGGTTCCAGCCAGTTTTTTAGAAATTCCCTGTAAAAGGCGATTTTTTCTTTCAGGCGTTGGATGGTTACGGAGTCAATTTTCATGGTTTAGGGCTCTGGTTCAAGCATTGTAAAACTTTGTGGGAGCGGCTTTAGCCGCGATAATCGCGGCTAAAGCCGCTCCCACAATCGTGTTACGATTTTGGAATTTCAAGAGGCTTGCCTTTGCGGTCACGCCCGTAAATTCGGGGCCGTATGTAATGATCTATCAGCGGTGTTGCCGCATTCATCAGCAACACGGCAAACCCTGCAGCTTCGGGATACGCTCCCCAGGTACGAATCACGAAAATCAATAGTCCGCATCCTGCGCCAAAAACCAACTGCCCTGCCCTCGTGTTTGGCGATGTGACATAATCAGTAGCTATGAAAAATGCCACGCACATCATCGCGCCTGAATTCAAATGCAGAAATGGGCTGACATAATGTTGGTCGTCCATGACATGAAAAACGCTGGCTAACACCGCAACCGTCAGTAACAAAGATACCGGAATATACCATTGAATAATGCCCTGCCGGATTAACCATACGCCGCCTAATACCAGCAACAGGGTTGAAGTTTCCCCCATACTTCCGCGTGTCCAGCCGATAAAATTCAGAAATCCGGAATAGTCTTTCAATATTTCTGATAACAAATGGTTTTGCGAGAACTCCGTTTTGATAAACCCCAGCGTGGTCGCGCCTGTGGTTCCGTCTAAATTTTCCAAGCCTGCAAAAGTGATATGCCAGCTTTCAAATAGACCCGGCGAATGTGAAAAAAACAACGGCGACACATTGGGCCATGTGGTCATTTCGATAGGAAAGGAAATCAGTAAGGCGACTCTGGCTAACATGGCGGGATTAAACAGATTTTGTCCCAGGCCGCCATAAACCTGTTTGCCTAAAATTATCGCCAATCCGGAGCCGACCACCCCAATCCACCACGGAGCCCAGGGTGGTAATGTCATGGCCAACAACCAGCCAGTCAATAAGGCTGATCCATCCATAATGACAGGTTTGGCCATTCTTCCCGACAGGCGCAAGCAAAAGGCTTCAAAAAAAACCGCTGATGACACGGTAATGATAAACAAATTCAACGCCGGCCAACCGAAACACAAGATGCCAAATGCGGTCGCAGGTGAAATTGCCAGTATGACTTGCCACATAATATGACTGACACTGGCTTTAGCGCCAACATGGGCGCCACTGCTGGGTTTCATGTGTGGGATCATACCAAGGCCTCCTGTTCGGCGGCTTTCAGCCGTTCCCGCTCGGCCTTGGCCGCAATACGGGCTTGCTCTTCTTCGCGTTGTTGCTGGGCAATGCGTTCCATGCGGGCATTGCGCGCATCAATCAAGCGTTTTGTTTGTTCGGATTTATGTTGGGCTTGCTGTCTGGCCGCGACTTCACCCGAGGCATATTTAAAATACTGGACCAGGGGAATATTGGAGGGACAGATATAGGAACAGCAACCGCAACTGATACAGTCTTTTAATCCTATATCCACGGCAACATCCAGCTGATTGATGCGGATATTGTTCGCCATATCCAGGGGCCGTAAGCCAGCCGGACAAACGCTGACGCAACTGGCGCAACGGATGCAGGGCTGTTCCTCGGTATTTTTCAATTCGTTTTGCGTTAATGCCAGAATTCCGCTGGTAGCCTTGACCGTGGGCAGGCCTGTGTGCGGCAAGGACTCGCCCATCATTGGGCCGCCCATGATAATACGCGCGGTTTGCTCTGAATTTACCTTACAAAAGCTGAACAGTTCCGAGATTAATGTTCCCAATGGCACTTCTACATTCATAGGACGAGCCGCCGCGCCGCCAGATACGGTAATCACACGGCTGACCAGTGGTTGGCCGTGCCGAATGGCTTTATGCGTGGCGTATGCAGTGCCGACATTATGAATAGTCACACCGATTTCCGATGAACGGCAACCCACCGGTACTTCCTTACCCGTGACATAGCGAATCAATTGCCTGTCCCATCCCATCGGGTAGCGGGTAGGAATTTGTATCACTTTAATATGTGGATAGGGTGATGCAGCAGCTTGCATGGCAAGATAGGCTTGCAGTTTGTTGTCTTCAATCGCAACTACGGCGTTTGTGGTTTTCATGCCAGGCTGTCCTGCCCGGCCCCCTCCGGGTAAATGCAAATTCGCTCCCGGCGAATTTGTCATGCCGTGCAGCATCAAACGCACACCGTCGATAATCTGCTCGGCGCGTTCCTGCATCAACCGGTCATCACAACTTAAATAGGGCTCGCATTCCGCACCATTAATGATCAGCGTATCAATATGGTTCTCGCGTCCCATATTGAGCTTAACCGCCGTGGGGAAAGTCGCCCCGCCCAAGCCGACGATACCTGCCGCACCGACTCGCAAACTAATATCTTCAGGAGCTAACTGGAAAGGATCGGCAACCGGTGACGTTGCCAACCATTCGTCTTTACCATCCGTTTCCAGCACGATCATGCGAATCGGGAGTGCGGACGGATGTGGTGCAGGGTAATCATTGACATCGAGAATGATGCCCGAACTTGGTGCATGCACCGGCGCGGAAATCATACCTTGACTGTAGGCCAATAACTGGCCTTTAAGCACTTTATCACCGACTCTAATCAGAGGTTCGGCAGGCTTACCGACGTGTTGTTGCAGGGGAATATACAGCTTTTTCGGCAAAGGGAAGTTGTTGACTATGGCTTGTGTAGCGGTTGCGGCTTTGTGTTCTTCCGCATGGACACCACCCCGAATACGTGGTTTTGAGAAAAAACTTAACATACGGCGTTACTCGCTTCTGGCAAGGGTAAGGCGGGCTTGGTCCATCGCCAGTTACGTAAAGTGACCTCAATCGGGTGCATTTGCAGGCATTCGGTCGGACATACCTCTATACATTTTTTACAGCCTATGCAGGCATCGGCAACCACTGCGTGAATTTGTTTGGGCGCGCCGACAATCGCATCGGTGGGACAGACTTTAAAACAGCGGGTACAGCCGGTGCAAGTAGCTTCACTGACTCTGGCAACCAGTAGCTCAGGTTCTTTTACATCACTTAAATCCAGGTCCAAGCCCAATAAAGCAGCGATTTGTTCCGCCAGAGCGCTACCGCCGGGAGGACATATCGTAGCGGGCGCGTTACCCTCGGCCAAGGCTTCCGCAGCAGGTCTGCAACCGGGAAAGCCGCATTGACCGCATTGAGAACCGGGCAACAAGGATTCCAGTTCATCGACAATCGGACTGCTTTCAACTTTTAAGTATTTTCCGGCTATACCCAGCAAAAAGCCTAAAACCAGCCCTAACAAGGTTAAACTTACAATCGCGGATAAAACATACATGGCTGCTTTCCTGTCACACTTTAGTATTGAGACCTGCGAAACCCATAAATGCCAGCGATAAAATACCCGCGGTGATAAACGCAATCGGTGTTCCGGCAAATAACGCCGGGACTGCCATCAGCGCCAAACGTTCACGCAAACCCGCAAAAAGTACCATCACCAGCGTAAAACCCAGAGCTGAACCAAAACCAAAAATCATACTTTGCATAAAACCGTATTGTTCCTGCACGTTCAATAACGCCACGCCCAGAACTGCGCAATTGGTCGTAATCAACGGCAAGAAAATACCCAGTATTTGATAGAGCACTGGACTGGTTTTATGCACTACCATTTCGGTGAACTGTACCACCGCAGCGATCACCAGAATAAAAGCAAGTATGCGCAAAAACTGGATGTTGAAAGGTGCGAGAATAAAATGTTCCAGTATCCAGCTGGTCATTGCCGCCAAGGTCAGCACGAACGTGGTTGCCAATCCCATACTTAATGCGGAATCCAGTTTTTTTGACACACCCATAAATGGACATAGCCCAAGAAACTTCACCAGCACCACGTTATTGACCAGAGCCGTGCCTAATAAAAGTAAAAGATATTCACTCACTGTTTTTTCCACGCTAGTTGGGGGCTGTTTGTAAGCATTTGTAATTTGTTAAAGCATCAATTATGCCAATATGATAATTACGCGAATGCAACGAGTTTGCCGGGCTAGTGACGTTCAAAAAAGGACGATATCAGTGTTTAAATACTGTTATAAGTAATACATACCAGTGCCGATAAAAATAATTGTGTCGTAAACCTTACAAAATTCTATATTTTATAACCCCGATTACTATTCAGACCTGTTTTTTCGCTCCCACGCTGGGTATCCAATGCCATTAAGTAAGGGTTTCGCCTTATCGGCAGTTGGAGTGCAAGGCTGGCCTTGGGAGTGGGGGCTTGGTCTTTGGCAAGGTCAGCCTTGCACTCCGATTAGTGATGTTGGCGTTATATTTGCTAAATAAATCTTAAAGCTCTCTCACCGGGTCATAATCTATGAAAAAAACGTCATTGCAATATTTACGGATGCATACCAACATGGAAAGCGTCATTGATGAGCTTGCACCCAATTTCCTCGGCGAGGGCTCTATAAATGGTAACGATGACAGGGTGCCTTATCACTTATTTATCGAGGCGGTTGAACAAGCGCCGATGGCTATTTCTATTACCGATAAAAAAGCCAACATACTTTACGTCAATGAAGCGTTTTCCAAAGTCACCGGCTACCAATCGACTGATATTCTGGGGGAAAACGAATCGAAATTATCCGACAAATCGACACCTCGCACTGTTTACTACGACTTATGGCATACCATCAGCAGTAAGAAAACATGGCGCGGGACGTTGTGTAATCGACATAAATTCGGTCATCGCTACCTCGCTGATTTGACTATCGCACCCATGTTAAATGAGCAGGGGACGATTACTCATTTCATAGGCATGCATAAAGATATTACCCAGTCACATGAATCTGAAAAAAAGGTCATTAATCAAAAACTATTGATTGAATCGGTTATTAATTCGTCACCCATCGCCATGGTCGTTATCGATGATCAGGATAAAGTGATTTTGGATAATCACATGTATAAAGCCCTGGTAAGTGATCTTGATAAAGGTGAGCCTGCAACATTTTTTTTACAGTTATTGCGTAATGAGATGGGAGATTTATGGCAGCAAACACAAAGTAATGAACAGGGCTTTAGTAACCGTGAATTTAGAATAGAAGGCAAAGGAAGCCGGAGAGCTCGCTGGTTTTCCTGTGCCGGAAACTGGTTTATGGAGAATGAGGTTAATGCGGATGCTTTTTTTGATAATGCTTCAAAACAGTATCTGATACTGACAGTAACAGATATCACCCGTCAACGCCGGCAAATGGAGGATTTACATCTTCAGACATTAAAAACCATCATGTCTGAGGATGAGCGGGTGCGTAGTATAAGGGAAACATTGCTGGGCGCGATGCACCAAATTCAAATGCCCATGAACCAAATCAAGGCAGCCGAGCAGATTTTAAGACACAAGCGGGATAATCAACATGCCGGTTTGTTACAGATATTGCAGCAAATTCAGCAATCCGGCGAAGAAGCCATTACGACTATGCAAAAATGTATCCCCGAGATTCTGCAAACTGCTGTTATTCCAGTTAATATAAATCAAATTTTGCATGAAGTGCTATTACTCAGTGACCAACGTATCTTGAGTAAGGGTATAGACGTGCATTGGCTGCCTCTCTCCCAGTTGCCAAATATGCTGGGTTCTGAAAATCGCCTGCGCATATTATTCAAACAATTGATAGACAATTCGATTGAAGCGGTAAGCGCATCAGACACTGGAGAACAACGACTCAGGATTACTACGGATGCTGACGCTGATTTGATTTATGTCAGCATTGAGGACAGCGGGCCGGGTATTCCCGTTGAAAAACGCACAAAAGTATTTGAACCTTTTTATACCACTCGTCCCATGGGAAGTGATCAGGCGGGTATGGGGCTGGTTATGGCGAAGGAGATTGTTAACCAGCATCAGGGATTTATTGATATCGATCCAGGTTATGATCAGGGGTGCCGGTTCAAAATAAGTTTCCCTCTGCTCAGACAGGAGCCGAGGAGGTTAGAGTAATGTCTGAGCGTACACAACTAATCGAAGCCGAACTTGATACCTTGTACCTTATCAGTCAGGTATTAAACAGCACGCATGATTTGCATGCAAAATTACAGGCTGTTCTGGAGATACTTCATAAAAGATCGGGTATGCGCTCCGGTATGATAACAATAAGGGAAATAGAAAATAACAGCATGGTTGTCAGTGCTGTTCACTCTAATGGTGCTGGAAAACTCGATCAACCGGTCAGATACAATCCGGGTGAAGGATTGATGGGAGCCATACTGGATGAAGGCAGTACCATTGTGGTTGAAAAAGTGTCTGAAGAACCACGTTTTTTAGGTCGTCTGGGTTTGTATGATCCCGAATTGCCTTTTATCGGCTCACCTATCTACATAGAAGAAGGCGACACCATCGGTGTTTTGGCCGCCCAGCCCGATAACAGTCTATTTCTGGGTGAGCGAGCCCGGTTTATGGAGATGATTGCCAACTTGATTGCACAAAGCGTAAAAATGTTGCGGGTAATCGAACGCAAACAGCGAAACCTGCAAAGCGAACGCGACCAACTCAAGCAGGCGTTAATCAAGAACTACAGTTTTGAAAATATCATCGGACATTCGCCACCCATGTTAAAGGTGTTCGATTTAATCCGTCAGGTTGCAAAATGGAATACGACGGTATTGATTCGGGGTGAATCAGGAACCGGTAAAGAGGTCGTGGCTAATGCCATTCATTTTAATTCAGGCTGTGCTAGTGGACCCTTTTTAAAACTCAATTGTGCCGCGCTACCCGATACTTTGTTGGAATCTGAATTGTTTGGTCATGAAAAAGGTGCATTTAGTGGCGCTATCAGTCAGCGTAAAGGGCGTTTTGAATTAGCCGATAACGGTACCTTATTCCTTGATGAAATCGGTGAAATTTCCGCTTCATTCCAGGCCAAATTGCTGCGCGTACTGCAGGAAGGTGAATTTGAGCGGGTAGGCGGCACCCAGACCATCAAGGTTAATGTTCGCATCATTGCAGCAACCAATCGCAATCTTGAAGAAGAAGTCACCGAAGGCAAGTTCAGGGAAGATTTGTATTATCGACTCAATGTAATGCCTATCCTGATGCCGGCACTACGCGATAGAACCGAAGATATTCCGGAATTATCCGAATTCCTGCTCGGCAGGATTTCAGCTCAGCAAGGCGGGCGCCCACTGGAAATCAAAGAAAGCGCCATTCGGATATTGATGAAGCACGACTGGCCCGGCAATGTCCGGGAACTGGCAAACCGCCTGGAGCGGGCGGCAATCATGAGCACCAACGGCATCATCGATCGCGATGTCATGGTCAGTACCGGGCTTGAAGATATGGTGACACAGGCCGGGCTCAATTTTAAACCCCAAAAGACGCTTGCGATTGATTTTAATGATGAAAACATGGATGACCGTGAACGCGTAATTGCAGCGCTGGAGCAAAGCGGTTGGGTACAAGCCAAAGCCGCTCGCCTGCTTAATATGACCCCTAGACAAATCGCTTATCGTATTTTGACCCTGGATATTACCATGAAGCAAATTTAGAAATGGGCATGAAATAACTTGGGCATCAAACTTCCACCCCCTCCGGGAGAGGGTTGGGGAGAGGGAATATAATACTCAAGCTATTTCATGCACATTATTTAACGACTTTGGAGCAGCAATGACCATTTTATATGTGCAACACGATTATGCTGTCTTCGGCTTTGGTGAAACCAGACAAGAAGCCATCGCTATGGCAGCTCAATGGCTAAAAGATGAAACAGGCAAACAAGGCTGTTCAGTTGATTATGCAGAAAGTCTATTGGTAACTTCACCAAAACCCGGACAAATGACGCTATATGAATTAGATGAAACCATCCCCGCCGATGCTGAAAACTGGGGCGGTGAAGAACTTCTGGATTGGTATTATGATGTGGTTTGAGGTTGGTTGTTGTAATACTTGAACGGTTTTACAACCTGCCCCATGGACTATTGAGATCAAAACATTGAAGAGCCGGACAAGCAAGCCACCGGTAGGTAGGCCACAAGCGAAGCCGCATGGTGAGCGTTTCCGGCTACGTGCAGAGTGCCGGAAACGTTTAGTGGAACGATGCGCTTCCCTTCGTTCAGTGGCCTCCTAATCCGTTAAGCCTTTAGCGGCTTTATGGCGGCGGGAAATCCCCATCAACCCCAGAAATCCTGAGCCCATCAACCAAACGGCGGCTGGGACAGGTACTTCGGATAGACCGCTAATGGATGAAATATAAAACTCTTTTGTTGCATCTGGCGTTGTATTCAAATTCAAAAAAGTCCAGTTTTTACTTGCATTTGCAAGCCCTAGAGTTGTTAACTCCGCCAAGCTTAAATGGCCTATGTTTCCATTCGTACCACCAGAGTTGGTCAATTTATTAAACTGAACAAACTTATCGTTGATGAAAAAACCTCGATTGTCATTCCATTCAGTATTGTGATCGCCATTTTTAAAAAAGATGTCTGTTAATGAAACGGCATTTATAAACTCCAGCTTCAACATCTCGTATTGCGTAATGTTGTCATCATTACCGGGACTGCATTGTAATGATTGATCCAAGGCGCCGCACACCCCAAGCCCTGCACTAGAACTCATACCCGTCTTTGAATCCAGGTAAGCATAGGCTGAGTCTATTTGAGTATCGCCTACAGAGCCAACATTTTTATAACCATAAGCAGATAAACCCGGTCCAGTGCCGCTTGTGGGTTTGGTAAATGTCAAGGGTTGTCCACCTTTTTCGCCTTTTGGGTTAGCCCCCCAGTCACCAGGCAGTGAAGTTTTATCGGCGATATTGGCAAAGTTGTAGGTAAAATTAACAGGGGCGGCATTAACTATGCCGCTGCTGAGGGCCATCACTGTTGTTACAACTAATAATTTGTTATTTTTTTTCATGTTCATCTCTTTTAAGTTAGGGTTAAGCTGCAACCTGACCATCTATCAAAAGATTCAAGGCTTTCCGTCTCTGCCTCACGACAGATTTGGCCTTTATCGTCCTTGATTCGTGCCTGTCGAAATCAACGGTCACGATATTTTTCTATTCTGAAACTCGAGGATATTCTCAACGCTGCCACAATTGCGGATTTTGTTAAGCAGTTTTTCACCGCGAAAAACACGAAGTTTTTTATTCTTTCTTCGTGCCCTTCGTGGTAATAAGAACTCCTCAAACGTGACCGTGCAGGGTATGGGATAGAAATAACGAGGGCAGACACCATTTCAACCTTCTTTAACCACTGCACCCTGCCAAGTCAATATTAGTTAAGCATCATACATGCCACATGTGAACTTCTATTAAATAACTGTTTTATTACAATACATTAAGAAGTCGTACTGACCTTAGTTGCAGACTGAGATGAAAACCTTCAGTCTGAAGTGTAAAAGAACCCGACACTTAAATACATATTGATCTCCGTCCACATACGCGGCATTAACTAGTCTTGCCTCAACCAAAACCACCGGCTTGTCTGTATGCCAATGAATGCAAAAGCATGAGATTACCGTCGTTTTCAATCAAACTTATTGTGCTGTTAATAACAAAACCCTAAATCATGACTGTTGTGTTTACGACAAATCACTCACTCACTAAATATAATAAACATATAAATCAATGGTATAAAATAAATTACTGTCGTTGGCACGACCTGTGCTTTTACTTTAGTAAATGTAACTTACGAGGTCAATCCGATGCAATTGCCAGTATTAAACGATGCACCAGCAGCAAAAGGCGGCTGTTCAGCCAGTTCTTGCGGCACTACAGAAAATCAAATGGATACGCTGCCTGATTCTATCCGGGAAAAGGTGCAAAATCATCCTTGCTATTCAGAAGATGCTCATCATTACTTCGCTCGAATGCATGTTGCTGTTGCGCCGGCCTGTAATATCCAATGCCATTACTGTAACCGTAAATATGACTGCGCCAATGAATCGCGTCCCGGTGTGGTCTCTGAATTGCTGACGCCGGATCAGGCGGTTAAAAAGACCATGGCGGTAGCGGCCAATATTCCGCAGATGACCGTGTTAGGTATTGCCGGCCCAGGTGATCCATTAGCTAATCCCGAACGTACTTTCGAAACTTTCAGGCGTTTAAGCGAGGAAGCGCCTGATATTAAATTGTGCGTATCAACTAACGGCTTAGCTCTGCCCGATGCGGTAGAGGAATTGTCCAAGCACAATATCGATCATGTCACTATCACCATTAACACGGTTGATCCTGAAATCGGCGCGAAAATTTATCCGTGGATTTTCTGGAAAAATCGCCGCATTAAAGGCATCAAAGGCGCGAAAATTCTGATTGAACAACAACAGAAAGGTCTGGAAATGCTGATTGCCAAAGGCATTCTTGTTAAAGTCAATTCAGTGATGATTCCCGGTGTAAACGATCAGCATTTGGCGGAAGTCAGTAAAGTCGTTAAATCCAAAGGCGCTTTTTTACACAACGTGATGCCGCTGATTGCCGAAGCCGAGCATGGTACTTTCTATGGCGTGATGGGGCAACGCGGTCCTACCCCCGATGAACTGCAAGACCTGCAAGACAGTTGTTCCGGCGATATGAACATGATGCGCCATTGCCGCCAATGCCGCGCCGATGCCGTGGGCATGTTGGGTGAAGATCGCGGGGATGAATTTACGCTGGACAAGATTGAGGATATGGAAATTGATTATCAGGCGGCGATGGAAAAACGCAAGGTGATTCATCAAGCCATACAGGCTGAAATGGACAGTAAACGTCTGGAAAAAGCTGAAAAGGCACAGCAACATAAACAGGAACCCAAGCTCACTACGCGCCCGGTTTTGATGGCCGTAGCCACCAGCGGACAGGGCGTGATTAACATGCACTTTGGCCATGCCAAAGAGTTCCTGATTTACGAAGCATCGCCGGACGGCGTGCGCTTTATCAGTCATCGCAAAGCCGACCAATATTGCAGCGGCGATAGCACTTGCGGCGACGGTGAAAGCGTTTTGCAAGTGACCATCCGTGCTTTGGCAGGATGTGAAGCGGTGTTGTGTTCCAAAGTCGGTTACGAACCTTGGGAAATGCTGGAAGCTGCGGGTATTACCCCGAACGGCGAGCATGCGATGGAGCCCATTGAAGAGGCTGTCATGGCGGTTTACAAGGAAATGGCGACTGCGGGCAAGTTGGATTTAAAACCGGAAGCAGTCAGGGCGAGTGCCTAGATTCTGTGGGAGCGGCTTTAGCCGCGATTATCGCGGCTAAAGCCGCTCCCACAAAAAACTACATTCCCACAGTGACCGTTGGAAACATAAAGTTTCAGGAGTCTGCCATGGCAGTAAAAATTATTGAGTCTTGCGTTAATTGTTTTGCATGTGAGCCGGTTTGTCCTAGTAAAGCGATTTACGAAGCCAAACCGCATTTTTTGGTTGATCCTAAAAAATGTACCGAATGCGAAGGCGATTTTCCGGTCTTTCAATGCGCCAGTATCTGTCCAATTGAAGGTGCAATTTTGAATTCACTGGGTGAGGCAATTAACCCGCCGGGCTCCTTAACGGGTATTCCGCCGGAAAGAATGGCGGAAGCCATGGCCGAGTTACAGTCCCACTAAATTAAGGACACCTGATGGCTACTATCTATTTCTATGAAAAGCCCGGTTGTATTAACAATACCCGGCAAAAGAAACTGTTAGCAGAAGCTGGGCATCAGGTTGTAGCAAAAAATTTATTAACTGAAGTCTGGCAGCCTGATCGCTTACGTGCATTTTTCGGCGCGATGCCGGTCAAGGATTGGTTCAATTACAGCGCGCCGGCGATCAAACACGGCGAGATTGAACCGGATAAGCTGACCGAACAGGAAGTGTTGGCGCTGATGCTGGAAAATCCCTTGTTAATTCGTCGCCCCTTAATGCAAGTCGGCGATACGTTGATGGCGGGATTCGATCAGCAAGCGGTCGATAGCTGGATAGGCTTAACTGAAATCGAGGCAATTTCGGATATGGAGAGTTGCTCCCGAACACTTGCACAAGCAAGTTGCGGTCATGAGTAAGCTACCCCAATTAACAGTTGATGGCGTCCCCCAAGCAGTTGCATTATCGCCTAGGGTGCATTGGATCGGTGCTCTGGATCCTAATTTACGCACTTTTGACATTATTTTAAAAACTGCCAATGGCACAACTTACAATGCCTATGTGGTTAGAGGCAGCGAGGGAGTAGCGGTTATTGATACGGTTAAGGAAAACTTTTCCAAGGATTTTTTTGCCCGTTTGGAGTCGGTAACGCGTTATGACGAAATTAAAGTAATCGTCTTGAATCATCTGGAACCGGACCATACCGGCGCTTTACCTGAACTGATGCGCCGGGCGCCACAAGCTTGTGTGTACATATCCCAGAAAGCGCAATCTATGCTCAAGGCCTTGTTAAAACAGGATGAATTTGATTTTACGCCAGTGTTCACGGGTGACAAGGTGTCGATCGGTGATCGCACATTAGAGTTTTTACATACCCCGTATTTGCATTGGCCAGATACCCAATGCACCTATTTGGTGGAAGAAAAAACATTATTTTCAGGCGATGTCTTTGGCTGCCATTTTTGTGATGTGCGTTTATTCAACGACGAAGTCGGGGACTTTCGTTTTTCGTTTGAATATTACTATGCTCACATCATGCGGCCGTTTAAAGACTATGTAAATCGGGCTCTTGTTCTGATTGAGCCTTTGCCGTTGAATGCAATCCTGCCTGCACATGGCCCCCTGTTACGTGATCAACCGCAGCGTTATGTGCAGCGCTATAGCGAATTATCGCGTTCCGCCTTGCAAAGCGAAATCAGTACCGGCGAAAAAACCTTGCTGATCTTTTATATCAGTTCCTACGGTAATACCCGGCGCATGGCTGAAGCCATATATGAGGGCGCAATGACTGTTGAGCATGTCCGCGTGTCTTTATATGACCTGGAAGGGAGCGAAATCACCCCCTTCGTCGATTTGATTGAAGGTGCGGATGGCCTGATTTTTGGAACGCCAACCATCAATGGTGACGCTGTTAAACCCGTATGGGATTTGTTGTCCTCCCTGGTAGTAATCAATCTCAAGTCAAAATTAGGGGGAGTATTCGGTTCTTATGGCTGGACCGGTGAAGCGGTAAAAATGGTTGAGGATCGTTTACGCGGACTCAAGTTGCGTGTTCCCATTCCGGGGATACGTATCAAGTTAATTCCGACAGATGAAGAAATCCATATCTGTCGAGAATTCGGGCAAGAAATGGCTAAGGATCTAATGGGCTTAAGGCAATCCAAAGTGATTGATATGGCCGATCTTGCTTAATATTTTTTTAACACAACAGGAGAGTAGAAATGGCGAAAGCGTCGATTACCTTTGAAGATATAAACGTTACCGTTACCGCGCCAGCGGGCACCCGGCTTATTGAAATTTCAGAAAAAGTCGGTTCAGGTATTACGTATGGCTGCCGTGAAGGCGATTGTGGCACGTGTATTACGAAAGTTACAGAAGGCTGGAACAATCTGACCGAGCCGTCAGTACTGGAAGATAAAATCCTGCGCGAAAATATGGCGGGCAAACATAATCGGCTGGCATGTCAAGCCCAGGTTCTGGGTGGGACAATTAAAGTCAGACCAGTTTAAAAGCACACAATTTCTTTCTCACGCTTGCGCGCATTGGTTATACACAAGCCTGTCGTTCCGGCAGGGATCCATGTCAGGCTATCCTGCCTGACACCTTTCGGGTTTATACAAATCTGTTCCAGACAGATTTGTGCCGGAATCCAGACTACATGGAAGTACACAGCTCGCCATTTATGGCACTGGATACCCGCTTCCCGGCGAGTATGACGGGGTACCTGTATATTTGAGCGCCAGCGGAGATGCAAGATTAAACGTCGGCATGGTTTCCCACGCGAAAGCATGGGGATCAGGCGACAGCACATTACACTTAATTAAGGAGTAAATCATGGCATTAGTTACTTTTTCAAATCCCGAATATCGAGATAAAACCGTCTATGCAGTAGCAGGCAGTCATACAGAATCATTACTGAAACTGGCACGGGAAAACAAAATTCCCATCAATTATGAATGCCAGGATGGAGAATGCGGCACCTGTCTGGTGAAAGTCAGTAGCGTTGATAACAAGCACCAACGCATGGGCGGTCCTTTAACAGAAAAAGAAAAAGAGGTCTTGCGAGTAAGCGGTAAAATCAGTAAAGAAGAAATGGAGCAAATGATTGTTGATGACCTGCCTTCGCCCTGGCGTTTGGCTTGCCAGATGATCGTCAGAGATGAAGATATCCTGGTCGAATATTAACCATGGCTACGGCCCTCCAGCTCCAGGATGACCGGGAACAGTTCTACTCTCGGTTCTCATCAACACCCACCGTGTCGCCCAATCATGAATGGTTGGCGTGTATGGTAGCAAGTTGGTGTGCCGGGCAAGGCGTTTTGCCCGATTATCTGGGGTTGGAGTCTGATCAGTTTAATCAGCTGAAAGACACTTATTTTCAGGACTATACCCTTCCTGAACAAGCAGTATCGGGCAGTCAGCTGGATTTTAGCCGTATGCTGGAAAAAGAAGATCTGGTTAATCTGCTAAAGCATTACAGCAGGCCGGATACGCTTGAAATGGATTGGATGATTGCCATTATCGTTGCCGGTTGTCTGGGTAGTGATCATTTATGGCAGGATTTAGGTCTCTGGTCGCGCTCGCAATTGAGCGCCATGCTGCAATACAACTTTCCGGAACTGGCTGCAAAAAATGACCAGGATATGAAATGGAAAAAGTTCTTGTATAAACAGCTGTGTGAAGCAGAAGGTTTGTATTTATGTCGTGCCCCCTCCTGTGGTGTCTGTATTGACTACGCTAAATGTTATGGCTCTGAAGAATAGGGCTTACTGTTTAATGCTCATAAGCCGGTAACGTTTCAGCGCCAAATGGCCGCGCTCCGGTTGAGTGTTTTGTTAGGTTTAGCTACAAATAATTTTCCGGCTAGATGTAGGTCAGACTTAAGTCTGACCTACGGTATGCCATGCAAAATCAGGGAAGTTATTGTTTGCTGAATCCTAAGATACGCGATGCGAACCCTACCTGGCTACATTAATCAAAATTGTATTCACATATGGGAACAGTTTCGTAGGATAGGTTTCGCTCCCGCTCCACTCATCCTGCGTTTACTTTGGAATGTTGGGTTATGCTCTAACGCTAATCCAACAGTAGTCTTTTCTTGTGGATAAAAACACCAACAAGGATCAAGTATTATCTTGATCCTTTAAGCTTCTTTTCCAATTCTTCATGGTTCGAATGGCGTACATCTACGCCATTAATCATATAAACCAGATGTTCGCAGATATAACAGGCATGATCCCCAATTCTTTCCAATGCGCGGACTGTCCAGAGCACATCCAGCGTCCGGGTAATATTTCTCGGGTCTTCCATCATACGGGTGATCAACTGCCTCACAATATTGTCATATTCACGATCAACATTATCATCCAGAGCGGTAATTGCAGGCACCTCCTCCAGGGACATTCTGGCAAAGGCGTCCAGCGCATCATGCAGCATGCCTTTAACCAGTTCAGCCATGTGCTCCAATTCATGATGCGGAAATTTGCTTTCGATACCCGCTAGTTGAATGGCCATTTCAGCGACGCGTTCGGCCTTGTCGCCTATTCTTTCAATCTCGTGAATGATTTTAATCACCGTAATCAACAGTCTTAAATCAAATGCCGTCGGTTGTCTCAGCGCTAAAATCTGGTTACATTCCTGATCAATAGCCATTTCCAGGGCATCGACCTGATCATCCTGTTTGATAACCAGCTCGGCCAGCTCCATATTGCCGGTTGTGTAAGCCTCCACGGCCAGTTCTATTTGCCGTTCTACCAAACCGCCCATCGTTAATACTTTGTTGCGTATATCTTCCAGTTCTTTATTAAACTGCTCGGATATGTGATGCCCTATTTTACTGTTGTCCATTATCTTCTCCTGATTATCCGTACCGGCCGGTAATATAATCTTCTGTTTGTTTTTTTACGGGATTGGTAAATAACTCGCTGGTTGTACCGATTTCAATCAATTCGCCCATATACATAAACGCCGTGTAATCGGAAACCCGTGCGGCCTGCTGCATATTGTGCGTAACGATCACTATCGTGTATTTTTCCTTGAGTTCATTGATCAGCTCTTCAATTTTTAACGTTGAAATAGGATCCAACGCCGATGCCGGCTCATCCAGCAACAGTACTTCGGGTTCTATCGCAATGGCTCGGGCAATAACCAGCCGTTGTTGTTGGCCGCCGGAAATGCCCAGTGCATTGTCATTCAAGCGGTCCTTCATTTCGTCCCAGAGCGCCGCGCCCCGCAAGGAGTTTTCGACGGTTTCCTCCAATATCCGCTTATCATTAACACCCTGAATTCGCAGGCCATAAGCTACATTTTCAAAAATAGACTTGGGGAAAGGATTTGGCTTTTGAAATACCATGCCTACGCGTCTGCGCAATGCAGCTACATTAACGGCTTTATCATAGATATTTTCACCATCCAGTAAAATTTTACCGTCAATTCTTGCGCTATCGACGAGATCATTCATGCGGTTAATACAACGCAACAACGTAGATTTGCCGCAACCACTGGGGCCAATATAGGCAGTCACTTTTTTCTTCTGCATTTCCATGTTAATGCCATGCAGTGCCTGCTTTTCGCCGTAAAACAGGTTTAAATTTTCTACCTTGATACAGGTTTCAGTAGGGTGTTGCGACGCTTCCTTGCCGCGTAAAACAGAACTCATATCAATTGAGTGTGTACGTACTTGTTGTGCTGTCATTAATTTAACCTTCCAGTGCCCGATATTTTTCTCTGAGATTATTTCTGATGACAATTGCAGCCAGATTAAGTCCTACAATTACCAAAACCAGTAATAATGCTGTCGCATAAACCAATGGTCTCGCCGCCTCAACATTAGGGCTTTGAAAACCGACATCATAAATATGAAACCCTAAGTGCATAAACTTTCTGTCTAAATGCAAAAACGGGAAGTTGCCATCCAAGGGTAATGTTGGCGCCAGCTTGACCACGCCCACCAACATTAACGGAGCTACTTCTCCCGCTGCCCTCGCTACCGCCAGAATCAAGCCGGTCATCATCGCGGGACTTGCCATGGGTAAAACGGTAAGCCATAAAGTCTCAAGTTTGGTAGCCCCTAACGCCAGGCTGCCTTCGCGTATGGAACTGGGGATTCGCGCCAAACCCTCTTCGGTTGACACGATGACAACGGGTAAGGTTAACAAGGCCAGGGTAATTGAAGCCCACAACAATCCCGGCGTACCGAAAACCGGAGCAGGGGCTGATTCAGGAAAAAACAACTGATCGATGTTACCGCCCAAAATATAAACGAAAAAACCTAATCCGAATACCCCATAAACAACCGAGGGTACACCCGCAAGATTGTTAACGGCAATTCTGATCAGCCGTGTAGTAAACCCTTGTTTGGCGTACTCACGCAGATACACAGCCGCAATTACACCAAATGGCGCAACAAAAACCGACATCAACATAACCATCATTATGGTACCGAATATAGCCGGAAAAATGCCGCCTTCGGTATTGGCTTCGCGCGGATCATCGGCTACAAATTCAACCACCTTGGTTCCATAGTGAGTGATTTTATCAAACACACTCATGGAATTAGGTTGAAAGGCTCTAACCACCTTGGACAAGGGAATTTCCAGCGTACTGCCGCTTTCGGTCTTGGCAACCAGACTATCGCGCCTTATTTTCTGATACAGCTCGGCTAACTGTACTTGATATTGCTTATATTCAGCTTCGTAACCGGCTTTTTCCGCAGCAATCTGTTGTTTCGCCGCATCATCCAGGCGGTTTTTTAATTCCAATTTTCTTTGTTTGAGTCTTAAGCGTTCCAAAGCATAGTTTATCGCACCAATTTCCTTTTTTTCCAGATGCGCTATTTCCTTAAAAACTGCTAAAGCCTCTTCTATCCTTGTTTGAAGGACAGGCCAAGCCTGCTCTCCAGTGGCGATAGTTTTGCCGCTTTCTTTAAATTCGAGCAACTGTCCATAAAAATTACCCCACTCCCGGCGCTCCACGACCATTATATCGGCTGGGTCGCTCTGCTCCTTCACATTACGTTCCTGTATCCAGCGAAAGTCAGACCCCGTTACATCACGGTTACCGGTTTTTATTAGATACTGAACCAGTGTGTCTTCATTTTCGGCCATTTTAAAGCCGGTCGATTTAGCCATCGCAGCCGGCGTTACGCTGGAATCAACTTTCTCACCAATAATTATCTGGGGCTCTTTACCTTCTTCCTGATAACTGAATCGGGTCACTTGATGAGGCCAGAAATGACCTACCCCACGCACAGTTACGAGGCCCAATACCCCTATGATCATAATCAGGCTGGTACTGACTGCCGCCGCATTGAGCCATATCCAGGGGGCTCCACTTTTAAACCATAATTTCATCATAATGAGCTATATTTTTCGCGTAAGCGCTGACGAATAATTTCAGCCAGCGTGTTAAAGACAAAAGTAAACATGAACAATACCAAAGCCGCCAGAAACAAGACCCGGTAATGCGTACTATCCACTTCGGATTCAGGCATTTCCACGGCAATATTCGCAGCCAGCGTTCGCAGACCCTGAAATACGCTTAAATCCATTACCGGCGTGTTCCCGGTCGCCATTAACACAATCATGGTTTCCCCCACTGCGCGGCCCAAACCAATCATAACCGCAGAAAAAATCCCCGGACTGGCTGTCAACAAAACCACCTCAATCATGGTTTGCCAGGGTGTTGCGCCCAATGCCAGAGAACCCACCGTTAAATGCTTGGGTACGCTGAAAATAGCATCTTCAGCAATCGAAAAAATAGTCGGAATGACCGCAAAACCCATCGCTATACCTACTACCAGCGCATTGCGTTGATCATAGCCGATGCCCAATTCGGTTTTAAACCAATCGCGTAACGTGCCATGAAATATTAAGGCTTCCAACGGCACACTCACGGAAATAGCAAACCAGCTGCTTAGTAAGATCACCGGGATCAAGATAGCGGCCTCCCAGCCTTCGGGTATCTTCTGCTTTATAGTTTCCGGTAAATACTGCCAGGCATAGGCAAACAACATAACAGTTACCGGAACTAACATGAACAAAGCAAATAGACCTGCCAAATACTCTTCAATAATCGGCGCCAGCCATAATCCGGCAAGAAACCCTAAAATAACCGTAGGCAACGCCCCCATTAATTCAATTGATGGCTTCACATATTGGCGCATTCTCGGCGTCATAAAATATGCGGTATAAATAGCGCCCATCAGGGCCAAAGGCATAGCCACCAACATGGCATAAAAAGCCGCCTTTAAAGTACCAAAAACCAAAGGGGTTAAACTGTATTTGGGCTCAAAGTCGCTATTTGCCGAAGACGACTGCCAGATATAATCCGGCTTGGGATAACTTTCGTACCACACTTCCCGCCAAAGCGATCCTAAAGACACCTCGGGATGCTCATTATCCACTTTCCAGTCGCTTATTTTGCCGTCGCCAGACTGTATTAACACAGTATTGGCCCTGGGTGATATTGCCGCTGCGACAGGGCGTGAATCAGCAACATGCTCTTTAATCATTTCCCGTTCAGAGGTCGAATGATAAATGCCTAGCGTGCCATCGGCATCGACCGTCAGGAAGCCTTTACGCCGTTGTTCCGGATTTATCGAGACGACCGCTTTGTCCGAAACTTTAAACACCCTGATTTTCTGCATGGAAAACCGGTTTAACTTGTCCCTGACCTTGCTCCATTGGGATACCAATCCACTGGAATCGCCAATCATCAGGGAAAGATCACCATTTAAAAAGGCGACACTGGTAATCTTTTGGCCCGCATCAACGACATTTTGCTCCTGGACAAGAACAGGCGCGCTTTTATCTTTAATATCAAACAAGCCTAAATGCCCGTTACTGCTTAACAAATATAGATTATGTTCATCCTTATCAATCAAAATATCGGTAACGTCCGCAGCAGCATAGTCTAAAACCGAATCGGTGCGGGTTACAGTCGCTTCATCAGCAAACAAGGATTTTTCTTTTTCAAAATGGCTTAAGCGAATTTTATCAGCAGACTTTGCAACTATCGTGCTTGCGTCATCACCGATTTTAACGGCAATTTTTTCCAAAGCCGCGCCTGACTCATCTATCACCAATGGGGCTTCGCCCATTGGATAAGCTAAAGAAGGTGAGATCAGGCGAATATTATTGGGATAGGTTATTTTGTATTGATGCTTCACGATAACGGCTTTGCCATCAGACAAGCCGTAAATTACCGCGCCCTCGTTGTTAGGACTGCCCTGATGAAAGCTCACAATTTGAGCGCCTTCAGGAATTTTTACGGTTTCAGTTAAAATAGGTTTACCGGTCGCCACTGCAAAAAATATCACTTTCCCAGTGTCCGTAAACCGGACTGCCACTTCATTTTGTTCTTCTATCTCCATCAGCACGGTTTTACCCAAAGCGGATTCCGGCACATCATATTGACTGACCGATTCAGCTGTTGCAGCAAGAAATAAAGGGTAAACCACGTACAGCAAATAAAAGAAAATCATGACGACAGCTACGATTACACCGAGACCGCCTGCAATTACACCATAACGTGCCATCGCATCTTTAATCAGCCGCCAGCGCTCGTGAACACTACCGGCAGATTGTTTTAAGGCTGAGGAATATTCTTTTGGTATGTTTGTTTCAGACATGGGGGGATTTTAGAAATGAAATGTGACAAAGATTTAGCAAAATATCAAAAAAAACGGCTGAAATTCGAAAATCAAATTCAGCCGTATTCTTGTCCGCATTAACCCTTGCAATTACGAGAGGGAAATAACCAGTTAATCCAGACCAACATCCTTGTCTATGCAACCCTGCACAACAGTTAAAGCCATTTTTTGCATCAATTCCTAATTTCAAATTTTATTTAAGGATTGTCAGTGCCTTTTCAACTACGTTTGCAGGCAATGGAATATAGCCATCTTTTATTACCACTTGCTGACCCGTTTTGGATAACACCATTTTCATGAATTCGTTTTCTAACGGAGCTAACGGTTGATTTGGCTTTTTATTCACATAAATATACAAATACCGTGTCAAAGGGTAAGCGCCGCTAATGGCATTTTCAGGCGTTGCGTCAACAAAAGACCCGCCCGCTTTTTTTGCCAGAGGCACCATTCTGATTCCTGACGTGCTGTAACCCATGCCTGAATAACCAATGCCATTCTTTGATGAGGTTACCGATTGCACGACGGATGCGGAACCCGGTTGCTCGTTTACGTTATTTTTGAAATCGCCTTTACACAAAGCGTTTTCTTTAAAGTAGCCGTAAGTGCCTGAAACCGAGTTACGTCCGTATAACTGAATGCTTTTTGAGCCCCACGCGGAGACGCCTGCTTCACCCCATGTTTGAATGTCCGATTCGTGACCGCATTTACGGGTAGAAGAAAAAATGGCATCAACCTGCGGAACAGTCAAACCTTTAATGGGGTTGTCCTTATTGACCATCACAGCCAGCGCATCGATAGCAACAGGAACAGCAACAGGCTTGTAGCCGTATTTGTCTTCGAAAGCTTCCAGTTCGTCATCCTTCATCTCGCGGCTCATAGGCCCAAGATTGGAGGTGCCTTCTGTTAACGCAGGCGGTGCAGTAGAAGAACCTGCGGCCTGAATCTGGATATTCACATTGGGATATTCGCGGTTAAACTCTTCAGCCCAAAGCGTCATCAAATTTGCCAGTGTGTCAGAACCCACACTGGACAAGTTGCCGGCAATACCGCTGGCTTTTTGATAGTCAGGAATACCTGCATCAACCGTTTGTACTGCACCTGCAGTACCGCTGACCAATGCCGCGGAAGCAAAACCCATCGCAGCTATTAGCGATTTTGTCTTAAAAGATAATTTCATTATCAAATCTCAAGTTAATTTATTGTGGAACAATTATGTACAACTAACATAACAAGAATATTAATTTTATATGACAAGATTATGACAATGTCATAATCTTATTCATCCCCTCGCTCAAGTCAAAGGCCGCACACTCACTCAACACCCTCTTCAGGTAGTGATTTAGCGCTGGTAATGGACAGAAGCTTGGCACAGCCTGCCTCCAGATGAGTCCAGTCATCGGGCATTATCAATCTGGCCAGAGCCGCCGTAGGTAACAATTTATCAGTATCAGGCAAGTTGGTGGCACCTACGAGACTAATAAGCAAGTCTTCCAGTTCCGGATTATGCCCGACCAGCAAAACCCGTCTGGCTTCTAAAGGACATTCAGCCAATACCGTTTTCAGGCGCTCAAACCCCTCTTGATACAAACGTTTATCCTGCGTAATAACCAACCCCTCCACGGCAATGGCTTTATGGACTATTTTCGCTGTCGCAAGAGCTCTTTTTGCAGGCGAACTCACTATCCAATCGGGTAGCAGGCGCTGTTGTTCCAGCCAAACTCCCATGCGCTGAGCAGCCCGTTTGCCACGTTTTTTTAAAGGCCTGTCAAAATCATCCATAGCAAGATTGCGGTCAGATTTTCCATGCCTAAGCAACCATAATTCTCTACTCATTCTATTACTACCTCTGTGTGTTTTTATACGATAATGCCTGATAATCAGTTACGATAGCGATTGATTGTTACATTGTCATTAAATGTTAATACTACATTGTTATTATTAAAGGTTTCCTTATCGCCACAAACCCTACCATGCCTTGGTCAATATGTCCTTACAATTTGATTTCCCCGCGAGTTTAACAGCTGAAAAATTTATTGCAAAACTAAGCAATAAGGCCTGCACACATTTGGTTTCCAGGCATTATTCCCTGAAGACTTATTACGACAGCTTTGATTGGCGACTTTATACCAACGGTATCACTTGCGAATTTAACCGCTCAAAAGCCGCATCAACTTTACTATTAAGAAACCTCGAAAATGACCTGATTATCGCCAGCACCGAAATTGAGGAGGTTCCAAAATTCAGTCAACAGTTCCAATCAAATGAAATTCGTTGCGCCCTGGCTCCCCTATTGGAAATGCGCGCCTTATTGCCCGTGTGCAACCTCGATTATGAAATTTATAATCTAAACATAATTAATAACGATGAAAAAACTGTGCTTCGCTTAGTTTTAGAAGAACACGATCTGTTCAATAACCGCGTTACCTTGCATCCTATCAAAGGCTACGACAAGGCCACTGAACACGTCATTGAGACACTCACCACAAAACTGGGCTTAACACCCACAAATAAACCATTGCTGCTTACCGCCTTAAAACTGCAAGGCCGCAAACCCAGCGACTATTCATCAAAGTTGAATATCAACCTGGATCCTGATATGCGTGCTGATATTGCCGCCAAGTATATTTACAGCCACCTGCTAAAGGCCATTAAAGATAACGAGCAAGGCACAATTACCGATACCGATAGCGAATTTTTGCATGACTTCAGAGTTGCAGTCCGCAGGACCCGCTCCGGACTTAGTCAACTTAAAAGCGTATTACCGGATAAAATCAGCGCACACTATGCTGATTTTTTTTCCTGGCTGGGACAAATCACAGGCTCTACCCGGGATTTGGATGTTTATTTATTAAATTTTGATCAGTACAAAAGCAGCCTGCCGGCTTCAATCCGCGATGATCTCGACCCACTGTATGAGTTTCTTCTCGCCAAACAACAAAAAGCCCAGAAGGAACTGGCAAAAAAACTGCGTTCCACCAAATACTTAGCCACAATATCCGAATGGGAACAATACCTTAAAGAACAAGCCCCGGTAAAGCCGGTTGAACCCAATGCAAAACTAACCATAAAACAACTGGCAGATCGAAGAATATGGAAAAATTACAAGCGTGTATTGCAGGAAGGCCACGCCATTACCGAACAGTCCCCCCCCGAAGCATTACATGAACTAAGGAAATCCTGTAAGAAATTGCGTTACTTGATGGAATTTTTCCAAAGCCTTTATCCCGAAAATCAAATAAAACATTTCATTAAAAACCTGAAAGGACTACAGGAAGTATTAGGTGGCTTTCAGGATTATGCAGTTCAGGAAAATACCCTGAAACTGTTCAGCGAAGAAATGTTGAATAACCACATACATGCCAACACCCTATTAGCTATGGGCGTATTAATCCAGAATCTGGATACTCTCAGAAGCAACGCTCGCGAAGATTTCTCATCAAAATTTGCAACCTTCAAGCACGAAGAAAACCAATCTGCGTTTAAATCGCTGTTAGCGGCCAAAGACTAGTCTGGGCAGGACGGTGATCGAACAATTGTATCACCGTCGTCAATATTTCCCGGGGATATTGACCATTAGCCCTCACCCTGTTGTGATTCTGCTGAATACTCCACTTGCCTTTTCCGTTCCGGCGAATTAAATTCAATGCCATTCTTTGCATAAGCGCTAAATTTTCTGGGTAGTAATCAGTACTAATGAGGAACTTGCAAAACCCGATAAAGCGAGTTGAATTAGTAGCCAGAACGGCCAAAAAGAAAAAATAAGCTGCCCAAAATGATAAAATAGAAGTTTCTAAAATCCAACATTATCAATGATATGAGCAGGTTAAAAGATACATTATCACAGACATGACTTAATATACAAAGCTCATTATTTCCTTGGTTATCAGAAGAACTGGGGGCGCTGACCGAGAAACAACAGGAATGGGTGAGCACCTTAGAAATGCTGCGCATCGAAGCATTCATCTATTCCAGTCGTGGCTTTCCAGGGCGTCCGCCTTAAGACGGATTTGCGGTTGGGAGCGCAAAAACGATGTCCCTGATGAGTGGACCTTCTCAAGGGCATTTACCGAGTTCTCGAAATGCCGTTTACCTGAGCGGGTTCATGCAGCGTTTATTAAAAAAAGCTATGCAAGCGAGTGAGTGGGGCATAACGCCCGCGATTCAACCGCGATAGAAGCACGAGAAAAACCGCTCAAAAAGAAACCTATCCAGAAAATAGCGGCAAAACGTGGACACTCTAAACAAGGCGAAGAACGCATTAAACCGTTGACTCGAATTGAGCGGCAAGCCGGTGGCATGGGTCTGGCGGACATGCTTAACGACTTGCCGACAGCTTGCGACGCAGGAACCAAGAAAAATAGTCAGGGTTATAAAGTCAGCTGGATTGGCTACAAATTACACCTTGATGTGGCAGATGGCGGCATTCCCATCAGTGCGGTATTGACCTCAGCCTCTACCCACGATAGCCAAGTTGCTATTCCATTAGCAAAGATGAGTAACGAGCGCATTACTCATCTTTATGATGTCATGGATTCTGCTTATGATGTGCCGCAGATTCACGACATGAGTCGCCAATTGGGTCACATCCCGCTGATTGACGTGAATCCACGTCGGGATCAAAGTCTAAAAAATGAAATTACGGCGGCAAATAAACGCTGCCAGTTGGTGGGGCATAAAACCGCCGAAGCAATACGCTATAACGAGCGTAGCACTGTTGAGCGTGTTAATGCTCGATTGAAAGATGAGTTTGGTGGACGGGTTGTGCGTGTGCGAGGACATGCTAAAGTCTTATGCCATTTGATGTTTGGCATTCTGGCCTTAACAACCAAATCAGATGATGATTTTAGTCACTTAAAAACAACGCCGAACGGCTAAAACTAAAGTAGTTTTAGGGAGGGTAGTGATATAGATACAGAAGCTAATCAAGCGACATAAAAAACTATTATGCCGGGCAATTGTCCTCTTCCCATACAAAGTAACCTGCGGTAGCGGAGTGCATTATGACCCCAGAATGGTTGGAAGACGGAAGAAAAGTACCCGATGATGTCATGTACTCTATACGGAGAATGGCGGTGTACGCCGTCCGCGTGCTGGGCCAGAGCCCGGAAAAGGTGGCCGAAGCCTATCATTTTGACCGTTCGTGCATTTACCGCTGGCTGAAACAATACGACGAGGGCGGGTTTGAGGCGCTGGAAAGCCACATGCCGGGCGGCTCCGACCCCATCATCACCAAAGCGACCGACGACTGGATGAAACAGGCGGTGCTGGACAGCACCCCGGCCGACTTCGGCTACGACACGCACTTATGGACATGCCCGATTTTGGCCACCCTATTGCGGGACAAGTTCGGGGTGACGGCAGCTTGAGCATTGATTCCAGGGTAGAAACAGGAATCGTTGAAATTCTCTATGGCGGCCTGAAAGTTTTTCGGTGATGTTTTTCTGATCAGTTCGATAGCAAGACCTCGCAACAAAGCCATGATTTGCGATTGATTGCAGGCTTTGGTTT
Source organism: uncultured Gammaproteobacteria bacterium (assembly GCA_963849195.1). Lineage (GTDB taxonomy): Bacteria > Pseudomonadota > Gammaproteobacteria > Methylococcales > Methylomonadaceae > Methylobacter_C. Next base: position 83,280 of record CAWKGQ010000009.1, read on the forward strand.
TGATGCGATCTTCATTAAAATTAAATATCTACTGAGGATATAAGTTAGGAATTAGGGTCACAAGGGCCTACTTTTCACTTTTTTTAAATGTCTCCTCACCGGTGAATGGCACCGTACAACAGTAGGCCGTTCATACTGTCTCGAGTACTTTCTAAGCCCACTGATGCAGTATGGGCACGAGAGTTTGCGGGAGCGGTGATCGCAGCATCTTGCTTTATCCTCGACACTGAAGTTGGGGTATCTCGCAGCCGTTGCAAGCCTAGCTTCGGGTTCAATTCCGAATTTCATCTCAAATGAAAGGCTTGTATTACCCGTCTTTAGCCGTTATTTAATGATGCGATAACAGGGTGAATATTTTTTTCCCGGCAACTTCATACGGTGTTGTGCAACAAAAGAGGCCAATAAAGAATCCATCAGCTTCATGATGTTGACATCACCGTGAATTTCGAAATGACCATATTGTTCGATGGCACGAATACCCTCGTCCTTTACATTACCTGCCACTATGCCGGAGAAGGCCCGGCGCAGATTAGCGGCAAGCAAGTGATTCTCCTGATTCTTGTGTAAAGCGAGATTGCTCATATTCTCATGCATGGGTGCAAAGGGTTGCTGAAACACCTGATCGATTTTCAATAACCAGTTGAAATAATAGGCGTCACCCTTTTCTTTACGAAAAACACGCACTTGATTAATACCCGCCAGCATTTCGCGCGCTACCAGCACAGGATTATCAATAATAATCTGGTAACGCTGCTGCGCATCTTTACCTAAAGTACCAGCAATAAACCGGTCAATCTCGTTAAAATAATCCACGGAACTGTCGGGGCCAGTAAAAACAAGTGGAAACGGCATGTCTTTATTATCCGGGTGTAACAATATGCCGAGTATATAAAGAATTTCCTCCGCCGTACCCGCGCCGCCGGGAAATACCACAATACCATGACCGGTCCGGACAAAGGCTTCCAGGCGTTTCTCAATATCCGGCAAAATAACCAGATCATTGACAATCGGATTGGGTGATTCAGCGGCAATAATGCCGGGTTCGGTGATACCCAGATATTGGCCGTTTTTTATACGCTGCTTGGAGTGGCCAATAGTGGCCCCCTTCATCGGTCCTTTCATGGCGCCCGGCCCGCAGCCGGTACAAATATCCAAACCGCGCAGTCCCATCTCATGGCCAACCAGTTTGGTGTAGTCATATTCCTTGCGGCTAATTGAATGCCCTCCCCAGCAAACCACCAGACTTGGATTAGTCATCGGACGGAGAATATTGGCATTGCGCAGAATGTGGAATACCGCATTAGTAATACCGTCTGATGAGTCCATATCAAATTTTGGATTATCATTGATCTCGTCACTAACGTAGATAATGTCACGCAGGACTGCAAACAGATGTTCATTGATCCCTTTAATCATCTTGCCGTCAACAAAAGCATGAGCAGGAGCACCGTTAACCTCCAACTTGATCCCCCGCTGCTCCTGAATAACACGAATATCAAACGACGGATAACGCTCCAGTAGCTCCTTGCCATCATCCATGGGGCTACCGCAATTCAATACAGCAAGCGAGCAGTTACGGAATATTCTATATAATCCCCCCTGGCTTCTATCAAACAGTTTATTGACTTCGGCCTTGGATAGGACATCCAATCGACCTTCCGGGGTAATTTGTGCATCAACTACAGCGTGTTTCATCGTGTTCCTTTATAAATTTTTTTCAAGCAAGATTATTTTCAAGCTATTTTTGTTTATCAGCGTTATCTTTCGAATGTTTCATATAGGCATATCCCATTAAGGATCCCCATAACAGCATATAAACACCATGCAGCGTGTCTTCAAAGCTGAAACTGTTAACATTTCTATAATAATCCATTAGGTCATCAGCTAAAACCAGTACCAAAATCAGGAAAACCGCACTTTTCAATCTGATCTTATGAGCATAAAGCACACCGACTCCAATAAGAATAAAGCCCGTAAAAAACCTGAGCGCGCTATGAGTTAACATTTCCCAATTCATTATTTGTATTTTGAAGAACGCATCCACAAAATAAAGCAGAATAAGCCCCACGATCATGACGATACTGATTAATTTCATTGTTATTCTCTTGTGATTCAAATAAGTTTTAATCCTGGCGGCAATGCTTCACCAAAAATCTGCTTTTCTTCTTTTTCATCCAGTTCTTTAACTTGCTCGACCATATCTATCCAGGATGACGGGGATTTACTAAGTTTTAGTTTTGCGATGATTTGCAGGCGGACAGACTCATCAATATCCCGCGCTCTATCACCACTCATACGCGCAATCAACGTAGCGGCAAATCCGGCATGAGGCGTTTTCTTCCAATCTTCATACAAAATTTGGGTCAGCCATTGACAAACAATATCGGCAGGAATGACATTATGGTTACTACCATGAAAGGGCATTCGCGCACCGATACGTCCGACAGCCCACCAGGTCTGGCTGGGTTCACCGGCTTTTTGCAAGCGTTTTAACAGCCACTCACCCAGTTGTATTTTTTTTTCGACCGGCAGCCGTTCCAGTACGGCAGCAAGACGCACCATATCATCATACCCGCGATTTTTGATTTGCTTGGCAACGCCGGGTTGTCTTGCGGCTGCGGGATTTATAAACTTGGCGATATCGGCAAAAATTTGTTCCTGCGAAGTTACTGTCAAACCACCGGCAATACGCCGCCACAGTGTCCACCATTCCGTCCAGTTTTGGGTTTCATTAACAAATTGAATGCCTTGAGGGTAGAGTTTCCAGAGTTGTTCAACGCGCCAATCATCCAACGGATAACCAAAACCGGGGCGCAAACAAAATCCAGCCAGACTTAACCAGACTCTTTCGTGATTCTCTGAACGACGATGATATTTCGATCCCGCCAATAATGTGGCAAACATCGCCCTTAACAATGGGGTTTCCCATTCGGTACGCGCAGATCCCAGCTGTTTTTCCAAATCAGCACGCAGATTTTTTACGGCTTTAGGGTCTATATGCTTAGATTTGGAACCAAAAATGTTTTGTATCTTTTCTACGGCATCCTTAAATTGAGGAGGCAATGCTGCATCCATTGGCAATCCCGCTACACCTTTCTTTCTGATTTGGAACTCAACATCCCAGCGTTGATCGCTGTTTTCAATGGAAACGCATTGGATTTTAAGTGTGCCGACTTCTGTTTGCGTGACGGCCAATTGAACTATTGCCTCAGCATTCGGTTTTGTCTCGTCGCCTTCAAAAGCAGCCGCCAGCGGAGGCAAGGAATGAAACAAATCCGTTATTTCGGTTACATCGCCAGGTTTAAATTCGGTATCACCTGTCGTTGAGGCCAAATGAAAGCGTACCGGCATACCCAGTCGTAAAGCAAATTGCCGGTCTTTTAAGATGACTTCATCACCCTCTTCACTACCTCTGGGCAAAATACAGATACCTTGCTGCGCTGTTGAATTATCGGTATCGACCAGCAGAAAATAACTTCTCGCTGCGCCGCCACCAATTTTCAGTTTCTTATCACGCCTGGCGATGGCATAACTGACAGCACCAAAAGCAACGGCTAGTTCAGGATGTTTATTTTCAAGCAAGACAGGCGGCTTGGTACTCCATGAATTAAGCAAGTTCAGCAGTCGTTGGGTAATCGGCTGGCTACGGAACATGCCGCCGTTAAGCAAAAGCGCATCGGGTACTCTGCCCACGCCTTTCAACGCTTCACCCGAAGCCGCTGCGTGCAACTTTAAAAACGCGGCGATATGCTTGCTTACTGCGGGTTCCGCGGCATAAGGAAGACCGAACTCCACCACGCCACTGCGTTTTCTATCGGGCAATTCATCCAGCCTAGATAAAGGGAAAAATCCGTCCAACGCAATGTTTCTTACTTCTTCGCGCGTCAGTACCCCTGAACGAGAACTGCCAATCAGCCTGGAACCGCCACCCAGCAAGGTGACAGTGGTTTGCTCCGGGGCATTTTCAGCCAGCAGGCGCTCTTTGGCTAGCCGGCATTGCTCAATGAGTTGCGATAAGTCAGCAGCAGACAAGCGTTTTTCACCATCGGACAAATCGATCAGGCGGCTTTCTGCCAAATGAGCCAGTGCAAGATCAATATTATCGCCGCCCAACATCAAATGATCACCAACCCCGATACGGGTCAGTTTAGGCTCTTGTTCGCCCTGGTCTACCTTGATCAGTGTTAAATCGGTCGTGCCACCGCCTACATCACAAACCAGCAATAAATGCACGTTGGCAAGCGCTTGTTTAATATTTCCCGCATTACGCCTTAACCAGTCATAACAAACCGCTTGAGGCTCTTCCAGTAACCGGACATGAGTTAACCCTGCAATTCGCGCCGCTTCCAAAGTCAGCGACCGCGCAGCCTCATCAAAAGAGGCGGGAACAGTAATGACAATATCCTGTTGCTCCAAAGGAGCATCAGGAAATTTATGAACCCATACTGTGCGAATATGCGCCAAATAACTGGCGCTGGCATCAATAGGCGAAACCTTGCTAATGTCATCGCTACTGCCCCACGGTAGAATTTCGGCACTATGATCTACCGAAGGATGCGACAACCAGCTTTTCGCGCTGGTAACAAACCGGCCTTTGGTCTTGGCGCCTAATAATCGTGCAGCTTCACCAATGACGGCGGATTCGCCTGATGGCAAGGCTTCCACGCTGTAACTTGGAAACGCAACATCAGCAGCTGATAGTTCACCTGGCGCGGGATGATAACGTACCGATGGCAATAAAGGCCGGGCCGCCACTTGCCCGGGCGCAATCAACTGTTCAATTTGTAATAAATGTATTTCCTGGGGTGTATTTTCAGCTTTGGTAAAAGCTACAACCGTATGGGTTGTGCCCAAGTCGATTCCGACTAAATAATGGGGTGATTGATTTTTCACGATGAGCGTTATTATTCTAGTTATTGATTTCACCGCGAAGACAACGTGGCGAAATATGGGGTTCATTCGAAAGTCTGTATAGGTATCCTGGCGACTCCTCGTTCTTATAGCTTATAGTCTCAAAACTGCTTGCTATGGTAAAGTGTTGCCTAATTAAAACATAGCGGTAAACACACCGCCAAACATCCAATTTTCAGAAGCAGCTCATCCTACTGAACTATTTTATATTTCATTGATGAACTTTAAGACAATTCTTAGATTCTGAGAAGGATACCCTGCTAAGTAAGAATATTATTACTCTTTAACTTTAATTCAGTAGCCAAAAAAGACTTAATCAAACTATTCAGTTAAAATAGCAAAAATAATAATAAATCTACCGTCTTTTGGGCGGCGTTTCATTTTCAATCGAGTGTTTTCTGAGGAAGTTGTATGCGTAAAAAACTTATTACCTTTACCGGGGGCACTGCACTGCTCCTTATGCATGCCTGGAGTCAGGCTGCCACAGATTTACCGCCTTCAGCCAAGGTTGATTTGGGGCCGGTGGAAGAAGTATGTTCCGAATTTACTGATCCGGCATGGCGCAAAGAACAAGTTGTTGATGGCGTAAAAATACAAGAATCCATACTCTGTAACCCCGACAATCCGGCTGATATTGCCGCCTTTGTTAAAGGCACCAACGGCGTTTCAATGGACACATTGATGGCTACGCAACTTGCTGCTGATGCCATTACCATGTCAGATGACATCGACGGTGACGGCGACCCGGACAAGATTATTATCAAACTTGAAGTTGTGGAACTCAACGGCCATTCGCCCGACATGAAAGATCCAACAACCACATTCGATATTTCACCCGGCATACAACCAACCTTTTGGGTTTATGCACCCAAAACCCGTGACATGTCCACCAAAAGCCTTTACGAGTTGGAAGCCAACCCATTGTTGCGGGCACCATCTCCGGTCATTCGTGTTGAACAGGATGATGTAGTTTGGATAGTTCTGGAAAACACTCATTATTTGCCGCATTCCATACACTTGCATGGCATAGACCATCCCTTTATGGATCACAGCGGTACCGGTAATGATGGCGTGGCACAAACCAGTAATATGGATACCATGCCGGGCCAAAGCAAAACCTATGTCATCAAACCGCGCCAACCCGGCACTATGTATTACCATTGTCATGTACAACCGCATACCCATATCCCAATGGGCTTGCAGGGCATTTTTGTGGTTGAAGAAAACCGCCCGAACAACTGGGTGCAAACATTGAATGTAGGAGCAGGTCAAGTTCGTCATCCATCGGTAGCGGTTCTTGAAAAATATGCCCGGGAATATGACTTGCATTATCAATCGGCGGATAAAGAGTTGCACGAACTTGTTGCCCGATCAGCCAACGATCCGCGTCTGATTGCCAAGCACATGAACATGGAATACGACATCACCGATGCCACCGATGACTACTTCATGCTCAATGGCCGTTCCTTCCCTTATACCTTAAGGGAATCATTGATTCACATGGAAGAAAATCAAAAAGTAAAATTGCGTATTTTGAATGGTCATACTGAATCATTCGCCATGCATATTCATGGACATAAACCGACCGTTACCCATTATGATGGTGTTGATAATGGCCCAGGTTCTTATATTCAGCGTGATGTTCATGGCATGGTTCCGGCGCAACGTTTGGATCTCGAACTAAGCGGCGTGGATGATGGATTAAACAGCTTTGGCCAAGGTATCTGGATGTTCCATGACCACGTTGAAAAATCGTTTACGACCAATGGACATGGTGAAGGCGGTGATATCAGTCTGGTCGTTTACAAAGGCTTTGTTGATGAGAGAGGTATACCTTCAGCACATGGCATGAGCTTGGCCCCTTATTTCGCCAAATCATTATGGCAAGGAAAGTATCCTATCTGGCAAGATTATGATGCTTTTCGCAGCCTAGGCTTGCCTGACCTGCAAGCAGAGGTTACGCCATCTAAAGTAGCCGTGCAAATTGCACCCGTAAAAGCTTCGGATGCGGCATTTGCCGCTCAGCAACAAGGTACATCAGCCATGGGTAAATTGTTTTATGGTTTATTAATGGGCTTGTTGGGCTATACAGTGGTGGTAAAACGTCGCCCGATTATTGATTTTGCCAGTAAGCTTATTGATTTTGCACGTAGTAAGCTGGTGAAAAAATAAGTCGGAAGATGGTTCAACTGCCATTAAACACCGTTCCACTGTAAGTGTGGCTTGCCGCAACAATGAAATTAAAGCACACTTACAGCCTCACCCTTAATCGGGTTTCCACGTGATGCGCAGAGACGATAAACGCCACTCACAATAAATCACAGAAAAAGTGAATAATATACCCCACCTGGCTGATCGGTGGGGTTTCGTTATTGCGTCAGATTTGCTTATCAGTGGGTTTTAAAGCTATTTTCAACAAGGGAAAACGGACAAACTGGAAAACAACTGAAGCCAGAAGCAACCTTGGCCTGTGCGACAGGAAGAGCGATCAACCTGGTTAATCAAATGACGACGCAAAAAGCCCCGTTATTATGTAAATATCCAGGCCCAGGAACAAACCAAGGCGATAATTTCAATCTTACGTTAGTGTTTTAGCCACGACATTCGCGATTGAAACCCTTCCAATAAGATTAACCATTACGCTTAACCCTTCTTGTGCAGGGGCAAGCCCCTGTGGATGTGTGCCCTTGCCGAATCAGAAAATCCCACAAGGATTGCGGAAATGGTGTACCCGACCCGTATACGAAACAATTCAACAGGTAAAAAAAAGGCCTATCAAATGACAGGCCTTTTATTTTATGGCGTCCCCAAGGGGGTTCGAACCCCTGTTACCGCCGTGAAAGGGCAGTGTCCTAGGCCGCTAGACGATGGGGACTAAAACAGGTTTAGTCTGGCCTAAACTTAAGCCCATCCAACACAGAATGAGACTGAAAACTTAAAATCACTGATTTCTTATGCTCGGCATAAAAGACCGGTGTAAATCATGAGCCATAAAAATGGCGTCCCCAAGGGGGTTCGAACCCCTGTTACCGCCGTGAAAGGGCAGTGTCCTAGGCCGCTAGACGATGGGGACTAAGCATTTTATTTGACTTTTTTCCTGGTGGAGCCAAGCGGAATCGAACCGCTGACCTCAACACTGCCAGTGTTGCGCTCTACCAATTGAGCTATGGCCCCAAGCAAAGAACGGGCATTTTACAGTAATTACCCGCCATGTCCAACTCTAATTTAAACTTCTTATGTAATTTATGGCTTTTTCTATTCTAGCCAAGGTTTTTTCCTGTCCGAGCAATGACAAGGTAACATCGATGGCGGGCGAAACTGCCGACCCACAAACAGCAACCCGCAAAGGCTGAGCCACTTTACCCAGATTAAGTCCCAAAGTCTCGGCAAGATTCACAACAATTTGATGCACTACCTCACCATTCCAGTCGGTAACTGTCACCAATTCATCGTGTAAGCGCGCTAAAACATGATCCGCCCCCGGGGTGAAGTTCTTTTTAGCCGCTTTTTCATCATAGGAATCAAATTCTTTATAAAAGTAAACACTGGCTGCTGCCATTTCGACCAGAGTTTTGCTGCGTTCTCTTTGCGCTTTTACAACATCTATCAATTCCGGTCCATCAACTGGATCAATACCCAACTGCCCGATATGCCAGCTTAAATGACGCGCTACATGAGCAGCGTCACCATTCATAATATATTGATGGTTTAACCATAACAGCTTTTCCATGTTAAAAGCCGATGCTGATACATTGACATCATCCAATTCAAAATACTCAACCATCTCGTCTATAGAAAAGATTTCCTGATCGCCATGAGACCAGCCCAGACGCACCAGATAATTCAGCAATGCTTCCGGCAAATAACCCTCATCACGAAATTGCATTACACTCACGGCACCGTGACGTTTTGATAAACGTGCGCCATCGGGACCCAGAATCATCGGCAAATGCGCATATTTCGGTAGTTCTGCCCCCAAAGCCTTAAGAATATTCATCTGCCTGGGTGTGTTATTGATATGATCGTCGCCCCGAATAACATGCGTAACTTTCATGTCCATATCATCAACAACAACGGTTAAGTTGTAGGTTGGCGTGCCGTCAGCTCTGGCGATGATCAAATCATCCAGCTCTTTATTGGCAACCACAATGTCACCTTTAACCAAATCCGGGATGGTGACTACGCCATCAACCGGGTTTTTGAAGCGTATAACAGGCTCCCTTTCTTGTTGTAACTCGACAGAGTCTCTGCATTTACCGTTGTAGCGTGGCTTTTCTTTGTTAGCCATCTGCTCGGTGCGCAATTGCTCCAGTTCATCCTTACTACAGTAACAATAATAGGCATCACCCTGAGCCAACAACTGCTGGATAATTTCTTTATAGCGATCAAAATGATGGGTTTGATAAAAAGGCCCTGCATCATAATCCAGGCCCAGCCACGTCATTCCTTCGAGAATGGCATTAACCGATTCCTGCGTTGAACGTTCCAGATCAGTATCTTCGATACGTAAAATAAATTTTCCGCCGTGTTTACGCGCATATAGCCATGAAAACAAGGCCGTACGCGCACCGCCGACATGCAAATAACCCGTTGGACTCGGGGCAAAACGTGTTGTTATACTCATTGTGATATTATTTCGTTAGTAAAATTCTTTTTGCGTACTCTGTTGGGATTTGTTTGGCGGCACTTAAACGCATGGCTTGATAGCTATATGCGACACTGCCCTTGGCAACGTCATTTTTACCCAAAATAGCCATTGAAGTACTATTGCCTTGAGCTGCTGCCTTTTCGTACCACTTGGTAGCCGTTTTAACATCGTTTTTTACACCCAGGCCTCGATCATACATCGCTGCAACTATTACCTCAGCTTCAATATTCCCTTGATTTGCCGCTTTTAACATCCACTCTGCCGCTTTTTGCTCATCTTTTTCTACACCACTACCCAATAGATACATAGCCCCAAGCTTGGCTTGCGCCTTGGCATCGCCTTGCTCGGCAGATTGCTCAATAATAACTTGCGCCGATGGCTCATCTGCATACGCACTCACACACAGCAATAACAGGCAAGAATAAACAAACAATCTGATAAATTTAACCATCAAAGTAACTCCATAATTGTTGAATAACTGAAATCTCTCCCTGTTTTTTAAAGGGGATACCGGATATAAAGGGATTTTATTAAGCTGGTGACGGCAATTTGCCACAGAGACACAGAGGAAAATCATCGGATTGGAAAAAATCTCCTTCCACCATTTGTTGAAAACAATGAATCCTAAATAATTGAATTTCCAGTGAACCTTGTACACCTGCGATGTATAACTGCTTTTCCAGAATTAACGCACTTGGCACATTATACGCAAACCCCTTCAATAAAACTTGTTACCCAATCACTACCGCCAATAATTTCGATATTATTATAGGGATAACTACGGTTTAATAAAAACAACCTCAATTTTTACAGGGTGTTAAAGATAACACTCTATTTCAATTAGATTAAGACAATGCTAGAATCCCAACTGATCCATTGATACCGCACAGCGTGTGCCATATCTTGATCGGTTTTTAATAACAATAAGGGGATTTTCAATGCTAAAAATATTTTTATCCGCTGCATCCATTGCCGCCCTGTTCATAACAGGCTGCGCCTCTCAACCCACATCCACTTTCGAGACATTTGTAGCTCAGGACTTGAATCCTTCAATCGCTTCGGGTCAGTTTGTGCAAAAAGCAGATAACTTCTTTGTCATTAATGATTCCTCATCGTCTATGACAGAAGAATATTTAGGCGTTGGCTACCCTGCTCAGCCTAATGCTACAAAATTTTCAATTGAAAAAGAAATCCTGAATAGAATCAACCAAACTATTCCTGACCTTAAGTTAACCTCAAGTATCCGCAGCTTTGGTTTTGGCAAGTGCTTGTCATGGGGATTTACCCACCTTAATCAGGCACCTACCAGTTATTCAAAATCAACTTTCGGCAGCGGCATAGATGCGCTGACTTGCGCCAGCGGTGGTTCACCCATCCAAAGCGGTATTGAAGGAACAAACAAAGACTTATCTGCAACCGCGGGTAACATTGCTGTTCTAATACTCAGTGATGGTCATCATCTGGACTCTGATGGTGTTACCGCGATGCAATCCTTGAAACAAGTTTATGGCGACAGATTATGCGTGTATTCTGTGTGGGTTGGCAACGCAGAAGAAAGATCCGGCATAACCCTCTTGAATCAACTCTCTAATATTGCCGGCTGCGGCTATGGCGTAACAGCTGACAGAATTGCAAGCCCCGGTGACATGGCGAATTTTGTAACAAGCATTTTCTTGAAACCTGGCACCGCTGCGGACTGCTCTACTCTTGATGGGGATAAAGATGGTGTCAACGATTGCGATGATCTGTGTCCTACGACGTTACCCGGCGTTCCAGTTAGCATAAAGGGTTGCTGGATCGTTGATGTAAAGTTTGACTTCGATAAATACGATATTAAACCGGAATACTTTGGAAATCTTGACAATGCTGCTAGAAAAATGAAAGAGCATCCTGAGAAGGCAATTGAAGTACAAGGTCACACAGATAATGTCGGCTCATTCCAATATAACCAAGGCTTGTCCGAACGCCGTGCAAATGCCGTCAAAAAGTACCTGATTGCAGGAAGCGGAAGAACCGATATTACTTCTCGTGGATTTAGCTTCTCTCAACCCATAGACACTAATGAGACCGAAGCAGGGCGTGCCAATAACCGTCGCGTACAATTGGAAGTTGAAGGTAAACCTCAACAACCTCTAAATCCTCAATAACGTTAACAAACGTTGCCCAACTGGAAACTCTTGAAGTCCAGGAGTTTCCACACAAAAAAGGGAGGGTTAGTAATAGCCCTCCCTTTTTTCTTGCAAAGAAGATTGATCGATTAAAGTATCAAGGAGCAATATTGGGGAGAAATATAATATTTGACCCTCGGGCAAAGAGAGTGAAATATGCGCCTATGCAAATTAGGCTCTATTCAACTTTTCCTGGCAACCATTTTTGGTGGAATCCCAAAATGTTTTATAAATGCGGTAGTAAAATTACTTGCATGAGTGAAGCCAACCAAGTCCGCGACAACACTCACATGGCACTGTTTGGATTCGAGTAGCTGATAAGCATGATTCATTCTGAATTCCGATAACAAACCATAAGGCGTGTTATCGAAAAAATAATGAAATATTTTTTTTAATTTAAATTGATTTGTTCCCACACGATTTGATAACTCCGCTACTGAAGGCGGATTTCTAAATTCAAGGAATAGAATATCTCTGGCCAACTCCGCCATGGCCTTATCTTTCTGATTAAATGCCCCCGAATTTTGATGGCTTTCTTCAAAAAGATGATCTAATTCAGCAGCTAATATAGTCATCACATGTCCATGCATAAATAGAAGCTGTAGTTCCTTCACAACATTGCAGGCGGTTAAGTGTCTGGCTGACATGATGCCTTGAGCCGTTATCGGCCGATGACTTATTAATTGAGCTTCCTTTTTATCAAATAAGATGTGCAGATTTATTTTCGCCTAAATATTTGTCTATCCATTGTTTGCTGATAGACAAACGAAGCTGCGAGATCGGTTTATTGGCTTTGTATTGGCGTTCGCCGTTACTTGATTTAAAGGCTGTAATAGTAGTGTAACCTGCCTTAAAAATAACCTCATCGCCATGATTGCCCGCAAAGCGAGAATGTCCTTTTAACCCAAGAGTAACAACCAGTCGCGGCTCCTGATTGTCGATTTTGCTTAAAATTGCCAGATCTTTGGAGGGCGTATAGTAGGTTTCTATATAACTCAAGTCTTGATCGAGCTGAAATATTGCTGACTGGCCAACACCCACCTCGTCCGGTAAGAATTGATGCAGGCAATTTTGGTGTTGTAGGTTGTGTGTTAGTAAGTCACAGCTGTCAATACTAAAGCTGTCATTTGCCATATGTCGCGCTGGTTTCATTACCCGCCTCCTTCTTTTGTATTCCATTTATCGGGCAAGAATCGAGCCTATAAGTTTTAATGATTAGCTTTCAATTGGTTAATTATTAAGTTGGATCATGTATAAACCAGCTGATTGGAAATAAGTGCGTCATATCACACACTTTTTCTCAGAAAGTATGGCATATCACACACTAATACCTTTGACATAAGAAATACTACGTTTCCCATAGGAATGCGCATGGCAACTATTCCTGTTTGAACTATATGATAGCTCCCGAATACATACGAAGGTCCAAGACATTCATTGGAACAAGAATCCCTTCTAGTTATTCGGTAGTTTACTTATATAAAAATTAACTAAAACACACTGAGGATTTAAGATCATGAAAAAAATTCTACTTGTCGCATCAAGTCTTTTACTTTCTACGCAAGTTCAAGCCGCGCCTCCTTCTCCCTGCACTCAAGCCAATCTGATTGGCAACTATGTCATGTACCAGGCCGCTATCAATCATCATTACCATATGGGAAGTTGCACGGTTAACATCGTCAGTGGAGGAGCGTTAACAGGAAACTGTGTATTTGGCCATGACGCAAACAATAATCCTGGATTCAGTGGCCCTGTTTATGGGACTGCAAGCATGAACACCAATTGTTCAGCCGTTGCAACAATCAGTTTCGATCCAGCTCCCACTGTCGTCATATCGATTCATACTTTGATCTGCAATTCACCCCTGACAAGCAGTCTTTTGTGGGCGGATTCAGTCAATACTTTTGGTGTTGAAGGTATAACTAACGGTACACGTTATTCAACAGCTTCTTCCAGCTACTCCAGCACCATAAAGGACTTGTTGACATGACAATTAAATTTTTATCATTGGCGATGGCCGTAGGACTGGTAATGTCCGCACCTGTCTGTTAATGCAGCGCTTTATAACTTTACTCAGACAGGTTTTGAGCAGGGCGCTTCGATTTCCGGATCTTTCGAAGCGAGTGATTTGAATGCTGATGCAGATTGTACAGGGAGGGTCACTTTATTCTATCCAGGAAATTACAGCATTCACCTTGTCTTTCTCGGGTAATACACTCGTACAGGCATTTACTCATACGTTTTCTGACTTAACCGTCTTAAGTTATAGACCCGCAAAATCGGTACTTGGCGATCAAAACCCGGAAGGACTTGCCACTAACTGGTTTGGCACAACAGGGTTTTTCTATATCAGCGGAACGGCGGTTGCCGGTCAGCAGGGTGCATTTGTACAAAATATTGGATACGGGGGCATTTTCCCATACCGAAAATTTGATCACTGTGACTCCTTCAGCTGTCCCCGTTCCCGGTGCTGTCTGGTTGTTTGGTTCAGCATTGGCCGGACTTATCGGTGCTGCACGTCGCAAAAGCTGATTGCTTGAATAACACAACAAATGTTTATACCTTTAACGCCCTTCGGGGCGTTTTTTTTCAACATATCTCAGGATTTCCAAGTTTCCGCGTAGCTTGTCGCCTATTTCCTTGGCCAGGATGAGTAATCAATTTAAGCGTAGTAAACAATGAGATATTAATTACTAATTTTCATAGTTACTCAAGCTCAAGGAATAACGGCTTATTCATCATAATCATCGTTAGCAAGTCGACAAACAGTGTACTAGCTAGCCCGAATAGAATAAAAATAAGTCATTCTGTCAAAGGTCAGATTTTATTGGCACACTTGAATCCAGAGTTACTCCGGCCATAGCAGCAGCGCCGATTTATTTCTGGAAGTTAAACAATAAAGCTTTCATGAGGGATGGGTTTGGTTGTACTAAGGTTACCAAACCGGTTCTCACTTATATAGAAAAACTGGGAAGGCCTGAGTATTGGCATTAGCGGTCATATTAACCGCTAATACCACGGCCACCCCGAAGCGGGTCAAAAAGTCAGTTAGTGATTCACACTGTCCTTTTGGATTTCGTGATGCCTGGAATCGCCAGCAAGGCCGATGCAAATAACCAAATAGCAGAAGGAACGGGTACTGGCGATGCTTGCAGTTTACCTGTTATACCGGTATCTACAGATAGTGTTTCAGCCTGCCCAGAGGACAGAGTAAAGTTAAACGCATGTAATTTCGACAAAGTAGCCGCTCCTGAAGCTTGTGTTGAAGCCTGGATATAGTCAGGAGCATCAAGATTTGAAAAAGTTTCATCCGCATTGAAGTACTTGAGAGCGACATCGGTAAACGCATTGTCGCCACTGGCGTCACCAGATAACTCGTAAGCCAGTGTGAGGCCAATATTGTAACTATCTGTTGCAGAAGAGTTGTTAAAAGCCAGGCCAAACCAGGCTAAATAATTGGCTGCTACCTCTCCGCCATCGCTGGCAGCGCCATCCAGTTGAAAGGTTCTGCTATAGCTACTGCCGACAACCACTGGCGTTAGAGATGTACTTCCCTCTCCACCAACAAGGTATGGAGTAACCGAACCATCATCCTTCGATGGTTTGAATATCTTGACTTGGCGCCAATTCAAATGAACCAGTAATGCCAAGACCTGAAAAATCTCCCGGATTGGTTGAGTTGGTGATGCTGTCAACTGTATAAGTCACCGTCGCATAGCTGCTAAACGTTGCTGCAGCTTGCGCATTTTGGAAAGCCAATGGCGCCAAACAGGCCAACGCCAAGGCGGGTAATAAACGTTTTCTTGTCATGTAAGTGTTCATCTGTAAATCCATATTGAAGTTTGTAATACAGCTTGGTGTTTTGTTATTAGGCAAATGCAATCACTTGAATCTTGTCAGCTTCTATTGTTTGATGACGCCAGCAGTTAAAGCTCGCTGGCGCCACGCAACTTAAGGGGCTAACTGTTGATCAAACGGCAACAGCGGGTCAGACCTGCCATTGGCACCCACCGCCGGAACCACCAGCAATTCATCCTTTGCCAGATCAGGACTTAAGGGATTGCCAGCCGTCACGGATACATCATTACCCTCATGGCCGTTCGGCACAATCACTTCGGGATGATCAAATGGGGCTTTTTCATAACGCACCCGGTCATCAGTAAACGTTTTCAAAAAGGCGACAACGTCTGCACGATTTTGTACGCGCACAGATTCGGGAACATCCACGTCACCAGGAGTACCCAGCGTGAGTCCGTTAACGATTGCATGCTTGTTGCCGTTATCAACGTTGCCATGCCGTGAATAAAACTCAACAACCTGCTCCAGGGTAGCCATGCTACCGTTGTGCATATAGGGCCCGGTTAATTCGACATTGCGCAAGCTGGGTATCTTGAATGCTGCCTTGTTTGCGACAGCCATCTTCTGAGTACCTAAATTGGCTTGCGCTGCTGCAACGGTTGGGATATATGCAGCGTTAAGGCTAAAGCAATTTGGATCGCTGACGGCAGCAATCAGACCATCAGCATTAGTAAACCGCCAGTCATCCGCATCAGGCACGTTGGTCGCGAAAGGAACTTCAGGGATGAAATTACAGGTGCGAACAGTCGTGACGCCGGGGTCAAAGGTTTTGTTTGCAGGATTGCCCAGCAGATAAGTCAGATACTGGTCACTAAAAGACAGAGGCTGTCCGAAATCATCAACACCCCCAACGCCGGGATCAGAATCAGGATCAGCAACCCCCGTATTCGCAAAACCAAAGTCCATTAGCTTGGGGCCGCCTTGAGTTTCATCACGAACAATGACATTGGTAAATCGGCTTATTCCAACGGCCTTGGCCCCGGATTGTGGCCCAAGGGCTTGAGGCCCGTAGGCACGTTGATTTTGCTCTGGGCCAAAATACTTGTTCGGGTTATGGGGGGTCACCAACGTAGCATTGGTCGCCACTGCTGCGGTGGTTAATGTAGGACCACCGTGACATAGATTGCAATGGTTGCTTACAAACAGCTCATGGCCATTTATTAGGGAGGCTATCTTTTCAGGACTATAACCCAATCCCTGCCAAGTTGGCACGTACGCAGGGGTGCGTGAAGTTAAATCTATAGGCGCCTGATCAGAAACCAGGGTTGATTGATACATCTGCAAGGCAATACCATAGAATAACGAGAAGTTAGCCTCTACCTGGTTATACGGCATTTGCCCAGGCGCTGGCGTGCCAAATGGCCCTAGTGCGCTATATGACCAGTATTTTGGATTAAATGCCTTGGTAATCATGGCTTTGTAAGTAGTATTCAATCCGGGCTTTAATTCGCTTGCCGTGCTTAGGGTTAAGCTCAAAGGCGCAAAAACGCTATCTTCAGCATGTACCTTCTGATTTTGTAACGGTTTGCGCATCAGCAACTTTCTGCCTATTGCCGCCAGATTGCGGCCGCGGCATGACATTTCGGAAGGATTCAATGGCGGCCCCATGGCCAGCGAAGCAAGCGACGAGTTTTCCAGATGCAAACGCTGCTTTTCAACTGAACGAGCGCCGGTTTTTACCCAGATGCCGGCAGTAGGATCGCGATCACCCCAAGGACTGCTTCCGTTAAATATATTGTTGGCGCGGCCATCCCAGAAATTACGGTGATTAAAACCGGTATTGATGACAGTAGGCGCGTTTCTTGGTTCTACTCGTCGAGTACCGGTAATGCCAACATGAAAAATGGGATCGGCACTGCGATCGCAAGTATCATTCATGCCATTAAATTGAGTCACTCCCTTGAATTCGCCACTGAAGGTACCTGCTGATGACACCACATCATCAGTGATGAAAGTTGGCAGGCTGTTGGTTTTATCCAGCGGATTGGGGTACTGGAGCAGAGGGAAGTCGGCAAGGGTCACTGTATAATTAGGTCCGCCGCCATTACCGGAAGGTAAAATATCGAATTCTTGTCCGCTTGGTTTACTGCTTTTTTCACCGGGATTGATCTGGTTTTTAACCCTGGCATCGGCACCGGCATGAAAATGACAGGAGCCACAGGCTTGGCCATCACTTCCTGCATTCATATCCCAGAACAGCGCCTTACCCAAGGCAATAGCCATGTTTTTATCGACCACGATTCCATTCACAAGACCGGGATCTGCCACAAGACCGGGAACTGGCGGGAGTGGTACATTTTGTAAAGGGTAAGGCATGGGGCCATGAGCATAAACAGTCTGCGCCATCAGTAACCCGCAGGCCAGAATAAATCTATGGAAAAATCGCATTTTTCACCTCGTTAAATCGTAAAGAAAGTAACTATACCCGATCAATCCGGGTGTATTTACGTTTAGCTCAATCAGGAGCCAATTTTTTCTGCGTCCAGTAACGCACCGGGCAACGATTAACCTCATCGCCTTGTGAGCTGCCGGCAGTTCGATCATTTGTCATTTGGACTGCTTGGCTCAAATACAGCCTTGTGTGGCAAGGCTGTTTGCCGATGCGAAACAGCCCTCGCGTATTAACAATGGCTTTAAGCAGCGCTTTTATTAATACGACGTCCAAAACCAATCAGGCCAACCATGGCACTACCGAATAGCCAAACTGCGCCAGGTACCGGTACCGCACTGACGTTCAACTTATAACCGTCGACAGTATCGCCCCATTTGCCATTTCTATAGCCGCCGAGGACGATAGTATAGATCTGACCTGGATCGGCATTGAAGCTGATGGTGTTCAGATTACTTGGCGCAGCGCCACCCTTGCTATAGGCAACAATATCTGCAACAGCGAATGTAGTTTCGCCGCCCGGCAGGGAATCCGACGTTGGGGCACCAATTTGGGTGTTGTTGTTAACATTCCAGGAGCCATGATGGCCATAAGCGACAGTACTGGTATCCATGCCCTTAAAGATAGTAAAGCCAAAATTAGTGCCGCCTTGTTTGATGCCTTGAGCGTTTAGGGTGATCGTGCCCCCTACATCCGACTTAAACAGGCCGAAATCCAAATCATGCCGCCAGCCTTGCGCACCACTCAAGTTATTGTCGCTCCAGGCTCCTTTGGCGGTGTCGATGTCGGCACCGACACCATAACGGCTAACGGAATCCTGACTGGAAATTTCCGCCGTGTCGTATGAGGTCATGTGCAAGCCCCAATGCAGAACACCGCCGCCGTTATAACCGAACGGTGTAGTGTTGGCGTTTACAGTTCCTGCCCATTTGGCAACCGAATTTGTCGAACCTTGCGGGGTGCCGCCTTCATTACCATCGAATCCCCATACCCAGCCATCGGTTCCTAAGCCGCCGTTGCAGGGCGCGCACGCTGTCGTATTAGCGCTCCAATCGTCGCCGCCAGCGGTTGTAAGGTTATACATGGTTGTTGCCGATGCCGATGCGGTTGAAACCGAACCTGCTGCTAATGCCGCGCCGGCAATTGTGAAAGCTATCGCTTTGGCTAATTTGTTTTTTTTCATGACGCTGTCCTTGTTTACAAATAGTAATTCTAAAGAAATGCTACTTTTTACCGGGTATGAGATAAAAAATTACAATTTATTTTTCGGCTTAGTGGAATAGGCCGCATTAGACTAAGCAAATTTCGCACCAAATCATTCCATGGCTGGGTTTTCCTGGATATTGTCCACAGTGAAATCAGGCTTTTTATCAAACTGCGGCATATCACGCACTTTTTGCTTTTTATATGGCAAATAACACAGTTTAATTATTTTCTGATTTAGCAGTTGATGGCATGAGGTCGCGTGATGCGTTTTCTGCGCAACTCCGTTCGCGGACATATTAGCCGGGAAGCGGGTATCCAGTGCCATGGATGGTAAGCTCAAACCCATCCATGAAGCCTGGATTCCGACACAACTCTGTTGGGAATAGATTTGCATTAACCCGAAGGGCGTCCAGGCAGAATAGCCGGACGTTAATCCAGTCACAGGGAAGTGAGGCTATGTCTGGCACCGCATCTAAATAATGCCGCAGCGGTATCGGCAAGTTACCATCCATGGCACTGGATACCGGCATCCATGCCGGTATGACGGCGCTAGCTGAGGCTCCTTGCTAATCAGGAGTAGAATTAAGTTGATAGCCAAACTTTATTTATAATCTGTAAACCTGTGGCAACTGCGATAGGGGTGCTAGTCATAAGCGCCGACTTAATGATAGCAACGTCATTCCGGCAGGGATTGCCGGAATCCAGATAACATGGATGGCAAGGCTTACAAGCACGTCCATGTGTCCTGGATGCTGGCAATCCCTGCCAACATGACGGCTTACCTGGCAATTGCCACATATTGCAGAGGCTAAGTTGGCGCGCATGAGGGCGCGAGTTACCTTATTGTATACACGCTCTCCTTGTACACTGAGATTTCCGGGCTAGCAGCCATTAATTTTAACACACCTTTTTAAGAGTTCCGCCATGTCATTGATACTATACCGTTTTCCCTTTCGGGCGATGGGCTCTCCATGCGAAGTTCAGTTGTACTCTGACGATAAACGCCAGGCGCGGTTTATTGCTGATCGGGCAATGGCGGATGTGTGGCGCATAGAAGCCCGGTATTCCAGATACCGGGAAGACAGCGTGCTGTCTGGCATTAATCGTGTCGCCGCCAAGGGGGGCGAGCTTGCAATAGACGAGGAAACCGCCGCTTTGCTTAATTATGCCGATACCTGCTACCGGCAAAGTGAAGGTCTGTTTGATATTACCTCTGGAGTGCTGCGCCGTGCCTGGGATTTCAAATCGCAAAAAATACCCAAAAAAACCATTATCAAACAAATGTTAAACGTCGTGGGCTGGGATAAGATACAGTTAAACGCTACGCACATCGGCTTTAAGCGCCCAGGAATGCAACTGGATTTTGGCGGTATCGGCAAGGAATACGCGGTTGACAGGGCGGCGGTTATTTGCCGGGAACAAGGCATCGAGCATGGTTTAATCGATTTGGGCGGAGATATTAAAGTTATCGGCCCTCACGCCGATGGCCGCCCCTGGTCCGTGGGGCTACGTCATCCACGCAAGCCCGGCGCTTTATTGGCCACCGTAATGGTATATGCGGGAGCGGTAGCCAGTAGCGGCGATTATGAGCGTTGTATGGTGGTCAATGGTCAACGCTACAGTCATGTGTTAAACCCAAAAACCGGATGGCCGGTTAATGGGCTTGCTGGCGTGACCGTATTAGCGGAGCAATGTGTCATTGCCGGCAGCGCCTGCACTATTGCCATGCTGATGGAAAACCGTGGCAAACAGTGGCTCGACGAACTGGGCTTGCAACACATTTGGATGGATCCGCAAGGAGAGCTTGGAGGTCAGCTGTGCCGACCATGGCATTAGGTAACTCGCAAAAAACACCCTGCCATAGGCGACTATGGTTCACGAATTATAAATAAATTTCATCTGCGAATCAGTGGCAGTTTATTTGTTGTGAAT
Source organism: uncultured Gammaproteobacteria bacterium (assembly GCA_963849195.1). Lineage (GTDB taxonomy): Bacteria > Pseudomonadota > Gammaproteobacteria > Methylococcales > Methylomonadaceae > Methylobacter_C. Next base: position 104,392 of record CAWKGQ010000009.1, read on the forward strand.
TACCTTAAACCCTGTTCGGAGACTGCAAAAAATCAATAATTTATGAAGCTAAAAAGCAACACAACCTGATGATTGCTCGTTGTCCTTACGCAGGTTAAATAACACAGTTTAATTAATATTTTCCAATTCATTTTTTCACATTGGCGCTTGTTCATGCATACTTTAAAATATTAAACAGCATTAACAATAAAGGGTTGTGCTATTAAAAAGACGCAGGATACATTTACAAAAAAAGCATGGCTTGTATTTTGCTTGTATTTGAGGAGGAGGCTTTGTGATAGCCCCTCTCCCCTACCCCTAAAGCTAAGTCCAAGGCTTTACTTGGGTTTTTAAATAATGTGTTGCGACTCATCCTCGTCGTTTTTTTGAGGGTGTCCGGCGATACGAAAAACATAAGGAATTAATTATGAACAAAAAAATAATTTACGGTATGGCATTTGCTGCTTTGACAGCTACCGTAGGTACCGCGTCCGCAGCTATCATAGATTTCCAGACACTGAGTGGGACTTCTGTCGGCGGCAAGCCTAATTTAGCGGGCTCTGCGGGTAACACTAGCACTTACTTGGAGGATGGCTTTCGGGTAGGCATCGCCAATGACCCCCTGGACACTATTTCCCATTTACATAGGCATATTAGTTCTATAGATACTACAAATATTCAGTTGCAATATCACTCCGACTCTTCCGGTATTTACATTAGAGCCGCGGACGATAGTGCATTCAGCTTGACGTCCCTAGATTTTCTTTCACCCTACGATGCCTCGGATAATCCGCACACAACAATAGGCGGGGGTAATGGTAGTACCACCCACGATTTTTGGGATATCTATGGTTTCAGCGATGCACGCAACCCTGGCTTGCTGACTGCTAATCTTGCTGCTGATGGCTTTACGCCAACCTCTCCCAATGGCGGCTTTCCAACAAGGCCCGCCGTGGCTCATGCTACCGTGGCCAACGGCACTGATGCGTTGGGTTTGAATGTGTTGAGTCTGAATGCCGGCTTCGGAAATATCAAATCCTTCTGGATTCATTACAACGGCTTTCCACATAGCCCGAATGCTTATATCGACCCCAACGACCCTAATAGCAGTGCCTATCAATTTTCGCTGGTTGTTGATAATATCAATCTGGGCGCACCTGTGCCTGTACCCGCGGCAGTCTGGATGTTCCTTAGCGGCATGATGGGCTTGCTGGCTTTAGGCAAAAAGAAAGCCAATCTGGCTGCTTGATTAGGCTTATAATCAGCAATGAAAATAACTTGAGCATTTGCATTTTTTGTGGGAGCGGCTTTAGCCGCGAAAAGCGCGGCTAAAGCCGCTCCCACGCCCTATTTTCAGGAAATTAGTTATATCTCTTAATCAAACAAAGGCGGAAGAGGGAAGCCTCTTCCGCCTTATTTCGTTCAGGGGAACGCCGAGCCCCAACCCCATCTTTATAGAACTCTCCTGTAACGAATAACATCCGCCCCCCCCCTTGAAAAGTGGGTAATGGGCAAGCCCCCCACTTAGAAAGTGTGTTGATACCTAACTTGAGTTGGTATGATTTAAGAAAGCGAAGTCTTCCAGATGAATTGTGAGTTTATAATCCTTCCTGAACTAAATCCATCTGTACAAACAAAAAATCGTGGCAAGCAACGGGCGGCTGCGGAAATTCTTGAAAGAGAGCTTAAAAACGCCGTAGATGCAGCAATTTTCTTGTTTGAGGATAGCGATATCAAGAAAACAAATTTTCTTGTCCGACTTCCAGACAATGTGTTCATCATGTCAACATCTACATTTCTTGATGGATTACAGCAAAAAAGCCGTATTGCCAGCGCCGACGAAATATTGCAAAAAAGCTGTAAATACAAGAGGCAAGGCTATTCAAAAAAGAGCAATCATTCCGATGTCTGGTGTTGAAAACATGGGGGAATCGTGTACAGACTGGCGAACTTTCCTGTTGCGTGAAGCAACTGACAGAGCCGAGTCATCAAAAGGTTATCGGTAATTTCTCATGCCACTTGTTAAACAGGTGGCGAATTAGAATCAAAACGAATAACTCCAGCTCACAGCCAAGGCGCCATTACGATCAAGCTGATAACCGTTGAAATCGTTCATGACCGGTTGCAGCCATTCGAAGCTTAGACTATGACCGGCAAGATGACCTTCGGAAGCCATGGCATTCAAACCGAATCCGACATCCAAAAAACGGCCGCCGTAATTGCCTGGATAGTCGACAGTTGCAGTAAGCTGGCGGGCATGGCTCGATTCGCCCTGAATGTGGCCCTGCGCGGTATAAAGGTTGCGCACCGAAACCGATAGCCAATTAAATATCTGGTAACTGCCCCAGCCGGTGGCCTGGAAAATATCGCCATAGGCATAGTCGTTGGCGTTTTTATCCAGACGTTTAACGCCGCTTAACTGCGCGCCCCAGCTCCAGTCATTGAATTGACCGGTGTAAGTCAGGCTCGGTTTAAAATCCCAGGTGCCGCTGCCGAGCTGCATGCCGTAATCTTGCAGATTCGTGCTGTCCAGTTCGGCGTCGATGCTGCCGGACGGCGCACTGATGCCCAAGCCCAGATGAACATGATGACCATTGGTGTCCAGCACTTTAACCAGGGCAGTCACCACTGTGTCACCTAAATCATTACTGTTATGCGTGGCGCCGCCGTGACCGCCGAAGTCATTCTCCTCAGTCTGATTGGCAAAGGGGCGAATAGGATCGCTCATGGTCATTTCCATGCTCATCAGTTGCGGCATCAACATGAGGTTCAACCAGTCGGTAGGCGCGTACATTAAATCCAGCATATACATATTCATGTGCATGGATGTGGGTTTATACAAGCAGCCGTTAGGGAAACCATCGCAAGCATTACTTACCAGATCCTGATCGCTGACAGCATTGTGGCCGTGCCGCATGGTGCCATTTTGTTCGTTCCACATATAACGGAACCCGGCCATAAACGAGTCAGCCTTGTTCATCATGTGGCCATACATCACCCCGGCCGGTACAGGCGCGCCGTGATGGTGATGCTTATGATCGCCGTGTTCACCGCCGGTTAATGACCGCCCTGATAAATCGACATTAAGATTGGCATGGGCCAGGTAATAATCAAAATCGGCGTAATTGCCGACTCCCCCGCCTCCCAGTTTTAATGAACCCCTATGGGTGACATATTCAAAGCCCGCTTCCAGCTCGACGCCGCGAGCAAATTGCTTGCTGATCGTGATGCCGCCGCTCAAGTCGCCAAAGGCTGATAGACGAAAGTCGCTGGAATAGTTGCCGTCAGCTCTGGGGGCAAGAAAATAGGGCGCAAAGAAATCGGCCTGCGATTGCGAGTAGTAGCGAATACCCGGCGTGACGGTAAATCCATCAGGCAGGGATTGATACCATTTCAACTCAAAGGCATGGGAATTGATACCCCAGTCGTCGCTATAAAAGCGATAATCAAAATGCACGGAGGCGTCAAGCTCCGGTACATGCTGGATTACGCGATTGGAAAGCGAACCGATGTTGCGCTGTTCCGGGCGAACTTCACGAAAAAGTTCCAAACCCACGACCTCCAGATTGGTAACAGCATTCCAGTCGACTCCGCCGGGCGGCGCTTGCCAAAGATTGTAGTATTCCTCCGGGGTGATTTCACCGCGGACATAAACGTACTTATAAGGATTGCTCAGATAGCCGCTTTGGTGGGTATAACTACCGGTTGATTGAAACAGGGTATTTTTGGAAAACACCTGGGCGATACCGGCGTTAAAACTATGAAAGGTACTGTCTTCAAGCAGATCAGAATAATCAGTAGGGTTATGAGTGGGATCGCTGGCATGATGTGAGGAACCATGCCCGTCAGTATTGCGGGTGATGGTATTGCTGGTCATTCCGTAACCGCCCGATACCGTGGTGAGTTTGTCATTAAATTCGTGACTGAGATTTACCGAGCCGAAATTGGACAAAAAGTCCGGCTCGTCCGAGAATCCACCGGATAATGCCATTGTTGTAGCGTCGAAATAATATTTGGCGCTAAATTGCGGCATGGAACGCGTTTCCTGAGGTTGGACTTGAAAGATCTGCACCGGGGGAGTGCCGGTGGGGATCTGACTATTCAGAATATCGCTGTATAAAGAAATGGCGGCTTGCTTGGCTAGCTCTTCGAACGATGCAGTTAGTTGAGCCGAGCCTTCATCAAAGCCTTGGACTAATGCTTCGCTTTGCGCGGTATAGTTAGCCGTCAATGCGGACATTTGCGCATTAAAATTATCCGTTAATGCGGCCAACTTCGCGGGATCTGTTAATGCCGCCAATTCCGCATTGTAGGCCTCGGTTAAAGCTGTTATCTGAGCGTTATAAGCATTAACCTGATTTGTTAATGCCACTACCGGGCTAACCCGGACATTATCCAGCCCCATGCTGAACTCCTTGCCATCCGCCGGTGTTTGCGGATAGCCGTGGTAATGGATCCAGACCGCATTGATGTTGTTGAAGCCGGGGTCGAGCAGCAAGGTGCCGTTGAAGCCGTTAGCGACTTTTTGATACGCCACACAGGTAGCGTAGTCGACGCAGTTACCGGTACCGGTATCCAGTTTTGGATTGAGCGCGGTATTAAAGCCCAGAATGTCCCAAAAGTCGTTAGGTCCTTTATCGGGGTTTTCTGCGGAGATAGGCGCCATAAAATCCATTGAGTCAAGGCTGAATGCCTTGCTGTCCTGGGATCTGATATAGATGCCGCTGGAGTCTGAATGATATTGCAGCATTCTGTTTTCAGCGGTGCCGGCGCGGTGTAAATGGGCAATCGGATTTGAACTGTCCTGAACGATGCCAACCACCATGCCATTCTGATAAAAACAGTCGCTACTGCCGGAACCGGCACACTTGCCGTCTGCAATAGGCGCGTTATTAGCAAAACCGGCATAGGACGACAAGTTCATTCCTGTATTAAAGTCGATAATAGCCGGGCCGGCGATATTGGGAGGAACCGCCGCTATTTGGGCATTAATGTCGGCTACATCGGCATTGTATTGGTCGGTCAACGCAGGGATTGCGTCATTAAGACTGCCTACTTCCGCTTCGTAAGCGGCTTTAACAAGGGCTTGATTCGCGTTATAAGACGTATCGAGCTCTGCTTGTTCGTTAGCTGTCGCGGCCTCAAGCTCCGTTAGCGCAAGATTTTTCTCGGTTGTAATTTCTGTTTGAGCGGCTGCCATGCCGTCTTGAAAGGATTGAAAAGCATTGAGGCCACCGAGTATGGTTAATCCCGCAGCAGTCACACCGCCCGATGCCGCCGACACCACATCGACATAGCTGACCTCATTTGAGAGGGTGCCATCATCCTTTTGTTTATACTTGGGCTGATTGGTCATGCTTTCCGGCATGCTGAATGCCGGCGTGGCGCCGCTGTAGGTATCGCGATCAAGACTCAAAGCCAATTCAACGCGCTCGTACAAGGGTATAACCGCATCCGCATGGTAGATATCCACCTTCATGCGGTTATCGCTTTCCTGGTAATGGCCGTAACTTACATTGGCTTCGATCTGCGGCGCGGGCACCGCCGCCGCGGCATTCAGCCCTGGCAGGCTCAGCGCAGCCGTAGTCAGTGCCGCCAGCGCCTTGTTATTGTCCGGCCTAGTTACAGCCACAACCGCCTCCCGCGCCACTGTGTCCGCCTTGCGAAGCTTCCTTGCTGGTAAAAATATGGTCGCGGAAGCTGTTCAGGTTGGGTGTAGGGTTGACGCCCATTTCTTTTTTGGCCAGATTGCCCCGTTCCCACGGCGAAACCGTCTCACAACCCTGACAAACAAGTAGCACGCAGCAAATCAGTCCGTTAAGCAATAGTGTCAAAAGACGCATTCTTTTCCTTGGGTTATTCGGCCAGTAATGCCGAAACTTTTTCACGAATTTCAGCCTGGTCTTCATCCCGAAAGCCCAGATGCACTTTACGAATTTTGCCGGTTCTATCGACCAGATAGGAAGACGGCATGGCCTTGACATCAAATTTAGCGGGACAATCGCCCTTGGGATCGAAAGCCATTATGTAGTCGACCGGGTTACCAACGAGAAACTGTTTAACCTCTTCGCTATCTTCGTCAACATTGATGGCAATTATTTCAAAGCCATCCTTCAGGCGTTCGTTACGCAAACTGTTCAGAAACGGCATCGACTTTTTGCAGGGCGGGCACCAGGTAGCCCAGAAGTCAATCAACACCACTTTTCCTTTATAGGCGCCGAGGTCGAGTTTTTCAGCGCTGCCGGCCAGTGTTGCCGCGCATTGAGGGGGGGATTGGCCTTCCTGAACAGCTTGTGCCGGGGGGGCGACGGCCAGAAGCATCAGGGTTGATAAAAATAATTTTTTCATGGCTGTGTGATGTAATTTAGGGATGAGCTCAATTATAAATACATGCAATTATCACACCAGTTTCCGCCTGTAAGTGACCGTTTTGTGAAACGACAGGGAACGCTTACTGTTCGGCGGAGTAAGGCTTGGCAACATTGGTATTAATTTAGGCGTGGTAAGAAAAATGTTTGTGGTTGCAAGTAATCAGGAAGCGTTTTAGCTCGCTCATAATTAAACGGTGTTATTTGCCATATAAAAAATCAAAAGTGCGCGATAAGCCGCAATTCAATAAAAAAACCTGTTGTCACTGCGAACAAAATACAGGAAATCCGAGTCGTAGAGAATTCTGGCACGATGTCTGCTTAATTTTAAAGTACGGCCAATTGCAATTAGCCGTAAAAAATTATACCTTTTTATCTCATACTCGGTAAAAACGTATTATTTCTTTGAATATATAAATGGATATCATGATATGAAAAAGACTAAATTAGCCAAAGCGATTGCCTTCGCAATCGCCGGCGCAGCATTATCAGCAGGTTCGGTTTCTACCGCATCGGCATCTTCAACAACCATGTATAACCTGACCACCGGCGGTGGTAACGACAACAGTACCAACACTACGGACCCGACGACGGGCGGTGTATGGGCTTTGTCAGGCGCCACCGACGGCTGGCTGTATGGTTTTGGCGGAAGCAACCCCAGCCCTGGAACTGGAACGACCTCTGTCGCCAAATGGGCAGGGACCTCGAGCGCCAACACCACACCGTTCGCTGCCTACACTGGAGCCCATCTAAACTGGGGGCTTAGCATTACCGGCGGTAACGGCGGTGAGGCTGAAATTTCCACCTTCGATTCATTCACTCGCTACGGCGTTTACGCGGACATCGATACGGCGAAGGGAGCTTGGAGCGACAACATTTCATCGAACGTTGGTGTCAAAGGCGGCTGGCGGCACGATCTCGATTTCGGGCTTTTCAAGTCAGATACCACTGGCTTGGTCACACTCAACGCTAACGGTATTATCAACCCCACAAATACCCAGTTCGGTTTCACAATCTTCAAAGGACAGAACACAAACTCGTCCTATGGCCACCATGGCGTGTGGAACTCCACCACCAACGACGGAGGTCTCACGTCGAACTCCTTGCCGGGTGGCGGAACAAACCTGACAGTTGCCGATATCGTCGCCTATAGTGTTGGTGACCCTGCTACCAACATCGGCACAATCAGCTTCAATGCCGTTGCAGGGCAGGTCTATACGATTGCGCTCGGCGGTTACCGCACGGGCGATTGGGGCACCACCACAGACGGCTATAAACTGAGCGTTTCTCAAGTACCAGTTCCTGGGGCGGTATGGCTGTTCGGTAGCGCCATGGCTGGCCTGATTGGCTTTGGACGTCGTAAAAGTAAAAGCGCCGCTTAAAATCGCTTAAGCGCTAAGGCGGGATGGGGTTTGAAACCCCGCCCCCCTATCTTGAAACTCGCGGCCGACCGGTCGCTGGATGGTAGCGAGAGAAAAAGAGCCCGCCCGGCGCACCCAGTGCCGCGCGGGTTTTTTTCTTAGCCAAGATATTAGGCTTTAATAATAAATTGATATACGAGGCAATTAATATGTTACACGTTTCCATCATCAAAATAGCCGCCGTTGCACTCGGCCTGACCCTGTTCGGCTTTTCTCCCGCCCAAGCATCTACCGTACTTTACAACACCAACGGCGGCAGCGCTCTAAATGGTAGCGATGGCAAGCGGCCGCCCATCTGGGTCGGCACCGGCACTGCGCCCACACTCACGGGTACCATGGATCTGATGTGGTACGCAGACCTGCAAAGCACCGACACGATGACCTTGACGACTGCCGATGCCATTGCGAAAGGCGCGACCAGCACTTTCAAACTTGGCACCGGACCGGCAGCCTGGGGAGCGTCCGCCAGCGGCCATGGACTGGATTATGGCCTGATTCATCTGAACGGTCTTTCCGACTTGACCATCACGTTGGAAACCGATAGCGGCTCCTCAACGAAACCCGCATTTTCCCTCTATCAGGGCTGGGATACGGGCACTACCTTCTCACGAACAGGCAGTTACACCAATAACGTGAACAATCCGCTCGACACAGTCGGACTTAACTATCTGGGTCAGGCTTCGACCACTACAGCCGGGGGTTTGGCCAGCCTCACTTTCTCCAACCTGGCGAGCGGCGACTATACGCTGTTGCTTGGCGGCAACGGTACATCCAGCGATACTTTCGGTAACGGCTTTTATAAGTTGACCTTGACTGCTGTTCCCGTTCCCGGTGCAGTGTGGCTGTTCGGTAGTGCCTTGGCTGGCCTTGTTGGGTTTGGTCGTCGTAAAAGTAAAAGCGCCGCTTAACATCGCTTAAGTACATAGGGCTGCTTTACTTCTGCAAACAGCCTTGTCTCAGATGACCTGCCGGGGGGTTGCTCCGGCGGTTTTTTTTTATACCTGGTGATTTTGCCACATAGCCCTTAAGGATAAAAATAATCTACAGTGGCATATAAACTGCTGAATATTTAGCAGTGTAGGCTGCGATGGATTCAATTGCAGGCTTCACAATACCGGTCGGGGACAAGACAAAACCGCCGTGAGGCGGGGCAAGAAAGTCTTGATTATCCCCTTGCATAACGACTTTTCTTGTTCTTTATCGAGGAAAACTAATGCCTTTAACAAAAACCAACATCACCAAGGCAGTTGCCTTGGCAATCACCGGCTCTGCCCTTTCAATCGGCGCAATCTCCGAGGCAGCGGCTGCGGCTACCACCATGTACAATTTGACATCTGAATCCGGAGTCGACTTCAGTAGTAATACCACTCCTTGCGCACCCTGTAATGGCGGCATAGGAACCGATGGCTGGGTGTGGGATCCGATTAGCGGCTCCCCGCAAGGTTCGACGAACTCGGTCGCAAAATGGGCGGGAACCGGCGGTCTCCACACCACGCCGTTCGATTACAACGGCGGCGGCTCCCTGAATTGGGCGTTGCAGATGACCACCAACGGGACTGCCGAAATTTCCAGCCAGGATTCCGTTAACCGTTATGGCGTTGGCGCCGATATCGACACTTCCAAGGGTGCCTGGAGCGATAACAACATCACTGGAGCCCGTGGAAACCGGCACGATCTGGACTTCGGTCTGTTCAAGTCCGATGTGGGTGGCTTGATTACGCTGAATGCCGTCTCCGTCAATAATACGACCGGCACCACTACCGCCAACTACGGTTTCACCATCTTCAAGGGTATGGACACCAGCACCAATACTTATGGCTATAACCATCACGGCTTTTGGAACGATGGCAACAACGCCAACGGCCTAACAGCGGCATCCCTGCCGGGCGGCGGCACAAAATTCGGCGCTACCAACGCCGAAGCGATTGCCAATATCGTCGCCTATAGCATAGGCAATAATCCAAACACGCAAGCAGACGAAACTAAAAACTTGAACACGATCAGCTTCAATGCCGACCCCGGACAGGTCTATACCATCATCCTTGGCGGTTATAGAAATGGTCTCTGGGTCGACACTGCCGACGGTTATAAATTGAACGTCAGTGCGGTACCGGTTCCCGGCGCGGTGTGGCTGTTTGGTAGCGCCATGGCGGGTTTGATTGGTTTTGGGCGTTGTAATAGGAAAAGCGCCGCTTAAAATCGCTTAAGCGTATAGGGTTGTTTCGCTTCGGCAAACAGTCTCCTGATTAGCAAGATGTTTCAGCCGGCGACAAAGGTTCGTCATTCCGTATATGGACTCCTCCCGTTTTGCAAGCATTTCATTACTTCTGGATTGGGGTACGACTGCACACGTATATCCGGCCTGTGAATTGAGCGTTTGTGCTCTGGCCATAATGGGCTATTCGCGCGCTTGCTCCTAATCGGCATGTCGTGCTCAAGGCACACCGGAATGATCAGGTTTTGCAAACGCCGGTTCGACCTGTTTTCCATTAGTAGTGGTTGCTTCACAATCGTGGGTGGATGGTTCCTTTCTCTCAACCGGCTTGGGTTTGAAGGCTTGCCTTCGAACTCAAGCCGGTTCGCCCTCCGGCAGGAAATCGGTTTTCTTACTCAGCATTGCCCAGGCTATCCGCGCATTTTTGTTGGCTAAGGCGACAGCCGCAATATTCTTATTCCGTCTGTTACATAAATTTTGTAACCAGCGACTGCGCAGATCAGCCTTTTTACCAGCCACTTTTAGCACCGCTCGAGCACCATGAATCAGCAAGGTGCGCAGGTAAGCATCGCCACGTTTGCTGATACCTAACAAGCGCTCTTTGCCACCGCTACTGTGTTGTCTCGGCGTTAGACCCAGCCAAGCGGCCATGTCTCTGCCGCGTTTAAATTGTTTGCCGTCACCGATAGCGCAGACCAAGGCCGTGGCGGTAATCGGGCCAATGCCGGGGATTTGTTGCAACCGTTTGGCATCAGCGTTGTTGCTGGATAGCGTTTTTATGGTCTTATCCAGATCATCAACACGTTCATCGAGCGTGGCGAGGTCTTGCTGTAGGCCTTCAAGAAGCGCCCTAAAGTCAGTAGTCAAGCCATTCTCGGCATCTTCAAGCAGGAGCGGCAAAGCGTTTTGAAGCACGTCCACACGCCGACCAACAACAATGCCATATTCAGCAAGCAAGCCTCTTATCTGGTTGACTTTGGCCGTTCGCTGTTGCACCAGTTCACTGTGGATGCGATGAATCGCCTGGATGTCTTGCTGAGCAATGGTTTTAATTGCAACAAAACGCATAGTCGGGCGCGCAACTGCTTCGCAGATCGCTTCCGCATCGTTGGCGTCGTTTTTGTTGCTTTTAACATAGGGTTTTACAAACTGTGGGGCCATTAATTTAACGGTATGCCCCAGCTTTTGTAACTCTCTTGCCCAGTAATGAGCGCCACCACAGGCTTCCATACCAATTAAACAGGACGGCAGCTTTTTAAAGTAATCCAGCAGATGAGCTCTGCGAAGCTGTTTGCGTAACACCACCTTTTCTTGACCATCTACGCCGTGTATTTGAAATACTTGTTTTGCCAAATCTATGCCTACTCGTTTAATATTCATGCCGGACTCCTCCGCTAGTTTGTCTGATATGTTAATCATATCAGTCTGGCACGTTGATGCCGATAGGTGGGAGGAGTCCATACCATTGGCATGGATGCCGGAATCGAGTCACAGAGATGTGAAGCTATGTCTGGCAACGCGCCTAAATAATGCCCTGGCTCTATCGGCAAGCTACCATCCATGGCACTGAATACCGGAATCCATGCCGGTATGACGAACTGCTTGGAGGAATGCCACTTCTGCTGAAAGTTGCAAGTAATCAGGAAGCGTTTTAGCTCGCTCATAATTAAACAGTGTTATTTGTCATATAAAAAATGAAAAATGCGCGATTTGCCGCAATTCAATAAAAAACCTGTTGTCACTGCGAACAAAATACAGGAAATCCGAGTCATAGAGAATTCTGGCACGATGTCTGCTTAATATTAAAATACGGCCAATTGCAATTAGCCGTAAAAAATTATACCTTTTTATCTCATGCTCGGTAAAAACGTATTATTTCTTTAAATATAAATGGATATCATGATATGAAAAAGACTAAATTAGCTAAAGCGATTGGTTTCGCGCTTGCCGGCGCAGCACTGACAGCAGGTTCGGTTTCTACTGCATCGGCGGCATCGACAACTATGTACAACCTCTACCGGGCCAATTTTGGCGGTTTGGATGGTAGTGGCAACGCGATCTACACGTCGACGAGCACCACTCCTTGCTCCCCTTGCTCAAATTCAACCTCCACCCCCGGGGGAGTAGCCAATGACGCTGGGGGCTGGACCGACGGGTGGGTGTGGTCCGCAAACCCTCAACTCGGTCAAGTAGACCCAAGCCCAAGCCCGAAGAGCCCGATCACGCCGATCGGCGAAACTGCGGCCAATGCCGCCGCCAACCGGCCCGGTTGGGTCGGCATCGGCGGATCGTCGACGCCCACTCAAGTAACCCCCTTTGGCTATGCCGCAGGTGGTACGTTGAACTGGGCTGCAGAATTCACTGGCGGCAACGGCGGCTTGGCTACAATCTCCAATGCCGACTCGATCGCCCGCTATAGCCAATCGGCGGATATCGATACGGCCCAAGGCGCCTGGAGTGACGCTGCGTTGACCGGCGCAGCGGGCTGGCGGCACGATCTGGACTTCGGCCTGTTCAAGTCGGATACGAGCGGTTTGGTGACGCTGAGCGCCTCGGGCATCAACAATACCGGATCGAACTTCGGCTTCACGATCTTCAAGGGAGCGGACACCAGCACCGCCAGCTACAACCATCACGGTGCCTGGAACGCCGGCAACAACACCCAGGCCGGCGCCCCAAACGCAGCGTCCCTGCCGGGCGGGGGTAGAAATCTGCCTGCGTCCTCCATCGTGGCCTTTAGCGTTGGCGGCGCCATACCGATCGATCTGAACACCATCAGCTTTAATGCCTTAGCCGGTCAGGTTTATACAATCGCACTGGGTGGCTACAAAAATGGTAACTGGACTGATACTCTCGATGGCTATAAGCTGAACGTGTCTCAAGTGCCGGTACCTGGCGCCGTCTGGCTGTTCGGTAGCGCCATGGCTGGTCTTGTTGGATTTGGTCGTCGTAACAAAATAAGCGCCGCTTAAAATCGCTTAAGCGCATAGGGCTGTTTTGCTTCGGCAAACAGCCTTGTCTCACGAAACCCGCCGGGGGCTACTCCGGCGGGTTTTTTATGCCCGGCGGATTTTGCCACAACAGCCCGTAAGGGATGAAAAACACCGTGGGAGCGACGCCTACGTCGCGAATAAAACAGTTGCGAGATAATCGCGACGTGGGCGTCGCTCCCACGAAATAAGCAATGAGCTGTCAGTCGTCGTAGCCAAATGTGCTGATGTAAGGTTGTAACCAACCAGAGATTGCCGCATATTCCGCCTCATAATGCCGCCAGCGACCTACTGATGACGAATATAAAGGTTGCGACACCTGGCTAAAACTGGGGCTGGCGATGTATTTACCCGCCGCATTTTTGTGAAAATCGGCAACCGAGGGATCCCAGCTTAAATCCAGAAAATCAAAGACTTTACGAAAAGCGGGTTCAAATTGGAACACTGCATCTTCATAGCGGAACTCGATAAAATCCATCGTTAATCGAGGTTTGGCAGTCATCCACCAATCCATGACCTGCGCATAAAAACGCGCCGTACCTTGCCAGCTTAATAAATGCACGGTTGAAGGCGTTGGTATCATGGTCTGCATAAAGCAGCTCAGACAGACATCGCGAGGGTCGCGCAGCAAAAAAACCAATTTGGCATCAGGAAAAAGACAGTTGATCAGCCCCAGATCAATAGTATTCATCGTGGTTTTATCGAGCAACAAACGACTCCCAATCTTGTCGCCATAAAGCGCTCGCGCCCTGTTCCAGTAAAAAGCACGCAAATGCAGTACGCCGGCCAAATCAAGTTTCCTCAGTTGCTCAGGTACACTACCCTGATCATTCGAAAGCCGGCTCAACTCGTTAACTACAGAGACAATCAGATCGGTTTCGTCTGCTACAAAAACCTCGGGATGGGCACCCAGCACTTCCTGGGTCAAAGTCGTACCGGTGCGCATGAAACCCAGCAAGAAAACCGGCGCGGGTTGATCAAGTGGAAATGAGCTGTTTGACCAGCGGCCGAGCAATTCACGGTCGAATTCGGCTTTATTGGTTTCCAGCATTTGCGGTACCAAATTCGCGTCCTGGCGTTTAACCTCGGGCAAGCGTGGTGAAACTTCGCCTGAAGCATGCAAATGCGTGAATACCTGGTCATACTCACCCAGCTTATCAAGGAAACGAGCCAGCTCCTTGTGTGCTCTGAATTGTTCTTCAGGTGTTAGCAAGGGATTTAGCAGCACTTTTTCCAGGCGGCGTTTGGCATCTTCCGTAAGACCGTCGGCCGCCTCCAGTGTTGCCAGCAGGATTGCCAGCATGGAACTGTTTGGCACCAGTTGCAACGCTTTCCGGCCTGCAGCCAGGGCGTATTTTTTCTGATTCAGTCGCGAGTGGGTCAAGGCAAGCAGTTGATAGCCGCGGACGAAGCCGGGGTTGATCAGTACCGCTTGTTTGCAGACCTCAAGCGCCCCTGAATAATCATTCCAATGTTGTAATTGTTCGACCAGATCCAGGGCTAACTTGGTGTCGCGATTCTTGCGGGCTTTTTTTAGCAGCAGATGTCCAGACTGACGCAAATGCGCTACTCCTTCGTCGCGCTTACCTTGCCAGCAAAGAGATTGTCCCAGGCAGGCCTTAATTTGTGGGTCTTTTGGACTTTCTTCAGAGGCTTTGGTAAACCAATCCACGGCTTCGGCAATATTCTTTTTTTGAATGGCCGCCTGGCCGAGTTGCATAAATTGGCTCATTTTGTTATATCGCTATTTGTCAGTGCAAAGGAATGGGATGAAGTTAAGTTTGACAGGTCACTATGCTATCCTCAATTCTGGGGATCATAGCACAGTGAACAAGCTGCCCAGAATCAAAAACAGGCAAAAAAAAATGGCCTAATTTCCGCCAAACGCATTGATCACGAAGAGCTTGCAATATCCAATTCACAAAGTTGCAATGCCAGATTACTGGCATTCTTATAATGAAAAAACCCGCCCGGCACCATCATCTGTGCCGGGCGGGTTTAGTTTACACGCCTTCCGTTGGCTGCGCTTCAATCTTGCGTTATGAAATCAAGCGCTGGCGACGCTGAACGCCAATTAAGCCCGCCACGGCGCTGCCGAACAACCATACCGCTCCAGGCACAGGAACCGGAGATTGCACCACTTTACCGCTGAAGCCGACTGAATCCTGACCGGTTAATGTAAAAGTCAATATCGATGACATGTTAACGCATGCTTGTCCGCAAAACAGCGTGCTGTCTGCGGAATATGAAGTAGTTTGGGTACCACTAGGAATAGTAAATGCAGTTCCAATATCCACATTTTTGGAAACAGAGTCGCCGTTGCTGTAGAGATCATACGATTTCAACATGTAGTTATTTCCAACCAAAGGTTTAACGCTAGCGCCGTCATTCAAACCATCCGTCAAAGACACACCCATTTCAGCATGAGAATTAATATTCCCATTCAATGTTGGGCTTAATGGTGTATTGAAGCTGAAGGTATAGGCCAGCGGATTGCTGCCGTTATTGGTGGCACTGGCTGAAAAAAACATTACAGGATCTGGGTCAAATGAAGCATCCCCTATGGTAAAGCTACTGCCATCCTCCAGTGACAATTTGATGGGACCACCCGTTAAAGCGTATGAAGTTCCACCCTTGATCGGTTCCCAGTTCAGCGCGATGTTATTGAAAGCTGTATTACCAATCTGGACATTCATGGAAACATCATTCAGGTTTATTGGGCTTCCGCTTGGACTTGCATGTGCAGAGCCGGCCAAAGACATTAACCCTGTCATGCCAGCTGCTAGATATAAGGCTTTTATTTTCATTTAATACTCCATCGTTATATTGATAGTTAAGATTGAGATATGACTTCGATTGCTAGCAGCAGATTGTACTGTTAACTATCGAAGACGTATCCCAGTTTGCCGGCGAGCATTAAAATTATCCGGATTCTAGTGTTTCCAGGTAAGGCTAATGGCTGTCGCGTCCATTGCCGACTCCCTATCACTGTAATTATATGACTGAAATGTCTTAATTAAACCAGCAGTTTATAGGTTTATTCCAAAAACTTTATGATGTGCAAACATAGGCTCTAACAGAATGCTCGTTCTTTCTCATTAAACGCTGCTAAAGAATTACAAGGTAGCTTAAGGTAAAGCATTTCTTCAGTGTTGGCATCATAAAATGTAAAGCAATTTGTATACCACCGACTAATTATATTCAGTGAAGATTTAAAAAATCGGAGTCTGGTAGTTGGAATATCAAGCGAAATGGGGTATGTGACTGTCATGCCTTGTATGGTGTTCAAAACTTATGATTATTCAAGGGGTCTCTGTTTATAACTTGTTTCATGCGCACTCTTACCAGCATAGTTGCCAGAATCATGTCCTCCAATAATTGGCCACAGCGAAACCAATGGCAGCCGGCGGCCGGTAAATGGTCTTTTCTTTTTTACTTCAAAAGTGCGGGATATGCCATACAATTGAGTATTTTACGTTAAATAACATAGTTTAATTAATGGCCAACGCTATTATAGAGCACGCAATTCCCGCAATAAAGCCATGGAATAAATATTGCTTATAACTTATGCGCAAAGGAACGCGATCAGTATTCACGAATGTATTTCGTAAGGCTGGCTTTAAATCAGGATAAACCGGATTCAATTATCGTTCTCGTGTAAAAACTATTTGCCTGGAGGTTATTAATTACTTCACAGGAACATTATTGGCAAGCATAACCAAACTTTTAAAAGTTTACGTTTTGGCGTAATAAATGAAAGTACTTGTTATTGTGTTGAAAATAGAGGAAGACACGGCGTTTCGATAATTGAAATTACAACTATTAATCTTAATTTGACATTTAAAACAACTCATCATGAAAACGAAACGACTATTGGCAATGATGACAATCATGAGCCTTATCGGCGGCGTTGCAAATTACGCCTTTAAAGCCGAAACTGAAACCGGCGGGGAAATGGTTTTAGGTCATGGCAACCTGGACGCACTGAAAGGCATTTATAGCCAATGGAAGGAAAATTACGAAGCACATGGTGGAAATGCCACCACGCTGCGTTTATCACTGGCTCATTCAAAAGCATTGTCAAATACCGCCTCAAAAGCGCGCGGGACTATGGAGCTGGACTTAATGACCGGTTCAGTATCGGTTAAAGTAAAAGGTCTTGATAAACAATCTTACGATTTGTGGTTGGTTGACAATCGTGAAGGGGCCAATCGCACCGTCAAACCTGAAACCGGAGATGGCTTTTTTCGTCTCGGAACACTAATTCATAATAAAGATTTTGCCGAGCTTGCTACCAAAATTGACCGGACTGCACTGGCTGATTTTAAAATCGATATGGTAACGTTAACACCTGCCGGCCAAAGCCCTGACCAAAGCATTGTTTTAACCGGGTCTCCGGATTTAATGCTGAGTTTGTATTACTCCGACAAACCCTGGGCGATGGCTAAAGTGGGGGACTTAAAGTCAAGGCCAGAAACTGAGTCGACATTCGACTTTTTGTTGCCAAAACTGGCTCTTGCAGATGATGATAGAGTCAAACCGATTTAACGAGAGTATTGGGAGCTCAAATCGCAGAAGGACGCAAAATTTTTGTCAACGAAACATTTGACGGTAATGGTCGTACTTGTTCGACTTGTCATCGTTTGGACAACAATCATACGATTGATCCCAAATATATTGCCAAGCTTCCGAAATCCGATCCGTTGTTTGTGGCGAGACAAATCCGGATTCACCACTCTAAAGATGCAGGGTTTGAAAATCCGAAACTGATGCGTGAACTGGGGTTGATTCTGGCTAA
Source organism: uncultured Gammaproteobacteria bacterium (assembly GCA_963849195.1). GTDB lineage: Bacteria > Pseudomonadota > Gammaproteobacteria > Methylococcales > Methylomonadaceae > Methylobacter_C. Next base: position 122,163 of record CAWKGQ010000009.1, read on the forward strand.
TGTCGATGGTTTCGATAACCCTGGAGTTATGCGTAGTGTTCCTCATACGTTAGCATTAGCAAAAAGCATAGCAACCGAGGGATTGGTTATTAAGATCCAAACGATGGAACCAAATTTATAAAAGGCGAATTTGATCGGGATGAAAGTTTCACAAATGCGCTGGGCTGGTCTGGAGACGGATCAATGGGTAGCGGATCACTTCGGGAGTTTGCACTTGGCGCCATCATTCAACATTTTACCAAGTCCATGGGGAGAATCGTGGGTATGATTTCAGTTTGCCTACGGATCGATAAAGATTTGAATTCCTTACAAGCTTATATGCTTTCGTTGGGACGTAGCGAGGATTTGACCTTAAGCAAAATGACATTCAAATCCGATTTAGTGCAACGCGGTAAGTTTTTGTTCGATCAAAAACAAAATCCGGTCGATGCTGCAAATAAACCAATTTTAGGTACATCCGCCAATTGCAACGGCTGCCACAGTAACGCCGGTGCGATCAGCTCGACTACCAGTGGAAATCCCACACGAAACACCGGAGTTGAAAATATGGCAGATCAACCCGCTAAATTATTGGACCGGACAATACCAATGGATGGCGGTTTTGGTTTTCCAGGTTTGGTTACAGGTGATAAATATGAAGAAGAGATAGGCTACACCCATGGAGAATGTACTTCTGAAGATCCGGAATCTCCATGTAATTATGGTGATGGTCGTTTCAATACTCCAACATTGGTTGAAGCGGCAGATACGGCACCGTTCTTTCACAATAACAGCGTGAACACTATTGAAGAAGCGGTTGCTTACTATAATACCGATGAATTTAACAACTCACCGGGTAACGTCACTTCCTCCGGAAAGGATAGAAAAGTTAAGATTAGTTCTTCACAAGTGGTCGCTGTATCCTTGTTCTTAAGAACCATCAACGCGCTGGAAAACATTCGAAGTTCCAATAAACTGATTGATCAGGCAATCGCGTTAAACGCATCAAATGGAAGAGAAATCACCAAATTGGCAATGGCCGATACGGAAGATGCCATTCAGGTTCTGACTGAAGGCCAGCTATTGCCTTATCCTGAAGCAGTAAATAAGCTACAAACAGCTTATAACCTGGAATACGCAGCATCCTTGTTGCAAGCGCCCGTATTGCGCAACCCCATGTTAAATAAAGCTAAAGCTTTAAAATTGGAAGCCGATGCCTTAATGGTAAGCAGAGCTCCATAACTCTAGCTGTCAATATATGTGCCGCTCCGCCCCAGTCGGAGCGGCATTTTCGTAAGTTAAAAATCTCAGGCAAAGCCGACGCTTTGAGTGCATGGATCGCTCAAAGCTGTGGGCCGACAAAAACCGGACATCTACTTAGGCCATTTTCCGATAAAATTCGTTCTCAAATTCCAATGTCTGCCTGAACCTCTTCATCTCGACGCATCTTCCGTCCTCCCCAAAAAGAATGACTCCACAAGCATCAGAATAACACCCAGGGTAATCGCAGAATCCGCAATATTAAATGCCGGCCAGTGCCAAGTCTGGTAATATACGTCAAGAAAGTCGATGACATAACCGTATGCCAGCCGATCAATCAGGTTACCAATCGCCCCTCCTAAAACCAGCGACAACGCCACCGCCAACAAAGTCTCATGCTGTTTTAGACGCGCCAGCCAAACGGCTATAACTACGCTAATTACCAATGCCAGCCCTGCAAAAAACCAGCGTTGCCAGCCGCCTGCTTCACTCAGGAAACTAAAAGCCGCGCCGGTATTGTGTACATAGGTCAAATTAAAATGCGGCATAATTTGAATCGATTGATAAAGCTGCATAGAGCTGGTTATAGCAAATTTGCTCCCCTGATCCAATATTACTGCCACCAACGACAACCATAACCATTTCAACATAGTAAAATCACGCATAGTGTCGGTGTTCGCCAGTTCCCGCCACGTTTTCCAAGCAACGGCCGCACAGCTCGGGGTGCTCAGCATGTTCGCCTACGTCATAACGTTGATGCCAGCAGCGCACACATTTCTTATGTCCTGAAACGAGCACTTTTAATTTGACGCCCTCAAGTTCAGTCTGAATAGCATCATCCGGGCAAAACTTTTCGGCCATAACCGAAGCATTGGAGGTAATAAAAATAAAATGCAGTTCATCCGCCAACTGGTTTAAGGCATCAAAATACTCAGCATTACAATAAAGCTCCACTTCAGCATTCAGGGAAGAACCAATGTCGCCTTTGCCGCGGCTTTTCTCCAGCTCTTTACTAACAGCAGTTCTTACAGTCATTATTTTTTGCCAGAATTCGCGATTCATCGCCGAACTATCATCCAGATTAACCAGCCCCTGATACCAGGTTTCCAGGAAGACCGATTCGCTGCGCTCACCCGGCATATAGTGCCAGATTTCATCGGCGGTATAGCTTATGATTGGCGCTAGCCAGCGGGTTAAGGCTTCAATGACATGATACATGGCCGTTTGCGCAGAACGCCGCGCCAGGCCGTCGGCCTTTGCGGTGTATTGACGGTCTTTGATAATATCCAGGTAGAAACCGCCCAGATCAATCACGCAAAAATGATGTACTTTCTGATAAATATGTTGAAACTGATAAGTTTCGTAAGCGGCTTTAACTTCTTCCTGCAATGCGAAAGCTCTATCCATTACCCAGCGATCTAATGCCAATAAATCCCTGGTATCGACTAAATCCTGTGCGGGATTGAAGTCATCCAGGTTAGATAACAGGAATCGTGCCGTATTCCTTAGCCGTCTGTAGCCATCGGATGTGCGGTTAAGAATCTCATTGGATACTGACATCTCACCACGATAATCGGTAGCAGCCACCCATAAACGCAAAACATCCGCACCCAAGTCTTTCATGACCGACTGGGGAGCTACGACATTACCTTTGGACTTGGACATTTTCTTGCCCTCCGCATCCACGGTAAAGCCATGCGTTAAAACGGCTTTGTAAGGCGCTACATCGTTCATGGCGGTTGAGGCCAGTAATGAGGATTGAAACCAGCCACGATGCTGGTCAGAGCCTTCCAGATACAAATCAGCCGGAAACGTCAACTGCACGCGTTTATCCAGCACACAGGCATGCGTCACGCCCGAATCAAACCAGACATCCAGGGTATCGGTCATTTTTTCGTAGTCTGCAGCTTCTGTACCGAGTAACTCTTCTTTCTCCAGCTCAAACCACGCTTCTATGCCTTTTTCTTCTATCCGTTTCGCGACTTGCTCGATCAACTCACCCGTACGAGGATGCAATTCGCGCGTCCCCTTATGGACAAAAAACGTTATCGGCACGCCCCACGTGCGTTGGCGCGAAATACACCAATCAGGACGACCTTCTATCATGCTTTCTATGCGCGCCTGACCCCATTCAGGAATCCAGGCTACCCGCTTGACCTCGCTTAATGCTTGCTCGCGCAATTTGTTTTGATTCATAGAGATAAACCATTGCGGTGTCGCTCTAAAAATAATCGGGGTTTTATGTCGCCAGCAATGCGGATAACTGTGCAGAATGGCATGTTGATGCACAAGCTTGCCTTCGGCTTCCAGCACTTCCAGAACATGAGCATTGGCATTAAACACATGCTCACCGGCAAAAAGTTCTGTATTTGGCAGGAATACGCCGTCAGCGCCGACCGGATTATCAACAGGTAAACCATACTTCAGACCGACAATATAATCGTCCTGTCCGTGACCTGGCGCAGTATGCACTGCACCGGTACCGGCTTCCGTAGTAACGTGGTCACCTAGAATAATGGGCACTTGCCGATCATAAAAAGGATGCTGCAACAACTGATGTTCCCAGGCCGAACCTTTGCAGTAGCCTATAACATGATAACTATCAATGCCGTAACGCAACATCGTATCTTTAAGCAATGCTTCAGCAACGACTAAACGTTCTGTTTCGCATTGCACGACCGCGTATTCCAAATCCGGATTTAAAGCAACGCCCTGATTGGCGGGTAACGTCCATGGCGTTGTCGTCCAAATCACAACAGACAAAGCCCCCCGCCCTTCATGCTCTGGCGCATGGTGGCACAACCCCATAAAGCCGTCCTCATCAACCACCTGAAAACGCACATCTATCGCCGGCGAATGCTTGTCTTCGTATTCAACCTCGGCTTCTGCTAGCGCAGAACCACAATCGGTACACCAGTGCACGGGCTTGGCGCCAGCTACGATATGACCTTTTTGGGTGATTTTTCCCAACGAGCGGACGATGTCCGCTTCAAAAGTAAAATCCATAGTTAAATAAGGGTTGCCCCAATCGCCTAAAATACCCAGCCGAATAAACGCTTCTTTTTGTATGTTGACTTGCTTACCCGCATACTCGCGACAGGCTTTGCGAAAAGCGGCGGGCGATACCTTAACGCCTGCTTTACCGATTTTCTTTTCCACCATCAATTCAATCGGTAAGCCGTGACAATCCCAGCCCGGCACATAGGGTGCGTCAAAACCGCTCAAGGTTTTTGATTTAACAATAATGTCTTTCAAGACTTTATTAACCGCATGGCCGATATGTATCTCACCATTAGCATAAGGCGGGCCATCATGCAGAATAAATTGGGGGCGTCCGGCAAAAGCTTGCCTGATCTTGTGATACAAGTCGGCTTCGTTCCATTTTTTTAACCGTTCCGGCTCGCGCTGCGCCAGATTGCCTTTCATGGGGAAAGCGGTGTTGGGCAAATTCAGTGTTTTTTTATAATCCATTGTCATAATTTTTTAATCTCAGCAAAAATAATTTTAGCCTCAGTTACATCTTTTTCGATCTGGGCTTTCAGTTGTTCCAGTGATTGAAAGCGTATTTCATCTCTGATTTTTTGTTTGAAATGCACTTCCACATAACGCCCGTAGATTTCCTTATCAAAATCGAATAAATAGGTTTCCAGAATAACCGTAGACCCTCCATCAACTGTTGGTCGCGTGCCTACATTGGCAACGCCCTCGAATTCGAAACCATCAATCCCCGTCATAGTAACGGCAAATACGCCATTAACAGGCGTATTTTTTCTAAACATTCGTATATTTGCAGTGGGATAACCAATAGTTCTGCCGAGTTTATCGCCATGCGCCACCCGTCCACACACTGAATAACAGTGGCCCAGCAATTTCTCCGCTTGTGCCAAATCACCCTCGCCCAGCGCGTCCCTGATAAGGGTGCTGCTTATACGCAGCCCTGCTACCTGATAAGACCCGGTATCTTCAACGCTAAAACCATAGAGTTTGCCCATTTCCTTGAGCATGGCAAAATTACCCCGCCTCGCCTTACCAAAATGAAAATCATCCCCGATCACGAGATGCTTGACGTTCAGTTTTTTTATTAAAATATCATCAATAAACTGCTCGGCATCACAATTGGCAAAATAACGATTAAATCGCACAATCAGTAAGTTATCAACCGGCAATTTAGCAAACTCAATTACTTTTTCCCGTAAACGCATCAAGCGTGAGGGAGAATTATCGCCAAGAAAGTATTCCAGCGGCTGCGGCTCAAAAATCATGATCACCACCGGCAAAACCAAAGCCTCACCACGCTCAGCCAGTTTTTTTATCACTGTTCGATGACCTAAATGCAAACCGTCAAAATTGCCTATAGTCAGTACGCAACCGTTCTTGAACGGCTCTAAATGAGATAATCCTCTAATTAAATGCATGATCCTTTTGATGACACAAAGATTTTTATTTTAACATGTGAAGCCTTTAATTGCGGTAGTCATCGATGGCAAACAGATGATAAAAATGCTTGTCATCCGTAACCGGCTCGCATGACTATATTTTCGTTCCGATACCCTGAGCTACTGACAAATGCCGTAACCTCAAGCCCGTAAGAACTAATGTCGCTGTGTAAATAACAATCCCTATCACAATCCACTTGAGCAAATTAATTACCCTCTCCCCCGAGCCCCACTGATTCCACCAGCTCGCATCAACCAGATAATACAGGGCGGCCGACATACCGGCGCTAGCCAACAACACGCGGATTAAAAACAGCCACCATCCGCTTACAGGTTGATAGACGTTTTCTTGCCGTAATTTTTTCAGCAGCAACCCTGCATTAAAAAAAGCGCCCAGAGATGTGGCTAAAGCCAGCCCTGCATGAGCCAAAGGAAAAACCAGCGCCACATTTAAAACCAAACTGACTATCATCGCGTAAATGCCATAGCGAACTGGCGTTTTCATATCCTGACGCGAAGTAAAACCCGGCACCAGCACTTTGATCAAAATATAGCCCAGCAAACCTATCGAGTAAGCTCTTAGGCTCATTCCTGCATAGTGAACATCTCTCACGCTAAATTCGTTATACTGAAATAGCGTTGATAACATCGGTTCGGCCAGTAACAACAAACCAATGGTTGCCGGCATACCTACCAGAAAAACCAGGCGCAAACCCCAGTCGAGTGAATTTGAAAACGCCCTCGCGTCTTCTGCCGCATGATTTTTAGCCAGGCTCGGTAAAATCACCGTTCCCAGAGCAAGGCCCAATATACCCAGCGGAAATTCCACTAAACGATCTGAATAATAAAGCCAAGACACACTACCTACCGTTAAAAACGAGGCAATCAGGGTATCCAACAGCAAATTAATCTGCGTTATTGATACGCTAAAGATAGCGGGTAGCATCAGGCCAATAATCTTTTTAACGCCCGGATCGTCAAACCCAAGTCTAAATCTTGGCATCAGCCCCAAACGTATCAAAGCAGGAATCTGAAACAACAACTGCACAACACCCGCAGCAAAAACACCCCATGCCAATGCAATAACTGGTTCGTCCATTAAGGGAGCGAGCCAGATTGCGGCGGCAATCATGCAAATATTCAGAAAAACGGGCGTTAAGGCGGGGATGGCAAACTTACCGTGTGCATTTAATATGCCGCCGGCAAAAGCGACCAATCCAATAAAAAGCAAATAGGGAAAGGTGATCTGTAACATAAGCACTGCCAGGTCATGCTGTGTGCCTTGCCAAGCAAAGCCGGGAGCCAATAGCAAAATAAGCAAAGGCGCGGCAACAATGCCGATCAATGTAATCAGCATTAAAATTAGCGCCAACGTTCCTGCTGTTCTATCAACAAACTGCTTTAACGCGGCTTTGCTTCCCTGTTCTTTGTAATCAGCCAGAACAGGTACAAATGCATGGGCAAATGCACCTTCCGCAAATAAGCGCCGTAAAAAATTGGGAATTTTAAACGCTACAAAAAACGCATCGGTAGCAACATCAACACCAAAAATGCGTGCAATTAACATATCCCGCACAAACCCCAGAATACGCGAAATGAGAGTCATACTACTCACAATTGCAGTTGATTTAAAAAGCTTGCGGCTCAAGGTCACTCCTTTCATAGCACGTTAATTGCACGTTAATTGTTGACAATAATAACATTTAAAAAGATAATGTAGGGCTATTTAACTCACACACCAAAGCATCGAGATACTATGGCTAATACAGCACAAGCTAAAAAGCGCGCGAAACAAGCGGAAAAAAGCCGTATTCGCAACGCAGGGCAACGTAGCAACCTACGTACATTTGTAAAAAAAGTTATTGCCGCCGTTAATGCAGGCGACAAAGATAAAGCACAAGCCGCATATCAAATTGTTGTGCCCATCATCGATTCCGCAGTAAATAAAGGTATTATTCATAAAAATAAAGCCGCACGCGGTAAGAGCAGACTGAATTCAAAAGTAAAAGCTATCGCTTGATACCTTTAGTAACTACTTGATAAAAAAGGCCGAACCCTTTGAGTTACGGCCTTTTTTGTTGACCTAAGAAAAGCGGCTTCATTGCCGTTAAGTTGGTAGACGAAGCAATCAAAACCACATACTTCCTGATTTCTCCTCAAGCACCCACCAAGCAAAACTTCAATCGTTTGTAAAAAACAATAAAGCAATAGCTTATAGCAACTGTTTTATTTCAAGATAATCGTTTATCAGTTGCTGCCGAAATGCTTCAATCGCATTTTCATTATGACGTTCAGTTCTCGGAACAGGCACACTGATTTCGCTGATAACTGTCATAGGTGCAGCCGACAAAAAGATCAATCGATCTGCCAGTGCAATCGCTTCGCGCAGGTCATGGGTGACAAATAACACTGTATGCGGGCGTTCTTGCCAGAGTTTTAGCAACAACTCCCTGACCTGTCGTGCTGTCGGCGCATCCAGCGATACAAAGGGCTCATCCATGAGCAGCACATCAGGATCAACGGCAAAAGCACGTATGATTGAGACTCTGCGGCTCATGCCTAATGACAATCTCTCAGGGTAAACGTTTTGCGACTGGGTTAATTGCATGACTTCAAGCAGCGGATCGATGGTATCCGGAGATTGGTGGCTATCCAGCACTAATTCAATATTTTCCCGCACCGTTCGCCATGGCAGCAAACGTGGATTCTGGAAAATGTAGCCAATTTTGGGATGCGCATGTTGCAGGCCAACCAGGATTTCCCCTTCGTAATCATTATCCAGACCGGCAATAATATTCAACAAGGTTGTTTTACCACAGCCGGATGGACCTACCAAGCAAATAAATTCGCCGGATTTGAGCGATAGCTTAAGATCTGCGATAGCTAAATGATGCCCCGCCTGTTCTACGGCCGGGTAAATTTTGCTATTGATGTTGATTTGAATATCCGTCATCGCCGCCAGCGCTGGGATTTTTTATCCAGCGGTTTCAAAATCATCAGTTCTATCAGTTGAATAACAGTAACAAAGGCAATCGTATAAGCCAGAATGCCGGCAACATCAAACAATTGAAAAAACAAATGCAGTTGATATCCCATGCCGTTACTGCGACCTAACAACTCAACCACCAGAATAATTTTCCAGATCAATGCCAAACCGGAACGCGTCGCACCCATTACAAATGGATGCAGTTGCGGCCAGATGACATGAACCAGCGTTTTACGCTTGCTAAAATGAAAGCAACGCGCCATGTCCAGTAAATCCTGGTCGAGCGTGCGCGTGCCTTCCCGGATGGTAACAATAACATTGGGCAATTTGTTGATCACAACGGCCAGTATGGCAGCGGACTCAATCAGACCAAACCAGACATAGCACAAGATAATGGTCACCAAGGCCGGGATATTTAAAAAAATTACCAGCCAGTTGTCAAAGAAGGCATCGAGTTTTTTATTACTACCAAGGACGATACCAATCGCACAACCCAATAACATGGCAATAGCAAAACTAACTACCAGCCTAAGCAAGGTAACACCCAGATGAAAGGGAAGCTGACCAGACACACAACCTTGCCAAAATACCTTGGCTACCGTTTCAGGTGTTGGCAGCGTGTTGCTGTTTAAATAGACAGCCAAACCTTGCCATACGGCTAAAAAAGCCAGTAATGACAAGGTAGGCAAACGGTTCTTGGAGAGTGTCAAAACAAGTCTTTATTTGATAGACCAAAATGTGCCGGGTTGCAGGTTTTCCGATTTACCCGTTAACTGGTTGTTGCTTAACGTGCGGAGCATCATATAAATACGAGCGGCCGCTTGTTGTTCCTTCTCGCCCCACTGCTCAACACCACCCTCACAATAACCCTGGCGCAGTTTGTTTTGGGTCGGTACATCATGGGTTTGGGTCAAAGGAATGACTTTTTGCCAAGCAACATCAGAAGTACACAACTGGTTTTTAGCCTGTTTGCTGGCTTTAAAGAAGCTGTTGATAGCTTGTTCATGATTTTCCGCCCAGCTTTGCTTGAACACATAGCCGATGCTTGGCACGTTTTCAGCTATACCCAAGCCTTTTAAAATGCCTCTACCATCAATAATTTGACGATAACCCTGCGCTTCAAGCCTGGCAGCAAAGTGCCAATACGTGAGCACAGCATCCACACGATTTTGTTTGATTTGTTCATTGATTAAAGGCGGCGCGCCAAAGGTTTTTTCCACGGATACATTCAAATCCAACTGCTCTTTTTGTGCCAATGTCTGTAACAGTAACCAGTTTTTATCCAGTTCGCCGCCTGCTATACCCAACCGCTTCCCTTTAAGGTCTTTTATTGAATGGATGGGACTTTTTTCTGCCACGACCAAGGCGCCCGAGGTATTTGAATAGGGGTAGAAAGTGAAATCAGCACCGGTAGCGCGAAGACTGGAAACCCATATCCAGTCAGAGATGATCATATCGACAGCTCCTGATTGCAGGGCAATTTTACCTGCTTCTGCGTTAGCGACATGCTGTATTTCCAGTTGAAAATCAGCCGACTTTACTTGTGGATCATCTTGTAAAGCCGACAACTCCCATTCGAGCGTGCCGGAAGCCTGAACGCCAATGCGGATAGTGGTTTTTTCCGCAGCAAAACTGTTGCATGATACACATAAACAAAGACCAATAAAAAAGACATTAAATTTCATGAAGACCATCTCAATGGGCAGACGTTAAAAACTACCTATTCTATCTGTATGGAGAGGTTCGCGCGAGAATGTTTGCAATATTGTGGCTTGGGTTTTTTGTCGCTGCTATAAATAACTCGATTAACCTTATTCAGTTGATCTTCCTTTTTACAGAAAAGTTGATTATTGAGAGTCGATTACCAAAAATATGGGGTCACAAAACACAAAATATGGTCTCAAGTCTTGCAATAACACATATGCGTGATTGCAAGACTTGCCCTATACTAAACACAGTTATGAATTGCGGCGTCGTTTCCATCAAAGAGAGGATGGGAATGAGAGCTTTCTAAAAAGCGCAATTCATGACCTTATACTGTATCTATGTCTATAAATGTTATCTGCTCTTGCGGGCAGATATTGAAATAAAGAGAATAAATGAGAATCTTGAACAAGCTGTATTTTGCAATTATTTTTTTTCACACATTCTCAATGGCAGCTAACGCAGAGAATGCTGTCATTGGTGTTGAAGAAGATTTCCAACCCTTAAATAACGGCACGGGTTTTGTCCTGCAAAAAATGTATATCCCTCAAAAGGGTTTTGCTAAAGGGAAATTCATATGGAATGCAACGAGAAATTCCTGGGACCTAAGTGGCCCCTTGATCATGGAAACCCCTTCTTTATATGCCAGAATTGAACTGTGGAAGCATTATGCTGATAATACTACGCCTGTTGCGGAGTCATTGACTATCTGGGCCGGTGGTGTTGGCGTTACCGGCGTAAGTTTCGTGTCGCCCAAGGGCATAACTTATAACAATTGCACTCTTGATGGGTCATTTCAAGGCCTAGCAGAATTTAATTGCGATATAGGAAATCTCCCGATTGGTCAGTCCGAATTCACTTCGGGAAAGTATGTCATCAACTATACAGTTTCGGGGAGTCCAACACCGGTTCAGCGCAACTATTATGTTAATGGAACATACCCCTCATCTTTTAGTATTACCTATCCCCAGAACGGCTCTACCAACATTCCAAAAAGTTTTACTGCTAAATGGCAGGTTGTAAATGCCGGCGAATATGATATAGGAGTAAAGGATTTCAATACCGGCAATTATATCTATACCCAACGCATCTTTAACTCCATCGCAACAAGCTTATCCGTCAGTATTCCTGCCGGAATTTTATCTCCAAATACAAAATATATATTTAAGATTGAAGCACTGGCTCCAACTGTGAACGGAGGCCACAAAGGAATCAAGAAGAGCGTTATATTCACAACAGGGAATTGAGGTAGGATATTTTTGCGCAACAGTATTCCGCGCAAAGACACATAGCAAACAGTAGGATGAGCTGAACAAAATGAAGCGCCTCAATGACGAACGATGGACTGCACGTTGTTTAGCCCATTCTTCGGACTCAATCGGCAATCATTCTGTCTGATATCCCCTTAACTATGAGCAATGACCAAGAGCGTGGGGACGAGGATAGAGGGTGTAAAAAATCCCAATAAAACGGGGTCAACTCTCACATTTTGTAATTGTGGTCTGGACAACAATGGGGGCACTATAATCGTTACAGCCTATCCGTGGAATGTCTGTTCTTTCAAGTCGTCTGAGCCTATCCAATAAGACAAGGCCACGACTGTATGGGATAATATTTATTTCTTCATGGCTATCAACGACTCCATGCAATTTCCCATCCAACGCATACTCAACAGAGCAATCTGGCTCAAGGCTCATCTTTATATAGCATTAATCGCGGGATTTTTTTTCGCATTGATAGGGATTTCCGGCAGTCTTAATATTTACCGCGAAGAACTTGATGAGCTGTTGAATCCGCAACTGGTAATCGATGAACCGCAAGGCAAGTATCAATCCCTGGATCAGATTATGGCCTCGGTAAGCGCTGCACATCCAAATCGTTACGGTTCATGGACTTTAGAAATGCCCAGATCTCCCCATGGGATGATCACCGCCTGGTACGATAAACCGACAGAGACTTTTTTCGAGCTTTACGCGCCACTCATGGTGTCGGTAAACCCTTATACCGGCGAGGTGGTTACCAGTCGTTTCTGGGGTAAAACAGCCACGACCTGGTTGCTTGATCTGCACACCCAGCTTAGGCTTGAACGCCTTGGTTGGAACGCAGTGGGAGTTTTGGGGTTATTGCTGATAATTTCTTGCGGTACGGGGCTTTATTTGTGGTGGCCGGGTATAAGAGAAATAGGACAAGCCTTAAAGGTTCGACAGTGTGCCGGCATGATGCAACTGGCCTTCGATTTGCACCGCTTATTAGGGTTGTTCAGCGCAGTTGCCCTGTTAGTGCTGGCATTCACAGGTTTTCTCCTGAGCCATCCTTCAGTGCTGGAAACCCTAGTGGGTTCATCCGGCATGGAACACGGACAAACTGGCCGCAATATCATAAGCACAGCGATTCCCAATAATCACCCTACCGGTTTGGCGGCAGCGTCATTTGTCGCTCAAGGCCCCTTTCCACGCGCCGAACTCAGGCGAGTTACCACACCAGCGGGCGATACCGGAATCTATCGCATCAACTTGCGACAAAACAGCGAGATTAATCAGAGACATCCGTACACTACGGTATGGGTGGATCGCTGGAGCGGCCAGATCAAGGAGGTGCGCAATCCCGCCAAATTTTCGAAGGGTGAAATTTTTGCCACCTGGATATGGCCATTACATACCGGGGAGGCTTTGGGCGCCACAGGCCGGCTCGTCTGGTTTCTCGCAGGACAAAGCCTTTTCGTTCTTTATGTCAGCGGCTTGCTACGCTGGCTGTGTCGGAGCGGCAAGGTTCGTGATCGAGAAGTGAATTTTGCGGCACTGCGACCATTGTTATATCGAATAAGAGAAATCATCTATCGTGCCGGTTTGGATCTTTTTCTTCTTATTCGTTTGCTAGCGCAAAAAGCAAAGCAATGCGCGCCTTATGTTATGACAGGCTATTTAAAACTTTTGCAATGGCTCGACCGAATACGTTTATATGTAACGAATCGGCAAAAACGGATGGGCAAAAACAATTAAAAGTTAACCAACAGTCAGGAGAATGTTGTCGATTTTGCACTTTGATTAGCTCCGCAGCAGCCTTCATTAGGAACCATTTTAAGCTTACCGACGTTGTTGAATCTGGGGTGTTCCCCATTCGGATTGAGGGCATTACTTCTAATCTAAATTAAGCATAAGGCACAAGTTGAAAGGCTAAAACTAGAAGGCCGCCTCCTTCTTGCACCTTGCACCTGTTCTATTTCAACGACAATGTTTCTGTACGACCTACAACCTCAATTGAGAGCTTGTCCTCTTTAAGTAGCCAGCCAATTGCACGCTGAACATCATTCTTATTAATTCCTGTTTCATTAGTAATTTTAGTTACGCTGGCCGATCCGTTTTGATCCAGATATTGCCAGATTTTACCAGCGGCATCCCCGATTGTGTTTAGCATTTTAAGTCACCTGTAAATAATGTTGATTGAAGTTGTTAAGTGTTTTTAGTCTGAAGGTCAGGCAGCACAATATTTAGTTCAAGCGTTTCCTGATTTTCATCCTGTTCAAAACTAACGGAAATAGCGTCCTGCCCTACGTTAATGTATTTCTGTATAACTTCCAGCAATTCTTTTTGCAGCTGCGGAAGATAAGATGGCTGGTTGCGGGAGGACCGTTCATGAGCAACCAGAATTTGCAGCCTTTCTTTTGCAACGGATGCAGTACCAACTTTAGATATTCTAAAATAATCCAGTAAACTCATTACTTACTCCCGAAAAGTTTCCTAAAAAACCCTTTTTTATCATCGATAAAACGATGTGGTCTATTTTCACCTAAATAGCGGGCAACGATATCTGCATAAGCTTGACCTGCATCACTTTTTTCATCAAGAATAACAGGGGTACCTGAATTTGATGCATTTAATACCGATTTTGATTCTGGAATAACGCCTAATAAATGCAGTGATAATATATCCTGCACATCATCCACGCTCAGCATTTCACCCAATTTAACCCTGTCTGGCGAGTAGCGGGATAGCAGTAGATATTCTTTAATGGGTTCTTCGTTTTGCTCTGCTCTGCGCGATTTACTGGCTAAAATACCCAGCATACGATCCGAATCGCGTACCGAAGAAACTTCGGGATTGGTTACGACAAAGGCATCATCTGCAAAATACATCGCTAAATGAGCCCCTTTTTCAATACCGGCCGGCGAGTCGCACACTATATATTTAAAGTCTTTTTTAAGCTCGTCTAAAATTCGACCGACACCTTCCTGGCTTAAAGCGTCTTTGTCGCGAGTTTGCGAGGCGGGCAGAATATAAAGTAAATTGCAGTTTTTATCACGAATCAAGGCCTGATTAAGCGTAGCTTCGCCATTGATGACATTGACAAAGTCATAAACTACGCGGCGTTCACAACCCATAATTAAATCCAAGTTGCGCAGACCCACATCAAAATCAATGACGGCTGTTTTATGACCTTTTTTTGCAAGTCCCATGGCAATAGCGGCACTTGTTGTTGTTTTACCAACACCGCCTTTACCGGATGTTACGACTATGATTCTTGCCACACAATTTTCCTCTAAGTTAGTGGTGTTGCACAATATCTTTGATAATTAATGCTTGGTCTTGTAAATAGATCTGAACAGGTTTGTTGCGTACGGTTTCGTCCAAATCTTCGCTGACTTTATAGTTTCCGGCAATAGAAATAAGCTCTGCCTGTAAATCAAAACAGAAAATCCGCGCTTCAGAATTTCCCTGCACACCTGCCAAGGCTCTACCCCTTAAGGTATTGTAAACATGGATATTACCCTCAGCCATAATTTCGGCGCCTGCACTGACCTGAGCCAAAATAATCAAATCGCCCGATGCATAAATGCGTTGGCCAGAACGAATAGGCTGAGTAATCAGTGTCGTTGCTGTAATATCTGAATCTACATCTGTTTGCGGCTCAGGAACAACCGGGGTGATTGTTTTTCGTTTTTGAGTTTCGGGAGATATTCCGCCGGTATGAATAGAATATACTGGAATGAGTAGCTCTAACGCTTGTTTATTCTGCTGTACGTTGCCACCACGTATCCCTATCGGAAATAAACCGGCCTTACGAATAGTGTCCGTGAGTGCTGCAATATTGATATCGTAGCCATGTTTGTTTGTTTCCTGCAAGTCCAACACCAAAGGTGAATTTCTAAAAAACTCTGGTGCCAAGCTAATTTTTTCATGAAGCTGTTGTTCAATAACAACAAGATCATCACTAGATAGAACTAAAACAGGTACAGAAAATGTACTGCTCTTAAATTCAAGTGCAAGCGGCTTATGGGGCGTTTTTTGAGATTCTATCGACATCCGTTAAATCTACTTAATTATTAATATTTAAATTTTAACATTGCTGATAAAAAAAATCATTTTTCAAGCACTAATAGTTAATTGTCTGGCATATCAACAAACAGATTTGTTTAGTAACCCACAACAATAAAATCACTGAATCTGTGACGAAGAAATTAACATCATTGAGGATAAATAGCTCTCAACCGAGCACACAGCATTGACTTAACCCATAAAAAAGGGTCACATTCTTCCGAATGCGACCCTTCTAATTTCATAGCGAGTAACCGAAGTTACCTGCACGAAACAGTTGATTAACGTTTCGAGTATTGTGGACGTTTTCTGGCCTTGTGTAAGCCAACTTTTTTACGCTCTACGATGCGCGAGTCACGAGTCACGAAACCCGCCTTTCTAAGAGCTGGACGCAAGGCTTCATCATACGCCATCAATGCACGCGTCAAACCGTGACGAATAGCGCCCGCCTGTCCGGAAGGACCGCCGCCCTTAACAATGACATTGACATCGAATTTGCTTTCCATCTCAACACATTCAAGCGGTTGACGCGAAACCATCTGATCAGTCTTACGACCAAAATAGTCTTCGATTGCTTTCTTGTTAATAGTGATTTTTCCAGTGCCTGATGTTGCGTAAACGCGTGCTATTGCACTTTTACGACGACCTGTTCCGTAATACTGAGCTGCTGCCATGGTCTACTCGCTTATAATTCTAAAACTTTTGGCTGTTGAGCCTGATGATCGTGTTCAGGTCCTGCATACACTTTCAATTTCTTGAACATTGCACGACCTAATGGATTGTTCGGTAACATACCTTTAACAGCGGTAGTAAGAATGCGATCAGGGAACGTCTTTCTTAACTTACCCAAGCTAACGGTTTTCAGATTACCAATATAACCCGTATGATGCTGATATAACTTATCTTTTTCTTTATTGCCAGTAACGCCGATTTTCTCTGCATTCACGACAATAATGTAATCACCGGTATCAACATGCGGTGTGTATTCTGGTTTGTGTTTGCCGCGAAGACGACGTGCAATTTCAGAAGCAAGGCGACCCAGCGTCTTCCCATCTGCATCAACTACGTACCAATCGCGTTTAACTTCTGCTGCTTTTGCACTAAATGTTTTCATCGTTACTTAGTCTTTCTTTAAAGGCTCAATAAAAGAGCGAGAATTCTACTAAACATTATCATTTTTTTCAATGTTTATTTATGATTTAGCGTTAAAGAGTACAGGGGGGCGAATACAATATCCTTGTGCCCAATTTATAATTTAATATTTAATGAATGTAATTTACGATAAAGATGGGTTCGCTCCATACCCACTGCAGCCGACAATTTTGCAACACTGCCGCCTGTCCGCTCAAAATGATATTCCAAATAAGCTTTTTCAAAATGATCCCTGGCATCCTTTAACGGCAGATTGAAAAACTCGGGAACCGATGACGATGTCATCACATCACTAACGACCGATCCCAGTGCTGATTTCACTTCATCCAATTCTATATCTTCGCCGACACCCAGAATCATCAGACGCTGTACCAGGTTTTTTAATTCCCGTACATTGCCACGCCAACTGTAATTGCGTAAAAAATTCTGCGCCGCCATAGAGAATTTCCGAAAAGCCAGTTTATCCTGATTAACAAAATAATCGACATAAAAACTAAGCAATCCCGGCACATCCTCGCTATGTTCCCTAAGTGGAGGGATATTGAGAGCAACCTCATTAAGCAAATAATACAGATCCTGCCTGAACCGCCCGGACTTAACCTCCTCATCCATCGCAATCCGGGTTGACGCCACCACTCTGACATCAACACGCACAGCCTCACTTCCGCCTACGCGTAAAAAAGAACTGGATTCCAGGGCGCTAAGCAGCCTCAACTGGGTTTCCTTATCCATGCCGCCTATTTCACTCAAAAATAAGGTCCCTTTATGCGCTCGCTCTAACAAGCCGGGGTAAATCTTACCCGGACTTTCCTTACCAAAAAACTCTACAGCCGAATTTTCAGGCGATATACTCCCTACCGCTACATCAACAAAAGGACCATCCCTATGCGCACTATTGTTATGCAGATAACGCGCATACAGCTCTTTACCGACACCTGCCTCACCGACGAACAATACCCTGGCATCATGTTGAGCCAGTCGTTTTAATTGATCCTTGACTCTTGCAACAGTAGCACTCTTACCAACCGGCTCAATATCAACAACCAATTGCTTCCGAAGCCCGGCATTTTCTATTTGAAGATTTCCCGCTTCCAAGGCTCTATCAACAATCAATAATAATTTTGCCAGCGACAAGGGTTTCTCAAGAAAATCATAGGCTCCTAGCCGCGTGGCCTCAACAGCCGCTTCGACCGAGCCATGCCCGGACATCATGACCACCGGACACAGCATGAAATCCTCGGCAACCCATTCTTTCAATAAGGTAATGCCGTCAGTATCAGGCATCCAGATATCGAGCAAGATAAGATTAGGTTGTTGGGATTTTTTTAAGTCCCTGGCAGCGCTTGCATTTTCCGCCATAGCGACTTGATAACCTTCATCTTCGAGAATTTCGCAGACCAATCCGCGAATATCCGGCTCATCATCTACAACTAATATACGCGGTGTGTTTGTGTTCATAATATTTTACAGCTGTTCAGAGTTACATGCCGGGAGCTGGATTATAAAACCTGCCCCCACCTTACGACTGGTGTCGATCCATATTACACCGCCATGTTCTTCAATTATTTTTTTTACAATCGCTAATCCCAGCCCCGTACCCTTAGCTTTGGTTGTCACATAAGGCTCAAAAATTTTCTCAATTTGCTCATCTTTAATGCCTGGCCCATCATCATAGAGCGCTATTTCTATAAAATCGGTGTTATTCTTCCGCACCCTGTGCAGGCCTATTTCGATCAATCCATGAGCATCCCCCGCTTCCAACGCATTTTTTATCAGATTATGAAGCACCTGCCGGATACTAACAGGGTCACCATTAATCACCAGTAAGCCCGTCTCATAATCGGCTTTGAATTTCACCCCCGATTTTAACGCATAAAGAGCCAATACCTCCTGAACCAGGCTCGGTAAATCAATATCTACTGTCTGCTTTTTGGAAGGTTTGGCATATTCGGAAAAATCATCCACCATTTCTTTCATCGCCTCAACCTGCTGCACGATGGTCCTGGTTGATCGCTGTAAAATATCAGCATCAGTGGACTCCAGCTTATCGGCCAACTTATGTTGCAACCTTTCCGCCGATAGCTGAATGGGTGTCAACGGATTCTTGATCTCATGGGCCAGCCTTCGCGCTACCTCACCCCATGCGGCATTCTTCTGAGCCTGTATCAAGTCGGTCACATCATCAAAAACCACAACTGCTCCAACCCGTAAACCTTCCTGAGAAAACAGCGGCGTCCCCCTGCACAACAATTCCTGCCAGCCATTGGACCCTAAAAAAGCAATCCGCTGCTGCCAAATATCATCCGCTTGCTCCAACAAACGCTGAATTGATTTTAGTGGCTCAGCCAACTCGGAATAGCCTTGAACAAGTTCCAATAAAGTCCGTCCTATAAACTGATTAACATGAATATGAAAAATTCTGTACGCTGCCTGATTAGCCGTGCGAATTTTATACAACGCATCAAAACTGATAACCCCGGCCGTTAAATTCCCCAGAATCGTTTCCAGATAAGCCCTTTGATTTTCCACCTCAAAACCAGCCATTCTGGTTTCATCGCGGGCTTGCGCAATACGATGAGTCATAACATTGAATGACTCAACCAGAAAACCAAGATCATCCTGAGCAATAACCGGCAACTGCTGGTCATAATGTCCGGAAGCAACGGCCTGTGTACCTTTAACTAACTCTTTTACCGGCGCGATAATATTACGGATACTGATAAAAGCCACCCATATCGCCGCCAATAAACTCATTAATAACACTAACGACAGCGCCAGGGAAAAACTCATTTTTAATGAATTTCTTAAATAATTCATTTCCTGATAACGCACAAAGGCAAATTCCACCGAATCCGCCAAATCAGCAATTCTTACCGGCACAGGATATAAAGCCTGTAAATATTGTGGCTCATGGGCTTTAACAGAGACAATAACACGAATCATCAATTCTTCTTCATGCACGGGCGCTAAAGCGACATACTCGGCATTCTGGCGCAACTGCAACCAGATATGCTCATCCGGCAGACTCGGCAAAATATCGCCGGGGTTAATACTGCTTGAAGCAATAATTCGACCCTGCCGAGAAAAAAGAGTCATCTCCGAGGCCCCCGAAAGCGCACGCAAATTTTCTATTTCCAGGGTTACCAAATTTTCAGATGAATCTTCCAACTTCTCGATCAACTGCTGCGTTTGCTTCAAATGCCAGCGCATACGTTGATCCAACGAGGCCTGACTAAGTTCCAGCGCATCTTCCATGGCACGATCTATTTCCACATTAAACCAACTATCAATCCCCTGATGTAAAAACTGCATGGAAAAATAAAACACAATAACGGCAGGTGCTAAAGCCAATACTACAAACAACGACACCATTCGAGTCGTTAACCGCGAACCCGCCTCACGCCTTTTTGTGTGCTGAATCAAGGAATAAATATTGGCCCCAACCAATATCAGCAGCACGACAGAACCCAGAGCATTGACTAATAACAGCCATGAATACATCGCGCTCAACTGTGACGATTCCTGCGTTGCTGAGCTCATCAACTGCAATGACAGCAGGATCAGACCGAACAGGATTAAAACAGACAGGTTAACAGGGAGTTTTATTTTTTCAGAGGGCATAGTGTCCAGTCACTGGATAAATACCACTGCGAATCAATATAGGCAATCGGGCGCAACGGTAATGGCAAGGCATCACGATCAAAACTGACTCTCACAGCGCATAGGTATTGTTTTTCAGGGTCAAGCCCTGCCTTCTCCATCACGCGAAAATCACGTATCGTAGACATCAGATCCAATGCTGCGGACAGCGTGGAGAAATTATAAACTTCACCGTTACCCTCATTTCTGACCCGGTACATATTCAACAAAGCATGATATTGAATACGATAACGTATCGCTGTATCAATTAGCGTCTTATCCCAAAAAACATCGCGATGTTGCAAAATCTTGACCTGAATGTCCCAGAATAAAGGCACTCCATTTTGCAATGCTTCCATTGCCTTCTTACTGAGTTGATAAAAGATGTCCGCAGACAACTCATAACTACTGCCTTGCAACGTTATTTCGGCTTGATTCACTTCCGCAGCAAATTCGTCGGCGTAACCGGAAAATGGCAACAGCCAGAATAAAACGCCGCATAAATAAACAGATAAAGAATAGTTTTTTAACAAAACGGGAATCTTAATTATTAAAAAGTACGTGGGAATTTGCCCTAAAAAACACAATGAAATTCATACTAATTTTACTTGTTCTCAAGTAACGCGGTCATTTCTTCTCTGTTAATGACCTCTTTTTCTTGCAACAAGTTAGCCAGATTTTCCAATGCTGTTCTGTTTGCGGTAATGATTTCCCTTGCGCGTGTTTCACCTTCCTCAACCAGCGCCATTACTTCTGTATCGATGATGCGAGCGGTCTCATCACTGTAATTGCGATATTCAGATACTTCTGTTTCCAGAAACTGAAGCTGCTGGCGTTTGCCGTAAGTCAAAGGTCCCAGTTTTTTGCTCATGCCCAGAATGCAAACCATGCTGCGGGCAATGTCGCTGGCTTTTTCAAGATCATTTTGGGCGCCGGTTGAGATGCTGCCCAGTGCGATTTCTTCAGCCATGCGTCCGCCCAGTAAAATGGCTATCTGGTCTTTCAGTTCATTCTCGGTAGACAGGAACTTTTCCTCAACGGGTAATTGCAAGGTAAAGCCCAGCGCTGATACACCCCGTGGAATAATGGAAATTTTATGCACGGGCTGCCCTGTGGGCACGTGTTCGGCAACCATAGCGTGTCCCGCCTCGTGGTAGGCGACCCGGCGCTTTTCTTCCGGATTTAATACGCGGTTTTTCTTTTCAGGCCCAGCCAGTATGCGATCGATAGCGGCTTCAAAATCTTCCATTTCAACTTGGCTATGGCCGACCCGTACCGCCATAATCGCCGCTTCATTGGCTATGTTGGCGAGATCAGCCCCGACTAGTCCGGGTGTCCGTTTTGCAACGACCGCTATATCGATGTTTTGAGCCAGCGTCATGGCTTTGGTATGCAACTTGAGTATTTCGATACGATCCTGCAAATCCGGTTTATCAACGACAATCTGGCGATCGAATCGACCGGCACGCAACAGGGCTTTATCAAGCACTTCGGGACGATTGGTCGCTGCCATGACCACGACGCCGACCGAAGTATCAAAACCGTCCATTTCAGTCAGCAACTGGTTCAAGGTCTGTTCCCGCTCATCATGTCCGCCCATCACCACGGGTCCACCCCGAGAGCGGCCGATGGCGTCCAATTCATCGATGAATATGATACAGGGGGCTTTACTGCGCGCCTGTTCGAATAGCTCGCGAACGCGGGCTGCGCCGACACCGACGAACAGTTCGATAAATTCGGAACCGCTGATATTGAAGAACGGCACCTTGGCTTCTCCTGAGACAGCGCGCGCCAGCAGTGTTTTGCCGGTACCCGGAGGACCCACGAGCAGCACGCCTTTGGGCATCCGTCCGCCTAAGCGCTGAATTTTTTCGGGTGCTTTTAAAAAATCGATGGATTCTTTCAGTTCCTGCTTGGCGCTATCGGCCCCCGCGACGTCAGCAAAGGTAACATTAGTCTGGACATCCTGATGTATGCGAACTTTGTTACCCAAATTGAGAAACGACTGCGCTCCGGCAGTAGCGCGGCGCATAACCCAGGACCAGATCAGAACAAATATCAACACCGGAATAATCCAGTTGAAAAACAGGGTGGTCAACCAGTTTTCCCCGCTTCTTACGACAAAATCGACTTTATTTTGTGTCAGCATTTGCGCAAGATCATTTTGCCATAACGGGACCGTCACAAAATGTTTGCCTGACTCTTTAGGGTCGTCAGACTTGATAACACCGCTAATAATACGTTCAGACACAACGGCCTTATCAATCTTTCCTTCCTGAACCAGTTTAATAAATTGGCTGTAGGAAATTTCATCGCGTTGCACTTCATTGACGCTGTTGACCAAAGACAGCATCAGGATTAAAAACAGCGCGAAATAAATAAATCTTTTTTGCCTGAAACCATTCGGTTTATTATCCGAGGGTTTATTGAGTTCAAGCTCCGGCTCCCCCTTGAATAGATTCTTCAGGTAGGCGTAGATATTGCTTAGCAAGATTGAAATAGCCTTGATAATACTGTTTTGTGATTTGTCCATTGTACTTGGTCCTCTCGGTAGCCCTATTTTTTATTGAAATCCACCTGTTCATCCGACATGCAGGTTATGATTAACGTAACAATATATATTTGGTTTTAATCGTAAAAATAGTTCAACAATAAATTTGATTATCTTAGTGTTAAAGACAAATCCAGGTCAAAAACTATTCACCGCACCGAAGTATATCCCCTCGTACACCGTTCTTTGATAATACAATTTGCCACAGCTGATTACCCCGTGCCCGGAATGCGCCGGCACAGGACAATAAATAGTATTTCCACATCAGGAAGAACTGATCGTCATAGTTATCTTTTATCTTTTCCCAATTTTCAGAAAAATTTTCAAACCAGCACATAAGCGTCTTGTCGTAATCGGGACCAAAATTATGCCAGTCTTCCATGACAAATTTACCTTCTATCGCTTTGGCAATTTGTTTAATCGAAGGCAGCATGCCCCCGGGAATATATACTTATCCATCCAGGGATCGACGCTAATTACTGATTTATTTCCTCCTACCTTACTGGGTTTGGAACAGATTTTGGCGAATTCCGGCTTTGCTTTTATCGATAAACTAATTATCAAGACCCTGAATCCATTATTCAGATTTTGTCCACCTGTATCTCCTTGGTGAAAAATATTCGTTCAGCGTATTTCAGGATTTACCAAGCCGGCCATAATAAAAGCCATCCATTGCCGATTCACCTGTCATAATCTGCCTGCCATGGTTGCTTGCGAAACCCCACTCAGCATCAATAGATAATTCGAATGCATCGGGATGTTCGGCTAAAAAAGCCTCGATTTGCCGTTCATTTTCCTGCTTCAGGATGGAGCAGGTGGCGTAGAGCATGATGCCGCCGGGAGCCAGCAGCGGCCAGATAGCTTGCAGGATGTTTTTCTGCAATATCCTCAACGGCTCGATGTCCTCCGCCCGCCGTAATAACTTGATGTCGGGATGACGGCGGATAACACCTAATGCTGAACAGGGCGCATCCAACAATATACGGTCAAAAAGTTGACCGTCCCACCAGTCTTGAGGATTAGCCGCATCGCCCACCACCAGTTTGGCTGGTAACTTTAAGCGTTGCAAAGTGTCGCTGACTCGCTGCAATCGGGATGCGTCTACATCAACCGCCACCAATTCTTTTAGTTGCGGTTGTGATTCCAGAATATGCGCGGTTTTTCCGCCGGGTGCGGCGCACACATCCAATACTCGATGTCCGGCTTGCACAGCCAACAATCTGGCCGCCAATTGTGCGGCGGTATCCTGGACGGAAACCAGCCCTTCGGTAAAGCCGGGTAATAATTCAACCGCAACCGGTTTACCCAGAATGATCGCAGAAGGACAAAAATCGACGCTAACCGCCTCTGCGCACTGCCCGCTTAACTGCTGTAAATACTGATCTCGGCTAATGCGTACCAGATTAACACGTAAAACCATAGGGGGTTGCCGGTTGTTTTCCAGGAGGATTTGCTGTGCTTGCTTCGGCCAGTCCTGTTCAATTTGCTTGATAAGCCAATCAGGATGGCTCACTGCGGCAGACTGCACGTTGTCGGCTTTCTGCTCAAGGCCATCCTGTTCTCTCAGATAACTTCGAAGCAGCGCGTTAATGAGCGCTTTAGCCCATGGTTTTTTGCGGGCTGCCAACACCGTTTCAGAGACGGCTGCATGAGGTTTTACGCGCATGTACTTGAGCTGATACAAACCCACTAATGCCAAGGCTTGAACATCCCGGTCCTTTAGCGGTTTATCCAGTAATTCATTTAAGATAAAATCCAGCCGATGATAGGCTCTGCAAACACCATAGCACAGCGCTTGAATGAAAGCTCGGTCTTTACCGGATTCGACCGCCTTTAAAGCAGATTCCAGGGCTGTTGTTAAGGACTGTCCGTCCTGCAAGACGCGAGACAAGACCTGAGCCGCGATCAATCTTGTATTCAACCGAGTTTTACGCCATTCACAGAATGAGCATTTAAAAACGCCTGAGCCGTCATGCGTTTCCCCCCTGGAAGCTGCACTTCATGCAAACGTATCAAGCCTTTTCCGGTTGCCACATCCATATTTTTATTTTGGCAGCTTACAATTCCCGGCTCTAAATCCGACTCTATCGCTATCTCCTTCGCTTGCCAGATACGTAATACCTTGCCTTGATAAAGCGTCTGTGCCACAGGCCAGGCATTTAAACCCCTGACTTTTAAGTCTATGGTGCTCGCTGATTGTTTCCAGTCTATGATCGCCTCGCTTTTTGTTAATTTTTCAGCATAAGTCACCAAACTTTCATCTTGCGGTTCTGCATGTAGAGTCCCCGCTTCCATTTGTGCCAGTACTTTACTCAGACCTATCGCGCCCAGTTCGGCTAATTTATCATGTAAGTCGCTGGCCGTATCGTTGGCGCCAATAACGCATTCTTCCGTGTGTAACATATCACCTGCATCCAGTTTACGGACTATCTGCATAATCGTTACGCCGGTTTTTTCATCACCCGCCATTAAGGCCCGTTGGATAGGTGCAGCTCCACGCCAACGCGGCAACAAGGAGCCATGAACATTGATACAGCCCAGCCGGGACATGTCCAGCACAGCTTGCGTTAAAATCATACCGTAGGCGACCACTACCATCAGGTCAGCATTAAATGACCTTATTTGCTGCAAATCCTCGCCAGACTTCAGGGTAAGCGGCTGAAACACGGGGATTTCGTATTTTAAAGCCAGCTCCTTAACCGGACTTACATGACTGTGCCTTCCTCTACCAGCCGGGCGATCGGGCTGCGTATAGACGGCGCATATTTCGTGATTGGAGGCCAGCAGCATTTGCAAGCTGGGTACGGCAAAGTTCGGGGTTCCGGCAAAAATAATCTTCATGATCAGTTTTTTTCCATTTTTTGAATTTTTTCCAACTTTTTCTTAATTCTCTGCCTTTTCAGTGACGAAATATAATCAACAAACAATTTTCCGTTCAAGTGATCCATTTCATGCTGTACACACACGGCCAGCAAATCCCTTGCTTCAAATTCAAAAGGCTGACCTTCTCTGTTAAGCGCTCTTACGCTGATATGCTCGGCTCTTTTAACCTTCTCAAAAAAACCGGGGACGGAAAGACAACCTTCTTCGGACTCTTTGATGCCATCTTTTTCAATGATTTCAGGATTTATTAAAAACAATGGATCGTCTTTTTCTTCACTGACATCAATTACAATGACCCGTTGATGCACATTCACCTGGGTAGCCGCCAATCCTACACCATGCGATTCATACATGGTTTCAAGCATATCATCGACTAATTTTTTGATTTTATCATCGACCGTTTTGACTACTGCGGCTTTTTTACGCAATCGTTCATCCGGAAACTCGAGAATAGTTAAAATACTCAACAAACTCACCACTAAAAATAATTCAATGCTGGAATTCTATATGAATTAGAACAATCTGGAAACTCCACAGTTATTAAGGCTTGCAGGCTTAAGCTCGTTTCGGTATCACACATTAGGAGCCGCACGCCCCTAATACATCAATAGGGTAAAACATAGACGCATGGATTATATGTGCATAACTATAGACATAGGACCGCTTCATTATCCCCAAGCACCTACACAACCACATTCCAAGAACAACAAGGAAAATTAGACGTTCTTCGCAAGCTGACAATTAAGAGGTCGAACACTTTTGTATGCAAGCAAAACTTCTCCTCCAAAAACACCAAAATTAATGGGACAAAAAACAGAGGCAGTGCGAGCAACCATTTCCAAATGGATAGATGATTTTTCCTGGAAGCCCATTCAAAACAACTACTATGGCATTTGAATCAAACAACACCTAAACTTATTGATTTTTTATGCTCTAGCAGGCCGATTATTCATTACCCTCTGCAACTGAACAAGTGACCATTTGCCACCCTTAGCGGCTTTATCACCCAATTCTATATTTGCAACGGCGTTTAAAAGTTGATCTATACTTTTTCATAGTTTTGAACACCAGGTGCCGGAGATAAAAATGTCAGATACGACTTTAACACAAGACAATTCATCAGATGAGATGGTCGAATTCGAGAACCCATTGAATGGGGAGGTTTCTTTGATAAAGGCGGAAGATATCAAGGAATGGGAGTCGAAGCGGGAGCTGTTAAGGCTACGGCTCGTGGCGTGGCATTTATCCGCTCCCTCACACCTAGCGAGAGTAGCAGAAGACCCGGAAGAATGGGTAAAGTTTGCAAGTCTTATCATAGGTCGAGCCAATTAGTTAAGCAAAGTGATAATGCATCAAAAAAGATCGGCTTGGGACATTAAAAGCCCTTAATAAACCACAATGCTGGATTAACAATCCGTTGATTTAAACGATACAAGTAACCTTTGGTAGACATCAGGAACCGCCATTAAACAGCAGTGCTTTGTGCTTACTGCCTGAGTCTTAACAACATTGGCTAACACTAACATCTAAAACAAGTTACAATCGAAGGCCCAACCATCGGTAAAGCAACGATGGTTCAAGCCAATGATGGCGAGTTGTTGTTTAGAGTCTTGTAACCATCAAAAGTTAGTGCAAGAATAGTCACGCAAACCGACACCACAAAGGTATCACACTCCAACAAAAACACCGAAAGAGCCAAATTTCTAGTCTATAATGATCAGTAACTTAAGGTTTGCTAGAGTTCTATATGAATTCATATAAGCTTTGAACGCAAACGACTAAAAAAGACTCCCGGGAATCAATATGGCTTTTCGAACACTTTTTGGATTTATGGTTTCTTTCTTTGCCAGTATAAGTACATGGGCTGAAGAAATACAAATAAACCCCTCTCATCCGAATCAATATACCGTTGTCAAGAGTGATACCTTATGGGATATATCCGGTAAATTTCTAAACCATCCTTGGCAATGGCCTGAACTGTGGAGCAACAACTCTCAAATTAAAAATCCGCACCTGATTTATCCGGGCGATACCATTTATTTTTCAATAGTAAACGGAAGGCCACAGCTTAGTTTGTCCAGAAATGATCTACAAACCCAATCCTCCGCCGGTTCTCCCTGTTTTCTTAGTGAAGAAGATGTTAAAAATGGCCGAACTGACTTTGCTGTTTCCGAAGACGGAAAGCTATTACCGTGTATTCGGGAAACCATTATCAAACAGGCGATTGAATTAATCCCTACCGAGTCTATAGCACAGTTTCTAACCTCACCCAAAGTTGTGTCCGAAAATGAACTCAACAACGCACCTTATGTTCTCGATATCGCTGGCGAACATCTCATTGCAGGAACGGGTGACAGACTTTATGTACGCTCGATAACCCAACCAGGAAATCTGTCATATACCATTTACCGGGCGGGAGATACCTATGTTAGCCCTGAAACCGGCGAAATCCTAGGGTATGAGGCGAAATATATTGCTGATACCACATTGCAACAGACAGGTGACCCGGCAACATTATCCATCACCAAATCAAACAGTGAGATTCGCAGAGGTGACCGGGTAATGCCAAAAACTGAAGAAGAGGTTACCTTGAATTACTTCCCAAGGCCGCCAGAAAAAAGTATAAATGGCAGTATTATCAGCGTGCTTGGCGGAGTTTCTCAAATAGGACTTTATAATGTTGTAGTTATAGACAAAGGCACTAAAGACGGCATACTAGCTGGACACGAGCTCGCCATATACCAAAATGGCAACAGTATCAATGACCCGTACAGCACTATTAAAAACGATGTCGTTAAGCTTCCCGATGAAATTGCCGGCACTCTGATGGTTTTTCGTCCCTTTGAACGCATCAGTTACGCTCTGGTTATGAAAGCCACTCAAGCCATTCACATTTTAGATAAAGTTCAAACCCCCTGAATATAACCACGCAACCAACTGACAACGACTTAAAATACTGGCTTGCGCTATTACGCACGCCAGGCATTGGTTGCAGGTCATTTCTAAGGCTACTCGAAACTAATACTCCTGCTCAATTATTTGCAGAGTCCGCGCAAGCACTTTCGACTTTAGGTTTAAAAAGCGACCTTGTTCATGCCATCAAAAACCCTGACTGGACCATGATCGACTACGACCTGTCTTGGCTGGACCAACAAAATAACTGTATCGTTACCTTTAACGATACAAACTACCCACCGCAATTAAAGGAAATCGCCGACCCGCCGCCTATACTTTTTGTAAGAGGCAACCCAGCGTTATTATCGCGGCCTCAAATTGCCATAGTGGGCAGTCGCAACCCATCGTCTTTAGGCGAGGAAACTGCCTTCAACTTTGCCAAAACACTTAGCCAACACGGTTTTGTCATCACCAGTGGTCTGGCTTTAGGCATAGATGCCGCGAGTCATAGAGGTGCATTAAATACGAAAGGTTATACCATTGCAGTGGCAGGAACAGGACTGGATCGCGTCTATCCCGCCCGGCATAAAGAGTTAGCCACTGAAATTGTCAATACCGGCGTGATGATTTCAGAATTCCCACCCGGCACTACAGCCAAAGCCAATCATTTCCCGAGGCGTAACCGCATTATCAGCGGCCTGTGCCAAGGTTTACTGGTTGTTGAGGCAGCTAAACAAAGCGGTTCATTAATTACAGCTCGAATGGCTTTAGAACAAAACCGTGAAGTTTTTGCTATTCCTGGCTCTATTCATAATCCTCTGGCACGAGGTTGCAATGCACTGATCCGTGAAGGCGCAAAACTTGTCGAAACTACCCTGGATATCCTTGAAGAATTAAATCAATGTTATCAACAAGATGAGAAATTACCACCATTCTCCATGCAATCAACACTTGACCTGGAGCAACAAACATTATTGAATCGTGTCATGTTTAGCCCAACTTCTGTTGATAATCTGGTTGAAAATACCGGCGAATCCGTTGAAGTTATTTCCTCAATGCTACTAATTCTGGAACTACAAGGTTACCTAGAAGCAACCGCCGGCGGCTGCTATGTGAGAGTAAAATAATCTAACCAGCAAACACACTATGAAAGAAAATATTTTTGATGTCCTGATGTATTTATTTGAAAATTATATGGAAGATGAAATTGAAATGCTTCCTGATAGCGATGTCATCAGAACAGAATTACTGGAAGCGGGTTTTGAATCTTGTGAGGTTAATAAAGCGTTCGACTGGCTTGACTCACTTAGCATGCAGGGAGCCATAAAGCCTACAGTCGTTCCCGCGTTTCGCATTTTCTGCACTCAGGAAATAGCTAAACTTGACCTTGAATGCCGCAATCTTATTATGTTCCTTGAACAAAAGGGTATCTTGAATTCAGCTAATCGAGAAATTGTCATCGATCGGGCAATGGCGCTGGAAAATGAAGAAATATCAATGGAAAAACTGAAATGGATCGTGTTGATGGTTTTGCTAAGCCAGCCTGATGAGGAAATCGCTTTCTCCAGAATGGAAGATATTGTTTATGATCTCGTCCCTACTTATTTACATTAATTATAGAAGGTTCAAGGTGAAAAATGTATCACCTTCCCTTGCCCTTAAACCTTAAATTATTGAATCCGTTTAATTAAATGAGCAAGAATCTTGTCATTGTAGAATCGCCTGCAAAAGCAAAAACCATAGAGAAGTATTTAGGCAAAGACTTTCAGGTTTTAGCCTCTTATGGACATGTCCGCGATCTTATTCCTAAAGAAGGAGCCGTTGACCCGAACAATGACTTTGCCATGAAATATGAAGTCATTGATCGCAATCAACGTCACGTTCAGGCTATAAGCAAAGCGCTTAAATCTGCAGACATCTTATATCTGGCAACCGACCCTGATAGGGAAGGCGAAGCTATTTCCTGGCATTTGTATGAACTACTAAAAGAAAAAAAACTACTCAAAAACAAGCCGGTGCATCGAGTAGTCTTTCATGAAATTACCAAAAAAGCGGTCACTGAAGCGATTGCCAACCCGGAGCAACTGGCCACCAATTTAATCAATGCCCAGCAGGCGCGCCGTGCCCTGGATTATTTGGTAGGTTTTAATCTATCGCCCCTGTTGTGGAAAAAGATTCGCAGGGGACTGTCAGCTGGCCGCGTACAAAGCCCTGCATTACGCATGATTGTTGAACGCGAACAGGAAATAGAAGCGTTTAAAACCCGTGAATACTGGACTATTGACGCCGCATTGACAGCGCATGAACAAACCTTTAAAGCCAAATTGACCCATTTTGATGGCGAAAAGCTGACTCAATTTAGCATTGCCAACGAAGCGCAGGCAGAAAAAACCAAACAAGCACTACTAGACGCGGCAGATGGTCAGTTACTGGTTGCCAAGCTGGAAAAGAAACAGCAAAAACGCAACCCTGCTCCACCTTTCATAACCTCGACACTGCAACAGGAAGCATCACGTAAATTGGGTTTTACTACCAAACGCACCATGATCGTTGCCCAACAGCTGTATGAAGGAATTGATATAGGCGGCGAAACAGCCGGTCTAATTACTTATATGCGTACAGACTCGGTTGTTTTATCAGTAGAAGCGGTCGATGAAATACGAGCACTAATTACAGAAAACTACGGTGCTAAAAATGTACCTAAAGAACCCAGGCTATTTAAAACCAAATCAAAAAATGCCCAGGAAGCACACGAAGCTATACGCCCTACATATCCTCGACATTTGCCGAACCAGATAAAAAACTTCCTCAGTGTTGAACAGTTCAAACTATACGATCTGATCTGGAAGCGCACCATAGCCTGCCAAATGATTCATGCCACTCTCAATGTGGTCGCCGTTGATCTAAGCTGCGACGATGGCAAACACATATTCCGGGCAACAGGTTCCAGCATTGCCACACCAGGATTTATGTCGGTTTACCTGGAAGGAAAAGATGACAGCAAGGAAAGTGATGATAAGGAAAGTTTTTTGCCCCCCCTGGAAGAAGGCCGGCCAATTCCTCTTAATGACATCATTGCAGGTCAGCATTTTACCGAACCACCTCCACGTTATGGCGAAGCCAGTCTGGTAAAATCCCTAGAAGAACATGGCATAGGTCGACCTTCAACTTATGCATCGATCATTTCGACCCTGCAAAACCGTGAATATGTCACCCTGGACAATAAACGCTTTTACCCTACCGATGTCGGCAGAGTCGTAAATAAATTTCTAACTGAACATTTTACCAAATACGTCGATTATGATTTTACGGCTAATTTGGAGGATGAACTGGATGCGGTTTCCCGTGGTGAAAAAGACTGGATTCCATTAATGCACGAATTCTGGAAGCCGTTTAGCTCAATGGTTCAGGAAAAAGATGCAAGTGTTCAGCGTAAAGATGTTACCCAGGAAGCCATCGACGAAAAATGTCCTGAATGCGGCAGCCCACTATCAATCCGCTTGGGGAGAAATGGAAGGTTTATAGGCTGCACCAATTATCCAGAATGTTCCTATACTCGGAATTTGAATGACGATGTTAGCGCTTCCGATGAACCCGAAGTTGTGGAAGATCGAACTTGTCCTCAATGCGAATCTCCGCTAGTTTTCAAAACAGGCCGCTATGGCAAATTCATCGGTTGCAGCGCTTATCCAAAATGCCGCCATATTGAGCCTTTGGAAAAGCCCATGGATACCGGTGTTGAATGTCCTCAATGTAAAAAGGGCACCATCCTCAAACGCAAATCACGTAATGGCAAAATATTCTACTCCTGCTCTGGTTATCCAAAATGTAATTACGCACTCTGGAATGCGCCGGTTAAAGAAAGCTGCCCGGAATGTAAGTGGCCTATTTTGACTATAAAAGAGACAAAAAGACGCGGAGTCGAAAAAGTCTGCCCACAAAAAGAATGCAGCTATGCCACCCCCTACGAAGGTGATCCGGCAGATGCACAAGGACCTATAGAAGCTGTTGCTTAAACTGGACGCACATCAAGGCCAGAATCTGCAAATACTCACTAGGGAATGTGTATTTTATAACTTGTTCATGTTATAAAATACACATTCCTTAGCCACACCTTAGTGCAAAAGCATTACTTATAATGAGTATTCAGGGTAACAATAATACTATGAATACTCCACTTACGCCTTTTTCAGCACTAACCCCCGATATTATTTTGAGCGCCCTGGATGGTATTGGTTTGCAGAGTGACGGCCGACTGCTAGCTCTTAATAGCTATGAAAACCGCGTCTATCAGATTGGTATCGAGAACACAGCGACTGTTGTGGCAAAGTTCTACAGGCCTAACCGATGGACGACAGCCGCTATCCTTGAAGAGCATTCTTTTATTCAGGAATTGGCGGAAAATGAAATCCCCGTAGTCCCGCCTTTACGATTTAGGGAAAACAAGACATTAAGTCAAATCGACGGCTTTCGATTCTCAGTGTTTCCCA
Source organism: uncultured Gammaproteobacteria bacterium (assembly GCA_963849195.1). GTDB lineage: Bacteria > Pseudomonadota > Gammaproteobacteria > Methylococcales > Methylomonadaceae > Methylobacter_C. Next base: position 155,450 of record CAWKGQ010000009.1, read on the forward strand.
GACAAAGTGGACGTGTTCCGGAAATTGAAGGTCGTGAAAAGTTGGAATGGATGGGGCGTTTTATTGCTCGTATTCATGCAATTGGCGCTTTAAAACCCTTTAAAGCTCGACCTGATCTGAATATTGGCAATTTTGGCGACGAACCAAGAGATTACCTGCTAAAGCATGATTTCATTCCCTCAGATCTTTTCAGTGCTTACAGCAGTGTTACCGCTTATGCACTGAACTCAGTGAGACGTTGTTTCGAACGAGCCGGCAAAGTAAAAACCTTGCGATTGCATGGAGATTGTTATCCAGGCAATCTTTTATGGACAGATGACGGCCCTCATTTCGTTGATTTTGATGACAGCCGAATGGGGCCGGCGATACAGGATTTGTGGATGCTGCTTTCAGGCGACCGTGCCGAGATGACATTGCAACTCAACTATTTACTGGCAGGTTATCAAACCTTTTACGATTTCAACACGAGGGAATTACATCTTCTGGAAGCCTTACGCACCTTACGCTTGATTCATTATTCCGCCTGGATTGCAAAACGCTGGGATGATCCTGCATTTCCCATGGCGTTCCCATGGTTCAACACACCACGCTATTGGCAGGATCGTATTATTGAGCTACGCGAACAAATTGCATTAATGGACGAAGAGCCTATAGGATCAAGTTAAAAAAGTAAATCTATTTTATCCTTTGCTGAATTGTCATGGTTTTTACAGGATTAAATGTTTTTCTGTGTATCGCTAAAAAACCAAACTGTTCAATCTCAGCCAAATGCTGTTGAGTGCCATAGCCTTTATGCAGATGAAAAGAAAAGTCGGGGTATTTTTTGTGATAATCAACCATGATGCTATCCCGCTCAACTTTTGCCAAAATAGAAGCAGCGCTGATAACTTTCACTTTACTGTCGCCTTTAACAATGGCCTGGGCAGGAATAAATAAATCAGGAAGGCAGTTGCCGTCTATTAAAACCTTATCTGGTTGAATCGCCAATCCATTCACAGCCCGCTGCATAGCAAGCAGTGTTGCCTGGAGAATATTGAATTCATCGATCTCCTCAACACTGGCGACTCCGACTGACCAACCTAAAGAAACTACCTTAATTATTTCAAAAAGGCTGTTCCTCTTCCGCTCGCTGAGTACTTTAGAGTCAGCCAAACCATCAATTGGCCTCAGTGGATCAAGGATAACAGCCGCCGCCACCACCGGACCTGCAAGCGGTCCGCGCCCAGCTTCATCAACGCCGGCAATCAGGAAGCTTTGTGTGGTTTTGATTAAATAGTCGTCATCCATGGCAACACTGCCTCAAGTCAGGCATAAATGGAGTCCGAATCAAGTTTTGGACTCCAATAAAAAATATCAAACTGAACAATAAGTAAAAACTATGAGTGCCGATAATCTGGCAGAAATATTGAACAAATACTAAATAGCACGTAGCTATTAGCGTAATATACCCCTGCGTACATTACGCAAAAAGCTGACCATATCGGATAATTGTTGACTATCACTTGCAAGATCTTCCATTTGCTCTATGGCATCCTCCAATCGTAAATTCATTTTATAGATTATTTTATAAGCATTTCTAATTAATCTGATATCTTCGGCTGATATGCCATTACGTTCCATGCCGACTGAATTTATGCCATGGGGTCGAGTGGGCTTGCCGCCTACCATAATAAATGGGGGAATATCCTGGGTGATCGCACTGCCCATAGCCGCGAAACTGTATTGCCCTATTTGGGTAAACTGATGCACCAAAGTAAATCCGCCCAGGATAGCATGATTATTCAAATGTACATGACCGGCTAATGATGCTCCATTTGCCATAATGACATGATCGCCAATAATGCAGTCATGGGCTACATGGGTGTAAGCCATAAACAGATTATCATTGCCTACCTGAGTAACGCTATTATCTTGCTGGGTTCCTCTGTGCATAGAGGTAAATTCTCGAATGGTATTTCTATCACCGATTTCAAGCCGTGTAACCTCAAACGCATACTTTTTGTCTTGCGGGTCTTCGCCGATTGAAGTGAATTGATAGATGCGATTCTCCCTCCCAATGGAAGTAGGCCCCTTAATAACAACATGAGGGCCTATAACCGTACCGGCATCAATTTTTACATCAGCCCCGATAACAGAAAAAGCCCCAACGGACACATCATCGGCCAATTCAGCATGACTATCAATTTTGGCTGTTGGATCGATCAAAATTAATGTACCACCGCTGCACATCTGATTTCAGCGCTTGCGACAAATTCACCGTCAACTTCTGCACGGCATTCAAATGCCCAAATATTACGTTTACTTTTAATAAACTTTGCTTCCAGCATCAATTGATCTCCCGGCACAACAGGCCTTTTAAACTTGGCTTTATCAATACCCACCAAATAATAGATCATGCCTGCCAATTCGTCCCCGGCTGTTTCCGAGGCTAATAGGCCTGTCGATTGTGCCAAGGCTTCCAAAATCAGCACACCCGGCATAATCGGTTTTTGTGGAAAATGACCTTGAAAAAAGGGTTCGTTATAAGTGACGTTTTTCACTCCTAACAGCCTTATCCCAGGCTCGCACTCAATCACCTTGTCAACCAATAAAAAAGGGTATCGATGTGGCAAGAATGCTTGTATTTGTAAAATATCTAATGTAATAGACATGATTTAGAGTGCTTCATGAAGGTTGGTCTGCGCTTTTAATATATAGTGAGAGGAACATGTATTTTATAACTTGACTAACCGACTTGTATTTTTGTCCGTTTTCTGCGTTTTATAAACAGTCGCATAGCTTGCTATGCGCTAAGTTTATAGGCTTTGAACAAACAAGAATCTTGCACCGGTTGTTGTTTTTCGTTCCCGTTCCTTACTCAGGCATTGTCGACAGCTTTTTCTGAACTTGAGCTGTTATATCAAACTGATCCTTAGCATAGATAACGCCATCAGTAAGCAACAAATCATACTCATCATCTTTAGCTATCGCCCGAACTGCTTCAACGATACGGCGTTGCAATTTACCCAATTCTTCATTGCGACTAGCATTAAAGTCTTCACTAAATTCCTGCTGAGATCTTTTTGCATCTCGTTTTTTATTCAAAATATCTTTTTCAAGATTAGCTTTCTCAGAATCACTCATCACCGAAGCATTCCGAGTCAATTTTTCTTCCATACCTTGGATTTCTTTTTGTTGAGCAACCAATTGCTTATCTCGAGGTGAAAATTTTTGTTCCAAGCGTTTTTTAGCTTTTTCAGCTTGGGGCGCTTTTTCAAGAACCGCGGGTATATTGACAAAGCCAATTTTTAAGTCAGCATAACTAACATTTGCAACAAACAACAGGCCTAAAAATAAAGCAACTTTCTTTTTCATTGTAAAATCGATCCTAGGTTATAGTTAAATTTAAAGTGTGAATAAATAGTAAATTATATTTTGTTAAATTATAGGGGATAAGCCCATTAAACCAAAACAACTTCTGTTAGAAATTTTGGCCAAAATTGAATTGAAAGTACTGCGTTTGATCATTTTTAGTAACATCAGTGCCAGTATTGTCATTGGGAGGGTTAAAAGTATTATACGTATATGTTCCTTTATTCAAAGGATATGCCGCACTAACCGATAAAGCTCCGAATGGTGACAACCACTCACCCGAAATTCCAGCAGAATATTTCATGTTATTTACTGAAAAACCATCATTAAGTGCTCCGGCGTCAAAAAAGGTTCCCAATCTGACAGACTTTGTTTCTGACAGAAAAGGAACAGGAAAAAACAACTCTGCATTACCAATAATTTTGCTGGAACCACCAATAGGGTTCCCATTTGAATCTCTCGGTCCAAGCGTATTATTTTTAAAGCCACGTACTGAGCCCGTTCCACCCATAAAGTAATTATCAAAGAAAGGTAAACCATGAGTATTTCCATACCCTCCTCCGTAGGCAACTTCGCCATTCAGCTTGAAAGTAAAGTCCTTAGCCAAGGGAAAATAATGCTGATGCCTGTAACCGACTTTATAATATTCCAGATCACTACCGGGGATCGTCACTAATCCAGACAGTCGTTGTTGCCCTCCTTTATTAGGGAATATTGCCCGATTAAGTGTATCGTGAGACCAACTTACGGCCTGACCAAAAGTCCAAAACTTGGAGCCTTGGTCTTCAATAAATTGATTAATTTCATAGGACGAATAGGAATTGGTCTTTAAGTTGGTATGTTTTACATCAGTATCAAAACGTATCTGGTCGAATTCATTCAAGGGTATCCCGAAATTGATACCCGCATTGAAGATGTCGGTAGAATAGTTAGCAATATTCACTGCTCCGGCATTTCGCTTTGCATAACCAATATTATATCCCTGGCTAATCCCATCCACAGTGAAATAAGGATTAAAAAAGCCAAACTGATAGTTTGTAGTATAACTACTATTATTAAAGGCAAGATTCACGCGCTTACCCGAACCAAAAACGTTATCCTGAGAAATATTGGCATTTAACACAATGCCCTGAACCTGAGAGAATCCGATACCCGCCGACAAATTACCGGAAGGCTTCTCGACCACCGTATAATTGACATCAATCTGATCCGCAGTGCCTACAACGGGCGGGGTTTCTACATTGACGGTTTCAAAATAGCCCAAGCGTTCAAGACGCGTTTTTGAGCGTTCAATTTTAGAACTTGACGCCCAACTAGCTTCCATTTGGCGCATTTCGCGGCGTAGTACTTCATCACGGGTTTTAGTGTTACCGCTCATATTAATGCGATGAACATAGACACGTTTACCCGGATCAATAAAAAAAGCTATATCCACTGTTTTTTGAGCTTCGTTAATTTCAGGCACCATATTAACGTTTGCAAAAGCATAACCTTCATCACCCAAGCGATCCTGAATGGCTTTTGAGGTTTCAGTGGCATTTTTTCTGGAAAATATCTCCCCAGGACCGACGCTGACCAATTTAATCAGTTCATCAGGAGCTACCACCAAATTCCCTGCAAGCTTTACTTTAGACAGCTTGTAAACATCGCCCTCTTTGACATTGATAGTGACATAAATATCTTTTTTATCCGGCGTAATAGCTACCTGAGTGGACTCAACTGAAAAATTAATATACCCCCGATCGAGATAATAAGATCTCAGAGTCTCCAGGTCAGCAGATAATTTTTGCTTGGAGTACTGGTCGTCTTTACTGTAGAAAGATAACAAATTGGATGTGTTTAATTCAAACTTACCCAACAGTGTTTTATCATCAAAAGCATTATTACCAACAATATTAATCTGCTTAATCTTGGTAACTCGGCCCTCGGAAATCTTAATATGAATACCTACACGATTCCGTGTCAAGTTAGACACGTCAGTTTTTATCTTTAAGCCATATTTACCATGACTCAGGTATTGGCGAGTTAATTCCTGTTCTACTTTGTCCAGTACTTGCCGATCAAATATCTTACCCTCGGACAAACCAATTTTATCTAGCGCTTTTGTCAAGTCCTCTTTACTGAGATCTTTATTACCTTCAAAAATGATTTTTGCTATGGAGGGGCGCTCCACGACATTAACAATTAACGTTGAACCTTCTCTTTCCAATGACACATCTTTAAAAAAACCGGTTTTAAATAAAGCTTTGATGGCGGGCGAAACATTATCCAAAGAAAATTTTTCACCCACATTAACGGGAAGATAGTTATAAACAGTACCCTCAGAGATACGTTGCAGTCCTTTGACCTGAATATCCTTAACAACGAATTCTTCGTCACCTTTAACCCCATACGACACAAGCAAACCCAGCAATAACAAGCAAGAAAAAATATTTGATTTCATGTAGGCGGCTAAAAATAAAACATCATGGTCTAAATAGTTGAAATTCGCGGAATTATAACACAGTAAATATTGAACCAGCTTAAACCCTGTGTATAGGAAAACTAAGCACATCATTGATAGTTGCACTGTTTGCCAACAGCATCAGTAAGCGATCCAAACCTATGGCCATGCCCGAACATTCCGGAAGCCCTGCTTCCAACGCCTCTATAAAATGTTTATCTTTAACAGTGACGGGGCGTTTTCTTTGCTGTCTGACGGCAATTTCTTTATCAAATCGTCTTTCCTGCTCTTTCGCATCGGTCAATTCATAATAACCATTACCCAGCTCAATGCCATTTATAAAGACTTCGACACGATCAGTGATTTGCGAATTGCATTCATTAATGCGTGCTAGTGACGACTGGCAGGCGGGATATCCATAAACCATGCATACAGCGTTATCACCCAAGTGTGGCTGAACGTTATGACTGAAAATAAAATCCAACCATAAACCGTGATCATGTCCGCATATACTTATCGCTTCAGATAATTGATTATCCCGAGCGTAAGCACAGTAATTCTGATAAGAAAACTCTAAAGGATTCAAACCTGTACAACGTTGAAACAGTTCCTGATAACTAACCCGTTGTGCCGGGTTTAAAGCCCTGTGACCAATAAATAAAACCGCTATCAATTCAGCTATTTCATCCATTAACTGAGGCAACGTGAAGCCAACCCGATACCATTCCAACAGAGTAAACTCAGGATTATGAAAACGTCCTGACTCGCCATTCCTGAATGCCTTACATATTTGATATATCGAACCGCTACCGGCAGCAAGGAGGCGTTTCATAGCAAACTCAGGTGATGTTTGCAGAAACAAAGTGCTCTGAAGTGGTGGCGAACAATATTCAGTCGTAAAAAAATCCAGCTGTGGATCAGTCCCGCCGCCATGACCAAGCAATGGTGTTTCTACTTCAAGCACTGCTCTTGCTGAAAAAAACCGCCGTATGCCATCTAATACTTGCGCTCTTAAGCGCAAAATATCTATTGAGCATGTCGGCTGCCACTCATTCAGCACTATTCTTTTACACGCGAGATATATTCACCTGTGCGTGTGTCAACTTTAATGACTTCACCCAGTTGCACGAATAACGGCACTCTAACAACCGCGCCAGTCTCCAAAGTAGCCGGTTTACCGCCGCCACCGGAGGTATCACCCCGCACACCCGGATCAGTTTCAACAATCGCCAGCTCAACAAAATTGGCCGGTGACACAGACAAAGGAGCGTCATTCCATAAGGTGACGGTGCAAGAATCCTGATCTTTAAGCCACTTACTCGCGTCGCCGACAGCTTTTTCATCACATTGATACTGCTCAAACGTATCCGGCACCATAAAGTGTCTGAATTCGCCGTCGTTATACAAATATTGCATCGCAACATCAACCACGTCAGCGCCTTCAAGAGAGTCACCTGATTTAAAAGTTCTCTCTATTACTCGGCCTGTTTTAAGATTCCTGATTTTTACCCGATTAAAGGCTTGACCCTTACCTGGTTTTACAAATTCATTTTCGATAATTGCACAGGGGTCATTATCCAACATGACTTTTAACCCGGCTTTAAATTCATTGGTACTGTAACTGGCCATTTTATCCTCAAGATGACAAACAATATAAAACTTGAGCATTATAATAGAGGCAACTATCGATAGAAACTTTAAATAACCACTTTCATGTCAGAACAACAAAGCGAAACCCTGCACTTTACTAAAAACTGGCAACAACAACTCGCCGAAGCCTTTAATAATATTGAAGACTTATGCTGTTATCTGCACATATCTCCTAATGACTTACCTGTTTCAGTCGCTGCCGCCGAGGATTTCCCATTACGTGTACCCTTAAGCTTTGCTGCCTGCATGCAAAAAGGCAACCCCCATGATCCTTTATTACGGCAAGTATTGCCGATTAAAGATGAACTGTTCGCTTACCCTGGCTTTAGCAACGACCCCGTTGGCGATCTTTCCTCCGCGACTCAGACGGGCGTTTTGCACAAATATCATGGCCGGGCTTTATTTATCAATACCGGCAGTTGTGCTATTAACTGCCGGTATTGTTTCCGCCGCAACTTTCCCTATTCCGACCTTCAACTTGGCAAACAAAATGAAAACGCCGGTATCCAATTTATTCAGGAAAACCCAGACATCTCGGAAGTTATTTTAAGTGGTGGTGATCCGTTATTACTTAGCGATGCAAGACTGACAAAGCTCTTTGCGCAATTAAGCGCTATCGAGCATTTAAAACGCATCAGAATACACACCCGCTTACCTATCGTTCTGCCGGCCCGAATAACCGGTGAATTCATTAACACCTTGGCTCAAAATTCCAAACAAATTGTGATCGTCGTCCACTGCAACCATGCCAATGAACTAAATCCCAGAGTCATTGCCGCCTGCAAACTGCTTGCAAATAAGAGGATTACATTATTTAATCAGTCAGTATTATTAAAAGGGGTTAATGACAACGTAGCAGCGCTATGCGAATTAAGTGAACAACTTTTCAGTCACGGCATCATCCCTTATTATCTGCATTTATTGGACAAGGCCACAGGCACAGGACATTTTGAAGTATCTGAAACAGCCGCAATAGCCCTTATTAAAGAAATTCAGGTCATCCTGCCCGGCTACCTTGTGCCTAAATTGGTTAAAGAACAGGCGGGGGCGATGTCCAAACAATACATCCTATAAAAATAGAAAGCATTTATCCACCCAGCCAAAACCACCCAAGGATAACCCTATGTCTGAATCACTCAGTTCCGCTTCTGAAAAATCCGGTTTACCGCCCGGCTCGCTGGTGCATGTTGGAGAAGTGCATACGCACGAACATAAAATCACTGTGATAAATTACAATAAATCAACCCTGGAAAAGCACACGGTTAAATCTGTTGAAGAACTTCTGCCCTACAAAACGACCGATACCATAACCTGGGTGATTGTTGACGGATTAAAAGACGTTTCTATTATTGATGCCATAGGGCAAAACTTTGATATACACGCACTGGTACTGGAAGATATTCTTAACACCCATCAAAGGCCTAAATTCGAGGAGTTTAATGATTATCTATACATTGTTCTTAAAGCAATTTCCTTAGGCAACGAAGAATTTACCGTCGAATATGAACAAATTAGTTTATTGATATTAAACAACTTCGTTTTTACCTTTATGGAAAAACCTGATGAGCTATTTGATCCCATCCTAAACCGTCTTGATAATGATAAAAGTCAAATAAGAAACCAGGGCGCCGATTATCTCGCTTATGTGATTATGGATACCGTTGTCGATGAGTATTTTGCCTTACAAGATACCTTCGATGAACTGATTGAATCCGTTGAGGATAATTTACTATCCGATCCTTCGTCACAAACACTGGCAACTATCCAGAAAATCAAGCGAGAATTAATCTTTTTACGTAGAACAGTATCCCCTCTACGCGAGCTGCTTGCTGCCATTCAACGCAGTGAATCGCCTTTACTTAATGAGAAAACAAGACGATATTTCGGTGACATTTATGATCATGCCATACGCATTATTGAAGCGCTGGAATCCTACCGGGATTTAATAGCCGGCATGCTGGATATATATTTATCCAGCGTCAGTAACAAAATGAATGAAACCATGAAAGTTCTTACAGTGTTTGCCTCGATATTTATTCCATTAACTTTTATCGCTGGCGTATACGGTATGAACTTCGAGTATATGCCGGAATTAAAATGGCGCTGGAGCTATCCTGTATTATGGATAATTTTTGTTGGGGTATCGGTGTTTTTGCTGGGATATTTTAAGAAAAAGAAATGGTTGTAGGTAACTGATATAGGATTATTGAGGTACAAAATTCAAGTTAGAAGGTAACTGATCTTTACCTGATTTCAGGGACATATTGCTAAGAGACCATTTTGGCTTGAAAATCTTCTAGGCTGAAATAGCCTGATTTTGAGTGGAGCCTTTTACGATTGTAATACACTTCAATATATTCGAATACCTGTTGTTTTGCCTTTGCGCGGGTCAAAAATTTCTCGCCCTTTATGGCTTCGACTTTAAGACTGTGATTCCAGCTTTCCATCGCCGCATTGTCGTGCAATCGCCTTTCTTGCTTATGCTACAGACCAGCCGGTATTTGTCTAAAAGCTTGGCTCTATGTGAAATACAGTGGGTAATCAAATTTTAACTTTCCGCAAAGGAAATAAATCATGTTGATGAAATTATTAATATTGCGGTAGCCTCTGGCTCGCCGTTTAGCCAATTGAATCTTACTATTGATACCTTCAAGAATGCCGTTAGTAATGTGCGACTCAACGAAATGAACACCCCCCCGTCCAAATGCGCCCGAACCGTATTGGCGAACTTCATAAAGGTCAGCGCGCCAAGATTTTTCTCGAAAGCTAAAATGGGGACCGTCCGATTTTAGCGGCGAAAAATTGTCCTGGCGGTTATTGCCTTCGGCGGCCCGCGTTCGTCCTGCTTCGGCCGCGACGATCGGGTCAGAGGAGGCCGCAGCCTCCGTCTGCCCACAGAACCGTGCGTACGGGTCCGTACACGGCTCCTCATGCAAGGCGTATCCATTGAGAAACTTCAAACCAATGCGCGAGCTTGCGGTCGGATCATATTTCCTGTCCTTTCAGGTTAATAAACAAACTGTTGGGGTAGGCTCTCGTCACCGCTCGGGCGTTTGAGAGCACCCACCGTTTATTGTTAGAAAAGGCAGCTTTTGATGCTTGTTTTCGCGGCACTCCCCGTTTGACCAGATTTCGGTAAAGATACTGTTTTCTCTTTTGCTGACTCACCAGTCTTGATCGTAATCGCCGCCGGGTATGGGCTTCGATTTTATGCAATTGGGATGGGTAGTTGGTCAAACTGAAATAATTCGACCAGCCCACATACCATTTTCATCTTCAGTTTTAGCTTCTTTTCGACGAATTGGCTGACCTTTGCCATCACCCGCTCTGCCGCTTTTTGCGATTTCACGAAGCTATTGCAATCATCGGCGAACCGGCAAAATTCCAGGCCTCGCCTCTCCAGTTCCTGATCCAGTTCGTCCAGAACGATGTTGCTGAGCAGCGGGCTTAAAGGGCCGCCCTGCATCGCGCCTTCCTGGCTGGGGATAACAACGCCGTTGATCATAATGCCGCTACGCAGCATTAAACCGACCAACCGGAGTATCCGTTTGTCGGTTACCTTTTCACCCATTCGGACAATCAGTCGGTCATGATGGATACGATCAAAGAATTTCGACAGGTCAATATCCACCACATAGGGTTTACCACTGTTAACAATCCGTTGTGCCGCTTCCACCGCCTGGTGTTGGCTCCGTCCGGGACGGAAACCGTAACTGTTCGGCGAAAAATGCGGATCAAAAATCGGTTCCAGCAGGAGTTTTAGCGTTGCTTGTACCACACGATCCCACACCGTCGGTATGCCCAGAAGTCGCATCCCCTTGCCGCCCGGCTTGGGTATCTCGACTCGGCGTACCGGCGAGGGTTGATAAGTCCAGTTGCTCAATTCCTGTTGCAACTGACTTAGCTCTTCGTCTAAATTGGCTTCAAAGTCCGCTATGCGCACACCGTCTATGCCGGGTTTGCCTCGGTTCCTTTTCACCAAGATAAAGCCTATGCCCAAATACACGGTTGAGCAGAGGTTTTCAAAGAGTCTGGGTTCCTCAATCAATTGGCTCATGTTCATTTATTGCACTCTTAGTTGCAGAGGGCTTTCGTCAATCTCGCACGGCTGATTCGTTCACTGTTTACGACGCAAAAAGTCAACCGCTCCCCACGGGCTGATCTCAGTCCTCCAGTCTCTAATCAACGGACAAAAGCCGCTTACATGTTCCGCCCTTCACCTCCAACGTCCTGTCACTGATTCGATGTTTTACCCTCCTCCATGTCACCATGAATTCATCGGCACCGAACTTTACGATTACTACGGCTTCATCTGTAGACCCTTAGATGTTTAACGTCAACATTACTGTTGCGCTTAGGGCTTAAGGTGTCGCAGTTACACCGACCCAAAGCCGACGGCCCTTCACTGGGTAAGATAGTCACCCGTTTCTCGATCTAGCTACCTTCATTACAATGATAAATTACGGTGAGAATATTGGGCTTCGGTAGTCGCGGATACCTTACCCCTTCATCACTGCCTTACGAAGGTTCACTTACGTTTAAGTGACCAATTTGGCTAGGGCTTCCTTCAGATCCCGCATTGGCTAACGGTAACCGCGTTCCCCTGTTGGGTAGCTACCGAGAGTTTCTTTGGGCACCCTTGCCTTCGCCTACATTTTCCCTTCTCACAGGGCAATGGCTGGACTTCCACCAGCTAGCTGACTATCATGCCAGTCGCACCGCTTCCTGTACTCCTTCCTGGAATCCTGGCAGTATCCACCTCTTCACTCCATTGCCTCAGAAAAACGTCTGCTGCCGGTTTGTCAGGCATTGCCCAGAGATCATTGAACAGCACCTTTAAGCGGTAAGCCTCGCCGAGTGTGGGGTAGAGTGTGATCAGTTCAGCCAGCGCTTTTTCCTTTTTGTCCGCTAGGTTTTCGCGGTTTTTTAGAAAGGTGTATGTATGGCCTTTTAGGGCATCATGTTCTTTACGTTCCACGATCCGCACCTGATTCATGGCCTCGTTCAATAATTTAACTACATGAAACCGGTCAAAGGTGATCTGTGCATCAGGAAACGATTCGGCAGCACCGGCAATAAATGACGGTGACAAATCCATGCTGATTGATCGCGATACACCTTACATTTTGCCGCCGTGTGTTCAGGATTATTTGCCTGAAGAGCATATGGCTCGTTTTGTAGTCGATATTGTTGATCAACTGGATTTGCGAATCCTATCCGCCGCCTATTCAGGCAAGGGAAAATCTCCCTATCATCCGGCGATGTTATTAGAGTTGTTATTCTATGGCTACGCGACCGGCGTATTTTCCAGCCGCAAACCGGAGAAAGCCACTTATGATTCGATGGCCTTCAAATATATCTGTGCCAACGAGAATCCGGATCACGACACCATCAACAGCTTTCGCAAACGCTTCAACAAAGAGATTGAAGGCTTGTTTGTCGAGCTATTGGTGCTTGCAGAAGCCATGGGACTGCTTAAACTGGGCACAGCGGCCTAGACGGCACCCAGATTAAAGCCAATGCCAGCAAGCATAAAGCCCTGATCTGGGATTACGCCAAGCAACTGGAAGCCCAGTTCAAGCAGGAAATCCAGGCCCGCGCGAAGGCGCGTTACACGCAAGAACAAGCCGAGTATGACGAAAAGCTGGCTAAACGTGAAAAACACCTGAGTGAAACCGGTAAAAAAATGGGTGGCAAAGCGCCCCAAGCGCCTTCAGAAGAGCCTCAAGATAAAGATCAAGTCAGTTTAACGGATGAGGAATCCAGCATCATACCGACCCATCATGGTTTTGAACAAGCCTATAACGCCCAAGCCAGTGTGGATATTGCAAGCCAACTGATCGTTAGTCATCACGTTACCCAACACACTAACGACAAACAAAAAAATCGAACCGGCTTTAGCCAAACTTAAGCAGCTTCCGGAAGTCTTGGGAAACGTTGAAAACCTGTTAGCCGATACCGGTTACTATAGCCAAGGGAATGTGAAGGCTTGCGCCGATGCAAAGATAAAACCTTACATTGCCCAAAAGCGGCAAAGCCATAACCAATCCCTTGACGCCCGCTTTCAGCACCAACCGGAAATAGACGAGACCACTTTGCCGCCGGTTGAGGCCATGACTCATCGCTTAACAACTAAAGCAGGCAAATTTCTCTACGGCAAGCGAAAAGCGACCGTCGAAACCGTGTTTGGTATCATTAAACACGTCCAGGGATTCAGGCAATTCCATCTTCGAGGCCCGGAATCGGTCCAAAATGAATGGAATTTAGTCTGTATAGGCTGGAATTTGACAAAGAATGCATGTGTTAAGAAGCTAATAGAGCGAAAAAGAACCTGGGTTGGTCTATATAACAAGACCGTGGACATTAAAAATATCAACAAACAGCTTTTTTAAATGTTAAACGTAGTTAGATGCGCTGGTTAACGCTGTTAATCCGACAGTCTCCTAAAAAGAGCCTACACCGTGTAATTCCTAACCCTTTGAAATTATTAAATGTTCCGGCTTAAGTGGCAAGCCTATTTTACTACACGTAATGTAGGCCTCGTCGGCGGCTTATTTTCTGGCGGAGGTGTTTTATCTGACTCTTCATCTTCCTGATCGAAGATCATACCTTTACCGTTTTCTTTAGCGTAGATTGCCATCACTGCGGCTATAGGCGTTACAATATGCATGGGCTTCCCGCTAAATCTGGCATTGAATTGAATTTCCTCGTTGCCAAGAGAAAGCCCTTGTACAGCTTCTGGCCTTATATTTAACACGATCTTGCCGTCCTCAATAAATTGTTGTGGCAAGATTGCATGCTTGCTTTCCGCATCGACCAATAGATGCGGCGTCAGATCGTTATCAATAATCCATTCATAAATTGAACGAATTAAATAGGGCTTTAAGGGGGTCATTTTGCTATGGTTATTTTAAAGGCTCAGCCATTTCTTTTTCAGCTTCACTAAGACTGCGTTTGAATGCAGATCTATTGAATATACGCTGTGCATAATTAGTAATAACTTCATTCGGCGTCGACACATCAATGCCAATACTGGGTAGTCGCCATAATAAAGGGGCGATAGCACAATCGATCAGCGAAAACTCATCACTCATGAAATAAGGTCTAGCAGCAAAAATAGGTGTCGCGGATAGTATGCTTTCTCTGAGCATTTTCTTGGCACGCGCTGATTTTTTCTCGCCCGAAAATAATATTTCATCCAACAATTGATACCAATCCTGATCTATTCGTTTAATCAGCATTCTGGCATTTGCGCGTGAAACCGGATCCATTTGGTGTAAAGGTGGATGTGGGAATCGCTCATCTAGATATTCCATGATAATACGCGAATCATATAGAACCAGATCACGTTCTATCAATGTTGGTGAGGTACCATTCGGATTAAGTTCAAGTAAATCCTCGGGAGGATCAGTCGGGTCATAATATTCTATATCTGCTGCAACTGCTTTCTCATGCAAAACAAAGCGAGCGCAATGGCTCATTGCGCATGTCGGAGATGAAAAAAGCGTCATTACAGATTTACGAGTAATAATATTTGCCACGAATAACAACCTCTTTGGACGTATGGGGCGGTAAAAAGGGTCATTGTAGCATAAAAGGTCAGGTTTTTGACTGTTAGCGTTATTTAGAAAATATGACGTAGGCTGCAAGAAAACGTCCCTGTTTTCTTACACATAAGCATTAATGGACGTCTTTCCAATATTCTTTTTTTAGCAGATAAGCAATTACCAAGAACATAAGCAAGAAAAATATCACGTATTTGCCGATACGTTCTCTTTCCAGTTGCACCGGCTCACCGACATACACCAGGAAGTTAACCAAGTCATTGACAAAAAGATCAAATTCTCTTTCGGATAAGGTACCAGGCTCTGGAATAACTAACTTGGTATATTCACCCCATATTGTTTTTCTTGATTCTGCATGCTGTTCTCCTTGCAATTGCCAAAGTGGATTAGGCATGGCGGTATCTTCAAAAACCGTGTTGTTTACACCCGTAGGACTGCGTGGATCGATATAGTAACTTTTTAAATAGCTGTACAACCAATCTGCACCACGCGACCTAGCAATTAACGACAAGTCGGGCGGTTGCGTGCCAAACCATTTTTCCGCATCATGCTTGTTCATAGCACTGTGTAATTGGTCATAGATACTTGCCCCCTCAGGAGCAATATCTTTTAACATCTTTTTTTGATCTACACCAACATCGAGTGCAATACGCAAATAACGAATATGCTTGGCAGAATGACAGCCCAAACAATAGGTAACAAAGTGTTGCGCCCCCCGTTGCAATGAGTCATTATTGGAAATATCAATATTGGCCTCTTGCAGCTCAATACCTTCCGATGCGACACCCCCAAAAGACAGCGTCAATAATAAAAATAATGCTATTAAATTTTTCATATCAATCCAGGCTCCCTTTTGCTTTTTTTGCTAACCGGCTGATAACGTTAATCATGCCCTCAGGATTAGGCCTTCTGTTAAAAAAAGAGCTTTTAAAAGCAGGGTGACCGATTTCAGTAACTACTGGTTTTAATTCGGTAATTTCCTCAATTAACGCGGGCAATTGCTCCTCAAGAGTATGTAATTGCTCCTCAAGGCTATGTACTTTGGTCAAGCTTCTTGGTACTGGTTTGGTTTTTTCCCAGCGAGTGTAAATGGGCATTAACAGAAAAAAGCCAAAATAAATTGTGGTAAAAAGTCTGGCCATGGTTGTCGCTATCGGTGTTACAGGTTGAGTACCTAAATAGCCTAAAACCAAGAAACTGACTACAAACAACAACAAGGCCTTTTTGAAAATACCCCCACGATAACGAATTGATTTAACCTTACATCGATCCAGCCAAGGCAATAGGAACAGCACGACGATAGAGCTACCCATAGCAATAACTCCGGCAAATTTATCAGGAATAGCTCTTAAAATGGAATAAAACGGAGTGAAATACCAGACTGGAGCAATGTGTTCAGGTGTTTTCATTGGGTCAGCCGGTATGAAATTGGCATGCTCGAGAAAATAGCCACCCATTTCCGGCATGTAAAAAATAACCGTAGCAAAAAACAATAAAAACACAGCAACACCGACGATGTCTTTTACGGTGTAGTAAGGATGAAAAGGAATACCATCCACAGGATGCCCCCATGGGTCTTTGGATTCCTTGATTTCAATGCCGTCAGGATTGTTGGAACCAACTTCATGTAGCGCCACAATGTGCATGAATACCAGCATTACCAGAACTAAAGGCACTGCAATAACATGAAAAGCAAAAAATCTGTTCAGCGTTGCATCTGCAATGACATAATCACCTCTAATCCATAGCGATAAGTCATCACCTATAACAGGAATTGCGCTAAACAAAGAAATAATAACCTGAGCGCCCCAGTATGACATTTGCCCCCAGGGCAATAAGTACCCCATAAACGCTTCTGCCATTAATGCAACAAACAGCAACATGCCGAAAATCCAGATCAGTTCACGCGGATGCTTGAATGAGCCGTACATTATACCTCTGAACATGTGCAGGTAAATCACGATAAAAAATGCAGACGCACCGGTTGAATGCATGTAGCGCACCAACCAACCCCAAGGCACATCACGCATGATGTACTCGATAGAATCGAATGCCAGTTTCGCATCCGGTTTGTAGTTCATGGTCAACAAAATACCGGTAACAATCTGGTTGACTAAAACCAGTAACGCCAAAGAGCCAAAGAAGTACCAAAAATTGAAGTTTTTGGGCGCATAGTAGTGCGCCATGTGGTCATTCCAGAACTTAGTCACTGGGAAACGTTCTAAAACCCAGTTGCCACACTCAGTTAAACGGGTTGGTTTCATGCGGTTTTCTCCTCAGCGGACTCACCAATGATTATCTGTGTATCGGTAACATACCGATATGGCGGGATTTCCAGGTTAGTAGGAGCAGGCACGCCACGATATACTCGACCCGCCAGATCAAACCAGGAACCATGACACGGACAGAAAAACCCCCCTTTCCACTTGTCACCGAGATCATTAGGCGCTATTTCCGGGCGGAAGGTGGGTGAGCAGCCTAAATGAGTACACAATCCTACCGCAACAAAAATTTCTGGCTTTATGGATCTTGCCGGATTTTTACTGGAAGGAGGTTGTTCAGATTCATTAGAAAGAGGATCCCTAAGCTCGTTATCCAGGGTTTTCAAAGTCGCAAGAACCTCAGGCGTTCTATTGAGTACCCATACAGGCTTACCTCGCCAGGCAACTCTAATCAGTTGTCCGGTTTCCATTTTACTAATGTCAACTTCAACAGGTGCTCCAGCTGCCATTGCTTTGACACTTGGCTGCATTTGAGCGAGAAAAGGAACAGCTAAATAGCCCGTGCCGACAGCTCCAACCACGGTCAAAGCCGAGGTTAAAAACTGACGCTTGGACTTATCGACGCCTTTATTATTCATTATGGAACTCTCCTGATTATATCCGTGGCCTTACAGCTCATTCTTATGTGGTGCCAATATACCACTAGAAGCTAGTGAATTTGAAGTGCTTATAATGAATTGTTTGAGATGGTGTCATGTTTTTAAGTTAAATGACTTCAAAGTATTAGGTGAAAAACAACATAACCCGATGAACTAAAACAGGAACATTGATTTTATTCGGCAAGAATTCCCTTCAAAATAGCCCTGTGAGTTTCTTGCACAGGCATGATCGATGACATCTGTGGAATTAAAGCGTATTGAGATTGGAATATGAAAATGGGCTTTTTCTACCTTGGGGAAAAGGCGGGATAAAGAGATTTAGAGACTTTTTCTTAAGGCTGCAAGAAACGCCATATTTTCATCGGGCTTACCGATAGTAACCCGCAAGCAATCGCCTAACAAGCCACCCTGACCACTCAGGTTTTTAATTAAAACCCCTTGCTGCCTTATCGATAAAAAAATCTCGTGAGCTTTATTTTTAGGTGTTTTAAAAAGAATAAAATTCGCAGCGCTTGGGTAAGCGGTAATACCGTCAAGCTCATTAAGCTTTTTAAAAACGACAGTTCTTTCAGCACAAATTTTTTGCGTTTGCTGATCAAAAAGCGTTTTATTAGAGAGGGCGAAGTCTGCGCTGAGTTGTGTAAGGCTATTAATGTTGTATGGAAGGCGAATTTTATTGAGTTGTTCAATGATCGCAGGATTTCCTACGATGTAACCCAGACGTAAACCAGCCAGTCCTAACTTGGAGACGGTACGCATAACCAACAAGTTTTCATATTGATCCAGCGCATTGATAAAACTGGCATTGGCAAAAGGTGCGTAAGCTTCATCTATCACAACCAAGCCTTTGGCTGCTTTTATGATTTCCAGGATAGACGTTTCGCTAAATAAATTGCCGGTAGGATTATTGGGATAGGCCAGAAAAATAACTGAAGGTTGATGTTGCTCTATAGCTGCCAGCATGGCCGGCAAGTCCAGATCAAAGGTATCCGCAAGCAAAGGAACCCCCTGATAATTTAGACCCAAACAGTCACTCAGTTGCTTGTACATAACAAAACCGGGAGCGGGGGCCAAAACACTGGCAGTGATGGGCAACGCCATTAACAGCAATTGAATAATTTCATCAGACCCATTACCCAGCAGCACTTCAAACTGATCGGATATTTGATAAAAATGCTTAATAGTTTGGGTAAGATGGCGGGCTTCAGGATCTGGATAGCGGTTTAACTGACAGTCTTTTAGAGTCTCCAACCAGTCTTTTTTAATATCCCCGGGCCAGTTATACGGATTTTCCATGGCATCCAATTTAACCAAGCCTTGGGCATCGGCCACTTTATAGGCAGACATTGCCAGGACTTCCTTGCGGAAAATGGAAGAAATAAAATCGGATTGTGTCATGTTAAAAATTTAAAGCTGTAAAGACGACTTTAACCGCCTAGGGCAAGTGGAACTGGCGAGCGAGGCGCAAGATCGGGCGGGCGACCGCCCGATCTTGCTTATTTCATTCTATATTCCGCAGAACGTGCATGGGCGGTCAGACTTTCACCGCGCGCCAATATGGAAGCAGTTTTACCTAACGTATCTGCCCCAAAGTGAGAACAGTTGATTAAACTGGAGCGCTTTTGAAAATCATAGACACCTAAAGGTGATGAAAAGCGTGCCGTGCTGGAGGTTGGCAAAACATGATTGGGGCCTGCGCAGTAATCACCCAATGCTTCAGCCGTGTAACGCCCCATAAAAATAGCGCCCGCATGACGAATGTTTTTACTGAATGCCTCGGGTTCTTCAACAGAAAGCTCCAAATGCTCGGGCGCAATAATATTAGCAACATCAGCGGCCAGCTTTAAGTTATTGACCTTAATTAGCGCACCTCGTGCTGACAGGGATGCTCTAATGATCTCGGCGCGTTCCATTCCAGGCAATAATTTATTGATGCTTTGTTCAACAGCGTCCAGATAATCGCCATCATCACTGATTAAAATGGCCTGAGCATTTTCATCATGCTCTGCTTGAGAGAACATATCCATGGCAATCCAGTCGGGATTGGTTTTACCGTCACAGATAATCAAAATTTCCGAAGGACCGGCAATCATATCGATACCCACCTGCCCGAACACCAGTTTTTTGGCGGTAGCTACATAGATATTGCCTGGGCCGACAATTTTTGCCACCGCAGGAATAGTTTCTGTGCCGTACGCAAGCGCGGCAATCGCTTGTGCACCGCCAATAGCAAAAATTCGATCTACACCTGCCAGGAAAGCAGCCGCTAGAACCAGTTCATTGGTTTCACCTTGAGGGGTAGGCACAACCATAATCAGTTCACTAACGCCGGCTACTTTTGCAGGAATGGCGTTCATTAATACAGAAGAGGGATAAGCCGCTTTTCCACCTGGCACATAGAGACCTACTCGGTCCAACGGCGTAACTTTTTGCCCTAATAACGTGCCGTCTGCCTCCGTGTATTGCCAGGACTGCATTTTTTGATGTTCAGCATAGGCACGAATACGGTCAGCTGCAGTTTGCAGTGCTTGCGCTTTATCAAAAGGCAATTTCTCCCAGGCTGATTTAAGCATTTCTTTGGATAATTCCAGCTCGCCAGCTTGGGTAATGTTGCGGTGGTCAAAGCGGTTTGTGTAGTCAATGACGGCTTTATCACCGTTTTTTCGAACATCGGCAATAATATCCAAAACCCGTTGATGGATATCTCTGTCATCGGCGTCATCCCATGCCAACAGTTGTTGTAATTGCTGGTCAAATTCACTGGATGACGCATCGAGTTTAGTGATCTTTAAATCGGCCATAGACTTACCTCTTTGCCAGAGTTTTTTCAAATTGAGTCAGTAATGCCGTAATCGCTTCATGTTTCATTTTCATTGCCGCTTTATTGACTACCAGCCTGGAGCTTATGTTCATAATGAGTTCTCGCGGTTCGAGATCATTGGCTCTTAAGGTGTTGCCTGTATCAACCAGGTCAACAATACAATCGGCAAGGCCGACCAACGGAGCAAGCTCCATCGATCCGTACAATTTAATGATTTCAGCTTGTATGCCTTTACTGGCAAAGTAACTTTGGGCTATTTTAACGTATTTAGTGGCAACACGAATGCGGCTTCGTTGCTCTGGAGCATCCTTATGTGCGGCAGTCATTAGCCGGCAACAGGCGATGTTCAAATCCAAGGGTTCATACAGGCTTTCAGCACCATGTTCCAGTAACACATCTTTTCCGGCAATACCCAAATCCGCAGCGCCATATTCGACGAAGGTAGGCACATCTGTGGCACGAATAATAACCAGCTGAACGTCGTCTCGGGTGGTTTGTAAAATTAGCTTGCGGCATTTCTTCGGGTCGTCAATCGGCGTGATACCGGCCTCTTCCAATAAGGGCAAGGCTTCTTCATATATTCTGCCCTTGGATACGGCGATGGTTAGCATATTAAACCCTTATCTTGGGACACGGCGTATTGTCGCGCCTAACTGCGAGAGTTTTTCTTCGATGTGATCGTAGCCGCGATCTATATGGTAAATACGATCAACCAGAGTGTCGCCCTCGGCAACCAGCGCGGCCACCACAAGACTCGCGGACGCTCTTAAATCGGTTGCCATCACTGGTGCACCCGTAAGTTTTTTAACACCTGTGCAAATGGCAGTGTTGGATTCCAGCCTAATGTCGGCACCCATGCGTTGCAGTTCTTGAACGTGCATAAACCGATTTTCAAAAATCGTTTCGGTAATAACACCCACTCCGTCTGCAACAGTGTTCATGGCGATAAACTGGGCCTGCATATCCGTTGGGAAGGCGGGGTATGGCGCAGTGCGAAGAGAAACCGCTTTAGGGTTTTTTCCGTGCATGTCCAACTGAATCCAGTCTTCACCTGTAGTAATTTCAGCACCTGCTTCAACCAATTTTGCCAGAACAGCATCCAGAATATCAGGACGGGTGTTTTTAAGTTTGACTTTGCCGCCGGTAATTGCAGCTGCAATCAGATAGGTACCTGTTTCGATTCTATCAGGAAGAATGTCATAGTGCATGTTCTCTACACCCAGCTTTTCAACTCCTTCAATCACCAGGACATCCGTGCCTATACCGGAAATTTTAGCCCCCATTGCATTAAGAAAATGGGCTAAATCCGTGACTTCAGGTTCCTTGGCAGCATTTTCAATAATGGTGATTCCCTCAGCCAGGGTAGCTGCCATCAATAAATTTTCCGTGCCGGTGACAGTGATTTGTTCAAGCACCAAACGACAACCTTTAAGCCGATCAACTTTTGCATGAATAAAACCACCTTCAACGGTAATAGACGCACCCATCTTGATAAGGCCATTGATATGAATGTCAACTGGTCGAGTGCCAATCGCACAACCGCCGGGTAATGACACATGGGCCTCACCGAACCTCGCCAATAAAGGCCCCAATACTAATATCGATGCGCGCATGGTTCTCACCAGCTCGTAGGGAGCTACATAACTGGTGATAGTGCTGCTATCGACTTCGATATTCATTTTCTCATCTACAACCAGACGAACACCCATGCGCCCCAATAATTCCATGGTTGTGGTAATGTCATGCAGGTGTGGAATGTTACCAACACTCACAGGCGTTTCCGAGAGCAAAGTTGCAGCCAGAATAGGCAGGGCCGCATTTTTCGCACCCGAGATACGTAGCTCTCCGGAAAGTCGCGCGCCGCCGGTAATAATTAGTTTATCCATAGTGGGTACTTTAGATTGTCTCTGTGAAAGGTAGGGACCCATGATTCTGACCCCCTGCAGTTTGTGTTGCAAAATGGCTAGTTTTATCAAAGCCGCTGAGTTTAGCAAGATTGAGTAGTTGCTCAGGAATATTTTTGAACGTTATCTGTGTTCTATGATGGCGCGTATGTTTGATCCATTCAATCATTAACGCAAGCCCCGCGCTATCTGTACAAGCAACCCGGCCAAGATCGATCACGATATGCTTCGATGCAGTTAAGAAAGCAAACGATTTTACAGTCTGCTTGTCGATAGTGGAAAAAGTTAAATCGCCATCGATAATAAAGCGCCCTGCTCCCTGGTCAATAATACTCAGTTTTGTCATTTTTTTTCTTCCGCTGACTTAAACAGGAATTGGCCTATCGCTTTTTCGAGAATGATAGCTGATTGGGTGATTTCAATCTTGCCATCGTTCTGCAAATAAACATCCGAACCGCCGGGCTCGAGATTAACATACTGCTCACCCAATAGACCGGCAGTAAAAACACTGGCGGTTGTGTCGTCAGGTATCGTGTTGTACTGAGTATTAATACTCATCTGAACAACTGATTCATAGGTTTTCGGGTCAAAGCTAATCGATTTGACCCTACCGATTTTAACACCCGCAGCAGAAACCGGAGATTTAGGCTTCAATCCGCCGGAGTTTTCAAAACGCGCGGTAATAGTATAACTATCCTCCTCAACAAAAGAGCTTAAATTGCTGACTTGCATAGCAAGAAAAAAAAGTCCGGCTATGCCAGAAGCTACAAAAAGCCCGACAAGCGTGTCCTGGGTACTGGTGTGCTGCATGTTAATCGTCTCCAAACATGAGTGCGGTCAGGATGAAATCCAGACCTAGGATACTAAAAGCTGAATTGACTACGGTACGCGTCGTCGCCCGACTGACGCCTTCCGAGGTGGGGATGGCATCATAACCTTCAAATAATGCTATCCAGGATGCTACAAAACCAAACACAATACTTTTAATAACGCCGTTGATAATATCGTCCTGAAAATCTATATTTGCCTGCATTTGCGACCAATAAGCGCCTTCGTCTACGCCTAGCAAGCCTGAACCCACTATTTGCCCGCCGATAATGCCCACCGCGCTGAATAGTGCCGCCAATAAGGGCATTGATATTAATCCGGCTAAAAAGCGCGGAGTAATGATACGCTTGACCGGATCAACCGCCATCATTTCCATGCCGGATAGCTGTTCCGTCGCTTTCATCAGCCCAATTTCCGCAGTTAAAGCCGAACCGGCCCGGCCTGCAAATAACAGCGCGGAAACGACTGGCCCCAACTCTCTGACTAAAGAAGCCGCAACCATAACACCCAGCGTTTCTTCTGCACCAAAATCAGAGAGTGTGTAATAACCCTGCAAGCCCAGAACCATTCCGACAAATAACCCCGAAATAGTAATAATTAAAAAAGACAGCACACCGACTGAATACAGCTGATTAAGCAGCAATCTGGGACGAGCTAATACGCTGAGTGTGCCGGAAATAGTCTGGAGCAGAAAGTACGTTCCTCGCCCCAGCTTGGTAAAGCTGGTGCGCGTACTTTTGCCCAAATATTGTAGAAATTGAATCATTTTATTTAATAACGTTTTCCAGATGACAACAGGTCATCAACATAGTCTTTTGCAGGATAATGAAAATGTACAGGACCATCAGCCGCTCCAGTCATAAATTGTTGAACCCATTCAGATTCTGATTGCTGGATTTCTTTGGGAGTACCTTGCCCGACAATTTTGCCACCTGATAACACATAAATATAATCAGCAATCGCTGAAGTATCATGTACATCATGAGATACGATAATGCTGGTTAGACCCAGGATATTGTTTAAAGACTTAATCAAATGAACCAATACCCCCATGGAAATCGGGTCTTGACCGGTAAACGGTTCATCGTACAGGATCATCATGGGATCCAGTGCAATCGCCCGGGCCAAGGCAATGCGTCTGGCCATGCCCCCGGAAAGTTCGTTAGGCATCAGGTTACGAGCGCCTCTCAAACCTACCGCTTGCAGCTTCATTAACACGAGTGTCCGAATCATGGATTCAGGAAGATGCGTATGTTCCCGTAACGGAAAAGCAACATTATCATAAACGCTCATGTCCGTTAATAAAGCGCCGCTTTGAAAAAGCATACCCAACCGCTTACGCAAGTTGTACAGTTCAGCCCGCCGTAACTGGTGAACATTTTCACCATCCACGGTGATTGAGCCCTGCTCAGGATACAATTGCCCACCTATGAGCTTTAATAAGGTGGTTTTGCCAGTGCCGCTGGGTCCCATGATAGCGGTGATTTTACCGCGTTCGAAATCCAGCGAAATATCGTCAAATATTTTCTTATTGCCGCGGGAAAACGACAAATTACGAACAGAAACTAAACTGTGTTGAGAAGAAACGCTGTTATCCATGCGCAATTTAAGGATGCTTACAAATATAAATCAGCTATTTTCTACGACTACTCCTAATTAAGTCAATCTATAGCATCTTCCAATGCAAAATGAGTCTAATTAAGGACTGTATTTCTAACGAGTGTAGACCTTACAAAGGCTTAAATCTCGTTCATGACCAGGAAAATGAAATCAATCATGAACATAAACCCTAGTAGTCAACCATGTGTATTTTGATGGGTAAAACCGCTCAAAACTAGCTATAAGCAAACCATATAGCACCCGACAAAACGAGTGCTAGAACAATTGGAACAATTTTTAACCCGCACGTCCGGCGGCACAAGAAAAATAGGGGCTCAGTAAAAGTTGATTATTCTTTTCCTGATAAAAACGGTACAAAAGTAACGGCTTCCAGCTTTTCAATATCATAACCGCTTGCTGTGCGAGTCACTCGCTGTAATGTTTGCTGCCCACTCATGCCTATGGGAATAATCATAACCCCGCCAATGGCTAGCTGCTGCAGCAATTGTGGTGGGATTTCCGCGGGAGCCGCGGACGCGATAATAGCATCAAACGGTGCATAATCCGGCCACCCGAAGTTACCATCACTGTACAGATAACTGATATTGTTAAGTTTCAAATCCCATAAATGACTTTTTGCTTTTCTCTGTAGAGGCAGGATTCTTTCAATGGAATAAACATGATCAACTAACTGGGCCAAAATAGCTGTCTGATACCCGCAGCCCGTGCCTATTTCGAGAACCTTGCCTAAATAGCCTGATGAACCCAATAGCAATTCGGTCATTTTTGCGACTATGTAAGGTTGGGAAATAGTTTGATTGTAACCAATCGGTAGCGCTGTATCTTCATAGGCCCTGCTAGCCAGGGCTTCATCCATAAAGATATGCCGGGGTGTGTCGCGCATAACTTCCAGAATTTTCTTATTGTAGATGCCCTGCTCCGATAAGCGTTTAATCATACGCTCACGCGTACGCAGGGAAGTCATGCCTATGCCTTGAAGGCTTGAATTCATAAATTATCCTCTTTTGGCAACCATGCCTTTAACGCATTAATACGCTCATACCAGGTCAAATCGATTTGTAAAGGCGTAACCGACACATAGCCAGCATTAATAGCATAAAAATCAGTCCCGGGGCCTGCATCTTGTTCAGCGCCCGGCGGACCTACCCAATAAATAATTCGCCCACGCGGATCTTCGCTCTTGATTACAGGCTCCGATTTATGTCGTTGCCCAAGCCGCGTTGCCTGATAACCTTTCAAGTCTTTTATAGCGACGTCCGGCACATTGACATTAAGAATGGTATCTTGTGGCAAAGGGTTCTTGATCAATTGCTTTAATAAAGTCACCGCAACCTGTGCGGCAGTTTCAAAATAACGGGGATTACTACCCACCAGAGAAATGGCGACGGCAGGCAACCCTAAAAACCGCCCTTCGGTTGCAGCGGCAACAGTACCTGAATAAAGCACGTCATCACCCAGGTTGGAACCATGATTAATACCCGCAAAAACCATATCAGGCTCTTTTTCCAGAAAACCTGTTATCGCCAAATGCACGCAATCGGTAGGTGTACCATCGACTTTAATGAAGCCGTTATCGGCCGGATAGGCACGCAATGGCATTTCCAGCGTTAAGGAATTGCTTGCGGCACTGCGGTTTCTATCAGGTGCAACCACCGATATTTCGGCATGTTTGCGCAAAGCATCGGCTAATGCAGTAAGGCCTTCAGCCAAGTACCCGTCATCATTACTTAACAAAATACGCATTATCAATTCGCCATGAAGCGCAATAATCTATAAAATCGAACATCTTAGCAACAATACCTAACAAAATCAGCTTTCGTGGCAAAAAAAACACTCACTCCAGAAGACCGTGATTTATTTCGCCATACTATCGGTAAAGTACGCTCAGTCAATAACGACAAAGTGCTGTTAAATCAGAAAAACAAACCCAAGCCCTACCCTAGGCCCCTAGCCACTGACGTATATAGTCATTTAATTGATTCGGCAGCAACATATATAGAAAAAGTCGGGCTTGAAGATAGCCTGAGCTTTATCGCACCGGGTTTGCAAAACAATATCTTAAAAAAATTGCGGCGTGGTTATTTTGGCCTGGATGCAGAAATTGATCTGCATGGATTAACCAGCAATGAAGCTAAACGCCAACTGCTGAATTTTTTACACACCTGTGTAGAAGCCGGTTGCCGCTGTGTGCATATTGTTCACGGTAAAGGCCATCGTTCAACTGACAGCCACCCTGTTCTGAAAAATAATCTTAACCTATGGTTGCGACAACACAAGGATGTCCAGGCATTTTGTTCCGCATCGCCCAAGGACGGCGGCACGGGCGCGGTGTTTGTATTGTTGCAGTTGGCGGAAAAATATAGCCGTCATGGTGATATTGAGTTATAAGTCAGATTCACTACAGTTCAATAATCTCGCGTAATACCGACGTTGCAAAACTTCCCGCCGGCAAAGTAAAACCAAGCGCCAACGTGGCGTCATCAACAAACCGCCAGTTTAAATCCAGTACATTGACTCGCAATGCGCGCCTGTCTTTATCAACGGCACAGGCTATCAAACCCTCGGCCAACAGGGGGTAGGCATCAATTATACCTTGCTCAATGCTCAATGTATCCGCCGATACACCGGCTTCCCCCCTGCCCCACAATGCCCCCGTAGGATGGATTTCATTTGCATCCAGCCGCCGGATAATTTCAGCATCCGGTTGCTCTGATTTAAAACAGCTATGCGACAGATCAAACATATAGGTATCACCCGCAACAGGCTGATTCCAGATTTTCCGGGTAACCCGATAGGCTAAAATCTGATTGAACAAATACGAACGTGCTGCCGATAAATACAGACTGCGTTGTTCTCGCCCGACTTTGGCGCCTTGAAAAATGCTCAACGCTTTATTAACGTTTTGACCTTCGTTGCCAAACCGTTGCGAGCCATAATAATTGGCAATGCCGCTGACTTTCATAGCTTCCAATTGCTGGATGGTTTTATCTTTATCACCTTGCCAGTCACGAATGATGAGCTTAAAGCTGTTACCTGACAATACACCGCGCTTTAATTTTCGGGCATGACGGACTGTTTGTAACACTTTCATACTGTCTGTCTCAAACTGTGTCCAGTCCGGGCCCACTTTGCCCGGCAACCAGACGCTAAACCATTGCGTCGTGACAGCATGCCGGTCTTTTAGCCCTGCGAAACTGACATCACGCTGTCTGACATTCGCGAATCTCGCTAACTGTCGCGCGACGTATTCAGTGTTTTCGCCCGTCTTTTCTATTTGCAAAAAGACATGCTCACCCGCAGCCGACAGTTCAAAAGCAAGATTTTCTTTGACTATAAAATCTTCAGGGATACTACGAATTTTACCGAGGCCGGAAGGTTGACCGTAAACGTAAGGCCAAACGGGAATTTCAATAGTTTGCATAAAAAATTATTTTACGGTTATTTATCCGGATTACGTGGGAGCGGCTTTAGCCGCGACTAACGCGGCTAAAGCCGCTCCCACAAGGTTACTCATAACATAATGTCTAC
>CAWKGQ010000010.1:0-106466 GCA_963849195.1 uncultured Gammaproteobacteria bacterium
TCAGAGGAGGCCGCAGCCTCCGTCTGCCCACAGAACCGTGCGTACGGGCCCGTACACGGCTCCTCATGCAAGGCGTATCCATTGAGAAACGTCAAACCAATGCGCCAGCTTGCGGTCGGATCGTATTGCCTGTCCTTTCAGGTTAATAAACCAACTGTTGGGGTAGGCTCTCGTCACCGCACGGGCATTTGAGAGCACCCATCGTTTGTTGTTAGAAAAGACCGTTTTTGCTGCTTGTTTTCGCGGTACGCCCCGCTTGACCAGATTTCGGTATAGATGCTGTTTTCTCTTTTGTTGACTCACCAGTCTTGATCGTAATCGTCGCCGGATATGGGCTTCGATTTTATGCAATTGGGACGGGTAGTTGGTCAAACTGTAATAGTTCGACCAGCCCACATACCATTGCTTGATCTTGTCCAGGGTCGGTTCCAGAGCTTTATGGGTGCCTCGCGGTGTCAGTGCTTTGACTTTATCCATGGCTGTTTGTAGGGCTTTATGCGCAATCGCAATCGTCCCATCCACCACGGTAAAACCCAAGAACTTTACCTTGTCAGATAAAGCCACTTTACTCTTGTCCTGATTCACCTTAAGTTTAAGCTTCTTTTCGATAAACTGACTGATCGTTGCCATCACCCGCTCTGCCGCCTTTTGCGACTTGACGAAGATGTTACAATCATCCGCAAACCTGCAAAATTCTAGGCCGCGCTTTTCCAGTTCTTGATCGAGTTCATCTAGAACAACGTTGCTGAGCAAGGGACTTAGCGGACCGCCTTGCATAGCACCTTCCTTGCTGGGATTGACAACGCCATTGATCATAACACCGCTACGCAGCATGATCCCGATCAAACGAAGTATGCGCTTGTCGGCTATTTTCTGCCCCATGCGGGTTATCAGCCGGTCATGATGAATACGATCAAAGAATTTCGATAGATCAATATCCACCACATAGGGCTTGCCGCTATTGACAATCTGTTGCGCCGCTTGCACCGCTTGATGCTGGCTCCGCCCTGGGCGGAAGCCGTAACTGTTCGGTGAGAAATGCGGGTCAAAGATCGGTTCCAGCAGCAGCTTTAAGGTTGTCTGTACCACACGATCTCGTACCGTCGGGATGCCAAGTAGACGTACCCCTTTGCCATCCGGCTTGGGGATTTCTACTCGGCGTACCGGCGAGGGTTGATAAGTCCAAGTTGTCAATTCCTGTTGCAACTGGCTTAGCTCTTCGTCTAAATTGGCTTCAAAATCCGCAATGCTCACGCCGTCAATGCCGGGTGCGCCGTGGTTTCTTCTGACCAATTCAAAGCCTACGCCCAAATACAGCGTTGAGCAGAGGTTTTCAAAAAGTCTTGGTTCCTCAATCAATTGGCTCATGTTCGTTTATTTCACTCTCTTTTGCAGAGCACTTTCGTCAATCTCGCACGGCTGATTCGTTCACTGTTTACGACGCAAATACTCAACCGCTCCTGTCAGGCTGATCTCAGTCCTCCGGTCTATAATCAACGGCCCTGGCCGCTTACATGTTCCACCCTTCACCTCCAACGTCCTGTCACTGATTCGATGTTTTACCCTCCTCCATGTCACCATGAATTCATCGGCACCGAACTTTACGATTACTACGGCTTCATCTGCAGACCCTCGGTTCATAACGTCAACATTACTGTTGCGCTTAGGGCTTAAAGTGTCGCAGTTACACCGACCCAAAACCGACGGCCCTTCACTGGGTAAGATAGTCACCCGTTTCTCGATCTACCTACCTTCAATACGACAGCTCGTTACGGTGAGAATATCGGGCTTCGGTGGTCGCGGGCACCTTACCCCCTTGCTGCCGCCTTACGAAGGTTCACTTGCGTTTAGGTGACCGATTTGGCTAGGGCTTCCTTCAGATTCCGCATTGGCTCAAAGTAACCGTGCTTCCCTGTTGGGTAGCTACTCAGAGTTTCTTTGGACACCCTTGCCTTCGCCTACATTTTCCCTTCTCACAGGGCAATGGCTGGACTTTCACCAGCTAGCTGACTATCATGCCAGTCGCACCGCTCCCACAATTGTTAAAAAACTTTTGCTCAACTACTCAATGGATAAAAAATTAAAACAATGAACCATCAACAAGACAGCGGTAACCCCGACCGTTTCGACGTTCGTTCGACTGCATCAGATCATTTTGCCTGGTTGCGCACCCGGCTCGCCGTCGAACGCACGCTGATGGCCTATTTGCGCACGTCCGTCTCATTGATCGGATTCGGCTTCGGGATCGTACAGTTCTTTGACCGATTAGAACAGATGCCCGGGGCCAATCCCGCCCGCTTTCCAGAGGCAGCCCGAGACCTGGGGCTTGCGTTGATCTTTTGCGGCGTCATGGCGGCGATCATTTCAGTTTATGAATACCGGTGGATGATTCGTTATCTGTGGAGTGAAACTTTCGTTTCTATTGCAGGCTTGCGTAAAGAGAAAATGTATACTCCTCTTTACGCAACTACAATCGTTCTTATCCTTATCGGCATATTCGCTTTTTTTGCCGTGTTGTTTCGTCTCGTGTAGCCCCCAATGATTAACAACTCCAACATGACGACCGAACCCTTGAGCGCCCCACCGGCCTTCCACCTGCTGGCGAAGCCGAGCGGGGCCACCTGCAATATTGATTGCACCTATTGCTTCTTCCTGTCCAAGGAGGCACTGTATCCGAACGAAAAGAGCCGGATGTCCGAGGCCACGCTCGAGACCTACATCCGCCAGTTGCTCGAATCGCATCGCACCCAGGAGGTCACGGTGGCGTGGCAGGGTGGCGAGCCGACGCTGATGAAGCTCGACTTCTTCAAGCGTGCGGTGGAACTCGTTGAAACCTACCGCCGGCCCGAACAGATCGTGCAACACACCTTCCAGACCAACGGCCTGCTGCTCGACGATGACTGGTGCGCGTTCTTCAAGGAACATCATTTCCTCGTCGGCCTGAGCGTTGACGGCCCGCGCGAGCTGCACAACACCTACCGGGTTGACCGCCGCGGCCAAGGCACTTTCGACCTGGTGATGCAGGGCTGGCGAGCCCTCCAGCCGGCACTCCGTCGACTTTAATATTCTTTGCACGGTCAATGCCGCCAACCAACACCACGGACGTACGGTCTATAGCTTCTTCCGCGATGAGCTAGGCGCAAAGTGGGTGCAATTCATCCCGATCGTCGAGCGCGCCACGGCAGAGACACTCGAAATTGCCAACCAGGGCTGGAGTGACCAGCCCGGCCAGAAGCGCCTGCTCTACACGCAGACCGGCAACTTAGTCACCGAGCGCACGGTCGGTGCCGAACAATACGGACGCTTCCTCGTGGATGTATTCGAGGAATGGGTACGCCACGACGTGGGCCAGGTTTTCGTGCAGCTTTTCGACGTAACGCTGGAGGCTTTCTTTGGCCGCCATCTCCTATGCCTCCACGCCCCGACCTGCGGCTACGGACCGGCTCTGGAGCACAACGGCGATCTTTACTCCTGCGACCATTTCGTCGAGCCACGCTTCAAACTCGGAAACATCCATCAAACACACATGCTGGAGCTCGTGGCCTCGCCCGGTCAGCGTAAGTTTGGAGATAATAAGCGCGATACCCTCACCACCCAGTGTCAGGGATGCAAGGTCAGGCACTTGTGCAACGGCGGTTGTCCGAAGGATCGCTTCGCACTCTCTCGCGACGGCCAGCCTGGCCAGAACTACCTGTGCCCAGGACTGGAGTTATTTTTCATGCATACCGGCCCAGCCTTCTCGAGAATGGCCCAAATGATTCAGCAGGGCCACGCACCCTCTGAGGTCATGGCCTGGGTCGCTGCCGAGGACGAGAAGCATGGGCCCTATCAACCCTGCCCCTGCGGAAGCGGCAAAAAATTTCGCTTCTGCCACGGCAAAAGAGGGAGTTAACCCATACGGGACGGAGTTACAACACCCGTCCGGATCGAGAAACCCGGAACGGGTTCTAAGCCCTAACCGCCGAAAATGGTGTCTACTCATTGGGCTATGGCTTTCTTAGGTAAAAATCGTCAGATTTTCATGGGTTCAGACATGGGTGTTAAGCCTTAACTTATTTTTCACTAGAAAAATGTAAAAATGGCTCATGCTTTATACGGTGTATATGTCTATCATATTGATAGTCTCTTGCCGGTTATCGTTATCACTGACGGCAATAGGGCTTGAGACCTTAACAATATTGCTGTTTTGGTTGAGTCAAAGTTGGTCGTAACCCCGGATAAGAAATGATACACTGAGATCCAAATTTAAAATTTAGAGGATACTCACTATACCCTTGCCTTATGACTATTACTGAATCAAGCTCGAGTAAGTTGCTACCGGCCTGGCTGTTCAGGCCATTATCCTGGCTGGCCACCGGTTTTGGCGTTCTGATCCGTGCCGGATTCCTCACCTGGGGCACGCTGGCAATCTATTGGTCAAACCTGCCCTGGGGTTGGTTACGGCTGTTGCTGGCACTGGCTTTTCTTACGTTTGGGGTATGGGCCTTGTGGCTCACGCGGAAGCCGCGCATGAGCCTCTTCTTTGCCGCCTTGTTCGTGGTTGTACTGACCTGGTGGCTGTTGATCCCTCCCTCGAATGACCGCTCGTGGCAAACAGAAGTGGCGGTCTTGCCGCGTGCTTTCGTTGATGGTGATCGCGTGCGCATTACCGGTGTCCGCAATTTCGATTTCCGCAGCAGGCATGACTTCACGCCCAGGTACGAGGAACGCGAGGTATTGCTCTCGCACCTGACTGGAGTGGATCTCTATGTCTCCTTCTGGATGGAGGGACCAGTAGGGCACACCTTCGTCAGCTTTATGTTCGACAACGCGCCTCCGGTGAGCATTTCCATCGAGACTCGGCCTGAAATAGGGGAAGGTTTTGCGCCGATTGCTTCAATGTTCAAGCAGCTCGAATTGATCTATTTGGTCGGCGACGAACACGACCTGGTCGGTTTGCGCGTCAATCACCGTGACGAGGAAGTATTTCTCTATCGCCTCCAGATATCACCTGAAAGTGCGCGCAAACTATTTCTGGTCTACCTTGAGCGGATCAACGAACTGGCCGACCAGCCAGAATGGTATCACCTGCTCACCAATAGTTGCACGGTCAACATCGTGCGCTACGCAAATGCGGTTGGCAGGCAGGGCGGTTTCAATATCCGGCATCTGTTGAACGGGCTGATCAGCGGCTATCTCTACGGCGCTGGCTTCCTTGACACCAGCTTGCCCTACGACGAGCTGCGTCGGCGCTCGCGCATCAACGAGGCAGTACGTGCCGCCGATGATGAACCGGATTTTTCCCGGCGCATTCGCGAATCGCTGCCAGGATTCCCGGACGGATAGGAAATTCATCCACTTCAACCGAAGTTAACCGCCGTCATTTGCTTGTCCTTCTTGGAGGGTTCTGTAAGTTATCTTACAATTAAACACCAGCCGGAAGTATGCCCCCTTTCGGGTGGGGTAATGTCGCAATCCCTGTCCGTCCCATTACCGGACAGTGTTCGCTTTTTCCGGCTATTTCATTCCTTAACTTAACTGCGAGCCTAATCATGCAAGAGCAAGAGATTGTTTCGATCATCAAAAAACAGCGGGAATACTTTAACAGTGGTGTAACACGTGCCTATCAACATCGTGTTGATTGTTTGAATAAGCTGAAAGAAGCTTTCAAACGCTATGAACAGGAATTGCACGCTGCCTTGAAGCAGGATTTGGGCAAATCAGAATTTGAAGCTTTTTTGGCTGAAACCGGTTTTTGTCAGCATGAAATTAGCGAAACCATAAAACGACTGAAAGTCTGGATGAAGCCAAAACGTACCTGGACTTCTTTGCTTTGCCAGCCTGGAAGCAGCCAGATTTACCATTCCCCGTTGGGGGTTAATCTGATTATAGCGCCGTACAATTACCCGGTTAATCTGTCTTTTTCGCCGTTAATTGCCGCGATAGCCGCCGGTAATACCGTCGTGTTGAAAACATCCGAGATGACTCCAGCATGCAGTTCGGTAATCCAGAAAATGCTGGAAGAACACTTCGATCCGCATTATATCGCCTATATTCCGGGCGAAATTGCAGAAACGACTGTGCTGTTACAACAAAAATTCGATCATATATTCTTTACCGGTAGTCCGCGTGTTGGTAGCATCGTCATGGCGGCGGCAGCAAAAAACCTGACGCCGGTGACGTTGGAGTTGGGCGGCAAGAGTCCTTGTATAGTGCATCATGATGCGAATCTGGATTTGGCGGTCAAACGAATTTGCAGCGGTAAATTTATGAATGCCGGACAAACCTGTATTGCGCCGGATTATGTGCTGGTGCATCGGGATGTCAAGGAAGCCTTTTTGCAAAAAATGCAGCAACGTATCCGCGAATGTTATGGCGATGATCCCGAACAAAGCCCGGATTTTGGTCGCATAGTCAATGCTACCCATTTCGCCCGCATTTCGGCGATGATAGACCCGGAAAAAGTGGTTACCGGCGGTCAGACCAATACTGAGACAAATTTTATTGCGCCCACTGTGCTGCGTGATTGTCAACTGGATGACAAGGCGATGCATGAAGAAATTTTCGGGCCGGTTTTACCTGTACTGGATTACAGTGATTTTAATGAAGTCTATGATGTAATTTCCAAACTACCCCAGCATCCATTGGCTTGTTATATTTATTCTTCCAGTGACGCAGTGCAACAGGAACTGATCGCAAATATTCAATTTGGCGGAGGCTGTATTAATAACTGCGTTATGCATATCGGTAATTCCTACTTACCGTTTGGGGGAGTAGGGGAAAGCGGTATCGGAAGTTACCATGGCATTCACGGCTTTGAACGATTCTCGCATAAAAAAAGCATCCTTAAGTCGGGGACGTGGATTGACCTGCCATTACTGTATGCGCCTTATAAAGACAAAATCAAATATTTGCGTTGGATTTTGAAATAGCTCTGTTTTGTTGGGTACATTTAAACAAACGACAGAATTGTTTCATAGGATTTTTTGCAATGCCGCAGCTGGCGTGGCTTTGAACCAATGTTGAACTTCCTAATTTTAGTCCGATTTCCAATCCGGATTTTTGGGAACTGCCAAGCCCATTGAATCGACCATTCGCTCATCCGAGAAATCGAACTCCCCGTGCAGATTGAAATGTTTCCAGGTGGCGACCAAACCGTTACGTATTTTCAATGCTAAAGAATTATGAAAATGAGCGATATCATCAAAAACCCACAATTATTTCAGCGATTCATCATTTGGCACGAGGCATTAAGTCGGAGACTGACCTATCTTGAACAGCGGTGAGATATTTAAAATGTGAACGCTCAAAGTGGGTTAATTTATGTATCAGGTGAGGCACCTTAAAATAAATCGATTGTTCTATTCGCTTGTCCTCTTCTTCTTGATGCTTAATGTAATTGTGCGCAGTTGCTTCATCCCTACCCACTGTTGAAACGTAAGCCCCCTTACCCAGAAATTCTGACCAGTAAAGACTTTCTCCGTCCCCTATAGATTCGTGCTAAGGATAGAGCGCTTTTACCCTTGAATTCATATAATAAACCCAACAACCTGTGACACTGACTATTTGTGGGGAGTCGAGATTAAAATGTAGTCATGACTTGACATCAAATGCCCTTCCTCACTTGCATTCCATTTGAGATGCCAAATCTTTTAGCATCGAACCCAAATATTGCCTCACTTCCTTATAAAGGCTTTTTTCCTATATTTGGGAATCCAGACTATTATGGTACTTGCATTCCCAATTTTGTATGTTTTAAACTTTCTGGTGCACTCATCCTTTCTTTCCTTATCTTTTGAACTTTGGGCTGTTCGGATAGGGAGACCCTCGATAATTCCCGTAATTGTCAACCTTTGTGCCCCAGCTGAGGGTTTTTAACCTTGATTAATTATAAATAGCTTATCTATAAACCCGGAATAGGACGGAAAACCCATGCGCCTGCTGCTGATTGAAGATGATCGTGATTTAGTACGCATTTTAAAAAAAGATCTGGAAAAAGCAGGCTTCTCGGTAGACGTTGCCAATAATGGTATCGAAGGCGAATATCTGGGTAATGAAGGTATTTATGAATTGGCGTTACTGGATCTAGGCTTACCAAAACGTAACGGTATTGATGTGTTGATAAACTGGCGGGCCAAACAAAACACTTTACCGGTGATAATACTGACTGCGCGTGATGCCTGGTATGAAAAAGTGGACGGTTTTAAAGCTGGAGCGGATGATTACCTGGCCAAGCCCTTTCATATAGAAGAACTCCTGGCTCGAATTAATGCCTTAATCCATAGAACGCATCAACAACCTGGTGGTAATCTGCAAATTGATGGCTTAAAACTGGATGAAGATCGCCAACAGGTCACCACCAAAACGGGCGAAACCCACGAGCTAACTGGCATAGAATATAAACTATTACGTTATTTTCTTTTGCATCCAGGGCAAATTCTAAGTAAATCAACATTGATTGAGCATCTTTATGATTTTGACTCGGATAAAGACAGTAATGTGGTTGAAGTTTACGTGAATCATCTGCGCAATATCATAGGTAAGCAACATATTGAAACCCGTCGTGGACAGGGGTATGTATTCAAGGAACAGTCTGAATGAAATCACTGCAACTGCGTTTAGCTATTGGCCTGTTTATCAGTCTTTTCAGTGCATTTATCATTTTATGGTGGCTGACCAGCAGTTCAATTCGCTATTTGGCTGAAGAATCTGTAGCCGAACATCTGGAACATGATGCAGTAAGCATTTTGGCGGCAATAAACATTGATACCGCTAATAACATCACACTAAATACTAATCAGATTGAACCTATCTATCTTGAGCCATTTTCTGGAGACTACTATAAGATCATCGTCAATGGGCAGGTATTTCGATCTCGTTCGCTTTTGAATCAGGATTTTGCCATACAAGCTTCATCTCCAGGAGAAACACACAAGCTTTATGTCACAGGCCCAAAACTTCAACCTTTGATTATCATGGTCTATGGATATAGCAAACTGGATCGCGATATTACTATTGCAGTGGCTGAAGACCTGTCGCCTACACTGACGCGAATAGCCTCATTTCAGAATCGATACACGCTTATTGCGCTGATTCTATTGCTGCTATTGATTGTCGTGCAAGTCATAATTTTACGCAGCGGATTTCACCGTCTGACACGTATACCACAGCAGATCAGAGCGTTGGAACAAGGAAAAAGAACTCAGTTGGACACTGATGTGCCGCAAGAAGTAGAAGCATTAGTACATGAAGTCAATTGGCTGTTGAAGGTGTTAGATCAACGTTTACAGCGTTCACGCAATGCGCTTGGTGATCTCGCCCATGCCTTAAAAACACCCTTAACCGTATTGCAACAACTCCCACGCGAAGAGGCATTAAAGTCACAACCGGAAATTTGCCACATCCTGGAAACCCAAACGACGAACATGCAAAACATGATGGAGCGGGTTCTGAAGCGAGCACGCATGGCGGGCTCCGGCCCAACATTTATAAAATTCGACATAAAACAAGAAATACCCGCTTTAATCAAAGTGCTGCAAAGCTTGTATCGGGATAAAAATCTCACCATCAGCTTTGTTGCACCAGAAAAGGCCACATTATTAATCGATAGAGAAGACATGCTGGAACTAGCCGGAAATCTACTCGATAATGCCTGTAAATGGGCTAAATCCAGAGTAAACCTACATTTTGATATTAACCATTTTGTTCACTTGATTGTTGAAGATGATGGCCCCGGGGTTTCTGACATCGATTTTTCCACACTAACTCAACGTGGCACTCGACTGGATGAAGCTGTCAGCGGACATGGACTAGGTTTATCCATCGCACAATCAATAGCCGAGCAGTATGGGGGTCAACTTGTCTTACGCAGATCAAGTGAGTTAGGCGGATTTTGTGTGGAAGCCATATTAAGCATGATTGAACCGCAGCGATAAGCCTAAATTAATCTTTTATCACGCACATCACATCGACCACTATGCACAACAAAATAATTTTTTGGCATCTTTAACCGCAGCCTCTGTTACTACCGTAATCCTGAATGCCACAGTTTTCATAATTAATGGATTCTGCTACATTTTTTCAAAATTACAAATTATGCAGCCATAAAAAACCAGCCATTACGCTGGTTTTTTATGTTTCGGAACTTCCTGGAACTTTAATAGTGGCGGCGTCTATCGAACAAAGCCCTGAATGACCTTTGTTTACAAGCTTTAGATAACCTGAGTTCGGGATAAGGATTACTCAAAGCAAGAGAAGAAGAATATCTACCCTAATGTTAAGGGCATCTCTAAAAATTACTTCTCCTCACCGCGATTTTTGACGAGAAGCCATGGCGCTAAAATGAGATAATAACAGTGATCCCACTGAAAGAAAATCGCCCCATGAAACACCGTCAACCTGGATTAATTGAAAAAAATCAGCAGGATTACTATTGATTTCAATTAATAGAGGTTCCCTTAAGTGAGGGTCGTTTTTCCTGATAGGAATAAGCAGCAACCCGGCCATGACATTGATCATGCAATTGCTCAAAGATCGATGGCGTGAATGCTCAATCTGAGAAATGTTTTTGAGCGGGTCATTAATGGTTTCAATGATGCTGCGTTTTCTCAGCAAAATCTTATCGAACAAGGCGATGACTTTGGGTTTCATGTTTTTCTTGAGCTTGGTGATCAGTTCAACGTCATCCACGGCCAAAAGTTCAGCGAGCTTTTTTGTGAAATGTAACCTTTATCGCCGAACAGTTTGCCAATAAAGTTTATGGCCATTTTAGGGACGGGGACCCGATCATCAACATTGCCGCGTGTGATTGATAATGAAAGGATTTTCCCGCAATCATCGACCATCAGATGAAGCTTAAAGCCATAAAACCAGCCCGTTGACGACTTGCCGCGCCCGGCCACATCTTTGAAAGTTTTGTGGCGTGGGATACGGATATTTTTGCAAACGCACAACGACGTCGAATCAATAAACGCAATACCTTTTCCTTTGCCACAACGGCTCTGCATAAACGCGGCAATGGGTATCAAGACATCGGGCATCAATTTAATAAAACAGTTGTAGCTCGGCAAATCTGGGAAGTCTGCCAATAAGTATTTTTGAGCAAATCTCAGATAGAACCATTTGAATGTTCGGTAGCCAGAAAGGTGATAACAAATTACCAGCGTAATGATTTCACTCTCACAAACTGAACGCGCCCTGGCCCTTGTTTTCGCCTTTTCCCCTGCTTCCAACTGTGTTTTCTCCCAATATTGGGATGAATTCTTGGCAAAAATCATCCGCATCGCAGAATAGTTGTGTTACATTCATGTGTGGCAACCTCTTTAATATGAAAAATAGTTTGATAACTGCTTATATTCTTTCATGTTTTAAAGGGGGTGCCCCATTATTCTTATCCCGAACTCAGGTTATTTTAGACTTTTGCCGACAATATCTGAAAATATAATTTTCAGCTTTCTGTCCAGGCTGTGTCAAAGCGTAAAATTTCAATTTTGGTGGAGATGCTTAATTTATTTTTGCCTAAATTAAATATAAAAGTGGTGTAAAGTTTTAATAAAATACCAATTTTTGACAATTAAATGGAGCGATTCCCAGTGATGGGGGGGGGGTTTATGCGTGTTGACACAGTCTCGGCCAAACCCGCCATTCATATTGATAATTAACTATGATCTGATGTTATCCGGAAACTGTTTTTTATCCGAATTGGCATGTTATCCAGTTCAGATATTCGTTGTTCAATAATAACATCTAGCTTGGCTTTAGAGATGAGTGACCGGTTATAGCCTTAAAATTCTTCCACCACCATTTTTTAGGAAGTAATTTGGCAATAGTCCTACTGGAAGGCCAGTTCTCTGCAAATAAATATGGCTGCCTACCTCTGAACAACTACTCTACCAGAAAGCTCTTGCCTTGCAGTCGCCTCGGCACGGGCCCCCTGATTCGCGCTTTTGCTTTCTCCGGCCGGCGCATGATCGGCCTGTATCGGCTCGGGCGCCTTATGCGTCACCGTCACCGGAAGGCCTAGCGCGCCCCAACGATAAAGCCATCCGGCATCTTCGGAGACATTGGGCCATTGCTTGTTTTGGTCTTTGGTGGCCATGTTGACGCAGCCATGGCTAGCGGGACGACCAAAATTATTGTGCCAAAAAGCGCCATGGAAGGCATAGTCTTTATGGAAGAATTGCGTGTATGGGACCTTTTCCACTTCATAAAAACCGCGCTGCCCCCGGCCGACATCGCTATGCATGGTCTTGTGGCGGTAGCGGTCATAGATATAAAAAGAACCCGTTACCGTGGGTGTTTTGCTTTTGCCCGTGCTGACCTTGAAAGTGCGGACCACTTGGCCATTTTCCACAGCCTCCACACGCTGGCTGTCCAGATAAACGAAAAGCTTCCGGTCCGTGCCGGTGCTGAATTGATCGATCAGGGCTTGCTTCAGCATCCCGCCCCGCATGCTTCTTAAATTTTGTTCATTGGCGCTGATTTCGATGGTGCTCGAGGCCGGCCATGCGGGACGGGGGGTAAATTTAAGATGGCGCGGCCCAATCCAGCTCCATTTTCCAGAGATGGCTTTGCCATCGCGGGTCCGCACCTGGAGATTGTTCGCCGCGTTGGCCCGATCGGCCAAAGGTTCGCTAAAAGTCACTTGCAGCGGCAACACCAAGCCCAAATTGGTTAAGCCCCGGACATTGGTCTCGGCGGCAAGGGGTGGGGCGGTCGTCAATTCCAGGTTGATCGGCGGCAGGGGTACGCCTGTGGTGGTTTTATAGTTCAACTGGACCGCATAGCTATGGTCTTGCGCATAAACGCTGGCCAGCAACCGGATGTTCTGGCCGGTGGCATCGGGTTCCGCGCTCAACGTCAAGTCGCCCTTGGCGAGCACTTCGCTCACTGGCCGGTCGAAATGCAGGGTCACCGATGCGTCCGGACCCAACATCCTAAGCGAGGGTCCTTCCAACTGCGGTACGGCGACTGTCGTGAAGTTAATTTCGCGAGTCTCGGACTGTCCGGTCCATGAACGTTCCGCCGTCACCTTGAGCGTATGGCGAGTCCCAAACGCCAGAGGGGCGGGCAGGCTAAGGCTGGTTTGATCCTTCGCTTCAAACAGGACTTTTCCGGTGCCGTCGAGCAGTTCGATCTTGGACAAGCGGGCACCCAAGCCCACCGCCTCCAGGGCGATGGCTTTGCGCGGATCGACTTCGTTGCCGCCTTGCAAGGCTGTCATGGAGAACCCATAGGGCAGAATGTCTTGGCTGACAAAGGTTTCGTTCGGACTGGCTTGCACGACTGCCGGCCAAGCCATGGTCGCTGCGACCAGCCAGAAGAGAAGCGGTTTGACGGCACCAAAATAAGTGGCAATTTTCATCGAGTCACCTAGCGCCCAAATAGGCGTATTGATTAAAAGCTGGGCATACCCGCCCACAAGCCCCAAGGCACACCGTTCGGGATGTTCAGGCAGAAGGCCGGTCCTCGGTTGGCGGTCACAATCAGTTTTATGCCCATTCCATCGCCCATATTTTACTACAGCCCTCCGCCAGAAGAAAACCTTGCCAAATCAGCCCCCAACGGACCAGGGTTAAATCATTGCAGGCTGGTATGGTCGAACAGAGCAGGCAGTGCGATCCCCGTTTGAACAAGGCCACGGGTAAAAAGTTTCACCTAAGCACTGTTCACACCACAAACTAGCCCGGCCTGCAATTCACACCGGACGATTTTGGCATTCACCGACTGGATGCCCATGGCAAGAGGCCATCCAGCCGCCAAGACAATGATTTATCCACCCCCGCTTCGGCTGCGAAGACTCCGAACTTGCGAACCGGTGGCGTTTTTACCTAAACTATGCAGGTTCCCACTTCATTTCCATCGCACATTATGAAATCAACAGCCAAAATCATTGCCGGCTTGGCCCTGACAGGATTGCTCGGCGCGTGCTCTGGGCACAAGCCCACCATTCCCACGGCAAGCACCACCGCCGTCAAGCCCCAAGCCAAGGCCAACCGGAAAATGTATTACATCCCGCCTCCCAAGCTGCCAGGCCAATGGACCGTGGAAGATATTCTGCAAACTTACAGCGCATACGCGACGCGCAAACTCAACCCCTATTTCGCCAAGGCCAAGGTGTCCTACCCTCCCCGGGAAGTCACCTTCATCGCATTGAAACAGGAAAAGAAACTGGAACTATGGGCGAGAAACAGCGGCGAGTTCCGCTTCATCCGCGACTATGACATCCGGGCCGCCAGCGGCGCGGCCGGCCCCAAATTGCGCCAAGGTGACAGGCAGGTGCCGGAAGGTATTTACCGCATCGCGGGGCTGAATCCCAACAGCCATTACCACTTGTCGATGAAAATAAATTACCCCAACGAATTCGACCTCTTCCATGCCTGGCAGGAGGGGCGCGCCAATCCGGGTTCTGATATTTTTATCCATGGCAGAGCCGCCTCCATCGGTTGCCTGGCCATGGGCGATGAAACGATAGAGGAACTTTTCGTCCTCACCGCACAAGTGGGCGCCGAAAATGTGAAAGTAGTAATTGCTCCGCACGACCCCAGGGTCTACCCTCTGAAGGCTGACTCCGAAGACCTTCCGGAATGGACCCCGGAGCTTTATTCGATCATCTCCCGCGAAATCAAAGCCCTGTCACCTGTGGTGAAGTCGGCAAAAACCGGGTTATGACCATCAAGGCTGGATTTTGTTAGCCAGCCATAGGGAAAGCCCCTCTCTTCTACGGGCATCCAGACAGTTTGCGCTGCCGCAGTCGAAATCGCGGCAAGTGCGCGGCCTGCCCTCGTAGATGACACCGGCATAGCCCGGCGCAACTTGCGTTGGCGTCAGGCAACCCCCACCATCCCGGGATGGCGCAGGGGTTCTGTCGCAAATATTCATTAAGTACAAAGCCGCACTTATTTGTAGGTACAGTTATCTTGCTAAAGCCATAAACTGCTTATAAGGTGTATATTTTCTTCGGGAAGTTATCATGGTTTAAAACAAATATTGACCAGCAGCAATGGGTCGAAAACGCCAGTCAATTCTAGCTGCATCCTCGCACCTGTGCGCTCAA
Organism: uncultured Gammaproteobacteria bacterium; assembly: GCA_963849195.1. GTDB lineage: Bacteria > Pseudomonadota > Gammaproteobacteria > Methylococcales > Methylomonadaceae > Methylobacter_C. The sequence goes on from CAWKGQ010000010.1 coordinate 15,035, forward strand.
ATTTTACGCTTCTCCCAACCTCTCGAATTGCAATGGTTGTCTGATAAACCGCGTTGACCTACCCGATAACCGTAAAGTATCGAACTATGCTAACCAAGCCTGCAAATCGCAGTTAAATTTTTTAACATACCTGGATTCCAATGCTCAATTGCCCAAGCAAGCAACTCAGTTGACGGAGCATGTTGAAGTTCGCCCGGCGGATTTTGCTTTAATAAGGTCAGCAACTCAAAAATGACTGCATTTGGCTTCTTTATATCGACTGCTGTAGCGAGGGTTTGTTTGCTGAGTTTATAACCTTGCTCATCAATAATAACCGGAACGTGCATATAGTCAGGCGTAACAAGTCCCAGTATTTGCTGAAGATAGATTTGCCGGGGCGTTGAATCCAGCAAATCGAAGCCACGCACAACATGATTTATGTTTTGCCTGTCATCATCAATTACAACAGCAAACTGGTAAGCGATAATCTGGTCTTTTCTTTTTAAAATAAAATCGCCATGCTGCTTAGCCAGATTATGAGAAATTAAACCTTGTAACTCATCATTGAAGGAAATGATGCGGCTATCGGTTTTGATGCGTAATGAATAGGGGCTACTAGGTGGTGTCTGTTTATCCCGGCACACACCAGAATAAATATCGGTCAACATTTTTCGACTGCATGTACAGGGATAAACCAGTTTATCTTTTACTAATTGATCAAGAATATCATGATAAACGTCGAGATATTGACTTTGATAGACAACACAGTCGTCCCAAAACAGGCCAAAGGCATCCAGCGTTTTTAAAATGCTGTTAGCGGAGCCTTTTACATTGCGGGGAACATCGAGGTCATCTATGCGTAGCAGCCACAAACCTTGCTGCGAACGGACTTGTAGAAAACTGGCTAATGCTGTGTAGAGTGAACCATAATGTAATGGGCCGGTAGGGGAAGGTGCAAACCGGCCGATATAATGTTGTTTGTCCGGCACGACAAGCTTATTTAGCCCATTTGTTTTTCCCGGATTTCATCGAGTGTTTTACAGTCGATGCACAAAGTGGCAGTGGGCCTGGCTTCCAGGCGGCGTATGCCTATTTCGATACCACATGACTCACAAAACCCATAATCCCCGGATTCAATTTCTTTAAGAGAATCATCAATTTTTTTGATTAACCTGCGTTCCCGGTCACGCGTTCTTAATTCCAGACTGAATTCTGATTCCTGAGTCGCCCGATCATTAGGATCGGGGAAATTAGCGGCATCATCCTGCATGTGGTGCACGGTACGATCTACTTCGTGCATTAATTCGGCTTTCCAATTATTCAGAATAGTCTCAAAATGTTTTAATTGAGCTTCATTCATATATTCTTCGCCTTCTTTTTCTTTGTAAGGCGTAAAACTGAAAGGTGATGCAACAATCGGTTTAGCACTATCGGTCATCCATTAACTCCTTAAAGACGGGATAAATAAAAACTGCGCATTTTTAGCAGAATAGTCACCAGTTAGCAAGGATTATTGGTATCATTCATGTTTTTTTATGAGCCACAAAATTATGCGCAAACGACTGGCAGAGCGAAATTCGGAAATTTCTTCGTTTTATGTCATGGAATTGCTACGCCTAGCCAAACAATTGGAGGCGCAAGGTAAAGATGTTATTCACATGGAAATTGGTGAGCCCGATTTTCCGACCCCGCCAACCGTCGTCGATGCGGGCATCAAGCATCTCCTGACAGGAGAGGTTAAATACACTCCAGCAGCAGGATTACCTGAACTGCGAAATAAAATAGCTGCATTCTATCAACTGCGTTATGGTGTAACTGTCGATGAACAACGTATTTTTGTAACGCCTGGGGCTTCTGGTGCGTTTTTATTGGCTCTTGGGGTCAGTTTAAACCCAAAAGAAGAACTATTAATGGCCGACCCTTGTTATCCGTGTAACAGCAACTTTGCTACACTGTTTGGCGGCAAAACCAAAACCATCGCTGTTGATGCCACCAGCCGTTACCAATTAACCGCACGACATATCGAAGAGCATTGGACTCCAACCACTAAAGGCGCCTTAATTGCCTCCCCATCCAATCCTACAGGAACGCTTATTGCACCTGAAGAGTTAAAGCAATCTATTCACACAGTGAATGACCTGGGCGGCTGCTTTTATTCGGATGAGATTTATCATGGACTGGTGTACGACACGAACGCTACAACAGCACTCGCTGTTAGCGACAACGTATTTGTAATCAACAGTTTTTCCAAATATTTTGGCATGACTGGCTGGCGTATTGGTTGGTTAATTGTGCCTGATGAGTTTATTGAAGCCACTGAGAAATTAGCTCAAAATATTTATATTGCTACTTCCACGCAATCGCAATATGCCGCATTAGCGGCTTTTGATGAAAATACACTGGCGGAGCTTGAAAACAGACGTGCAGAATTTGCCGCCAGACGGGATTTTCTTTATGATAATTTACTGCGCTTGGGCTTTGAAATCCCCATTAAACCCGAGGGCGCTTTTTATATTTATGCAAATTGCAAAAAGTTTACCGATGACAGTTATCAATTTGCACTGGATTTTTTGGAAGCAGAAGGGGTTGCCATAACGCCAGGAATAGATTTTGGCAACCATGAAGCGCATCACATGCTTCGTTTTGCTTATACGACTTCTATAGCTAAAATGGCTATCGCCATGCAACGCCTGGATCGATTTATTAATAAAGGATAACTATGACTGTAAAACAACTGTCAGCAGCAGAATTAAGGAACAAAATTCAACAGGAAGAAAAACTATTATTGCTGGATGTAAGAGAGCCCCATGAATTTAAATACGCCCATATCGCTAACAGTGTATTGATTCCGCTTAATCAAATCCCGAAAAGACTGGGCGAACTGGATCCGCAACAGGAAATTGTGTTGATTTGTCATCATGGCATGCGTAGCCAACAAGCAGCCAACTATCTGGTGCAATCAGGCTATAAAAATATTGCCAATTTAACAGGCGGAATTGACGCCTGGTCTTGTACCTGTGATAGTTCAGTGCGTCGTTATTAGCAACGGCATGTAAACGCCTCAGTTAAAGGAGTTGGTAGACCATTCGTTCTGACTGTATAAAAGCATGAACCGCCCGGTAACTCCGCCTCACCCATTCGTTGATTACCGAAAAACCTGCTCTCGCTTGCTTAACTTAGATGATATACCGACCCTACTAATCTAGTCTTGTGCCCTATTTCTGTAGTCAGAGTTATAAGTATTGTCGAAAAAAAGATACTCCTTCTTTAGAAATAGCTTTATGCTATTAACCTGTATCAATTAAATCGTGAGGATTTGCTATGCCCTATACCCAAGATATTGTAGAGGAACTGAACATTCTGGTTCGCTACAATCTGAGCACTACACAAGAAGGAATCAAGGTGCATAAAACTGCGGCACCCGAGATCATTGCCGCCACAAAACGTTTGCACGATAAAGGACTGGTAACACAGGAGGATGGAGGTTATTTGACCAGCCTGGGTCATGAAGCTGCGGAACAGGCACAAACAGTACTGAACTTGCTCAATCCTGCTTAAATATGATCCGAATGTGCGCTTCAATGTGATGAACAGCAAGTAATAGAGTACGAAGCTTATAGATGTAAAATTCTTTTTGCCAAGCGTCGAAGACAAAGCAGATCCGCAGTTAATTGAGTTCTAAATCCTTAAGCATAAAAGATACGAAAATATTCAATGACCATATCCAAAAGACATAATCAATAATCCAAAATTCCATTCACCCTTTTACAACATCAGGACTCAGAGGTTCCTGGATTTCTCTTCTGAGGTTTTTTGGATAATCAGTAAAACAGTTTTTCGGTACTATATAACTGTGGTCTAAAAAAGGCTTAGTGATTTTATCGTTAAGCCTTTTTAATACTATCGAACCTGTCAGGCTTCAAGTACAACAGCTGCCCTGAGCTTTTTCATGGCATTTTGTTCTAATTGCCTGATTCTCTCCGCAGATACACTGTAACGTTCAGCAAGCTCATGCAATGTGGCTTTTTTGTCAGCCAACCAGCGACTTGAAAGAATATCCAAACTTCGTTCATCCAATTCAGCTAGTGCTTCTGATAATTGATCCTGTCCATACCCTTCCCAATCGGCATTTTCAAGTATTACAGACGGATCAGCACCGTGTTGCTGTAGGTAGTTTGCAGGATAGGCATAACCTTCTTCTGCGGTCTCATCAACGGGCATATCGAAAGACATATCCTGACTACCCAAGCGTTTTTCCATTTCGTAAACGTCACTCAGTTCCACATTTAGATCTTCGGCAATAGCTATTGCTTCGTCGTTCGATAACCAGCCTATATCATGTTTGGATTTACGCAGATTAAAAAACAGTTTACGTTGGGCTTTGGTTGTCGCGACTTTTACAATGCCCCAGTTTTTAATCACATACTCATGAATCTCGGCTTTAATCCAATGTACTGCAAAAGACACTAAGCGGACACCTACGTCAGGATCAAAACGCTTTACAGCTTTCATTAGCCCGATATTGCCTTCCTGAATAATATCAGGCATTGACAAACCATAACCGCTATAGCCTCTTGCGACATGTACAACAAAACGTAAATTGGTCATGACCAATTCTCGCGCGGCTTCTAAATCACCGTGATCTCTAAATTTTAACGTTAATTCGCGTTCCTGATCAGATGTCAATCTAGGCATCTGCCGAACCAGATTTAAATAGGCATCAAATGTTCCAACCGATAAATTAACGGGTAAAGCCAATGCGTTACTCATGGTATCTCCTAGGAAAAACTTTATGCATAGATTTTAGCACTCTCTCAATAAGAGTGCTAACAATTTTTACAGCTTGTTTTTTTACTCAGCTTTTGTGTGCTGAAGCTGACAAATGAGTACAACCCACGAACCAAGTACTCCCAACGCTGATGAAATACCTATTAGCGCCAGCGTTTCGGTGAAACTTAAAAACAATAAATGGAAGCCGCCTTCATAAAGCCCGGAGAGTTTTTCAACCGGTTGTCTTAATATCAGCATCAGCGCTGTCACAATAAACCATGCTGATACGCCTGAAATAAATCCTATCCAAAAACCAGTATACAAAAACGGTCTCTGAATGAACGAATTTGTGGCGCCAACCAATTTAGCGATCACCACTTCATCACGTCGATTATGCAACTCCAAGCGAATCGTATTACCGATAATAAACAACACAGCCCCCCCTAACATTACATTCAGTAAGGTAGCAAAAAGCCGGGCCACTGCCATAATTGACTGCAGACGTTCAACCCACTGTAGATCCATCTGAGCAATATCAACTTCAGGAGATTGTTGAAAGTTTTTTAGTAAATTCTCTAGCCCCTGTTTATCTTCCAGAGTATTTTTAGGTAATACCTGAAGGACAATAGGCAAGGGATTTTTTTCCAAGGCATTAATCGCAGCACCAAAGCCACTATAGGTTTGAAACTCAGCCAACGCCTGTTCCCTGGTAATTAATTTAACGTTCTGGACACTGGCATTCTGCCTAATACTCTCGGCTAATTTATTGGCGTGTGCATCCGAAACATCGTCCCTGAGAAATAGGGAGATTTGATTGCTGGTTTCCAAATTACCCGTTAATTGGTCAACATTCACAACCAGAATATAAAAGCCGCAGGCCAATGAAATAGCAATGGCCAGAACCGCTATTGTCATTATCGAGGTAAATGGTGATGCAACCAGGCGGCCAAGACTGGAAAACAAGGCGTGCGCATGAAGGTCTCGATAGGCATTTAATTTATCAGTGAAATTACCACCCGCAGTTTTAGTCTGCCGTTTTTCCTGCCTGACTGGTCTAACAGGAGGATCTTTCCTGATACGATTTTTATTGCCTCGTTTCATAAATTAACTCGACACCATCTGACCATGATCCAACTTTAAAACACGATGATTCAATTGTGTAATCAAAGAAATGTCATGTGAGGCAATCAACACGGTAACGCCGACCTGCTGAAACTGTCCAAACAAAAACATGATTTCTTCCGACAACTCCGGATCCAGATTGCCGGTTGGTTCATCCGCGATAATAATTGGCGGCTTATTAACCACAGCTCTGGCAATTCCTACCCGCTGCTGCTCTCCACCCGACAGAGCCAGTGGGTATTTTTTTTCTTTACCCGTTAAGCTGACTTTATCTAATGCTGCCCTTACCCTGCGAGCGATTTCATGATGTCCGAAACCGGCTATCACCAACGGTAATGCCACATTATCAAAAACGGTTCTATCTTGAAGCAGCTTATAATCCTGATAGATAAAACCCATTTTTCTGCGGATGTAAGGCAACTGACTTTCTTTGACATGACTAAGATCCTGTCCATCCAATAATATCTGGCCTCTACCGCAACGCTCCATTGCTGCAATCAATCTTAATAACGTACTTTTCCCCGCCCCTGAATGACCGGTAAGAAATGCAATTTCACCACGCCGCAAATGAAAACTGACATTACGCAATACGTCACCTGTCTCAGGATAGCGCTTGGTTACATTGACAAACTTTATCATGATTTATTTAGTCTTTTACGAACAAAGCGTCGACAAACAGTTTTGCATCAAAATCCTGTAAATCATCAATGCCTTCACCTATACCTATAAAACGAATTGGGATACCGGTATGTTTAGCCAAGGCAAAAATAACACCGCCCTTTGCCGTACCGTCCAGTTTGGTCAACACCAATCCGGTTAAAGCTACTGTTTCATTAAACAGTTTCGCCTGTGACAGAGCATTTTGTCCTGTACCGGCATCCAATACCAGCAGCACTTCATGGGGTGCCGTTGGATCCAGTTTACCCATAATCCTTTTTACTTTCTTCAACTCATCCATTAAATTTGATTTCGTGTGCAACCGGCCTGCTGTATCAGCAATCAAAACATCTATGCCTTTAGCCTGCGCAGATTGCAGACCATCATAGATAACTGATGCAGAATCTGCTCCCGTATGTTGAGCCACCACATGGATATTATTTCGCGCGCCCCAAACTTGCAATTGCTCAACAGCCGCCGCTCTAAAAGTATCCCCTGCAGCCAGCATGACGCTATGGCCTTGTGCGTGCAGGCGCTTGGCTAATTTACCGATGGTTGTGGTTTTACCTGCTCCGTTAACACCGACAACCAGGATAACAAAAGGCTTGTCTTGTTCAGGTATTTGCAGAGGTATATTGCAGGGCTTAAGTATACTCAGCAATTCCTGCTTTAAGGCAACTGATAATGCCAATCCATCATTCAACTGATGCCGTTCAACACTTTGTGTCAAGTGTCTGATTATTTCAGTTGTAGCATCAACTCCCACATCAGCCATTATCAAACTGGCTTCAATTTCCTCCAGCAAATCGTCGTTTATTTCTTTCTGGCCTATAGGCAGGCTGGCCAGTATGCCACTAAGTCCTGAACGTGTTCGTTTTAATTGTGACTTAAGACGTAAATATAAAGACTCCGGTGGCGGCTCTACATAAACTTCTTCAATAAGAGTTTCGGCTGGGGTTGCGACCACCTCCGTTACAACAAATTCTTGTCGTGGCTCTACTTCTATAACAGGAGGCTGTATTATCTCAACGCCGTATCGGCTATAAAAACTGATCGCAATTAACGGCAGCATCAATAATGCCGAGACAGCATGATGAGTTACGGCTACCCAAACCGGCATACTCAGCTTAACGCCAATAATACCTAACCCAATCTGTAAAAACAGCAGCAGGCCTAACCATAAGCCTGCTGTTCTTACCGGTTTTAGCGAATTTGTTGCCGTTGCTCTGAACATCAGTAAACTCAGCAACACAAAGCACAATAATGCACCGGCTCTATGCAGCCAGTTGGCGGCCACCTGAGCATCGAATGATATAACGCCGATATAGCCAGTAAATAATCCGCCAATTAAATTTAGTGCATTCTGATAATCAGCTTTAGGCCACCATTGTCCGTTACATTGAGGAAAGCCGCTACAGGCCAGAGCTGCATGATTAGCGCTAACCCAGGCTCCAAGAACAATCTGCAACAATAAAACAAACATGGCAAAACGGGTAAAGTTTACAAGTCCGGCACGCGCTTGTCTTGTTACACCATCACTTACCCGGCCTGTTATTGCCGGATTGATACGTAAATACAACCCAAAAAGCAGCCAGAAAGTTATCATGCCCAGTAATACATGCGTTACTATGATGATAGGCATAATGACTATTGCTTTAGCCCAAAATCCTAAAGCTGCCTGTAAACCTACTAAAACTATCAGAATTAATGAGATCGTTATTGCGGAAAAACGGCATTGGTGTTGCCGCCATGAAAACAAGCCCAGCAATAAGATCAATAATCCTAATGTAGCCGTCAAATAAACATGACCGGAACCTCTCAATACATCAATAAAGCTTTGGTCGGATAACCCCAGACCAGCACCCGTTAACCGAATGTATGAACCCAGGACAATAATTATTAACGTAAAAAAAACACCAAAGAGAGTTAATTTTCTGAACATTTTATTTTCCACTAACCAATTTGTGAAATTCTAAGTAGATGCATAAGGTCATCTTTTACTTTGTACGTATTGAAACCGGGCTCATATTGCATCATTAAATTCCCCAGAGGATCTATTAAAAACAACATACCATCAGGCACAATACCTTGTCTGATATCAGTAATTTTTTTAGCCAGCCCAGCGCTAGGCTTAACCCGGATCAGCTCAGAGTTAAGCGCGAACTCCCGGTTTTCGTTACCGATTAATTTTTGTATTAGCGATTCATCCATCTTATTTTCTTCACGAAGCAAACTCAAAAGAAGAGTCTTGTCTTCCTTGTTTTCTGAACGACGCAGTCTCCATAAAAGAGTATCTTTCAACCACCATTGACTTGCCGCTTCTGGTGCAGGCTCTTTAAAAACAATAACGACACGGCGCGTACGTGGCAACTCCTTATTTAACATAAGTCTTAATTGTTTGGTTTTAAGCAACGCATCGAGGCAAACTTCATTACAACCGGTGCTTGGAATCACATTGGCAATCAACCAATGTCCGGCAAGTTCCTTTATATTTTCAGTTGAAAATACATCAAAACCTGTAAAATCAGTCCGCTCAGTTGATACCGGAGGAATTATCAACTGCCCGCTATTAGTTGTTCCTTTTACCAGTCCCGGATTTTCTTTTAGAACCCAGGCGATTAAAAAAGGAATAATGGTCATCCCAAAAATAGCCAGAATTAATAGTTTATTTTTCTTCTGCTGATTATTCATCATTTCTTTTAAAACTGTACCAAATAAAGAGTATTGTGAGTGTAAATGCCAGTGCAAACCATTGAATTGCGTAGGCTGTATGTTGTTCAGGTAACATAATGGTTGTTGTTTGCCATTCCCGTTTAAAGCCTTCGGGGAGATTTTTATCCAGCTCGATTTGAAATGGAAATAATGAATAAGCCAGTTTTTTTGCCAAAACTTGGTTGTCAATTACCTGTACCACTGACGGCCAACCCTCTGATGGAATTTCCGCTCCTGCCAGCTTTATTCCGACGCTAGGGAAACGATTTATCCGGCCCATTACAACTGTTTGTTCATTCTTGATCTGTAAATCCGGCATCACCGATCTATCCTGATTTAACGGAACCCAGCCTCTATTGATTAAAACAGCCTTGTCCTCTCCTTGCAGAACAAAAGGAGTTAACACAAAATAACCCGCTTTCCCGGCATTGATTTGATTATCTATCAAGAATTGATGCGTTTGATCATAATGTCCAGCCGCTTGTACTTTTTTATACCTGAGCGCGTCCGCATCATCTCCAATGGCTGTAGATAACTGTATGATTTCACCTAAAGCTAATCTTTGTTCTTTCTGTTCAAGAAATAGCCTTTTCTCTTCTGATCGTCCTAATTGCCAAATTCCCAGTGCAATTAACAGCGGTAACAAACATAAATAAGCCAGTGTAGGAGCTTTTTCAAACTTCATAGGGCAGAGCCCGTGTTAATAATCATGCTTTTTTTCTTTAACCTATTGGCACAGACACATTAATAAACGAGAATAGAAAATTTACCTTCAAGCATAACTCTACCATGATTATCAAAAGCGTCGTCATTATTGCCTTTATCCTGATCGTTATCAGTCTTGGCTCTGCCCTGTTCCATCTGGTTAACCGTAAAACCGAAGAACAATCCGAAAAAACAGTTAAAGCACTGACTTTTCGCATTACTCTTTCAATCCTATTATTTATTTTTGTTTTTATTGCCGTTGCAACGGGCATCTTTAAACCTAATGGACTGGGTGTAAAAATGCACATGCAACAACCGGCACAGACTGACATTATTAAGTAAACAGGACGATCGACCCGGCAAAAAAAAAGCGCTACCTTTTATTAGGTAGCGCTTTTTCGGGCGTTGATATGTATTACATTAAATAAACAAACACAAACAAACCTAACCATACTACGTCAACAAAATGCCAATACCATGCGGCGGCTTCAAATGCGAAGTGGTTTTCCGGTTTGAAGTGACCCTTGGCGCTGCGGAACAACACAACACTCAGGATAATAGCCCCTATACAAACATGAAGGCCATGGAAACCCGTCAGCATAAAGAAAGTAGAGCCATAAATGCCTGAACCCAAGGTCAAGCCCATTTCAGTATAAGCTTCATGATACTCGAATGCCTGAAACGCTACGAATAAAAAGCCCAGCGCGACGGTTGCGATTAAGCCCTTAATCAACTGATCCCGATTTTTTGCAAGCAAGCCATGATGCGCCCAAGTAACGGTGACACCACTGCTTAACAGAATCAATGTATTCAAAAACGGCAAACCCCAAGCACCCATGGGTTCAAATTCTGCGCCGGTTATTCTGGCACCTGAGGCATCAACGCCAAGAGCTTTGGGTCCATTAGTTGGCCAGGTCGCGACAAAATCTGGCCACAGCAGCTCTTTAGTTGCAGCCCCACCCACGCCTTCCCCGCCCAGCCAAGGCACTGATAAATTACGCGTATACCAGAGTGTGCCAAAGAAAACGGCAAAAAACATGATTTCAGAAAAAATGAACCACATCATACCCATGCGATAGGAAATACCTACCTGGGTACTGTACATGCCTGACTCACTTTCACCCGATTGCAGGGTAAACCAGCCTGCCAACATTACAATGAATATAATTAAACCCAACACCATCATGGTTGGACCGATTGAAGAACCATTTAAATAATTTGCAAATCCAGCCAGCATGGTCACCAATCCAGCAGTACCAATTACTGGCCAAGTCGCTTTATGCGGAATGTAATAGGCGTCACTTGTAGACATAAACTTCCCCTCTTATTTCACTGATGTTTCAGTATTATCAAAAAATGTATAGGCAAGTGTAATTGTTTTATACTGTTCGGGTAGTTCAGGATTCACAACAAAACGCACCGGCATGGTTTTACCTTCCCGCGCTTTGAATGTTTGTTCTGTAAAACAAAAACACTCGGTCTTTTTAAAAAATTCAGCAGCCGGCCCAGGGGAAATGCTTGGAATTGCCTGAGCGACCATTGGTTTATCAGTCTTGTTTTCTGCATAAAAATTCACCGTTACATACTCTCCCGGATGAATTTTCAGTTTTTTTGTTTCCGGACGGAACTCCATCGGTGCGGACTCATTCACCGTAGTTATAAATTCTACGGTAATTTCCCTGTTTTTATCAATCTTGTAACTAACTTCTTCTGCTGCTACGGGTATACCCGGTTTCTCTTTTTTAAATACAACTTCGCACATGACATCATAGAGAGGAACCAGCGCATAACCAAAGCCAAACATACCAACTGCAACAAGCACTAATGTACGAACCAGCTTGGCATTTTTTTGCTTGGTATCTATGTTCATTGAGAAATTGCTTTAATTACTGCTAACACATAAATAGTGACCGCAATCGAAAGCAAAACCAATGCTGTCAAAATATTTTTCGTTTTTAAATTCATTATTTCACCTGATACGCTACCTGCAATTCAGGTAGCGTATCTCAGATTATTAATACTATCAAACAGACGTCATATTGATTGTAAACAATCAACGTTAGATATGTTCAGTAGGAATAACTGTGGGCGGTGTAGTAAACGTATGGTAAGGAGGAGGTGATGGCAGCGTCCACTCCAAGCCATGCTTGTGAGCATCTTCCCATACTTCATCCGTTACTTTTTCGCCTGTTCCGCCTCTTATGGTATCTATAACGATATATAAGAACAGCAATTGGCTGACCCCAAATATAAAACCACCAATACTTGAAATCATATTCCAGTCGGCAAATTGCACTGCATAATCCGGAATTCTGCGCGGCATGCCTGCCAATCCCAGAAAATGCTGTGGAAAGAACAGGATATTGACAGACACAGCAGACAACCAGAAATGCAATTGGCCAATCTTTTCGTTATACATATGACCGGTCCATTTAGGTAACCAGTAATACCCAGCCGCCATCAATATAAAAATCGAAGCGGGCACCAGTGTGTAATGGAAATGGGCAACAATAAAATAAGTATCGTGGTACTGAAAATCAGCAGGCGCAACAGCCATCATCAAACCGGTGAAGCCACCCATGGTAAAAAGTACAACAAATGCAATTGAAAACAGCATGGGTGTTTCAAAAGTCATAGAGCCTTTCCACATGGTTGCGGTCCAGTTAAATACTTTTACGCCGGTAGGAATTGCAATTAACATGGTCGCATACATGAAGTACAACTCACCTGCGAGAGGCATACCCACAGTAAACATATGGTGAGCCCAAACGATAAATGATAAAAATGCAATCGCTCCCGTCGCATAAACCATGGAGCTATAGCCGAATAAAGGTTTACGGGCAAATACAGGAATAATGGTAGAAGCAACACCAAATGTTGGCAGGATCATCACATAGACTTCAGGGTGACCAAAAAACCAGAAAATGTGTTGATAAAGCACAGGATCACCACCACCCGCTGCATCAAAAAAACTGGTCCCGAAAAACTTGTCAGTCAGCAACATGGTCACCGCACCAGCAAAAACCGGCATGATAGCGATTAACAGGAAACCGGTGATCAACCAGGTCCAAACAAACAACGGCATTTTCATTAATGTCATGCCGGGAGCACGCATATTGAAGATAGTTGCAATGATGTTGATAGCACCCATAATCGATGAAATGCCCAGCAAATGCACCGAGAACACGGCAAAAGGAAAGGCTTTGCCAGTCTGTAAAACTAATGGCGGATATAAAGTCCAGCCACTGGCAGGCGCGCCACCTTCCATGAATAAGGTACTGGCAAGCAATAAAACGCCTGCAACCAACATCCAGAAACTCATGTTATTCATTCGCGGTAGTGCCATATCGGGGGCACCAATCATCATGGGTATCATCCAGTTAGCTAAACCCACAAAAGCAGGCATAACCGCACCGAATACCATTACCAATGCATGCATTGTGGTCATTGAGTTAAAGAATTGCGGCTCCACAAATTGTAAACCCGGCTCAAATAATTCAGCGCGAATAACCATTGCCATGGCGCCGCCAACAAAAAACATTGCCAGCGCAAATACCAGATATAAAGTACCTATATCTTTATGGTTGGTGGTAATCACCCATCTTAAAAGCCCCTTGGCAGGACCGTGATCGTGATCATCGTGATGATCATCATGTTCAGCTACTACGGCAGACATAGTTTATACCTCTAAAATAGATAAAAAAGATTTGATTGATAACAGTGTCAATGGCTTATTCATCATCATCCTTTGCAGCAGGCAAAGCTGCTTGCAAGGTCTGAATGGCTGAAGGCTGTATAACATCATTCACTGAATTACCCAAACCATTACGGGTATAGGTTACAACTGCTGCAAAATCAGTTGCACTTAATGCTCCGAAAGCCGGCATCATGCCTTTTCCATGCAACATTAAATTTACCTGCTCATTAATATCCCCTTTTACCACTGCACTTCCGGTTAAAGCTGGAAATGTAGGTGGCATACCCTGACCTTCTGCCTGGTGGCATGAAGCACAGTTACTGGCGTAAACAGATTTTCCCTTAGCCACCAGTTCATCTTTTGACAACACTACATTAGGATCCACTTTTTCTTTCGGCGCTGCTTTTGCTTCGGGTTCAGCTGAAGCTCCTGATGTTTGAGACAACAGGTCCTGAATTGCTTTAGGTTGTATTTCATCACCGACCTTGTTACCCAAGGCATTTCTAGTATAGGTAATAACCTCAGCCAATTCATCGGCTTTTAACATCTTGGCAAATGCAGGCATTCCCCCTTTACCATGCAATACAAGATCTTCCTCGGCATTAACATCACCCGTTACTACGAGACTTCCAGCAAGGGCAGGAAATGCGCCAGGAACGCCCTTACCTTCAGCGCCATGACAAGTAACGCAGTTTTTGGCATAAACAGCGGCACCTAAAGAGACTAATTCATCGTGACTTAGATCGCTTAAATCGGGACCCTTTTTCGATTCATCTAAAGTCTTCTTGACCCATGCATCATAGCCAGGCTGCGCCATTGCCACGACCACTATAGGCATAAAACCATGATCTTTTCCGCAAAGCTCTGTGCATTGGCCGCGATAAGTACCTGGTTCGGCAATATAGGTCCATGCTTCGTTTATGGAGCCGGGATATGCGTCCATTTTCCAACCCAAATCAGGCACCCACCAGGAATGATTAACATCAGCTGCTGTAAACAAGAAGCGTATTTTCTTTTTAACTGGGACAACCAGGGGCTTATCAACATTCAATAAATAATGAGGTACTGAACGGGGATCGATGCCCGAGCCAATCTGGCGCGCTTTATTGCTAGCCTCATCCAGATTACTGAAGAAATGTACGCCTTTATCAAGATAGTCATATTCCCATTTCCATTGCCATCCCGTTACCTTGATAGACATATCGGAGTCTTTCACATCATCCAGTTCCATCAAGGTTTTTGTTGCCGGGATAGCCATACCAACCAGAATCAAGGTTGGAATAATAGTCCATATAATTTCAACGGTGGTGTTTTCATGAAACTGTGCCGCTACATGCCCTTTTGATTTACGGTGATGGTAAATCGAATAGAACATGGTGCCAAACACACCAATACCTATGAATACACAAATCCATAGAATCAGCATATGCAGGTCATAAATGTCATTACTGACCGTTGTAACCCCTTTCATTAGATTGAGCGTATAGTCCGCCTGCGCTGTTCCTAGCCCTAAAGCCATTAAGATCAGACCTGCGAATAGTTGCTTTGCTTTGTTCACGGAGCAGCCTCTTCGATAGTAGTTATAAAACTTTTGCAAATAAGTGTTATATCGCATCGTAATTTCAAGACACAAAAAAAACTCGTCTCATTCCCTTTACTTAATAATTTTCACAAAAAACCGGGGGATTTTAACCTATGACGCCTATCTATGCCAGCTGTCCTTTTTATGAATTTAATATTGTGCAAAAAAAAAGCTTGTGAATCAAATGACTCACAAGCCTTTTGTTTTCAATTAGGAAGTAACTATCAACTATTCAAAGCGTCGGCATAAGGCATATCGAAGTTAGGGATATGATTATCCAGCCAACCTTTAACCATTTGACCCACTTCTTCGGTGACTTCGGCCTCGCCTGCATGAAACTTTGTTTGCAAGCCCCCGCAAACACCGATTAACTTTTCATGCTCCGCCTTGTGAACAGCTAGGCCCGCATAATTTTTCGCCTGCATTTCCTTTTCTTCATGGGCAAAATGCCCGACAACATAGGCGATCAAATCATCCAGTTGCGCACCTATTGCAGAACGAGCTGCTCCACCCGTTGCCAAATCATATAATTTATTAAGCTTGTCAAACAAAATCTTGTGTTCGTCATCTGCGAAACCAACATTTGTACCATATTGACTAGCTGTCCACGTAATTAAAGCCATACTTTTTCTCCTGTGTTTTCGTTATATTTATATTAACCGCGCAAAAAGTATGGATTATATTCTCCTTGAAGTCAATTTTAGTGTAGCTTGCTCAAAAAAGACGGATCAATTCGACAACCACCAACCTCAGGGTGATCCAGCACGCCCTGTTCGAAATCCCTGTAAGTCGGCGACTGAAAAGCAATGCGGTTTATTTTTCCGCCAGAAAACTCAAATTCCATCGCACCACCTTTAGCGCGTGGACTACCCTCTTTCGTGGTAAATAACAAAATACCTACATTAGCAGTCTGCTTGCTCTGTTGATCAGGAACAATGCGAGCGCAACTCAACTCGTTAATAGACAAGCCGGAAAAAACTTGCACCAGCTGGCGTGCGCTAACAATAACGCCCTCCCCTGGAATAACGGCAGGCATAGGTGCAATGGGCGCAGGTGTGAGCGCAACCGCCGCATCCAGAATAGCGGTTAATGCAGGCGGTGGAGAGGACGCGGGAACCGTTTCGACCGATGGCGGAGCCAATAATTTTTCCAAACCGAAATCACCCAAATGATTTTGCAACAAGACAGTCCCCTCACCGTTCTTGGCCGTGGCTAACAAAGGAAACATCTGCTGCTCCATTTCGATCTTGTTGGGATTTTTTAGCACAGAAATCAGCTGCCTTTCAATCGATTTAAGCGGTGTAAAAAACTGTTCCTTTTTCTGACTCGAGTCCTCAATCTGCTTCCAATCCGATGGTAAGTTGACTGGCAGTCCCATGGCTTTCATGACGGCATAATCATCAACAGCCAGACACAAACCAAAATTCTTACTCCGATAACTTTCCATGACCTTGGGCCGGATTTCATCACTTATCGCCTTTTGCGGGGATGTGTTGTAATTTTTCCAATCACTGCTATTGGCCAAAAAGTAATAAATAAAGGCATTACGATCAAACTTGTTAAAGCCCAAATCTTTCATAACCAGCTTAATTTTCCGGCAATTGGTCTCCACTTCTTCATAACTATTCCAATCCGGTTTTAAATTCGGCTTTGCCGGGTGCTTTGATTGTTCAATCAGTTGTAACAATTTGATTTCACCGGCAGGCGATTTGATTGGCGAGTAGCCAATCTCATCCAACGAGAGATCCCTCGCATCGGGGACGCCGTCAGCCGTGGTTTTTAACAACAAGGAAGGAATAATTTCCGGATAAATTTTCAGCTCGCCTAACGGCTGAGTATCCGCGCCTAGAATATTAATGCCGCCTTCCGCTACCGCATACACTTTAAATACAGTCTGATTAAGAGAGCCTGTTTTACCCGAAAAGCTGACAATGGCTGGTAATGAATGCGATTCTGAGCTGTGTTTTACAGAAGTCGGAGCAGCAGTGACTGGTGGGCCGCTTTTTGCCCATTGACCCGCAAACTGCCCCACAATGGCAACCCCCATGCCCACGCCTGTCAGCGCCAGCAAATTGCTCGCATTTGCCACATCACCAACCAAACCAGATACATCCACATCACTATTGGCACTGGAATAAAACCTATAGTCAACGAGAGTTTCCTTGCCTGAGTCCAAACGCATCCAGGGCGTCAGAGTAATTTTTTTAGCATCAAACTTGAAATTACATTTACCAGATGTCGCCTGATATAAAAAACCGGCGGCTTCATTGTTAAACTTAAGACTATCATTGCGCACGGTAAAAATAAGCGTAGAAGACAAATCTCCCTTCTCGTAAGACGGCGTCATATTACTACAGCCGCTTTTTAATACGTTTTCCCCTTTAAAATCGAATTCCGAAATCAGGCGCACATAATAATCATCACCATCAATGGCCTGAAAGCCAGGCAAAGCCTGAAATGGAATTGACCGGGTTGATTGCGCAGACTGGGAATCATTGACCTGAGCCGAGGGATAATCAACGGCTATTTGCCGGGTAGGCGCACATCCGGCTAGCATAACACTGGCAATTAAACCCAATTTCAAAGATGAACTATAACGAATCGACATGCTTTATACCTTGTGCCGCATGTTAAACGGCAAATCAAGCTAAAAAACGAAAATAATAGGGCTTACACTGAACCTTTGTCATGCTTTATTTTTCCCTGCCTCTTCCAAGTATGGTTTTATTGGCCTTCGAGAATCATAATCCGATAAACTGTTCTGAATTTTTTATTGATTCAACTAAGCAACAGGAAACCGCGTGGCTAAAGCTGTAAAAGAAGTCAAAGATGAACCTCTCGAAAAACAACTCTGGAAAGCCGCCGACAAGCTGCGAAAAAACATTGATGCCGCAGAATATAAACACGTTGTATTGGGCTTGATATTTCTTAAATACATTTCCGATTCATTCGAGGAGCACTTCGCCAAACTGCAAGCAGGAATGGGCGAATACGCAGGAGCAGACCCCGAGGACAAGGACGAATACAAAGCTGAAAACGTCTTCTTTGTTCCCCCTGAAGCGCGCTGGTCATTCTTGCTCGCCAAAGCCAAACAGCCGGATATTGGCAAGTTCATTGATGACGCGATGGATGCCATCGAAAAAGAGAACCCTTCGCTCAAAGGCGTATTGCCCAAAGTTTACGCACGGCAAAACCTCGATCCCACCAATCTAGGCGGCCTGATTGATCTGGTCGGCAATATTGCGCTCGGCGATGCCAAAGCCAGAAGCGCCGATGTTCTGGGTCATGTGTTCGAATATTTCCTCGGTGAATTCGCGCTTGGCCGAAGGCAAGCAGGGTGGGCAGTTCTATACGCCGCGCAGTATTGTTGAATTATTGGTGACGATGCTCGAACCCTATAAAGGTCGTGTGCTTGATCCCTGTTGCGGGTCGGGCGGCATGTTCGTGCAATCGGAAAAATTCGTCGAAGAACACCAGGGCCGGATCAACGATATTTCCATTTACGGGCAGGAAAGCAATCAGACCACCTGGCGGCTGGCGAAAATGAACCTTGCTATTCGCGGCATTGATAGCTCGCAAGTCAGATGGAACAACGAAGGCTCATTCCTGAACGATGTCCATAAAGACCTGAAAGCCGATTTCGTTATCGCCAATCCGCCGTTTAATGATAGCGATTGGAGCGGCGAACTCCTGCGCAGTGATGGGCGTTGGCAATACGGTACGCCGCCTTCCGGCAGTGCCAATTTTGCCTGGTTGCAGCATTTTATCTATCACCTGTCGCCGACCGGCAAAGCTGGAATCGTCCTGGCGAAAGGCGCTCTGACCAGCAAAACCAGTGGGGAAGGCGACATTCGCAAGGCTTTGGTCGCCGACGGCAACCTGATTGATTGCATCGTCAATCTGCCCGCCAAATTGTTTTTGAATACCCAAATTCCGGCGGCGCTCTGGTTTATGAACCGCTCCCGCATCAACGGACACCCGCGCAAAACCGAAATCCTGTTCATTGATGCCCGCAACATGGGACATCTTATAAACCGCCGCACCCGCGAACTCTCGTATGAGGATATTCAGAAAATCGCCGATACCTACCACGCTTGGCGCACCGGCGAAGGTAAATATGAAGACATTAAAGGATTTTGTGCCTCCACAACTATCGAGCGCGTCAAGGAACTGGATTACGTCCTAACCCCTGGGCGTTATGTCGGCTTGCCTGACGAAGCCGATGATTTTGATTTTAAGGAGCGATTTGCCGCGCTTAAAGCAGAATTTGAAGCGCAGTTAATTGAGGAAGCGGAACTTAACAAAGCCATTGCCGAGAATTTGGCGAGGATAGAAATATGACTAGTCAAAATAAAATATTCCATTACACCGTCGGTCAATTGATTGAAATTTTGCAAACTCTGCCACAAGATTTACCGGTATTGACCAGCGGCTATGAAAGTGGTTTTGAAAATTTCTATCCCCCCGAAATTTTGGAATTAAAACATCATCCGGAAAACAAATATTATGAAGGTGAGTTCCAAGAGGCTGATGAGAGAGACAAAAATACATTTCAAGCCGTTATTTTGCATAGGGTGATGCGGAATAATTTATGAAAAATAAACCAAATCCAGAATTGATTGATGACGAAAATCCAGAATGGACAGAGGAAATGCTCAGCGCCGCTAAAACAGCAGCTGAGCTATTCCCCACAATATTCGTGGATCATGAAGTCGCGCTGTTATCAGAACAGGCTTTGGCTGAAGATTGGCTCAAGGCACAAGAGGAGGCGGCATGGGCGCATTTGCAGCCGGACAAGTTGTAATTTTACCGTTTCCTTTTTCAGATTTAAGCAGTACAAAATACCGCCCGCTTTATTATTGGCGCACGTGAGTAAATTTGATTGGATTACAATGCAACAAAATATTTAGAACCTAAAGAGGCCATTATGACAAATCAAGAAGCTTGTCTTAAAAAAATAAATCAGGAATTAGATCAGACGCCGGCCGAATATTTGCCTGCCCTTTTAACCATTATTCATGCGTTTCGTGAAAGTGTCAGCACTGATAATGCCCTGAAAGGTTTTGAAATTAGCTGGCAAGAAATGCTACGCGGTGATATGCAGCCTATTGATACCCTATGGGATGACATAGAGCAATGAGTGCCATTGTTTATTACACCCCATATTTGAAGCGGGTTATCCGCAATCTGGCGAAAAAATACCCTCATTTACAGAAGGACATAAAACCCGTCATTCAACAATTGCAAGATGGCGAATTGCCAGGCGATTTAATACAACACATCGGTTATAGCGTTTATAAAGTACGGGTCAAAAACACGGACAACAACAAAGGCAAAAGCGCGGGCTATCGAATGATTTATTATGTCAAACAACAGGATAGCATTGTTTTATTGACGCTGTATTCCAAATCGGAACAAGCGGACATAAGCGCGCAAGAAGTTCAGGCGATTATTGAGAAATGGCATCAGGAATAGGGCAAAAATTGGGTTATGAGTGAGTGGCGGGAATGCAAATTAGAAGATGTTGCTGATATTCAAACGGGCCCTTTTGGTAGCCAACTGCATTCCTCCGATTATGTGCCAATCGGCATTCCTTCAATAATGCCAACAAATATCGGAACTCGCTTAGAAATTAACAAAAATAATATTGCTTGTATTAATGAAGATGATGCTCAACGACTGAGTAAATATCTTGTAAAAGAGGGCGATATTGTTTATAGCCGTAGAGGTGATGTAGAAAAATGCGCGTTTATCAAAGAAAACGAATCTGGATGGCTTTGTGGTACTGGTTGTTTAAGAGTTCGTTTTATTTCAGATAAGATTTCGCCAAAATTTTGTGCTTACTATCTGTCAACGGATGAAATGAAAGGATGGGTTAGCGGAAATGCTGTTGGCACAACCATGCCTAATTTGAATTCATCCATTTTGCGCCGATTACCTTTAACACTTCCACCACCTCCCGAACAAAAAGCCATTGCCGCCGTCCTGTCCAGCCTGGACGATAAAATCGACCTGCTGCACCGCCAAAACAAGACCCTCGAAGCAATGGCGGAAACGCTTTTCCGGCAGTGGTTTATTGAGGAAGCGCAGGAGGATTGGGAGGAAGGTACTCTCGGCGACATAGCTGCCAATATACGTAGCTCTATCAAGACTTCTGACATCAAACCATACACCAAATATGTTGGGCTTGAGCACATAGACCGTCGAAATACTGCACTAAATCAATTTGGCTTTGGTGAACAGGTTAGCAGCAATAAATCTATGTTTGAAATTCGCGACATCTTGTTTGGTAAGCTTCGTCCATATTTCTACAAAGTATGCTTCGCCCCATTCACGGGAATATGCTCTACCGATATATTGGTCATACGGGCAAAACGCCCAGAATACTTTGCGTTCTGCTTATTTGCATTCTTCCAAGATGACGTTGTGGAATATGCTAATTTGGGTTCAGGTGGAACCCGGATGCCTCGAACAGACTGGTCAACGCTAAAAAACTATTCAATCGTTATTCCCGACGCAAAAGCTATTGAGCGTTTTAAATGATGTGGCTTTGCCAGCAATTGAAAGAATCACACATAATCTTGGTCAAATCCGCACCCTCGAAAAACTCCGCGACACCCTGTTGCCCAAACTCATGAGCGGTGAGGTGCGGGTGGATTATGCTGAAGGATAAAATATTTTGCTTATCCGCATAAATAAGCGCATCATCCGATGCTGTATTTGGAGATAAACGATGAGAACCACGATTGTATTAGATGATGAATTGCTGGCCAAAGCGCAGGCGTTAATCCCTGTTCAGGAAAAATCCAGCCTGGTCAAAGAAGCCTTAAAAGCCTTAATAGAGCGGGAAAGCGCGAAGCGCTTGGCGAATTTGGGCGGCAGTGAACCGCAACTGGAAGCCATTCCACGCCGGCAATCCAGCACCTGAATGATGGTACTGGTTGATACCTCGGTGTGGGTCGATCACCTGCGGAGCAACGAGCCGCGCTTGGCCGATTTACTTATACATAATCAGGTGTTAAGCCATCCTTTTGTACGCGGCGAGCTGGCATTGGGTAACTTGCGCCAGCGGGATTTGATTTTATCTGCCCTGGATAATCTACCCCAAGCTCCCGTCGCCTTTGCCGATGAGGTTAATTTCTTCATTGAATCGCACTCGTTATTTGGTTTAGGTATTGGGCTGATCGACGTGCATTTGTTAGCGGCTACGCAACTCATGGGCAATGCCAAACTTTGGACGCGCGATAAACGCTTGTTAGCTGCTGCCTCGCGGCTTAATTTGGCAATGGTTGAATAATCATGTCCCACCTCAGCGAAGCCGCCATCGAAGGCTGGCCAAACTTGCCATTTACCAAAACAGCGGATGGAAAAACCCATCTTGATGTACGCCTTGAGCAGGACAGTGTCTGGCTAACGCAACGGCAGATGAGTGAGGTATTTGACACCACGCCGGAAAATATCCTGATGCACTTAAAAAATATTTTTAAGGACAATGAGTTGGAAGAAAGCGCAACTACTAAGGATTTCTTAGTTGTTCGAACCGAAGGCAACAGACAGGTTGAGCGTAAGTTGAAACATTATAATCTCGATGCCATTATCTCGGTCGGCTACCGCGTCAACTCCAAAAAAGGCACCCAGTTCCGCATTTGGGCAAACAATATCCTCAAGCAATACCTGATTCAAGGCTACGCGCTGAACGAGCAAAAACTGCGCGAACAGCAGGACAAACTGGCGGATTTACGGCAGGCCATCGCTTTATCGTCAAGACTGGTTCACCACAAAGACCTGTCAGTCAGCGAGTCGCAAGGCATTTTGGCGATACTGGAAAAATACAGCCATGCGTTGACGGTTTTGGATAACTACGACCACCAACGCCTGAAAATCGAAGGTACACAAAAAGCCGAACAGGCGCCGATTCGCTATGAAGAAGCCATGGCACAAATCCACCTGTGGCGGGAACGGGAAAAATTAAGCGGTTTGTTCGGCAATGAAAAAGACGATTCGTTTAAAAGCTCGCTGGCAACGATTTACCAAACCTTCGGCGGCGACGAGTTGTATCCGAGTATCGATGAAAAAGCGGCCAATCTGTTGTATTTCATCGTTAAAAACCATTCCTTCAGTGATGGTAACAAACGCATAGCGGCAGCGATTTTTGTCTGGTTTTTGGAGCGTCACAATTATCTGTACAATGCGGAAGGCAAAAAACGCATTGCCGATAATGCCCTGGTCGCTTTTACCTTACTGATCGCCGAAAGCAAACCCGAAGAAAAAGACACGATCGTCAAGGTCATTATCAATTTAATCAATGGTGAAAATGGATGACGAAATTGACCGAATCCGCCGTCGAAAATTTCGCCATCAAGCTGTTTGAACAGCTTGGCTATAGCTACGTTTACGCCCCTGACATTGCTCCCGATGGCGACACCCCGGAGCGTAGCCATTACGATGAAGTGATCCTGAAAGACCGCCTCTGGTCAGCCGTGCAGCGCATCAATCCGTCCGTGCCACGCCATGCCCTGCAAGAAGCGGTGAAAGACGTTGAACGCATTCATTCGCCGGAATTGCTCGCCAACAATGAAACCTTTCACCGCATGATGACCGAAGGCGTGAAGGTCACTTACCAAAAGGATGGGCAAGATCGCGGTGATCTGGTTTGGCTGATTGATTTTGCCAAACCGGAAAATAACGAATTTGTCGTGGCGAACCAGTTCACGGTGATTGAGAACAACCAGAACAAGCGCCCCGATATTATCCTGTTCGTCAATGGTCTGCCGTTGGTGGTTATTGAGCTTAAAAATGCCGCCGATGAAAACGCCACGATCAAATCCGCTTACAGGCAAATAGATACTTACAAACATACGATTCCAAGCCTGTTCACCACGAACGCGATTTTGGTTGTTTCCGATGGCTTGGAAGCCAAGGCAGGCTCTTTGTCGGCGGGCTTTAGCCGCTTCATGACGTGGAAATCGGCTGATGGCAAAACCGAAGCCTCGCATCTGGTCAGCCAGCTGGAAACCCTGATTAACGGCATGTTGAACAAAGCCACGTTGCTGGATTTGATTCGGCATTTCGTGGTGTTTGAAAAATCCAAAAAAGAAGACCCCAAGACCGGCGTCATCAGCATCAGCACGGTTAAAAAGCTGGCTGCTTATCATCAGTATTACGCCGTGAATGCGGCAGTAGCTTCGACATTGCGGGCTGCGGATTTTGGGATTAACCAAAATATACATGAAAGCCCTTCCAGTTATGGACTGCCCGGCGTATCCAACCAGCCCAAAGGTGACCAGAAAGCCGGTGTAGTCTGGCATACGCAAGGCAGCGGCAAATCCTTGTCGATGGTGTTTTATACCGGCAAGATCGTGCTGGCATTGGATAACCCGACTGTCTTGGTGATTACCGACCGCAACGATCTCGACGACCAATTGTTTGATACCTTCGCCGCGACTTCGCAACTGCTCCGGCAAGAGCCCAAACAGGCGGACGACCGGCAACAACTCAAAGAGCTGTTAAAAGTCGGCTCTGGCGGCGTGGTGTTTTCTACGATCCAGAAGTTTCAGCCGGATGAAGGCAATGTCTATGAGGAGCTATCAAACCGCCGGAATATCATCGTCGTTGTCGATGAAGCACACCGCACCCAATACGGCTTTCAAGCCAAAACCGTTGACGAGAAAGACGATCAGGGCGAAGTCATCGGTCAAAAGGTTGTCTATGGCTTTGCCAAATATCTGCGCGATGCCTTGCCCAATGCCACTTATTTAGGTTTTACCGGCACGCCGATTGAAAAAACCGATGTGAACACTCCGGCGGTCTTTGGCAATTATGTGGATATTTACGACATTGCCCAAGCGGTCGAAGACGGGGCAACGGTGCGGATTTACTACGAAAGCCGCCTGGCAAAAGTGGGCTTGAGCGATGAAGGCAAAAAACTCATTGCCGAACTTGATCAAGAACTGGAATTAGGTGAATCCCTTGTGGATTCCCAAAATGAAATAGGGCAACCACGAGGATTGCCCCTACCCGAAACCCAAAAAGCCAAAGCCAAATGGACGCAAGTCGAAGCCTTGGTCGGCAGTGAAAAACGTATCCGGAATATCGCCATGGATATTGTCAGCCACTTTGAAGCGCGGCAAGAAGTCTTTGCCGGCAAAGGCATGATCGTGGCGATGTCCCGCCGCATTGCCGCCAATCTGTATGAGGAAATCATCAAACTCAAACCGGAATGGCATTCAGATGATCCGAATAAAGGCGTAATTAAAGTCGTCATGACGGCGGCATCGTCAGACGGTGCAAAACTGGCGAAACACCACACCACCAAGCAGCAGCGCAAAGCCTTGGCTGAGCGCATGAAGGATAACGACGACGAACTCAAACTCGTCATTGTCCGCGATATGTGGCTGACCGGCTTTGATGCCCCAAGCATGCACACGCTCTATATCGACAAGCCCATGAAAGGGCATAACCTGATGCAAGCGATTGCGCGGGTCAATCGGGTCTATCTGGATAAGCCGGGAGGCTTGGTCGTCGATTATCTGGGCATTGCCGCCGATTTGAAAGAAGCGCTGTCCTTTTATTCGGATGCAGGCGGGCGGGGTGATCCCACCTTGGCGCAAGAACAAGCGGTCAATTTGATGCTGGAGAAAATTGAAGTCATCTCCGCGATGTATCACGGCTTTCCTTACGAGAATTATTTCGAAGCCGACACCGCACAAAAACTATCGCTGATCCTCGCTGCTGAAGAACATATTTTAGGTCTGGAGGACGGCAAAAAACGCTATATCAACGAAGTCACGGCTTTATCCCAAGCCTTTGCGATTGCGATTCCCCATGAGCAAGCCATGGATGCCAAGGATGAAGTCGCCTTCTTTCAGGCGGTCAAAGCGCGGCTGGCGAAATTTGATGTAGGGGCGATCCTTTATGGTCGCCCTAACGAAGAGATAGAATCAACCATCCGGCAAGTGATTGATAAAGCGCTGGTGTCCGAACAAGTGATCGACGTATTCGATGCGGCAGGGATCAAAAAGCCGGATATTTCCATTCTCTCAGAGGAATTTTTGCTCGAATTGAAAGGGATGGAGCATAAGAATGTTGCTATGGAAGTGCTGAAAAAACTGCTCAATGATGAACTAAAAATCCGCGCTAAAAAGAATCTGGTGCAAAGTAAATCCCTGATGGACATGCTGGAAACGGCGATTAAAAAATACCACAACAAAATCCTGACCGCCGCCGAAGTCATGGACGAACTCATCAAAATCAGCAAGGAAATCGTCGCTTCCGACAACGAGGCAAAAACACTTGGACTCACTGATTTCGAGTACGCCTTTTACACGGCGGTTGCCAGCAATGACAGTGCAAAAGAGCTGATGCAGCGCGATCAATTGCGGGAATTGGCGGTGATCTTAACGCAACGGGTCAGGGAAAACGCCTCGATTGACTGGACGATCAAGGAAAGCGTAAGGGCCAAGTTGAAAGTAATCGTTAAAAGAACGCTAAGGCAATTCGGCTATCCGCCGGATATGCAATTGCTCGCCACTGAAACCGTTCTGAAGCAGGCGGAAATGATTGCCAATGAGTTGGCGGGCAAATGAAGTCGATGAATGAAAAATACAGCACGAGAAACATGCAGTCCTGCATTTATTCCCACATTTTAAATTCATACCATGTAAAATTAACTGTATGTATTTTGTAATTTTGGGATGTAAAAGTGTTTAGAGGAACAACCATACTTTCTGTTCGCCGTGGCGACAAAGTTGTAATTGGCGGCGATGGCCAGGTCACTTTGGGTAATACTGTCATGAAGGGCAACGCCCGTAAAGTTCGCCGTCTTTATCATGATAAAGTCATTGCCGGTTTTGCCGGCGCAACAGCGGATGCTTTCACGTTATTTGAGCATTTTGAGGGCAAACTGGAAAAACATCGCGGTAACTTGACCCGCGCCGCCGTTGAAATGGCAAAGGATTGGCGTACTGACCGTGCCTTACGCAAACTGGAAGCGTTGCTGACGATTGCTGATGCCAAAACATCATTAATTATTTCCGGTACCGGCGATGTTATTGAACCCGAATTCGACTTGATGGCTATCGGATCAGGTGGGGCTTTTGCTCAGGCGGCCGCACGTGCATTACTGGAAAACACCAATTTGAGCGCACGCGAAATTGTCGAAAGGTCTTTAAATATTGCAGCCGATATTTGTATTTATACCAACCACAATTTGCGCATAGAAGAACTAGACGCTGAACCCAACGAGTAAACGCATGACACAGATGACCCCTAAAGAAATTGTAAGCGAGCTGGATAAACACATTGTTGGCCAAGCCAGTGCCAAACGATCTGTCGCTATCGCACTGAGAAACCGTTGGCGGCGTCAACAGGTTGATTCTGCGTTACGCGATGAAATTACACCCAAAAATATTTTAATGATCGGACCCACGGGGGTTGGTAAAACTGAAATCGCCCGCCGTCTGGCGCGTTTGGCAAACGCACCTTTTATCAAGATAGAGGCCACCAAATTTACCGAAGTCGGTTATGTCGGCAGGGATGTTGAATCCATTGTTCGTGATTTGGTCGATACTGCTGTCAAAATGACGCGCATGGCAGAGATGGAAAAGGTTCAAACTAAAGCCTACGATGCTGCCGAAGATAAAATTCTGGATATTTTGCTGCCCAGAGCAGATGGCGGCATGCTGTCTGATACCGAAGAATCTACCCGTCAGAAAATGCGTAAGAAATTGCGTGAAGGCGATCTGGATAACAAAGAAATAGAAATTGATGTGCATGTTGCACCAATGGGCGTGGAAATCATGGCGCCTCCCGGTATGGAAGAAATGACCAGTCAATTGCAAGGTATGTTCCAAAACTTGGGTTCGGGCAAAACCAGATCTCGCAAAATGTCCATTAATAAAGCCTTACAGTCTTTGCAAGAAGAAGAAGCCGCCAAGCTGGTTAATGAAGATGACATTCGATTGCGCGCCGTAGACTCTGTAGAGCAAAACGGTATTGTATTTCTGGATGAAATAGACAAAATTTGCAAGCGCTCCGAATTAGGCGGCGGTGGCGGTGAAGTATCCCGTGAAGGTGTACAACGTGATTTGTTACCATTGGTGGAAGGCAGCACTGTCAGCACTAAATACGGTGCGATCAAAACCGATCATATACTGTTTATTGCTTCGGGTGCTTTCCATGTAGCAAAACCATCTGACTTGATCCCTGAACTGCAAGGCCGTTTTCCTATTCGCGTTGAGCTAAGCGCCCTGTCAGCGGATGATTTTGTCCGCATTCTGACCGAGCCTAATGCGTCACTAACCGAACAGTATCAAGCTTTACTGGCCACAGAAGGTGTGTCATTAACATTTGCCGCCGATGGTATTCAGCGCATTGCCGAGCTGGGCTGGCAAGTGAATGAAGCCACTGAAAACATCGGTGCGCGACGCTTGCACACGATGCTGGAGCGGTTACTGGAAGAAATTTCCTACAATGCCCCGGATCTTGTTGAAAAAACTATCGTTATTGATGCTGCTTATGTTGATCAACACTTGACCGAGTTTGCTGAAGATGAGGATTTGAGTCGTTATATTTTGTAGCAAAATGCCGGGTTGCACGCACTCTCGCTAACCCGGCCTACATATCTGAGTTATATTTTCTAAATCGTATGCGCTTAACTGTGAATCCCTGTAATACCTGGCCCACTGAAATCAAACTTCACCAGATTTCCAACATCCTTGAAATCAGTTTTGATGACGGCAGTGTGTTTAAACTGACGAGTGAATACCTCCGCGTCTATACACCTTCGGCAGAGGCGGTTGGTCATGCCCCTGGACAAGAAATTCTTCAGGTGGGGAAAGAAGATGTCACCATTACAGAGATTAAACCGATTGGAAATTATGCTATCGCTCCGGTATTCAGTGATGGCCATAACAGCGGCATTTACACGTGGGATTTGCTCTACAAGTTAGGTGCTGAATATCAACTGTTATGGGCCGCTTACCTCAATAAGCTGGAAGCCGCTGGACATAAACACAAAGAATCACTAAAAAACTAGGCATGACAATGACAAACGAAAACACCACCCATTTCGGTTTCAAACGAGTTGCCACCGAAGAAAAAGTCAATCTGGTACGCGGCGTATTTGATTCGGTTGCGGGGCAATACGATATTATGAATGACCTGATGTCTATGGGCATCCATCGCATCTGGAAACGCATTGCAGTGCAATTGAGCAATGTACGCAAAGGCGAACAAGTGCTTGATCTGGCCGGAGGAACCGGTGATTTAACGACATTATTCGAACAACGCGTCGGCAAGGAAGGCCAGGTTGTCCTGGCGGATATTAATTCCGAGATGTTGCGTACAGGCCGCAATCGACTGATAGACAAGGGCCTGGTTGGCAATATCCGCTATGCGCAGGTCAATGCCGAATGCCTGCCCTTTGAAGATAATACCTTTGATTGTGTCTGCATAGCCTTCGGCCTGCGCAACGTCACCGATAAAGATGCCGCGTTGCGCTCCATGTACCGGGTCCTGAAACCCGGCGGCCGCGTGATCGTGCTGGAATTCTCGCATCCAACCGATAAAATCACGGAAAAGGTTTACGATTTTTATTCATTCAAGCTACTACCCAAAATCGGCAAAATTGTTGCCAAGGATGAAGACAGTTATCGCTATCTGGCTGAATCCATTCGTATGCACCCCAAACAGGATGAGCTGAAAAAAATGATGGAAAATGCAGGCATGGAACGTTGCGAATATTTCAATATGACGCAAGGTATTGTTGCCGTTCACAGAGGTTATAAAATCTAGCATGGTCATCAAACCGTTGCTGATGAGTGCATTTGAAACCGCGCTCAACAAATATCTTGCTTTGGATCAGAACAGCGGTGTGTTTTTAGCGCCCTTGGCCGGTAAAGTCATTGCCGTGACCATTACGCCGTTTAATGAAACCATTTACCTGTGCCCTACGGCTGACTCTATTCAGTTACTGGATCAGTTTCCTGATCAGCCCGATACCTGCTTAACCGGTTCGATTTTTGCCTTGGGATTAATGGGACTCAGCTCAAAACCCATGCGTTCAATTTTTTCCGGCGAAGTAAAAATTGAAGGCGACATGAACACCGGCCGAAAATTTCAGGAACTGTTCGCTAAACTGGATATCAACCTGGAACAGCAACTGGCCCGTTACACTGGCGACAGTATTAGCGCATAACATCAGTCAATTTTTTCGAGCCGGTCAAAACTGGAGCAAAGAGTCAATTGAAACCTTCAGACTTAACGCCTCGGAATTTCTGCAGGAAGAAACCCGCGATTTACCGGCCGGGCCTGAAGTCGATATTTTTTATCGCCAGATTGATGAATTACGTACCGATTTTGACCGCTTGCAAAGCAGAATTGAACGACTGGAAAATAAGCTGTTGAATTAATTTTAATTTTTTGCCACGAAGACACGAAGTTTTTACCTTGGTTTTTCTTCGTGAACTTCGTGTCTTCGTGGTGAATTCAGTTGGGCATAAAAAGTAGAACCCACTCAAACAAAGGTAACTCGTGATCCGACCTAAATTATTATTACGCCTGATCCATATTAACTGGGTTCTGGTCCTTCATGGCCTGGACGAAATCGTTTTAAAAACCCATTTATTCCGCCCTGTTCGTTATTTGGCTTTCTTCACTCCCAGCTATTGGCTTAAACCAAATACTGAGCCCCGTGCTGTCAGAATTAGACGCGCGCTTGAAGATCTGGGGCCTATCTATGTCAAATTCGGCCAAGCATTGTCTACCCGTAAAGACCTGCTGCCTGATGACATTTCAGATGAACTGGTAAAACTGCAAGACCGCGTTCCCCCCTTTGCTAATGAGATCGCGCGTAGCATAATTGAAAAAGAACTGGGCATGTCCATTGCCGAGGCTTTTGCCGAGTTTGACCCTGAGCCTTTGGCATCAGCTTCAGTTGCTCAGGTTCATACAGCGGTATTACATAGCGGCGAAAGCGTAATCGTTAAGGTTTTGCGTCCTGACATTGAAGAACGGATTCGTTCTGACATAGGACTGCTTTATGAATTGGCTCGTTTTGCGGAAAGATTCTGGTCCGACGCCAGAAGATTGCGAGCAATCGACGTTGTTGCCGAATTTGAAAGAACCACGCTGGATGAACTTGATCTGGTCAGAGAAGCGGCTAATGCCGCCAAATTGCGCCGCAATTTTGAAAACTCGGAACTGATCTACATACCCGAAATCCACTGGCCATTGACACGCCAGAAAGTCATGGTCATGGAAAGAATTCATGGCATACCCGTGGGTGAAATCGAAGAGCTTAAAGCAAGTGGCGCAAACTTTAAAGTACTGGCCGAACGCGGTGTAGAAATCTTTTTTACCCAGGTATTCAGAGATAACTTCTTTCATGCCGACATGCACCCTGGCAACATTTTCGTTGAGCTGCCGGATAAATATATAGCCGTTGATTTTGGTATCGTCGGTTCATTGTCTTTGTCTGACCAACGCTACTTGGCAGAGAATTTTCTGGCTTTTTTTAATCGTGATTATCGAAAAGTTGCAGAAATGCACGTTGAATCCGGCTGGGTTCCCAGTTCAACCCGCATAGAAGAATTTGAATCCGCCATTCGTAGTGTATGCGAACCCATCTTTGAAAAACCGCTGAAAGATATTTCCTTTGGCCAATTATTATTGCGTTTATTCCAGACTGCACGGCGTTTTGATATGCACGTTCAACCACAACTGGTGTTGCTACAGAAAACTCTGCTCAATATTGAAGGCTTAGGCCGACAACTTTATCCTGAGCTGGACTTATGGCAAACCGCCAAACCTTTTCTTGAGAAATGGTTCCACGACCGCTTAGGCCCTAAAGCCAAAATCAACAAAATAATTAAACAGTTCCCCGAATTTGCCGAACAGTTTCCGGAAATCCCGTCTTTGATTTATAAAGCCCTGGACAATGCGGCTCACGCACAGCAACAGTCTGAAGCACAGCAACGAGAACTGGCCATGTTGCGCCAGCAAATGGATAATAATCATCGGACAACGGTATGGGCTATGATTATTAGTGCAGTTATTATTAGCGTAGCGGTGTTGTTTCAATAGCCATTTAAGCACTATTTAGAAACCCAAAATCCCATTCATCCTTACTATAGCGAACGGGACTTTGGATTAATGTTTAGTTGCGATTTGTCGCAGTGTGCCCTTGAATCCACACTTACAATCATGCAATAACAATTTGAATTACACGCTTTACCCAGGCATCTAATCCAATAGCGGTTACGACGATATTCTTACAACAACAGTACTTGACTTAATAAACCAATCATTAAAAACAAGTATTTTCCAATATTGAAGTTACGCTCATCGCGCCATTAATTATTCGCCACCACTCTCGTAAAGAGATGTCTATATCGCTGCGCGATTTATATACATACAAATCAAAACTCGGGAAATGACTTGTTACTTATGCTATCAAAATGGTTTATTGCATTTTTTGTAAAAAACTACGATATGGAACAGTTCATGCTAACACTATTACATGCCGCTTACTGAAACAATGCTGTTGTTGCAAAAAGCCAAACTAACCATCGGGCAATAGGAAGAAAGATTATGACCATTCGCGTCGCCATTCGTCACAAAACAATATACAGCTTCGATAGATCTGTATCTTTGTCGCCTCATGTATTTCGATTACGTCCGGCGGTCCATAGCCGGACGCCTATCAAGGCCTATGCCTTGCGCATTGAGCCGAAAAATCATTTTATCAACTGGCAACAAGATCCTTTTGGCAACATTCTTGCGCGTGTGGTGTTTCCCGATAAATGCGAAAAACTCAGCGTTGAGGTTGAAGTCGTCGCTGATATGACGGTGATAAATCCATTTGATTTTTTTGTTGAGGATTATGCCGAGAATTACCCCTTTAAATACGATTCACTTACACTCAAAGAACTGCAACCTTACCTGGAACTAGCTGAAAATGGCCCGTTATTAATTACAATGGGTAAAAGAATTCGATGTCAGCAAGCGCTCTATCAATGATTTTTTAGTCGATATTAATCGCACCGTTTTTGCAGCGATCAGCTATAACATTCGGATGGAAGTCGGCATACAAAGCTGTGAAGAGACGCTGAAAATACGCAGCGGATCATGCCGGGATTCGGCATGGCTGTTGGTGCAGATTCTCCGTCATCTGGGACTGGCCGCGCGTTTTGTATCCGGCTATCTGGTACAGCTTACCTCGGATATTAAATCGCTGGACGGACCATCCGGCCCGGAGCACGATTTCACCGATTTACATGCGTGGACGGAAGTGTATATACCCGGAGCCGGGTGGATAGGGCTTGATCCTACGTCGGGATTACTGGCGGGCGAGGGACATATTCCTCTGGCTTGCACGCCTGACCCGGCTAGTGCTGCACCGGTAACCGGCGGTACTGACAAGTGTGAAGTCGAGTTTGAATTCAGTAATACCGTGGAACGCTTACATGAAGACCCTCGTGTAACCAAACCTTATACCGATGAACAGTGGTATCACATTGACGCCTTGGGGCAGTATGTTGATAAACAGTTAATAGAGGGGGATGTCCGGCTGACGATGGGGGGCGAACCTACCTTCGTTTCAGTCGATGATATGGAAGGTGATGAATGGAACACGCACGCTGATGGTGCAAACAAGCGTGAACGTGCACAACAATTGACCATACGTTTGCGTGATGTGTTTGCAAAGGGAGCCATGCTGCATTATGGTCAAGGAAAGTGGTATCCGGGCGAGCCTTTGCCGCGTTGGCAATACGGCATTTTCTGGCGCAAGGATGGCACCCCGGTCTGGCGCAATCCCGCTTTGCTTGCCGATATTAACAAGGATTATGGACATACTGTAAAACAGGCGCAAAAATTTATTCACCAAATTAGTCAACGTTTGGGCGTGCATTCCCGGTATATAGTCACGGCTTTTGAAGATAACTTTTATTATCTCTGGCAAGAAGGCACCCTGCCGGAAAACGTTGACCCCTTAAAAAGTAACCTGAAAGATTCGATTGAACGCAAAACCTTAACCAAACTGTTGGATACCGGTTTGGATCAACCGGCTGGTTTTACGTTACCGGTCAAATGGGATTGGTCAGGACAATGCTGGAAAAGCGGACCCTGGGATTTTCGGCGCGGTGCGATGTTCCTGATTCCAGGTAATTCACCTATGGGCATGCGTTTACCATTGGCCAGCCTGCCCTGGGTTGCGCCTGATAAACGTGATACACAAGAACCTCAAAGTCTGTTTGAAGACTTGCCGGAATTGGGCGATTATTACGGTGAAGTGACTCGCCGTTACAGCCACATCGAAGCCAAAAAAAATGAACATCCGGAAATTATCGAACAGGAACCGGGTGACGATGTCGCCATAGAAGTCGAAGTGCCGCATACCGCAATGTGTGTGGAAGCCAGGGAAGGCCGTCTGTATATCTTTATGCCGCCACTGACTTTGCTGGAACATTATCTTGAGCTGGTCGCGGCTATTGAAGCCACCGCCGAAAACCTTGCAATGCCCATAGTGATGGAAGGTTATGAGCCGCCTCGTGATTATCGCATCGAACGCTTGATGGTTACGCCTGATCCCGGTGTTATTGAAGTGAATATTCATCCGTCTAAAACCTGGCAGGAGCTGGTGGAAAAAACCACTATTCTTTATGACCAGGCGCACCAGACCAGATTGGGTACCGAAAAATTCATGCAGGATGGCCGTCATACCGGAACTGGCGGCGGCAATCATATTACCATGGGCGCAGAAATGCCGACCGATAGCCCGCTATTGCGTCGCCCTGATTTACTTCGTAGTTTGGTTACTTACTGGCAGCATCATCCGGGCTTGTCTTATCTGTTTTCCGGCATGTTTATTGGCCCTACCAGTCAAGCCCCACGCGTTGATGAAGGCCGGGATGAAAAGCTGTATGAACTGGAAATCGCCTTTCAACAAATGCCTGAAGGTGAAGTCCCTGCACCATGGCTGGTTGACCGGTTGTTAAGGCATTTATTGACTGATATTACCGGCAACACGCACCGCTCCGAATTTTCTATTGATAAATTGTATTCGCCCGATAGTTCCACTGGCAGATTGGGTATTCTTGAACTGCGCGCTTTTGAAATGCCGCCCCATGCCCGTATGTCACTGGTACAAACCGTATTATTGCGGGCATTGATTGCCTGGTTCTGGCGAGAACCTTATAAACACGATTTAGTGCGTTGGGGTACTGAGTTGCATGACCGGTTTATGTTGCCGCATTATGTCCGCGAAGATATGAAACAAGTGACTAAAGACTTGCAACGTGCCGGCTACGGCTTTGAACTGGAATGGCTGGAGCCGTTTTTCGAATTCCGCTTTCCACGCTATGGCAACACCCTGATTGACGGCGTTGACATGGAGTTGCGTTTTGCGATTGAACCCTGGCATGTACTGGGTGAAGAAATGAGCAGCACGGGCACAGCCCGTTATGTCGACTCATCGGTTGAGCGAATACAGGTATCGGTAACCGGATTTACCGAGGGACGTTATATCATAACCTGTAACGGCAGACGTTTGCCTATGCGCAATACCGGCCGTAAAGGTGAATATGTCGCCGGTGTACGTTATCGGGCATGGCAGCCGCCTTCGGCTTTGCATCCCACTATTGCACCGCATACGCCACTGGTTTTTGACATGCTCGATACCTGGAATGGCCGTTCAGTAGGTGGCTGTACCTATTACGTTGCTCATCCCGGCGGTCGTAGTTATGATGATTTCCCGGTAAATGATTACGCTGCTGAAACCCGGCGCATGACGCGTTTTTGGGATTATGGGCATACGCCGGGGGTTATAATAAGACCGCCGCTGGCGACAACGCCGGTTGCTGCCTCGGATAAACCGCTGTTGGCAAATTTCAGTATCAATGATGAAGCCCCAAGAGCTATGGCGCCACCCGCGGAAGAGTTGAGTACAGAATATCCTTTTACCTTGGATTTACGCCATCGCAACCGGTAATTGCAGGTGCGGATTTACTTGTGCCCCAGAGGGTATCCGCACAGTTTTGTATCATTAGGTATCCAGGCAAGTGCCTTCTCCTTTGAAGGAAAAGGCCAGGATAAGGAGGGATACACCTCTCCCAACCCTCTCCAGCAGGAGAGGGAGTTAGATTGACTTGCGACTCAAGGTATTTGAAATATAAAAATGTTTTGTAGGTACCTGTGTTTTGTAAGGGGAATCGGTTTCTGCCCACCCTAATGGGAAGTAAACGACAATAGTAGTGGGCAGTTGCGCTACATGGCTTAACACGTATCGAACAACCGGATATAGATAAAGAAACATTCAATTTGGAGATTTATTTAAATGAGCGATAAATTAAAACTGCTGACTCCAGCAACATTGACGCTGGAAGATAAAAGCTACTCGTTACCTACTTACATAGGTGTTGAAGGTGAAAAGGCCATTGATATTACCAAGCTACGCAACCAAACCGGTTATGTGACACTGGATGATGGATACGGCAATACCGGCGCTTGTGAGAGCGCCATCACTTATATTGATGGCGATAAAGGCATACTTCGTTATCGTGGCTATCCCATAGAAGAACTGGCTGAACATTCGAGATTCGTCGAGGTCGCTTATCTGTTGCTTTATGGTGAATTGCCAAAAAGTGACCAGTTACTGACCTTTTCAACTCGTCTCAATGAGTCGTCCATTATTCATGAAGATATGCATCATTTTTTTAATGGCTTCCCTCGCGGCTCTCATCCCATGGGTATTCTTGCGACGATGGTGGCGTCGCTGTCCACTTTTTATCCGCTTCCCGATCGGCTGGATGAAGACACGGAAATACAAATTCTTGCCAACCTGGTTTCTCAAGTCCGGACCATCGCGGCATTTTCTTATAAAAAATCCATCGGTGAACCGCTGGTTTATCCTTCTATCAAGTATAAATATACCAGTAATTTTTTGAACATGATGTTCGCCTCGCCTGTGCGGGATTATCAACTGGATCCTGACATCGTCAAGGCTATCGATATGTTCCTGATACTGCATGCGGATCATGAGCAGAACTGTAGCACATCGTCCGTGCGCACGGCCGGCTCCAGTATGGCTAATGTGTATGCGGTGATTACCGCGGGTATTGCTGCGTTATGGGGGCCGCGTCATGGCGGAGCCAACCAGGAAGTGATCAAAATGCTGGAACAGATACAAGCTGAAGGGGGAGATGGAACTGAATTTATAAATCAGGCAAAAGACAAGAATTCAGGGCGTCGATTAATGGGCTTTGGTCACCGGGTCTATAAAAATTTTGATCCCCGCGCCCAAGTATTAAAACAGCATTGTGACAAACTGCTTAACAAACCGGGTGTAAATGATCCCCTGTTGGATATAGCCAGACGACTCGAAGAAATTGCCCTGAAAGACGATTATTTCATTTCCAGAAAGTTGTATCCCAATGTGGATTTTTATTCAGGCCTGATACTCCGCGCGGCCGGTATTCCCACCAATATGTTTACCGTTTTATTTGCTATTGGCCGTATGCCCGGATGGTTGGCGCATTGGCGTGAAATGATCCATGGTGAACAGGTCACGATTTACCGTCCCCGTCAAATATATACCGGTGAGACAATCCGCCACTACCAGGATATTAATCAGCGAACATGAAGAAGAGCACGCTTTGCGACACCGTAGCCGGTTGTATGATAGTTAATTTTCGCGGTGTCTTACGCTCCCCTTTTGAGAGAGAAGATGCAACAAGCTGACAATGATGGAATAACTCGTGCCTAACACCAACAGCCCTGCCAATGATATTGGCACGCAATATTACGCGACGCAACTTGGCATCTACGATGAAATGTATGCCACCGAAAATAAAGCGTTGCCTTATTGGGAGCGCTTCATGGCCGCGCTTGATAGCATGGGTAGCGAGAAACTTGAGCTACGCCGCAGGGAAGCTCAACGTTTGTTGCGTGAAAACGGTGTTACCTACAATGTTTATGGCGACTCACAAAATCTGACCAGACCCTGGCGACTTGATCCTGTCCCCTTATTGATTAGTAGCGAAGAATGGTCGGTTATTGAAGCGGGCCTTAAACAACGTGCTGATCTGCTCGACCTGATACTGAAAGATATTTACGGCAAACAAAAGCTGTTAAAAAAAGGCTTGCTGCCGGCTGAGCTGGTTTATGACCATGAAGGCTTTTTGCGTCCCTGTGTCGGTGCCTTGCAAAACCAGCAGCGCCACCTGACGATTTATTCAGCAAACCTTGCCCGCGGCCCCAACGGGCGTATGTGGGTATTGGATGATCGTACCCAGGCGCCTTCCGGTTCGGGGTATGCATTGGAAAACCGCACAGTGATGACACGGGTTCTGCCTGATATTTTTCGTGAGACGCAGGTACATCGGTTATCGAGTTTTTTCAAGGCATTACAAAAGGGACTTGCCGATATTGCGCCGCACAACAAGGAAGATCCCCGCATAGTTATACTCACACCCGGACCGCTCAATGAAACCTATTTTGAACACGCTTATTTAGCGGCTTATCTTGGTTTTACCCTGGTTCAAGGTGGAGATCTGACAGTACGTGACGGCCATGTATGGCTTAAATCATTGGCGGGACTACAGGCTGTCGATGTTATTTTACGTCGCGTTGATGACTCTTTCTGCGATCCCCTGGAATTGCGCAGTACTTCGCAGTTGGGTGTGGCAGGACTGCTGGAAGTTGTCCGGCGCGGCAATGTCGCGATTGCCAACCCTTTAGGCAGCAGCATTCTGGAAAATCCCGGCTTGCTGGCCTTTTTGCCGAGATTATCCCGTTATTTTTTAAACCAGGAGCTTAAGCTGTCCTCGGTGGCAACCTGGTGGTGCGGGCAGCGTCGCGAGCGCGATTTTGTCCTGCAAAATCTTGATAGCCTGGTCATAAAACCCATTAATCGAAGTCAGGATAATCATGCTTTATTTGGTGGCGCATTAAGCAGTAAAGAGAAAGAACACCTGCGTGGCCAAATTTTAGCTAAACCTCATTTATTTATAGGCCAGGAACAAGTCAGCTTCTCCACACTACCGGCGTTTATCGACCATCATATCGAGCCGCGTAACGCTGTTTTACGCAACTTTGTTATTGCAAGCGGGGGTGATTATGTGGTCATGCCCGGAGGGCTTACCCGAGTTGCCCGCCAAAAAGATAATTTTATCGTTTCAAATCAGGCCGGCGGAATTAGCAAAGACACTTGGGTATTAGCATCCGAGCCTGACAAGCCGGTCAGTTTATGGACTCAACCAAAACGAAATCAACTGGTTGATGCCGTCACCGAACCGCTGACCAGTCGTGCTGCGGACAATCTCTTTTGGGTGGGCCGACATCTTGAGCGCACTGAAGCGGTAACACGACTGTTGCGAACCGTATTAATAAAATTAAGGGAAGCACTTGAATTCAAAGACCCCGTCGACGATGAATGCCTTAAGGTTTTTCTGCGTACCCTTACCCAGGTCACCGGCACTTATCCGGGTTTTGTAAAAGGCGACACACAACTGCTGAAAACACCTGAGACCGAGTTATTATCACTGACTAAAGACAGCCATCGCAAAGGCTCACTAACGACGAATATTCAGGCCTTTTTTCAAGCCGCATTCAGTATTCGTGATTTGTGGTCACAAGACACTTGGCGCAGTGTCGATAATATTCAACGTCGGTGGCAACAACGGGTCATTAATAATGAAATCACTGTCGAACAGTTACAGAATAATCTGGATGATTTAATTACCGGCATCGTCGCATTTACCGGTTTGACCAGTGAAAGTATGACGCGTGAAGCTGCCTGGTTGATGCTGGACAGCGGGCGCAGACTGGAACGAGCACTGGCGCTTATCGCCCTACTCCGCTCAACGTTGGCGCTACGACACGAGGACGCTTTACAAAATCAGGTGCTTGAGGCTGTTCTGGTTACAACGGACAGTTTGACTATTTATCAGCGCCGCTACCGTTCTTTTATCCAGTTACCGTTGGTGTTGGAACTATTATTACTGGATGAAACCCATCCCCGCTCGGTTGCCTACCAACTGCATCAGTTATCTATCCATCTGGACGCCTTGCCGCGAGGAAAAGGCAAAAGCCACTTAAGTGAAGAGGAGCGTTTGATTTTAAAAGCCTACACTGACCTGCGTCTTTGCAATGTGCTTGAATTAACCCAGGTTAATGAAAATGAGGGTATCTATACTGATTTGGAGCGAGTGCTATCGAATACGACTGATTTGTTATGGCGAATTGCAGAAGTTATCGCACAGACCTACTTCAGCCACTCTCAGACTTCACAGCTTATGATACTCAATACCCCCGAGGACGAACTGTGAAATACCGCATTACCCACACCACATTCTATCACTACAGTCAGCCGGTAGGGTTATGCCAGAATGAAGCCAGATTGCAGCCACGCATTTTCTGGCGTCAGCAGTGTCACAGCAGCCGCTTTGACATTAAGCCGACACCCATGGATTTTAGCGAGCGAATTGATTTTTTCGGCAATCGCGTAGCCTATTTTGCTATCCAGCAACCCCACACTCAACTGATAGTCACCGCAATCAGTGAGGTAACGATATTTCCCCGGCAAAACAATTTGGATTTGTTGAATCAGATGACATGGGAGCAAGTGCGCAGCCTGTTACAGGAAACACCGGTGCAAGGACAATCACAAAGTCAGCAGGGTCAAATCCAAC
This sequence comes from uncultured Gammaproteobacteria bacterium, assembly GCA_963849195.1. Classification (GTDB taxonomy): domain Bacteria; phylum Pseudomonadota; class Gammaproteobacteria; order Methylococcales; family Methylomonadaceae; genus Methylobacter_C. Next base: position 55,947 of record CAWKGQ010000010.1, read on the forward strand.
TACAAAATCAGGACCAGGCTCTTGAAATACTGGATGCCCGGCAATACGCTCTTGATTCGCCAATGGTGACAATTACTCCTGAGCTTATTGTCTATGCGCAAAACTCATTTTTGCCCAATCGCGCGCTGGTGGATGTCGTGCATGACTTGATGCAGCGTATATACAAGGACTTTACCTATGATCCGGCATTTACCACCATTGCTACCCCCCTATCCGAGGTACTTAGCTTTCGTAGAGGCGTCTGTCAGGACTTTGCGCATTTGGCTATTGCTTGTTTGCGCGCTTATGGCATAGCTGCGCGTTACATTAGCGGTTATGTTGAAACATTGCCTGAACCGGGTAAACAACGCCTGGTAGGCGCGGATGCCTCGCATGCCTGGTTTTCAGTCTATATTCCCGGTACCGGCTGGCTGGATTTTGATCCTACCAATAATACCGTGCCGCTGGACCAACATATCACGCTGGCTTGGGGGCGTGATTATGCCGATGTTACGCCGCTTAAAGGAATTGCTTTCGGCGGCGGTCAGCATACGTTGTCGGTGTCGGTGGATGTGTTGAGGTTGGAGTGAGGTTCAAGGTTTGACCAAACGTAGGGGCAATCCCTTGTGGTTGCCCTATTAAAATATCTACTTGAATCAAATGGAAATGGATAGCCGCTAGGGCAACCACAAGGGATTGCCCCTACGGCTCCAAATCAATTTTTTAACTTAGAGGAGTTTATATGAGTACTATTCATCTTATCGGCGGCGAAAAAGGCGGTGTAGGCAAATCCGTTGTTGCACGTCTACTGGCACAATACATGATTGATCGTGAAATACCCTTTATCGGTTTTGATACCGATAGATCGCATGGTTCGTTGCTGCGCTTTTATACTGACTATGCCTCGCCTACGGTTATCGACAATTACCAAAGTCTGGATGCCATTATAGAGACTGCTTCAGCAAATCCTGAACAACGCATTCTGGTTGATCTTGCTGCGCAAACCCATTATCCATTGGCACTGTGGATAGAGGAATCGGGCGTGCTGGAATTGGCAGAAGAGCTGGGGATTTCTATCTGCTATTGGAATGTCATGGACTCAGGTAAGGATTGTGTGGATTTGCTCGGCAAATTGCTCGATCAATTCGGTTCGCGACTTAATTATGTTCTGGTGCAGAACCAGCTTCGTGATGACAATTTTAACATCCTGGAGTTTTCGGGTGTTAAAGATCGGGCATTGGATTTGAATGCCCGTGTTATTACGCTAAAGCGCCTACATGCGCCGGTAATGACCAAAATTGATAGTAACAGCTACAGTTTTTGGGCCGCGAAAAACAAGGATGCCGATAGTTCTAATGCCTTGGGTTTGCTGGAAAGACAGCGAGTAAAGATCTGGCTGAATCATGCTTATAAAGAAATTGAGTCGCTGGGTATCTAAAGCTGAATATCACAGCTTTTATTGATAGTAATGATTCCAGTAAACATTTTATTCAGAGCAATCACGGGTTATTAAGACACGGTCTATCCAGATGAAATTGAGGGTTAGTTGTAATCTACGCTTTCAGGTAGTTGAAGCGAGTGCATTAATTTTAATGTTACGTCCTTTCAGAGGCATACAGCAATGGATAAACCGTGAGGTTTATACCATTAAACCCGCCATACCGATGCTGGAAAGCACTGACAGCTTTGGCAATTCGTGTCAGCGACTGGTTGCACCTGTCGGGGATTTTTTGATACATACCTCAGCAGAGGTGATGGTAGTTGATTGTGTAGAGGTAGCACCTGGGGCCAGTTTTGTTGAAATACAACATCTCCCAAACGAAGTACTTCCCTTTCTGTTACCCAGTCGCTATTGTGAATCTGACCGTTTTGGCGATCTTGCGAGAGAAATAACCTTTGACGCTCTTCCGGGTTACGATCAAGTCAGTAAAATTACGCATTGGGTTCGTAATTCCATAGACTATTTACCGGGCTCCAGTGAATTTCCGCTATCAGCCGTTGAAGTCCGTCAGGCCGGGCATGGTGTATGCAGAGACCTTGCCCAAGTAGCGATTGCGCTGTGCCGCAGTATCAGCATACCTGCTCGTCTGGTGGTTGGTTACCTGCACAATCTGCAACCAATGGATTTGCATGCCTGGTTTGAAGCCTATGTTGGTGATCGATGGTATGCATTTGATCCCACACAAGTTGACTTGCGTAGCGGCAGAGTAATTATTGCATTTGGTCGCGATGCGGCGGATGTTTCCATATTTCATCAGTTCGGTTCAGGCTGTCTATTGAACGGCATGGACGTTCGTGTTGATTTGCTGGATAATTAACACATTATAACTTTATAACAACGGCTAAACGTTCATGACTTATTGTATTGCAGCTTCTATTAACGAAGGACTCATTCTGGTTTCTGATTCAAGAACCAATGCCGGTATTGATAATGTCAGCACCCATGGCAAAATGCATGCCTTTGATACGCTCAGTGATCGTAAAATTGTTTTACTCTGCGCAGGTAATTTGGCGACTACTCAAGCTGTTTTAGAGCAATTACACCGCGATAAAATCAAGAACGTCAAAATCAATTTAAATAATGTGGAAAGCTTGTTTGAGGCAGCCGAATATTTAGGTCATGTGAGTGTTGAAAAACAGAAACAGCATTTAAACTCTCAGGGTCAATCTGCGTTTAACCCGTCAGCCAGCTTTATTTTAGCCGGTCAAATCGGCACTGATCCACATGGCGCTTACATGGTTTATGCAGAAGGCAACAGCATAACCAGTTCAGCTAACACGCCTTTTCTGCAAATTGGCGAAAGTAAATACGGCAAACCCATACTGGATCGGTTTCTTAAACTGAACACATCAATAGATGAGGCGGCGCGTTGTTGCCTGGTGTCAATGGATTCTACCATACGCAGTAATGCCAGCGTCGGAGCGCCTGTGGAAATGCTGATTTACCGTAAAAACAGCTTTAGCTTGAATGAGTATTATTGTTTTGACGACGATGATGATTATATGTTGCAGCTGAGACGTAGCTGGGAAACCAAACTGCGTGAAGCCATTGCAGCGTTGCCTACTTTGAATAAAGGATCAGTTAGACCTATGCGGATTGATCTTTAAATTGCAACAGTTTTTTGGCTATCAGATATTTGTAAGGTGCGCAAACGACTTTATCGTTTTCCCACCATTTACCAATAAAAACGGTGGGTAAAAGAGCGTTGCCCACCTTACAAAACTTCGGAGTTGAATCCACCTACAATGACGGCCAGACACTTTGAACAAACTGGCTGGGTCGGATTCATCCTGATCGTCAGCGAGTATTTGTTTGTTACCATCAGATTCCTGGATGTCAGTTCCTCCATGTATCACCTGATGAATTTATCAGGCGCTTTATGCATGGTGATCAACGCCAAACATAAAGAAGCCAAGCCTTTGTTTTGGCTGAATATAGTTTGGTCATTGGTTGCTGTCATTGGTCTGATACAAATAAATTGAATGTCAAGGCGGAATTGTCTCGCAAAAACACAAACACACATTTGAGATTTAACCATGGGCAAAGCAAGCCGAAAAAAACAGTTACAAAGACAACAAAAGCAGTATGGAGGCATTAAATTATCTGCGGCGCTTATAGAATTGTGCGAACCGTTTGATCCCGAAAATCTATCCACGAAGGAGTTTGATAAACTGATAGCGCTAGCTGCTGTGGCATGGAATATTGGGGTGTTACCCAAAGAAGAACGGCTGGAAAAGCTTACTGCTTTCATTGAAACAATGCCAAACATGAAAGAGGAGTTAGAATCTGAAATTGACATGGTGTTACATGATAATTCAAAAGACACCGACTTTGCACCTGCGACTACCATGCTCCACTTCATCGGTGCCATGATTCAACGTAAAGACGAGCTTTTTCCAAATGATATCAGGCTTGTCTTGAACTACAACGTCAAAGATAGTCCGGAAGGACCTCATCTTACGGTGTCTTCTGCACCAATAAATCCTCAGTAATATGGCCAGTGTACATTTAATGCACCCATAATGCCGCGAACTCCATCGCATAAGCAACTCATTAATGATGGGTTTCGGCTACCGCCTATACCCATCTTTATGTCAACTAACTGACCTTGACTATTTACTCCTCCGCAGCCCTCAAAAACCAGTTATCGGCAATCCGAGCATGTAACCCGCCCAGCATATTTTGTAAGCCATCGAGAATACTACGTAGTTGTTCTTGTGTGGTTTGCCGGGTATCAATGGCTTGCACATACGTTTGCAGTTCGATAAGTTTCAGAGGCAACCCATCGTTATTAGGTAACCTGCTGATACAATAAGATATTTCAGCTATGCAGCAACCCACGGACCGGGGAAGATTGGTATCCAGCAACAGAAAGTTAAGTACATCATCGCCTTTAACCCGGCTGCGCATTTGTTGACGGTACATCAACAAAGCATTCAGGGCCTTTAAAACATTCATCCATAAAATGGTTTCGTATTGGCGCATTTCATCACTACGCGATTCCGAGAGTAGCAAGGAAGCTAAATCCAGAATGCGGCTGGTCATATCGGCGCGTTCAATGTTTCTGCCCAGGAGAATAAATCGATAAGGGTGATTATGGCTCATATAGCCGGATAACAGGCCGGTAAATCGCTGGCAGCCTTTAAGAATCTCATTAAGAAATAGCACGCGGTGACGCCGATTGGCAACAGTCTCCAGATTGTTTTTCGCAAACAAATACATTTCATTGACTTGTTCCCAGGCCTCATCCGGCAATAACTCACGGGAAGTGCGAATATTTTCTCTGGCTGCGCTTAATGACGAAAACAAAGAGCCTGGATAACTAGCGTCCGCTAATAGAAAACGAGTGATATTACGCTCATTGGCGACGTTATTTTTTTCGTAAAATTGCTTTTCCGAAGCATTGATCAAAATAAGTTGCCGCCAACCCATTTCAACCCCCCTGGGTAAGTCCATTAATAAATTCATGTGTACACTAACCAGTCTGGCAATATTTTCCGTGCGTTCCACATAACGTGCCAGCCAATACAGGCGTTCTGCCGAGCGAGATAACATTAGCTGTCCTCCATATTAATAACCCAGGTGTCTTTACTGCCGCCGCCTTGCGAGGAATTAACCACCAGTGACCCTTTTTTCAGAGCGACCCGGGTTAAGCCGCCTGCCGTAACAAAGGTATTTTCGCCTTGCAAAATAAACGGGCGCAGATCAATATGTCGCGGTTCCAATCTGCCTTTGCACAAGGTTGGTGCAGTTGAAATCGCTAAAGTGGGCTGTGCGATATAATTGCGCGGATCTTTTTGAATAATTTGCCGGAAGTTTTCTACTTCTTTTGCCGTGGCATGGGGACCGACCAGCATACCGTAACCGCCCGATTCATTGGCTGGTTTTACCACCAGTTCTGCCAGATGTTCCAGGACATAATCAAGATCTTCTTTATTGCTGCACAAATAAGTAGGCACATTCGGCAGTATCGGCTCTTCATCCAGATAATACCGTATCATTTCCGGCACATAGGCATAGACGACCTTATCGTCGGCAACGCCCGCGCCGGGCGCATTGGCCATGGCAACATTGCCGGCTTTCCAGGCACGCATCAGGCCAGGCACGCCCAGTGTTGAGTCTTTTCGGAATACTTCAGGATCAAGAAAATCATCATCTATGCGCCGGTAAATAACATCGACTTTTTCCAATCCTTCAATAGTGCGCATGTAGACACAATCATCGTCATTAACCACGAGATCGTTGCCTTCTACCAGTTGCGCGCCCATTTGCTGAGCTAAATAGGCGTGTTCAAAATAAGCCGAGTTGTAAATGCCGGGGGTTAATACCACACAAGTCACTTGCCCATTTTGGTGCGGAGCAATTGACGATAGCATGTCATGCAAGTGAGTGGGGTAATCATCAATGGGAAGAATATCTATATCCTGCAACAATTCAGGAAACACGCGCTTGGTGATAACCCTGTTTTCCAGCATGTAAGAAACGCCGGATGGTACCCGTAAATTGTCCTCCAGAACATACATGATGCCATCCTTGTCACGCACCAAGTCAGTGCCGCAAATATTGGCCCAAACATTGTGCCGGGGCTTCATACCTATGCATTCCTTGCGAAAGTTTTTAGAGCTGTTGATAATCTCGCCGGGCATTCTTCCTTCCTTGATAAAGGCTTGCTCGCTATAAACATCACTGATGAAACAGTTTAAAGCGGTTAAACGTTGTTTTAAGCCTTTTTCAATTATTCGCCATTCTCTAGCATCAATAATGCGCGGAATAATGTCGAAAGGCCACGCACGGTCTATATTTCCTTCATCACTGTAGACTGTGAAGCTAATACCCATTTCCATAATGGCCAGTTCGGCGGCTATTTTTCGCTTGTCTATGTCCTCTTTTTTAAGTGAGTTTAAATATTGACATAAGCCGTGACTCACCGGGCGCGATTGAAATTCAGAATACATCAGCTCATCGTAAGCAATGTCAGTTTTATAGTTTTTCCAGATTGATTTCATGGCACTTCACTATGTAATGTTTGGTTTTATAAATACTAAAGCATGAATGATGCCAGATTTTAGATACGCCGATTATACAATGAATTTATGTTGCCGATTATCCTACTTGTTCTGATGTTGGTTTTAGAGTCTTGCGGCGGATTAACATGAGGCGAAGCAGAGGCATAAGGAGAGACGCGATAAATCACGTCTCTCCAGGGGTCATTCGGATAGAGCAAAACCGACTTTAATGGTAACTTGCCAGTGGGCGACCTTACCATCGGCTATGTGTCCACGGGTTTCTACCACTTCAAACCAGCGCATGTCCCGGATAGTTTGCGATGCTTTGCTGATAGCGTTCTCGATGGCTTCTTGCATACCGACAGTTGATGAGCCGGTCAGTTCTATTTTCTTGTAAATATGGTCAGTCATGATGTGTTCTCGTAGTGTGTAAAAAGTTTAATTCCTGCAAGCGTTCCGGAGTGCCTATGTCCATCCAGAATCCTACAAATTTTTGCCCTGAAACGCGTTGATTTGCTATGGCTTGGCGTAACAAAGGGCCTAGTTTACTACTTCCAGCGGGGATATTACTAAACAGTTCAGGATGGTATAGGCCAATACCGCTAAAAGTCAGTTTTTCCGGGCAGTTTTCAATTACTTTGCCCGTATTGTCCAGACCAAAATCCCCCTGCGGATGATGTTCAGGGTTATCAACCAACACTAAATGAGCTAAATCAACCTTCATGTTTTTGAGTTTGGCGAAAGGAAAATCCGTGGCTATATCACCATTGACCACTAAAAATACCTCGTCACCCAATAAAGGCAAGGCGTTAATAATGCCTCCAGCCGTTTCCAGTGCCTGCTCACCTTCGGGTGAATAGTGAATGCTTGCGCCATACTGCCGACCGTCACCCAGGTGATCTTCTATTTGTTGGCCTAAATGGGCGTGATTAATAATTATGTCATTAAAACCCGCCGAGATCAGCTGATTAATAGTGTGTTCGATAATGGTTTTTCCAGCAACAGGAAGGAGTGGTTTAGGGGTGTGATCCGTCAATGGGCGCATTCTTTCGCCACGCCCTGCGGCTAAAATCATGGCTTTCATAGGGTGATGAATTCCTCTCTACAGACTTCTTTCTGAGGGAAAGAGGATAAAATATCGTGTGCAGGTAAAACATGATTTTTCAGAAAGCCGCTGAACTCAACAAGTTCGGGATATGCTGCGCATACAGTCGTGACATAGTTCAGGGTGCGTGGCATGTCGTTAAGATAGTTGGACTTGCCGTCTCTTAAGTGCAGTCTGGAAAAAATGCCGATGGCTTTAAGGTGGCGTTGCAGTCCCATTAAGTCAAACCAGCGTTTAAACTGAACCGGATTACAGGATATGAGCTCCACTTTCATAAGTCTTTGATAATACAGGGTCATCCACTGTTCAACCTGTTGCTGTGGCCAGGTGACATAACAATCTCGCAATAGTGACACCAAATCGTAAGTTATCGGACCGATGACGGCATCCTGAAAATCGATAACGCCAGGGGAGTCGTCATTCAAAACCATAAGATTGCGTGAATGGTAATCGCGGTGGACGCAGGTAATAGGTTGCTCCAGAGCTGAATTGACAAGAATAGTGCGTACTGTTTCCCAAATTGATGCGGGAATCTGAATGTCCAGCAATTGGTTTAAAAACCAGTCTTCAAAGATAGCCAGTTCTCTTTGCAGGAGGGGCTCGTTATAGTCCGGTAAACCGCAGTTTTCTATAACTGTATTTGTTTGTAAATTAAATAAAGCGTCGAAAGCGCTTCGATATAAATCAGTAGCGTTGTGTGTATTGAGTTGGTCTAAAAAACACTGCGAGCCGAAATCCTCAAGCAGTAAAAATCCGTCAGCGAGGTTTTGTTGAAAAATAGTCGGTACATTGACGCGGGAACGTGCCAGTAACCCGGCAATTCTTATAAACGGCTCTATGTTTTCTTTTTCCGGTGGCGCGTCCATCACAATAAATTGCCCCTCTGACGCTTTGACTCTAAAGTAACGCCGGAAGCTGGCGTCACTGGAAGCGGGTTCGCAGGAATCGATGGTCAGTAACAGATCATTCTCAAGCCAATCGAGCATGGATATTGTTCTTAAGTTGTCAAGCATCATGATGTTCGGGTTAGATTAGTTATAATGCCGGGGGAAATTGAGGTAAAATGCACATCCGGCATTTTATTCGATTTACGCTTCATTACGCTACTAAACTTATACCACCTATGCTCCGCCGTTTATTTCTGGTTTTTTTACCCTCATTAACTACATCTGTAAGCGATGCCAATCAAGCATCGTGGAATTGCGAACAGGATAAAGACAGCAAGGAATGGGTTTGCGTTGGCGAAAAAAAACAGACGGCTAAAACCAGCGAGACAGTGCCACCAGTAACACGTGAGTCTATCAAGGCGGTTCAACCTTCCGTTGAAAAAATACCTCCGCTTAAACCCCGGCCTGTTCAAGTCACTGAACCTGTTAGACCCGAACCAGCCGAGCGTGCTCAACCGGTTATCGCCGAACCAGTTCGAGTCACTAAACCGATTATACCCTCGCCGGTTGAAAACATTCCATCAGTTACGCCAACTCCGACTCGAACCGTCCACCCTGTAATTCCTGAATCAGTTGAAAGCATTCAACCCGCCAAGTCCACATCTGCTCAGGGTAATAATCGACCCGTTGTAACTGAATCCGTTAAAAGTATTCAAGCAACAACCCCCGTTTCCCAAAAACCCGGTTTCAATAGCGGTAAACTTCCCGGCAAGGAAGCTGACCGCCCGGGCTGGAGCTGCGATGCCGATAAAGGAGATGAAAACTGGAATTGTCAGCTGGTTGGCGCGGATCCTCAAGGCAAGGCTCAACTTGTAGCCACCGAAAAACCCGTGTCATGGCTATTGGATCCGGCGTTTGATCATCAACAGGAACAAACCTTTAGCACGCTAACATCGCAGCTGAAATATGATCCCTGGGAAAACTGCTCTATAGAACCGGGTACAAAACGTGATTTTGTGCCGACGGCCGGTCAAGCCGATCAAAGAGATACTTCACCCCTGGATGTCAAATCGAATTATGCAGAAATTTTCGATAATGAAATAGGCAGTTATTTTGGTAATGTCAAAATGGCTCGTTCAGATCAGCAATCTTCATCCAACACTGCTAATTATGATAGTGTTTCTGAGGTACTCAATCTTCACGGCAATGTCTATTACAGTGAAGATGAACTGGCCTTACATAGTGATACGGCAACGCTCAAATTAGCCTCTGATCAGGCCAGACTGAGAGATGTGCAGTTTATAACTCCGTCCCCCCTAAGAGGACGGGCAGGGGTAGTCTACAGGGATAGTAAAACCTTATCGCGGTATAAGGATGTCGCCTTTACCAGTTGTCGTCCCGGCAATCAGGACTGGGTTGCTCATGCTTCCGAATTAAAAATGAATAAGACTAGCGGTAGAGGCTCCTCAAAAAATACCTGGATTGAGTTTAAAGGTGTGCCTGTGTTTTACTCGCCTTATCTTTCCTTTCCGATTGATAACAGAAGGACTTCCGGTTTTCTTGCGCCGGTATTTGGCAGTACGCGACAAAGCGGATTTAATCTATCAGCCCCCTATTACTGGAATATTGCTCCCAACTATGATGCAACTATCATCCCCCGGTATCTGACTAATAGAGGCGCTTTACTAGCCGCTAAGTTCCGTTATCTGACCGAGCAATCACAGGGTAAAGTAGGCTTTGAAGTCCTGCCTGATGACAGCCAAACCCATACCACACGTTATCTGGGATCGATTAAGAACTTCTCCCAAATTACGCCCAACATGAATTCAAACGTTGATTTGAATTATGTTTCTGATAGAACCTATTTTTCTGAATTGGGCAATGCCCTGAGTTTTGCTAATTTCAATTACCTTAGAAGCACTGCTGACGTTAATTATGGAATTCAAGGGGTTTCCTTTAGCACTCGGGTTGAAAATTATCAGGCAATTAATACAGCTATACCCGATTCTGCCCTCCCTTATCGAAAACTGCCCCAAATAAACCTTAATCTGGATCATGCTTTCAAGTTCATGCCGCTCTATACGGCGATGGAAAATGAATATACCTATTTTCAACACAATGAGAATGTGAATGCTCTGAGTATAAATACTACGCCCTCAGGTCAGCGTATCAATACCAAGCCCTCAATCAGTGTCCCACTGCAAACACCCGGCTCTTTTTTTACGCCAAAACTTTCCTTGCAGCACACCCAGTATTTTCTAACTAGCGGACTACCAGAAACATTTGACACTTCCATTTCCCGAACCTTGCCTATTTTTTCTGCGGATAGTGGATTGTTCTTTGAGCGGAACCTTGACATTGCCAATACTTCATACTTGCATACACTTGAACCCAGATTATTTTATTTATATGTTCCTTACACCAATCAGCAGGATATACCTGTGTTTGATAGCGCGCAGTATGACTTTACATACAGCAGTATGTTCAGGGAAAACAGCTTTAGCGGCACCGATAGAATACAAGATGCCAATCAAATAACGACTGCCATAACCTCGCGACTGGTTGATGATAAAGCCGGTTTGGAAAGGCTAAAACTAAGTGTGGGTGAGATTTTTTATTTTCGTGACAGGCTTGTCACCATACCCCTCGGGCCAGGTAGTCTGATACAAACTCAAGTACCACCCGGTAGCTTTTCAAATCTGGTCACTGAATTGTCCAGCGAAATGACACATAATTTATCGGCTACCTCAGGGTTGCAATGGAATCCTGAACAGAACGATATTCAAAGAGTCAACGCGGCACTTCATTATGGCAATGAGGCTAATGAGCTTTTCAATATTGGATATCTTTATAGAAACAACCCACTTGTAACTGATGGAAGTAATGACATTACTCAGAGTGATATGTCATTTCGTTTACCGATTTATGACAAATGGTATGCAATAGGACGTTGGCAGTATTCATGGTTGTATGACACAACTCAAGACGGTTTATTCGGCGTGGAAAAAGAAAATTGTTGTTGGCGTTTTCGCATATTCGGCCGGCATTACATTAATAATCTTAACAATATCAACAATAATATCAGCACTGGCAGTCAGGAAATCACGGGTACCGCCCAAAACGGCATATTTTTCCAGATAGAGCTAAAAGGCCTGACCGGCATCAGCAGTAAAGGTGATATGGACAACTTCTTGCAACAGACTATTTATGGTTACCGGAAACCTCAAGATGATTATTGATCAGAACACTATTAAAAAGGCCCTTATTTCCATACTCATTTGCAGTTTGCTATCCGGTAGCTTTTTTGTACGTGCCGAGGTTCTCGGCAAAATTGCCGCTGTTGTTGAAGATGATGTTATTCTTGAACAGGAATTGGACAGAGAAGTATCGACTATTGCACAAAGAATACAAGCCAGTAAGACACAGATGCCGCCGGAGTATATATTGCGCAAACAAGTACTGGAAAAAATGATAATCGATAAGCTTCAGCGACAACTAGCGGAAAGAGCAGGTATTACTATTACCGAGGAGATGCTCAACAATTCGGCTGCGGACATTGCCCAAAGAAACAATATGACTCTTGAGCAATTTAGAGCGGAATTGCAGCGTCAGGGCATGTCCTATAAAAGCTTTTTAGATAATATGCGTAATGAAATTATTATTAACCAATTGCGCAGCCGCGAAATAGGCGGACGTATTAAAGTAACTGACCGTGAAGTCGATCACTACATGGAAACCCAGGAACAAATTGGCAGTGATGCCGTTCAGTATCATTTAGGTCATATACTAATCGCCGTTAAAGAAGCCGCATCAGCAGCGGATATACAAAAAGCCCAGGGCAAAGCCGATGATCTAGCCGGAAAGCTGCGTGCAGGACAGGATTTCACCCAAACGGCCCTGAGTGACTCAGATGACGACAACGCCCTGAAAGGTGGTGATCTGGGTTGGCGTACCATCAATGATATACCGACCTTGTTTACTGATAAGGTCAGTAAAATGCGTCCCGGCGAAGTGGCCGATCCTATTCGCAGCCCCAGCGGCTTTCATATTATTAAAATGCTGGAAGTAAAGGGCCTTGATAATCATATAATCACCAAAACCAAGGTTCGCCATATTTTAATAAAAACCAATGAGTTGATAGATGATGAAGAAGCCAGAAAACGTTTGCTTGCATTAAAAGCCCGTATTGCGGACGGTGATGATTTTGCAGCGCTGGCGCGCGCTCATTCAGATGACAAAGGCTCGGCATTGAAGGGTGGCTCACTCGATTGGGTAGGCCCTGGAGATCTGGTTAAGCCATTTGAAGAAGTCATGGGAAAATTGGACATCAATCAAATAAGCGAACCTGTACAAACTCAGTTTGGCTGGCATTTGATTCAGGTTCTTGATCGGGAAAACAAGGATGACAGCCTGGAGCATAAAAAGAACATAGTCAGGGATGCCATTCGCAAACGCAAAATTGAAGAAGAAACGGAGCTTTGGATGCGCCGGCTGCGAGATGAGGCTTATGTGGAAATTTATGAATAGAATTTATGACTGACTACTTAAGCACAGAAGAGCCGCTGAAAAATCGTATAGAACAAATTCTAATTAGCGAGAATCTTGACACTCAGCGCACCTTGATTAGCGCCATGGCAGCCGAACTGGGAATTGATAACTTAACTTGCGCTGCCGCTCTAGCTTATTTAACTCAGACCATTGAAAATACGTCTCTTCCCGCATACCCGGGAAATCAAAAAACAGGCAATCAGTTGCCAACAAAAAACACGCCATTGGATATTAAAATGGTTCGTTATCGTTTGGATGTAGGGAGTAAACACCGCATCACTTTGGAACAGCTTAAAAAAGTGTTGGTTGAGGAATCAGGTGTCGACAAAAACAATATCAATAATGTTAATATTCAGAACCTCTACACGCTTATTGAATTACCCGACGAAATGCCTCCCGATATATTTCAACATTTAAAATCGGTAGAAATTAATCAGCATAAACTGGATATAAGGCGCGTAAAAGCTCGTAACAATAAAAAACGAGCGAATAATTATATCCGCCGGGGGCGAAAGCGTGATCCCAAAGCGGGTAATGAAATTTCAGATCAGGTCAATAGTAATAAAATGGTTGATTGATTTAAGGTTTTGTTTATGACGCACATATGTTCATCACTACCCATGTTGGGCTGGCGCGAATGGGCTGGTTTACCGGAACTTAACATTGCCCAGATTAAAGCTAAAGTAGATACCGGAGCACGTTCATCGGCTTTACATGCGTTTGCTATCGATCCCTATCGAAAAGGCGGGCAGCGTTGGGTCATGTTTGCTATTCACCCCAGACAAAAACATTCCGATGTGTCGATTGAATGTCACGCCCCGATTAAAGATCGGCGTCTTGTTTCAGATTCTGGTGGCCACAAGCAACGCCGCTATGTAATAGAAACCCGGATAATTTTGGGGCAATCGGTCATCACAGCGGAAATGACCCTGACTAACCGGGACAGTATGCTGTTTCGTATGCTGATAGGTCGCACTACGATGAATAATCGCTTTATTATTAATCCGAGTGCCTCTTATTTACAGGGCAAACCGAATATCAGTGGTGAACAGCTGTTTTCAGGATAAATGCCGCATGATGTAGGATGCACTGTGCGCACCTTACCGTCGCAAATTACACAAAACCCTACGATCTGATCCTCTCCCTTAAGACTAATTTGCTAAGAGCGGGAAGGACGATAAATGTGCAAACCATAATCCAGAAAATGCCCATTGTAATTATCAAGCCCATACTGGCAATGCCCTGATGTGGCGAAAAAGCTAACCCGGCAAAACTGGAGGCAGTGGTTAATGCCCCATAGAACATGGCTCTGGCGGTGCTGGATTGATAGATATTTTGTTCTTCAGAAAGCGAATGATGCAGCTTTTCAACCATGTGAATGCCGTTATCAACACCGAGCCCCAGTAATAAGGGCAACGCAATAATGTTGGCATAATTAATAGGCGTGTTGGTGAGTACTGTACTCGCCATCGTGAATAATCCCGCCAGGATCAGTGGTGTCATGACCAACAAGGTATCGGTAAAATTGCGTCGTATTCCATACAAAAGTAATGCAATGGTGATCAAGGCAATCGTAATTGCTTTTTTAAAGGCGCCAACAACTTCTTTCATTGACTCCCAGTAAATAATAGGTAAATCCGTTGTATCAGGCGCTACCGATTGTACATCGGTAATAAACTGTTGCAGATTATCCAGGTCATTCAAGTCTTTTTTAGGGAATATCTGGATACGGTACAAACCTTCTTTGCTTAGCCATCTTTCTTTGATATCGGGTGGCAAATCGTCCAGAGTAGTCTCTCGGGCGTTTAAACTGACTAATAGTTCGTTCATCGCGCTCGGTAACGTACCGAGCAGCGTAGTTTGCATTTTCTCAATGAACAGACGTTGACTAGGCTGTTGCCTCGTATCAAGTTCGATCAACATATCCTGCAACTCTTTTTTAAATGTAGTTAACGCAGATATCTCATGGATATTGGTTTTATCAGGCAAGCTATTATCTATGGCTTTTATCAGCCGGTTAATAGCTGGCGTGGGATCATTATCGGGTTTTAGAGTTGGAAAACCCTGCGCATGAGATCCAAGCATCATTGCCATGTCTTCAATTGTCGCTAATTTTTCTTCCTGGGCGGAAGGTATAAAATCAAAAAGACTGACCGTTTTATCAACCGAACCCAATACGATAAGTTTTTGTTGAATAGCCTTGGCTTTCTGCTCGTCAGCAGCCAGAACTGTCAAGGTCATCGGCGTAGTGTCCGGGTCTTTAATCAAATTTTTGAAAGCAATAACGGATTCAGTATTGGGATCGCGCAGATTAATCGGGTTGAAATCAGTTTTGACTTTAAAAACGAGCGCTACGGATATGACAGCAAGAAGGCAGGTTGCTATGGAAATGGGTTTGGCGTAATGCAGTGTCAATGTCGCCAATTTTTTTGCCAACGTTGCCAAGACGGGGTGAGTGGATGGCGGAGTTCGGACTTTACCGACACCGGGATGAATCTTAACAGCGCAGGCAAAACTGTCAAGGTCACTAAAAGACAGATAAAAAGACTCGTTCCTGCCAACAAGCCCAAGTTCGGATACTCCTTTGAAATCAGTGGGTATAAATGCATAAAGTCCGATGGAGGTAGTGCCCGCACAGAGTAATAAAGAAGGACTGGTGGATACTAGCGTACTGCGTATGGCCCTTTCCCTGTGAACATGCAGCAGCAGATTGTCCCGGTAGCGCAAACAAAAATGAATGGCATATTCCACCCCCAAACCGATATTGGATACAGCAAAAGCAACCGAAATCAAATTCAATTCCCCCACGGCAAAGGCGGCGAACGCTCCACAAAAAACCATGCCCAGAGCCAGGGTAATCAGTGTGGCTAGCGTCAGTAAAATGGAGCGATAGGCAATTAATAAAATGAACAAAACCAATACAACGGAGAAAATACTGGCGTTAAAAGTACCGCTACTCATACCTACCATTTCATCATCTTCAAGACCGACTTCTCCTGTTATCCACACCTTAACCGAAGGCAAATCAGGTTGCTGAATTTCAGCAATGGCTTTGCGGATAGCATTAATCGCGTTCTCGGCCGGGCGGATTTGTGTGAAATCAAACCTGGCTGAGACATTAATAAAGCCTTTGCCTGTGCCCTGCCCGCTTAATTTTTTTTCAGCGATCAACGTTTCCCAGGAGAGCAAGTTATTTTCACCATTCATGCTTTTATGAAGGGCAAGTGAAACCTTATCAATCAGCGACGGCAAATCAATGGGTAATTCCTGGCTTTTGTCAGAAGACGCTTAAAGCATCTTCAAAAATTGAAAAAAAACCCGATAGATTAGGCTCTTGGGCAATTCTGCCTATAAACGGCTGAGCCTGGGACAAGTTATTGGATAAGGTTTGCAAATCATTGCTATCGAGATAAAGCAATCCGTTCCGATGAAAGAATTCGTTATCGTTGGGAATGTAAACCGATTCAAAATTGGCTTTGTCAGCGCTTAATAAACGTCCCAATCGTTTAGTCGCTGCTTTGGTTAATTCCGGTGTATCGGATTCAATCACCAATAATACCTTATGAACATCTTGCGAAAAGGCCTTTTCATAATTGCGGCGATTTTGATGAAAAGGCGCATCAGGGGCAATCATGTCGGTATTGTCGGTATTGATACTTAAATTATTGACTGTATATTGCCATGCAAAAATGGTGAGCAAACCGATGATTAACAACACCAACAAAGGGTTGCTGAGAGTCCAATTTACCCAGATAGAAAGAAAATTGCGACTATAAGTTTTAAACGACATTATTTTGATCCAATTATTCAGGCATTAATGAATGGTGAGACTATCCAAAGTGTTCAGCGCATCACTTCGGGATTCGATAAGTTCGTTGTCCTGCTGCTGAATGAAAAGCGCGGGAATTTTTTCTGCATTGGCGGCTTTCATCCCGTCTTTTTGACCCAGACAAAGCAGTGCGGTATCCCAGGCATCAGCAATGGTCGGGTCTTCATGAATGACGGTGACGGAAACCAGATCATGAGCAACCGGCCGGCCCGTTCGGGCATCAAGAATGTGGCTGTACCGCTTTCCCTCGTGATCGAAATAATGCCTGTAAGTACCCGATGTCATGACTGCAATCGGTGACTCCTTGGGCATGGTAATGATTTTTTGCATGACCTGCTCCCCCGGCAGAGGTCTTTCCACGGCAATGCGCCAAGCTTGTGAGTCCGGCTTGTGGCCCCGGGTTTTCAGTTCGCCGCCAATCTCGACCAGATAATTCTTTATGCCTTTTTGCTCCAGAACCCTGCTGATTTTCCCAACGCTATAGCCTTGTGCGATGGACGATAAATCGACTTTCAAATTCGATTGTTTTTTTCGCAAGTGGGTTTCATCCATAACTTCCAGCTTTTCCATACCGGTTTGGCTCAGCGTTTTAAGGATTGCGCTATCGTTTGGAATAGTCAGTTCATCGCCCCGAAAACCCCATAACTCGAACAAGGGTTTGATCGTTAAATCAAAGCAACCCTGACTGGCCTGATGAACGGTTTGGGCGATGCGCACCAGCGATACGATTTCGTTGCCGACCTCTTGGCTGTCCGTGTTTTCTGTACTGTTGAACGTCTCTATGATCGAATCGGGGCGATAATTGGAAAGCGTTTTGTCGATAGTATCTAATTCGTTTTTAATGCTTGCTTCAACATCTTTGCCATCCACCGGTAATTCAGACCAATAACTGATATGATAGGTCGTCCCCTGAGCTGCGCCTTCAAGCTTTTGAATGGCTTGATCTGAACAACCCGCGAGCATAAAGAACAGTATCAGCCCATAGTATCTGGATAAACGGGACCGTTCTACTGTGAAACCTATCGGATGAGTTATCCATTTCTGTTGACTGTTTATCATCACAAGCTTTTTACCTGATTATTGCGGCAAGACTTTTCTATTGTTATATATTGCATTAGCGACTTTAGTTTATTGTAATCTGAAGTTCCCCCGGTTTTTGGGGGTAAATGAATAGTTAGCGAAATTTATTTGCGGGGTTCACGCTTATTGCTGTGCTTCCATCACTATTTTCTTATCCCGCCCAGCGTGCAACTGACTGTTTTTAAAAACAGACAAACGGCATTATTATAATCTCAAATGCACATTGATTAATTTAAAAATGAGATTTTACTCTTTAAAGGAGCAAAGGTTTTTGATCCAAAACATACAAACCGCTCTTAACATCAGGTTGTCTATTTGCTTTTTCAGGCTACAGCTATGAATGATTTATTAAGAAATAAACCGATACAGTACCTTATTCCAGGCATTCTATTAGTGGGGCTATTAATATTAAGCTTTATGGTACTGCGTGAGTTTTTACTCGCGCTTGTTTGGGCGATCATTATAGTCTATGTCATGTGGCCACCTTACCAATGGCTTAGGCGTCAGCTCAAAGACCAAGCCAGTCTCAGTGCGGCGGTGATGACGGCGATTATTGCCGCAGTGATCTCTCTGACCATCTATTGGCTTGCAGCCATGTTACAGGATGAGACCAAAATCGCTTATCAAAGCCTGGTGGGTAACGGGCCTTATCAACCGCCTGATTTTATTAGCCGTATCCCTTGGTTGGGCAATTATTTGCAGGAATGGCTGGATCAGTTGAGCAATGACCGGACGGAGATGGCAACGCAATTCGCGGATTGGGCAAAACAATGGTTGGGTAGCTTTGCCAAATTTCTCGGTGGTATCGGTCAAAACGTTATGAAACTGGGAGTTGTTCTAGTTACGGTGTTTTTTTGTTTTCGTGACGGCAAGGAAATGATCAAACAGTTACAACAAGGACTGGTTCGTTTTCTTGGCAAATACCAGCATGTTTATTTACGCGCCGCAGGCAGCACTACCCGTGCCGTAGTTTATGGCTTGGTGCTTGCGGCAATGGGACAAGGTACGCTGGCAGGATTGGGTTACTATGTTGCCGGCGTCAAGGCGCCGGTGCTGTTTGGCGCAATTACCGCACTGTTGGCTATGGTTCCCATGGGAGCGACGCTCGTATGGTTCCCCATTGGCATCATGCTGATTCTTACTGATCAGCTTTGGCCCGGAATAGGATTGTTACTTTGGGGAGTTCTGGTGGTTAGCACGGTGGATAATGTTATTCGTCCGCTGGTAATCAGTGGCGCCAGCCAAGTGCCTTTTCTCGTCGTATTATTCGGCGTGCTAGGCGGACTCACTGCCTTCGGCGCAGTCGGCCTTTTTTTAGGCCCTGTGATTCTGGCTGTCTTGCTTTCCGTGTGGCGGGCATGGCTACAGCTACAGCAAGAAGAACACCCTTCAGATAGTGAAAACCGGCATGTCTGGCATACTTTGCCAACAGAAGAAGTGCTCCAGGGACTGGCTTCGAATCGTGTCATAGGTTTAAATCAAACAGATGCCTCAGAGCGCTTGCATCGTTACGGCGCTAACCGGCTTACCGAAAAACCGACCCGCTCCGCCTGGCATTTGTTGTTATCCCAGTTCAAAAGTCTCCTTATTCTGGTGCTGATTGCAGCGGCCATTCTGGCGGCCACTATCGGCGATGTCAAAGACGGCATAGTGATTCTGGTGGTTGTCATCATTAACGCGTTACTGGGGTTTTATCAGGAATTTCAGGCTGAAAAGTCGCTGTCCGCACTAAAAAAAATGCTCGCATTGCAGGCCAAGGTACGCCGTGACGGGCGCACTATTGAACTATCTGCCGATCAGCTTGTACCCGGTGACATTGTCATTCTCGAAGCCGGCAGCAAAATACCCGCGGATGGTCGCGTTATCACCGCTCACACACTGGAAGTCGATGAATCGTCCCTGACCGGGGAGTCGGTTCCTGTTGCAAAGCAAAATCAAGCGCTCGCGAAAACATCAACGCCTCTCGCCGAACGCAAGAACATGCTGTATATGAACAATGCCGTGACCCGGGGGCGCGCGGAAATGGTGGTGACCGCCACCGGCATGGAAACCGAGATTGGCAAGCTGGCCACCCTGTTAACGCAAACAGAAGACCAAGCTACGCCACTGCAAATCCAGCTCGATAGTCTGGGTAAACGTCTGGCGCTAATTGCACTGACTGTCATTGTGATTTTGTTTGTCAGCGCCCTGTGGCGAGGTGAACCATTGATTCAAACAGCGTTTACCGCCATTGCTCTGGCCGTAGCGGCCATCCCCGAAGGCCTGCCGGCGGTTGTTACGGTAACGCTTGCGTTAGGAATGCACCGCATGGCTCGTCAGCGTGCCATTGTCAAACGTTTGGCCGCCGTGGAAACGCTCGGTTGCACCACAGTTATTTGCACCGACAAGACCGGTACTTTGACTGTCAATCAGATGACAGCTCGATCAATTTTTTATAAAGGCCAAAGTTATAGTGTTAGCGGCGAAGGCTATAATCTTGCCGGTGAAATTTCACCAAATAACTCATCAAAGGAACTGTCGGATTTATTATTACCCCTGACTTTATGTAATGACAGCCATTTGCAAGAAAACCAGGTGATGGGCGACCCCATGGAAGGCGCATTACTGGTGCTGGCCGCCAAAGGCGGCATCGACAAGGAACAGGCAAACCGTCAACTACCGCGGATTGCTGAAATTCCTTTTGATGCCGAACATAAATTCATGGCGACATTTCATCGTTACGGCGATGGAATCAAGGTGTTCATTAAAGGCGCTCCTGAAATATTACTTAATATGTGTCACTCGATTGTCGATAATCATGGAAACTCTGTCCCTGTTCAGACAGACACATTTTTGACACAAAACGAAATCATGGCAAGCAGTGGTTTGCGCGTTCTGGGAGTAGCAGTACGTACGCTGCCGGCCGATACTATTGAGCTTGATGTTGATCTCTTTCAATATATCAAGGAACTTACTTTTGTTGCGCTGGTAGGTCTGATGGATCCGCCCAGAGCTGAAGCACGCGAGGCAATCAAGCTTTGCCGGCAAGCGGGCATTGCAGTCAAGATGATCACCGGCGATCAGAAAGTGACCGCTTTTTCGATTGCCCGAGAACTCGGGTTGAGGGGTGAAGTCATTGACGGTGAGGAACTGGCCAGTCTGGATGATAATGCTTTGGCCGCACGCATCAACGCTATCGGTGTTTTCGCCCGCACGGCTCCCGAACAGAAAGTACGGATTATCAAGGCCTTAAAAACTGACGGCCATATAGTCGCCATGACCGGTGACGGCGTCAACGATGCGCCTGCCTTGAAGAGCGCGGATATTGGCATCGCCATGGGTATAACCGGCACCGATGTCGCTCAGGAAGCGGCAACGATGATACTGACGGATGATAATTTCGCGACGATCATCAAGGCGGTCAAGGAAGGACGTGGCATTTACGATAATATGGTTAAATTTGTTCGTTTTCAGCTTTCCACCAATATCGGCGCTATCCTTACAGTGGCTCTCGCTCCGCTGCTGGGAATGCCCGTTCCTTTTACCGCAGTACAATTGTTGTGGATCAACATTATCATGGATGGTCCTCCAGCCTTGTCATTGGGCGTTGATCCGGCTCGGGCAGGCAGTATGAACGAAGCGCCGCGTGATCCGGAAGCGCGCATACTTTCATTGCGGCGCTTCGGTAATCTTTTCAGCTACGGGCTGACGATGGCAATAGGCACCCTGGGCGTTTTATATTATGGCCTGCAAACCGGGGTTCCCCACCACGCATCAACGTTGGCTTTTACAACCTTTGTGTTGTTTCAGATATTTAACGTTTTTAATGCCCGGGCTGAAAAAAACAGCACATTTAACCGTAACTTTTTCGCCAACAGACTGCTCTGGTTGGCGATTGCCGGAGTGATCTTGCTACAGATAATGGTTATCCATTGGCCGCCTGCGCAGGCCATATTTCATACCACGGCATTGACCCATTTGGATTGGTTGATTGCAACCGGTGTTGCGGCATCTGTACTTATTTTTGAGGAGTCGCGCAAGCTATTGGGGTGGACCTTTTCTCATAAAAGTAAGCGCGAACAGGAATGACCAATAACTTGAGAATTTACATTTTTGTGGGAGCGGCTTTAGCCGCGAAGAGCGCGGCTAAAGCCGCTCCCACGATAAATCCATTTTGTCCAGGTAGTTGGTTATCATTCCTAACTTAAATTGTTACTGAAAATATATCTAAAAATATGAATAATCCTGTTTTGATAATAGTCGCTTTGCTGTTGGTTGCGCTCAATGGCTTTTTTGTGGCGGCAGAGTTTGGTCTCGTCAAATTGCGGCAAACACGCATTCGCGAAATTGCCAAGACACGGGGTTGGCGTGGACGCATTCTGGCGACAGTGCACTCAAAACTCGATGCCTATTTATCAGCCTGCCAGCTAGGCATTACGCTTGCCTCGCTGGGCCTGGGCTGGGTCGGCGAACCCGCGTTTGTCGGCCTTCTGGAACCTGTGTTCGGCCGCCTCGGAGTTACATCACCGGAACTGATACACGGCATCTCATTTGCTTTCGCTTTTTCCATCATCTCGTTTTTACACATCGTAGTCGGTGAGCTTGCGCCAAAATCGGTAGCAATTCGTAATCCTGAACAGATCGGCTTATGGAGTGCCGCGCCACTTTATGGTTTTTATTGGCTGATGTATCCTGCTATCTGGTTACTCAACTCCAGTGCCAATTTAGTACTGCGTGTGTTTGGTTTGGGTAATGTCCATGGTCACGATGCGCATTATTCGGCCGACGAGCTTAAGCTTATTTTGCGCGGCAATGGCCCGGACGATCAATTTACTCAGGATGAATGGAATATTCTGGCAAAAACACTCGATTTCAGCGAACTGGAAGTGTCCGACCTGATGCGCCCGATTCACGAAATTGCTGCACTGCATCGATCCGAGTCCTTGCAGGCAAACCTGAAAACGGTATATCAAAAACGCTTCAGCCGTTATCCCTATTTCGATACTAACGATGTTGATGTGCTGGGGATCATTCATTTGAAAGATTTGTTTTTTGCTCAACAGGAGGGCAAGGCCATTGAAGATTTGCATAAATATCTGCGGCCAATTCAATACATCTCACCGGACACGCCCGCACTGGAATTATTTCGTTATTTCCGTATGGGTGCCGCACATTTTGCCGTCATTGGACAAAAAGGGCAAAAACCGCAAGGCTTCATTACAATGGATAATTTGTTAAGTGCAATGGTCGGTGAAATACGCGACGAATTCCGTCAGAATAATAATGACTGGACCCGGCTTGATGACGGCACACTGATAGTCAAAGGTAGCCTGCCGATATTCTCACTGGAACGGATACTGGGAATTGACATTGAAAACGAAGAACTCGATTTGGAAGATGAAGTATCAATCGGTGGCCTCATCATGTCGAAGCTCCAGGATATTCCGGTGGAAGATCAGAAAATTGAATTCAATCAATTCGATATTGTGGTCAAAAAAATGAATGGGCCGCGCACCCTCCTTGTTCAAGTCTATCCCGATAGAATCAGCGATCTTTAGACCGCTATTATCAGTCCGCGAATCAGGTGAAAATAGTCTTCCCATAGCCGTTAAGCGCTATGATATGCTTGATTTTAACAAGCCACTCCTTAAGCGAGGTGATTCATGTCCGCCGTCCTTACACAAACCCACTATACCGCCGAAGAATATTTAACACTGGAACGTAGTGCGTCTTATAAAAGCGAATTCCACGACGATCAAATCCATGCGATGACCGGCGCAAGCCGGAAGCACAATCTGATAACGGTTAATATTGCACGAGAACTAAGTCTACAACTCAAAAAACGCCCCTGCGAAGCCTACAGCAACGATATGCGCGTCAAGGCAGCTGAAGCACACAGCTACCATTACCCGGACATCGCTGTTGTGTGCGGTACACCGCAATTTGAGGATTCGCATGTTGATACCTTGCTCAACCCAACGCTACTGATCGAAGTGCTGTCGCCTTCCACCGAAGCTTATGACCGGGGCGGCAAGTTTGCCCATTATCGTAAAATCGCTACACTGCGCGAATATCTGTTGGTGTCGCAAGACCAGCCGAGTATTGAACGCTATGTGCGGCAAGGCGATGTTTGGATATTATCGGAAGCGGTGGGGCTTGAGGCTTCTGTGCCGCTGGAAAGCATAGACTGTGTTCTTAGCCTGCGCGAGGTTTACGACAAAGTTCTGGATGATGCGGATAATAGTTAGCAAGTAGCCTCAATGATAACGAAATGGAGTGCTGAGGATAATCGGCGCATTACGCCATCCTCGATTCCGCTTTGCTGCATCGGGCTACTTCTCAATCGGCGGGCAAGAACTCCCAGCCCTAACAGACACATCCATATCGTTGAGGGTTCAGGCACGGAATTGGCTTGACCTGTCACTGTGACGCTAGCCGCACTTACGTCCAAATCGAGGCGACTAGCCAAAAGGCCCTTCACGTCAATGCCGGGTGTGCATGTTGGGATCGAACAGCAGATCCGTCGTTCCGGCTCCAAGGGTTTGGAAGGAAAATGTCGCCAGGGAAAAACTGTCAGGTTGCAGGAGAACCAAATCAGCATCCGACAGTAAAGAAAGCGCCCAAAAGTCGATTCTACCGGAAGTCAGAACGACACCGTTGTCGGCTTCGAACAATGCTGGATCGCCCAGCAGTGTACCGAAAGTGACTCCGGTGGCCGTAAGAATGCTTGGATCATAGGTGACATCCAAATCGAACGCCGCGACGATTTCATTCGCGCTACTCAAGCCGGAAACGACGACATCGACCGAAAACAGCATCGCCACCGATGATGGTTTGCGCGACAGGCTGAAAGCCAATGGATATCGCCTCGGCCGGAGCCTGGTAGAATCCCAAGGCCAGTCCGGCCGCAAATACGTAAGACAAGCTTGATCTTTTCATAGTAGCTGGTTTCCTCAATAATCTATTGTGTTGTGTAAAGTTTTAAAGTTAGACGCGTTCTCTCTCACCCTATCCCTCCCCAAAAGAGCGAGGGATAGGGTGTCTACTTCGCGGTTTTACATGGCACCATACCCTGCGCATTTGAATTCTCAACGCTTACTGCGTGGCGCAACTTGATCTTGTGCATTTCAGTACGCAAGATCGAGCGTCGTTCACGGTAACCGTTCCATCTCCATCGTAGTCCCGTAGGTCGCCGGGTACCGCCGATTTGTTCCGGGCGGCGGTGATGAGGTTGGTGTCATTGCGGTCGACGTCCCCATCGAGATCGATATCGCATAACAGCGGCACGGTAATCCGGACTTCATCCGGTGCACTGTTATCCGCACCGTCGTTCACGACCAGCTGGAATGTGTAACTTCCGCTTGGTGGACGGCGTGAATGTCGGCCGCACTGTCCCTGCGCCATTTAGGGTGACGTTGCTTCCGCCGGTTTGCGACCAGGCGAACGTCAAAGGAGACGGTCCGTTATCCGGATCAGACCCGCTTCCGGTTAAGGTCACCAGAGCTTCCTTGCCGAATGGTCCGATCCGGACCGGCGTCGGCGACCGGCGGCTGATTGACCGGCAGCGGCGATACCGTCACCTGCTGCGTGCAGCTGGCCAGGTTGCCGGCGTCGTCGGTCGCTGTCCAAATGACTGGGGTGGTGCCCACCGGGAAGTTCGCCGGTGCATTGTTGGACAGCGTTGGTGCGATATCCACGATATCCGAAACCTGGGGCGTGCCGAGATTTGGCTGCTGTCCCTGTACTATGCCGACGTCCGCCGGGCAAACCAGTGTCGGCGGGATCGTGTCGCGAACCGTGACGTTAAAGCTACCGCTCGCGGTGTTACCTGCCTTATCGGTGGCGGAGCACGTACACGCTCGTGGTGCCGAGAGTAAAAGTGCTGCCCGAGGCGGGTGTGCAGATCGGAGTGACTGCGCCGTCCACCCCGTCCGTGGCGGAAGCGGTGTAAGTAACCATCGCCCCCGTGGGACCGGTCGCCTCCGTAGTGATGGCTGCGGGCAGGCTCAATACGGGCGGCGTGGAATCGGCAGGCGGCGCTGCTTGCTGGGTCAACAGAAAATCGACGGCACTCACTGTCGAGTCGGCAACCAATGGCCGTCTTCGTTTCCGCATCAGGCTGATAACCGTTTGGTGTTTCAATGCGCACTCGCATCTCGCCTACCGGAACATTCTCGACCAGGTAAAAGCCTGCCGGGTCGGTGACGGTGCTTCCCAGTGATGTACCGTCAGTCTCGAACACCTCGAGAATCACATTGCCGATACCGCTACCCCATGAATCGGTGACTTGGCCGGAGATTGCCCCCTGCTGACTCTGTAACTGGCCCACGATAATGGCTCGGGTGGCGGCGTTGTTCAGCCGGTTTTCCTCGACATAGCTCGGATCGATTTCCACTTCAACCAGGTAGATGCTTTCCGCCCGATTCTTCCAGGTGGCAAACACATAACGGGAACCGAAATCGGGGCTGCCGACGGACATTTTATCAATGAGCGTAGAGCCGATCTTGATACTCGGAGTCCCTGGATAGGTGACGTAGACATTGATCGGCACGTTTTCGGCGAGAAGGTCAGTGCCTGTGGCCCAATACCGTATTTCCGCAAAGACCGTGATTTCCTCGTTTACTGCCGGATGGTTCCTGGAGAAATGGATATTTTCGGAGAACACCCGTAAATCGGTTTGCGGCACGGGTTCATTGGGAGGTGTTGTCCATGTCCAAGTCCATGTACCACCAAAGAAGCTCCAGTGGCCGACACCCGATGTCGTCGGTGGGATCGATGGAGAGGGCCGGACTACCGGGCGGTGGGGGCTCTATCACTTTAAACACCAACTCACGCTTGCCGATGAAAGTCTTGTCTGTCACCGACATAAGGATGCGATAGGTTCCCGGAGTTGCCGGTGCCTGCAAGGACTTCGCGAGCTTTCCGTTGATGTCCGTGTGCACGTCTCCATAGACCCACTTAGCCCCTCCATCCCCCGTGACCGTGATCTGGACGGTGCCACCCTTTACCACATAGTCCGTGTTTCTGACGCCATTCACCAAAAGGTCGTACACGGCACTCCCTGATAGGGTGAAAAGAGAATTGGTATAGACCGTCGTCGGCAGGCTGCCCGAAACCAGGATGCTCACCCACGGTCGCGGCTGGTCCGCTCCCTCCCGGTTGGATGATCTGGCTGGCTTCGTTATTGGTTTCGTTCAACTCCTGAAATCGTCCCCAAAGGATCGATAACCACCCGAACCAGATGATCGCCGGATGGAATCCATGGGAACGACGATCGAGGTATTGGCTATTGCCATTGGCCGC
Organism: uncultured Gammaproteobacteria bacterium; assembly: GCA_963849195.1. Classification (GTDB taxonomy): domain Bacteria; phylum Pseudomonadota; class Gammaproteobacteria; order Methylococcales; family Methylomonadaceae; genus Methylobacter_C. Next base: position 83,164 of record CAWKGQ010000010.1, read on the forward strand.
CACTTGCGGGACAACGGTTTCGCCCAACAAGTCGCCGAATTCGAAAAACCGGACCAGGACATTGGCAGCCGGCGAATTGCCTTGATTGCGGATGGTGGCCGTCAGCGTGACCGGATCGCCGGGATTGGTCACGCTAAAGCCGATGTCGCCGGAACCGAGCGTCAAGTCCGGCAGACTCTCTGCGCCTTGCGCTACGACGTTGACTTTGATGTTGGAGTACAGCGTGCTGCCGTCATCGACAGTGACTTTCAGCAGCAAGTCATCGTAGACACCGGAGGAAATCGAATTTGAAATCAATAGGATCGGAACCGTTTCGGTTGATCCTGGCGATATAACAATCGGATTCTGTCCTGTAAGGGAGACTTGTAACTCTGCATGTGAATTGATCACTTCAAGCTGAGCAGACCGAGAAGCATCGCAGGTATTAACAAGTTCTACCGATTTTGTCGTATTGGCATTAGCATCAACTTCAAAAACGTAGCTTGGCGACAACTGTATGCAATCACCCATCAGTGGTGGTGGAGTCGGAGTCGATGTTTGGGTAATCTTGAAGACGCCGCCGCCATAAGTACCCGCATAGAGCGTGGACGGGGTGTTGGGATCGATAGCGATGGATTGAATGCTGGTCTTGGGTAATCCAGAATTTAATGCTTGCCAGTGAGCCCCGCCATCCGTGCTCGTGAATAAGCCGCCCCCTTGAGCGCTCGCATAGAGCGTGGACGGGGTGCTGGAATCGATGGCAAGGGATTCAACAGAGATGTTGGTTAACCCGGAATTCACAGCAGACCAATTTGTTCCAGCATCCGTGCTCTTGTAGATGCCGCGACCCAAAGTACCCGCATAGAGCGTGGACGGGGTGATGGGATCGATTGCGATGGATTGGACGCTGGTGTTGCTGTTAAATCCCGAATTCGCGGCCAGCCAATGAGCACCGCTATCCGTGCTCTTGAACATACCACTGTAAACACTACCTGCATAGATTGTTGACGGGGTGTCGGGATCAATGGCGATGGAAACATAGCTGACGTCCTCCTCCCCCCAAGGCATCGTCACGCTCATCGGCAGCCCGGAATTTATCGCTGACCAATCATCCCCGCCATTCGTGCTCTTAAATACACCGTTACCATAGTAAGTAACCAAGTAAAGCGTTGACGGGGTTAGGGGATCGATGGCGATGGACTTAATGATGGTGTTGGGCAGGCCGGAACTCACGTTTAACCAATGGGCTCCACTATCCGTGCTCTTGAATACACGCCCAGCAGATGTGCATGCGTAGAGCGTGGACGGGGTGTTGGGATCCATGGCTAGGGACCAAACGTAGTTGACAGATAGCCCAGAATTTACGGCTAACCAGTTCGCCCCGTCATCCGTGCTCTTGAATACGCCACCACCCATAGTGCCCGCATAGAGCATGGACGGGGTGGCAGTGTCGATGACGATGGACTCAACGGTTTGGGCGACCAAGCCGGTATTCACGGTTAACCAATGAGCCCCGCCATCCGTGCTTTTGAACACACCGCCATATGTGCCCGCATAAAGCGTGGACGAGATGCTGGGATCGATGGCGATGGACTGAACAGCGTAGTTGCCTACCTCGAAATTCAAGGCCAGCCAATGAATTCCGCCATCCACGCTCTTAATAACACCAGCCCAACTGCCCGCATAAAGCGTGAATGGAATAATGGGATCGACGGCGATGTAGTCAATCACAGTGTTGCCCAGTCCGGAATTCGCGGCCAGCCAATGATCGCCCCCATCGGTGCTCTTGTACACGCCATCATATGTGCCTAAATAGAGCGTGGACGAGGTTATGGAATCGATAGCGATGGAATTAAGGTAGGTATACTTGGGAAGCCCCGAGATCACGGCCAGCCAATGAGCCCCGCTGTCCGTACTCTTGCTCACGCCATTAGATGTAACCGCATAGAGTGTGGATGGAGTGTTCGGATCGATCGCAATGGAAGAAACGTTGTAAGGCCCCGAATTCATAGCCAGCCAATTCCCCCCACTATCCGTGCTCTTGTATACTCTGCTATTCGTGCCTGCATAGAGCGTGGACGGGGAACTGGGATCAATAACGATTGTTCTAACGTACCAAAGACTTTCCTCTCCAGAATTCGTGATCAGCCAATGCACTCCGCCATCTGTGCTTTTGAAAATACCTTCATATGTACCCGCATAAAGCGTAGAGGGGATGTTGGGATCGATGGCGATGGAAGACACGTCGATGTTGGTCAGTCCGGAATTCACGGCCAGCCAATGAGCCCCGGCATCTGTGCTCTTGAACACGCCACCATGAGTACCCGCATACTGTGTGGACGGGGTAATGGGATCTATGGCCAAAACACCGACATATCCACCTTCAGGCCCAATGGGAGTCCAGACATTATTTCCCGCCAAGACAAGGCCGAAGCAAGACTGGAACAGCATAAAACACAATACAAAGAATATCCCTACGATGTGGGTGAAGAAGCCATTCACGAAAAAACTCCGTATCCGAAGGAGTGAATGACTGGAGAAATTGATAAACGACGACATGACAAAATACTCCTGTGTTAAAAATCTAAAAAACAAGAAATTCAGACCCGATTGAATCTGAAAACATGTTTTGCGGGCGCCGATTTTGTAGATTACTTTTCATGACACACTCCTTATGGCTTGTTGATTGTTATTTTTTTCTTCAACTATTGAAACGACATGACCCGGCATCTGGACACAAATCCGTTTTTATGCCACAAAAAAAGCCGGACTGTCGAATGTAACTTTAACGAAGTCATATTCGGCAGTCCGGCTTTCCGTTTGTATGGGATCCGCGACTTTCTGTCCCTACCTTACGATAGGTTTGGCTTTGGCAAATTTGTACACGCAATAAAAAATGATTTCAACTGAGTATTTAGGTCATCTTTTGTTATAAATCTGTCATTATTCTGACCTGTTTTCTGGCGGCAACATCCTCACGTCAGCCCTTGCAAACACATTAAATATATGAATCATGCTGTTACCAGTAAATTCGTAAGGATAAAAAGCAAATAACATCAACACAAATTGCCAACTCAAACTCTGAATCAAGCCAAGATCAACAGATCAGAAATTCTTTATTACGCAAAATGATGTCAATGCATCTCTAATAATTACCTTGGGCGGGGCAGGGTATGCACCCCGAAACAGCTCCATGATGTATATGACAACGTGGCTGGCGAGTATGAAATTTTACGGACGGGGTGAATACCCCTCATTGCCCCTATCTGGCTGTATGACCGCCAAGGATGTTGTCAAGGGTTACCAATTATTGACAATTGACGTATAAAATATCTACAGAAAATAGAGGGTGTTATGACTATGAATATCAATTATCCCCCCAGCTGGAAGAGCTGGTTGGAAACAAGGTTGCATCCGGCCTTTACATCCCGGCTAGCGAGGTTGTGCGGGAAGCGTTGCGCTTGATAGATGCACAGGATCGCAGCAGGGCAGCCAAGCCGGATCAGTTGCGGCAAGACATTCAGGAAGGGTTAAACAGTGGCGAGGCCACTGTTTGGAATCCAGACGAGGTTAAGCAGGAAGGCAGCAAGAAACACGATAAGCCATGAGGGTTAAATACCATACGCGCCAACTTAACGTCCATAGTATGCTGCAAATGCAGAGTAAGCCGTCATGTCGGCAGGGATTGCCGACATCCAGAACACATGGATGTGCTTGTAGCCCTTGCCATCCGTGGCTTCTGGATTACGGCAATCCCTGCCGGAATGACGCTGCTTTCCTTAAGTTGGCGCGTATGGGGTTAAATACCGGTCATTAATCAAGCGCCCACGAGCATTAAGCGATCTTGCCGAAATCTGGGATTACATCGCAGACGATAAAGAAGCTCGGGCGGATGCGTTCGTTACCACAATTGACGCCAAGTTCCAAACCTTGGCAAAACAACCGGGAAATGGCCGTCTGCGCGATGAACTGGCGGCGGATCTTCGTAGCTTGCCAGTTGGCCGATATGTAATTTTTTACTTGCCCCGACGAGGTGGAAATGATCCGTGTGCTCCACGGATCACGGGATATTGTCACCATCTTTCACGATGATGACTAACCTAACGATGTTGCAGGTATAAAGTATGAGCGAGGAAAATTAACTCTTGTCCTCTTGGTGGGCTACTTGCTTCTTTCACTCCCAATGATTTCCACTGTGTCTTTGTGGTGGGCTGCGGATTATAAGATAATACAACACTAAACTACTTAACTGAGCATGAAACTGGACTACTAATGAAGCAGGGAGAAAACAAAGGAAGATTTCGCTGGCGAACAGGGATAACACTAATCCTGCTGATCTCAGTGGCGGCCTATCTTATCAAGCTTACCAGCGCTCCACCGGAAGAAGATTATAAAAAATCGGGGGATTTCACTGATCCGGTTATCGCAGTTGTAGCAGTTGCAGCTATGCAGGGAGACTTTCCTGTTTTCCTGACAAGTTTGGGAACAGTGACGGCATTACGCACGGTCACGGTAAGATCACGCGTTGACGGGGAGCTTATCCGTATCGCTTTCAAGGAAGGTCAAATGGTACAGGAAGGTGATCTCCTGGCTGAAATAGACCCGCGCGCCTTCCAGGCAAAGCTTATGCAAGCCGAAGGTCAGTTGCTGCGGGATGAAGCGCTGTTGAAGAATGCAGAGACTGATCTGGTTCGCTACAAAACCCTGCTGGAGCAGGATTCCATAGCGGCACAAGAGACCGTAACTCAGGAATCTCTGGTAAAACAACACAAGGGAACTGTAGCAATAGACCGTGGACTGCTTGCAGATGCAAAACTCCAACTGAGCTATGCACGAATAACTGCACCTATTACGGGGCGACTGGGCTTGCGCCTGGTCGATCAAGGCAATATGGTAAAGGCTTCCGATGCCAACGGACTCGCTGTCATCACGCAAATCCAACCCATTGCGGTGGTCTTTACCTTGCCCGAGGATGATTTACAGGCCGTGATGAAACCGTTTCGTTCCGGTAAGGGTTTGACAATTGAAGCCTATGATCGTAACGGCAAGGTCAAGCTTGCCGAAGGCCATCTGTTGGCGGTAGACAATCAAATTGACACCAGCACCGGAACCGTCAAGCTTAAAGGTCAGTTTGCTAATGAAGATGGGGCTTTGTTTTCAAACCAGTTTGTTAATGTCAAGATGCTTATGGATACCCTGCATTCGGTAACGATCATACCTACGGCAGCTATTCAACGGGGAGTAATGGGACCCTTCGTTTATGTCGTGAGGGAGGATCAGACGGTGAGCGTAAGACCCTTGACTCTGGGACCAACCGAGGGTGAAAAAGTTGCAGTTCTGGAAGGCCTTCAGCCTAATGAACAAGTCGTAGTGGATGGCGCCGACAAGCTGCGTGAAGGCATGAAGATTAAACTTATTACTCGCGAACCAGAGCCCTTATCTGACGAGGCATCTCCCTTACACAGTAAAGGTGGTCATTAGGACAAGAATAGAAATATTGTTAAAACCGGTGATTCTATTTTCAGTCGGAGTACAACGGCGCATAGACATCTACAGTAGTCGTCATCTCGGCAGGGATTGCCGAGATCCAGAAGCCACGGATGGCAACAATGTATCTGATTAGCCATTTTTTTGCCCGATGAAACTGCTTTTTGATCTGCTTTCACATCCCTGTGTTCTGGATTCCGGCAATCCCTGCCGGAATGACGGCGAAATATGATTTTTGTAGATATCTATGACTCCAGCACCAGGATGCTCCAGCCATGAATCCTTCACGCCTATTCATCTTGCGTCCGGTTGCCACCTCACTGTTAATGCTGGCGCTGCTGCTGGCCGGAATAGTTGCCTACCGTGAGCTGCCGATTTCAGCCCTGCCCCAAGTCGACTATCCGACGATTCAGGTGGTTACACTCTATCCCGGCGCCAGCCAGGAAGTCATGACTTCGTTGATCACCTCGCCCTTGGAGCGCCAACTTGGCCAGTTACCCGGTTTAAACCAGATGTCTTCTTCCAGCTCGGGTGGCGCGTCGGTGATCACACTTCAGTTCAATTTGAGCTTGAGTCTCGATATTGCCGAACAGGAAGTGCAGGCGGCCATCAACGCCGCCAACAATTACCTGCCCAACGATCTGCCAATGCCGCCGATCTACAGCAAAATCAACCCCGCTGATGCACCGATCCTGACGCTGGCTGTCAGTTCGAAGACACTGCCTTTGCCCAAAGTCGAGGATCTGGTGGATACCCGCCTGGCGCAAAAACTTTCACAATTGTCAGGGGTGGGCCTGGTCACCATCAGCGGCGGCCAAAGACCAGCCGTTCGAATCCAGGCCAATCCCACGGCAATGGCAGCTTACGGATTAAGTCTGGAAGAACTGCGCACGGCGATTGCCGGCGCCAACGTCAATCAGCCCAAGGGTATGTTCGACGGACCGGCCCGGGCGGCTATTATCGACGCCAATGATCAACTCCTTTCAGCTGCGGAGTACGAAGCTCTGATCGTAGCTTTCCGTAATGGCAGGCCTGTACACTTGTCGGATGTCGCTGAGGCCAGTGACGATACAGAAAACGTGAGACTCGCCGCCTGGGCAAACGGGTCATCGGCAGTCATTGTCAACGTTCAACGCCAACCGGGTACTAATGTTATAGAGGTTGTCGACCGTATCAAGCAACTGCTGCCTAAATTGCAAGAAGCATTGCCGAACGACCTTGATGTTGTGCTGTTGACTGACCGCACGACCACGATTCGTGCCTCGGTGCGAGACGTGCAAATCGAGCTCCTGACCGCGCTGGTCCTCGTGGTGCTGGTGATTTTTCTGTTTCTGCGCAATGTTTTTGCGACCGTCATTCCGGGCATTGTGGTTCCGCTGTCTTTGATTGGCACTTTTGCGGTCATGTATCTGGCCGGTTTCAGCATCAATAACCTGACACTGATGGCACTGACCATTGCTGCGGGCTTCGTGGTTGACGATGCCATCGTCGTTATCGAAAATATTACCCGCTACATCGAACAGGGAGAGTCACCTTTGAACGCGGCTCTCAAGGGTTCCGAGCAAATTGCTTTCACCATTATCTCGCTGACTTTTTCACTGGTTGCCGTCCTGATCCCGCTATTGTTCATGGGCGACGTTGTAGGGCGATTGTTTCGCGAATTTGCAATTACCCTGGCAGTGGCTATTCTCATCTCCGCCGTCATTTCACTGACACTGACGCCGATGATGTGCGCGAAAATGCTACGCCCGCGCTCCGAAGAACGAGAAGGCCGGTTTTATTTCACCAGTGGACGATTTTTCAATAGAATCACCACGGGTTACGCCAGGATGCTCGACCGGGTTCTGGAGCATCAGGGAGCAACACTGCTGGTAGCAATAATGACCCTGGCACTCACCGTGTTACTGTATGTCGTCATCCCCAAGGGTTTTTTTCCGACCCAGGATACCGGCATTATCCAGGGTATCTCCGAAGCGCCGCAATCCATTTCCTTTACAGCGATGTCCGAGCGTCAGCAAGCCTTAGGCAAAGTTATTCTGGAAGACCCGGCAGTCGAGAGTGTTTCTTCCTTTATTGGAGTAGACGGCACTAACCCCACGCTAAATACCGGGCGCTTGATGATCACCCTGAAGCCACTTGCTGTACGCGGCATCAACGTCAAGGAAGTTATCCATAGACTGCAAACCATGCTTGATCAGGTGCAGGGCATCACTTTGTATCTCCAGCCGGTGCAAGACCTCACCATTGAAAATCGTGTCAGCCGCAGTCAGTACCAATTTACACTGGAATCCGCCGATCGTGAGGAGTTGAGCCGCTGGACGGCGCTACTCGTAGAGCAACTTTCCAGGCAACCGCAGTTCGCTGATGTGGTCAGTGATATTCAGGATCAGGGGCTACAGGCATTCGTGGCTATAGATCGCAGCACCGCAAGCCGCATGGGTATCAGCATTGCCGCTATTGATAACGCGCTTTACAATGCCTTTGGGCAGCGGCTGGTTTCCACTATCTTTACCCAGTCTAACCAGTACCGCGTCGTGCTCGAAGTCAAACCCGAATACCGGCAAGGTCTGGATGATTTGAAAAATATCCGTATCGCATCCTCGAATGGGATACAGGTGCCACTATCGACTATTGCCAGCGTATCCGAACAGGCGGCCCCTCTCGTTAGCAATCATCTGGGACAGTTCCCCGCCGCAACCATTTCCTTTAACCTGGCCCCCGGAGCATTTCTTAGCGAAGCTATCGATGCCATCGAAACGGCCAAGCGACAAATAGGCCTGCCCCCCGGCATTCAGGCCGATTATCAAGGCGCCACACTGGCTTTTAGCGCCTCACTCTCGAACACGTTATGGCTGATTCTTGCGGCTATCGTGACAGTGTATATTGTGCTGGGTGTACTTTATGAGAGCTATATACACCCGGTCACGATTCTTTCGACGCTACCTTCAGCCGGTGTTGGCGCGTTGCTTGCGCTTATGCTGTCGGGTAATGATTTGGGGATAATCGCCATCATAGGCATTATTCTGCTTATAGGCATCGTCAAGAAAAACGCCATCATGATGATTGATTTCGCTCTTGATGCGGAACGCAAACAAGGCATGTCGGCGCGAAAGGCCATCCGCCAGGCCTGTCTTCTGCGCTTTCGTCCGATTATGATGACAACGATGGCCGCGCTGTTAAGTGCCCTTCCTCTCATGCTGGGTACCGGGGTGGGATCGGAACTGCGCCATCCACTGGGTATCACGATGGTCGGTGGGTTGATATTGAGTCAATTGCTCACACTGTTCACAACACCGGTGATCTATCTGGCTTTCGACAGACTGAGCAAGCGCCTGGCAGGTACTCATCATGATGCTATCCAATCCGGCCTTGATCCTGGCAAGGACTCTCCGTGACCCTGTCGGCTTATTTCATCTACCGTCCAGTCGCAACCACACTGCTCACGCTGGCGATTACTCTGGCCGGCCTGATCGCCTTCTTCCAGTTGCCGGTCGCGCCCCTGCCTCAAGTCGATTTTCCGACCATCGCTGTACAAGCCTCGCTGCCCGGAGCCAGTCCCGAAATCATGAGCACTTCGGTGGCAACTCCGCTTGAGCGCGCCCTTGGACATATCGCGGGCATAACTGAAATGACTTCCGCAAGCTCTATCGGCACTACCAGTATCATCTTGCAATTTGATCTCGATCGCGACATTGATGGCGCCGCGCGGGATGTACAGGCGGCGATCAACGCGGCAAACAACCTTCTTCCCCGCAATATGCCCAGTCGTCCCAGCTATCGCAAGGTCAATCCGGCCGACTCACCAATCATGATTCTGTCCCTAACCTCGGAAACCATGACCCGGGGGCAGCTTTATGACGCAGCGTCGACGATTCTTGCACAAAAAATATCTCAAATTCAAGGAATTGGTCAGGTGACCGTCGGAGGCAGTTCACTGCCGGCAGTCAGGATTCAGCTCAATCCTGTCGCTCTGGCCAAATACGGAATCGGTTTCGAAGACGTGCGCGCTGCAATCGCAGCGACCAATGTCAATCGACCCAAGGGCGCTCTGGAAGACGCCACGCGTCACTGGTTGATCCATGCCAATGACCAAGCCAAAACAGCGAGTGATTATTTGCCGCTCATCGTTGCTTATCGTAACGGCGCCGCAGTGCGCCTATCCGATCTCGGCCAGGCCGTCGATTCCGTGGAAGACTTAAAATCTTCGGGACTCAAGGACGGCAAACCGTCGGTGTTATTGCTTCTGAATAAACAGTCCGGCGCCAACATCATCGAAACAGTCGATAAAATAAAATCGTTGTTACCTCAACTACAGACATCCATCCCCAACGCAATTGATCTCTCGGTGGTTCTCGATCGATCCATAACTATCCGCGCCTCTCTTCATGAGGTTGAGCTCAGTCTTTTGATTGCTGTTGCTTTGGTGATTCTGGTGGTGTTCCTGTTCCTGGGCAATCTGCGTTCCTCGATGATTCCTATCGTTACTGTACCCGTGTCCCTGATAGCTACTTTCGGCGTGATGTATTTATGCCATTACAGCCTGAATAACCTTTCTTTAATGGCACTCACCATCGCCACTGGCTTTGTCGTTGATGATGCTATAGTCGTTTTGGAAAATACATCGCGCCATATAGAACAGGGTGTGCCGCCACGGGAGGCGGCTTTGAAAGGTGCCGGAGAGGTTCGCTTTACGGTGCTGACCATGAGCCTGTCTCTTATTGCGGTGTTCATTCCCATATTATTGATGGGTGGTATCGTTGGGCGTCTTTTCCAGGAATTTGCCGTCACTCTTTCAGCCGCTGTGATGGTTTCGCTACTCGTCTCGCTGACCACCACACCCATGCTTTGCGCCCTATGGCTAAAACCGTTGGAACCCCGGTCCCGCAGCCGCCTTTATTATCTGATTGAACAGTTTAACAAGCGTTGGGTCGCAGGCTACAAACGCTCACTGCACTGGGCGTTACGCCACGGATCACTGATGATGTTGCTACTATTAGGTACGATAGGGTTAAACATTTATCTCTATACGATCGTACCCAAGGGCTTCTTCCCGGTGCAGGATACCGGCAGACTATCGGGAATTATCCAGGCTGATCAAAGTATTTCATCGCAGGCCATGCAGCAAAAACTGGCTAATTTTGTCGATATTATGCACCAGGATTCCGAGATAGAAACCGTCATCGGCTTCACAGGCGGGCAACGTGGTATGAACAGCGGGCTGATGTTCGCGATACTCAAACCACTGGAAGAACGCACGCTGAATATCAATGAGCTCATGGCGCGTCTGCGTGGCAAACTGGAAAATGAACCGGGCGCCCGATTGATATTGCAGCCGCCTCAGGATCTCCGCATTGGCGCGCGCGGCTCCTCGGCCTTGTTTGAGTATTCCCTGCAATCCGATAACCTTGTAGAGCTTCGAACCTGGATACCCCGGATTGTCAAAGCATTGTCTCAACGCCCTGAACTCGCGGATGTCAACACCAACCAGCAGGATAAAGGCCGGCAGGTCGCTCTGCAGGTAGATCGAAACTTGGCGGCCAGACTGGGAGTCAGCCAGGCGCTTATCAATGACACGCTGAACAATGCCTTCGGACAAAGACAGGTTTCAGTGATCTACAATCCTCTTAATCAATATCATGTGATCATGGAAGTTGCGCCCGACTATTCGCAAAGTCAGGAAGCCTTGAAGCATATCTACATCAACGTTCCATCCGGCGATCAAGTGCCGCTGTCTGCTTTTGCGAGCTACGGTGTGACCAATACACCTTTATCGGTCAATCATCAAAGCCAGTTTCCCGCCGGGACTATCTCTTTCAATCTTAAACCCGGCACTTCGCTTTCAGACGCAACCCGGGTGATAGCCGAAACAATGAACGACTTAGGTGTGCCTGCTACGATACACGGCAGCTTTCAGGGTACGGCCAAGGCTTTTAAAGAATCCCTGAACAATCAACCCTGGCTGATTCTGGCTGCTTTGGTCTCGATTTATATCGTCCTGGGTGTTTTATACGAAAGTTATATCCATCCACTTACCATTCTTTCCACCTTACCCTCCGCGGGAGTTGGTGCGATTTTAGCGCTGCTCGCTTTTCAAATTGAATTCAGTATCATTGCCATGATTGGCGTGATTTTGCTGATCGGCATCGTAAAAAAGAACGCCATCATGATGATAGATTTTGCCTTAAATGCCGAACGCACAGTAGGCATGAGCCCGGATGCAGCAATTTTCACTGCTTGTATGATGCGTTTTCGACCGATTATGATGACTACATTCGCCGCTTTACTGGCGGCATTACCCCTTGCACTGGGAACCGGTTACGGAGCGGAATTGCGCCGTCCCTTAGGCATAGCGATCGTCGGTGGCTTGTTGTTTAGCCAAATACTCACGCTTTATACAACGCCCGTCATTTATCTTTACCTGGACCGCTTTCAGTCGTGGTGTCGCCGCGCCCTGCGCCGCAAGGGTCCAGAGCCAACATCAAACCGGATAGATCCGCTATGAGTACATATACACATCCAGATAAGTTTTGTCCTTCCTTCGTTGGGCGTGCCGCGCGCGCCTTATTCATCCAAGGCATGCGGGCAAGCCAAGGCGCACCCGACGAATACCTTTGAGTGCGGGCACAGTTAAATTACTTATGATTACCTGCTCCTTACGCTTGTTGACCGTTATCTGTCCCCTAATGCTTATCGCATGCACGGTGGGGCCGGATTATCGGCGTCCGTCCAGTGCCGCTTCGAAAAATTTCAAAGAGCTTAAAGGCTGGAAGCAGGCGCAGCCGCGTGATCACGAGCTTCCCGGCAAATGGTGGGAGATATTCAACGATCCTTACCTGAATAAGTTGGAAGAGCAAGTCGATATTGCCAATCAGTCTATTGCCCAGGCCGAGGCTCAATATAAACAGGCTCAGTCGCTGGTGCAGAGTACAAGCGCTGCCTATTTCCCCACCGCTACTGCTACGGCAACCGTCAATCGCTTCCGGGCCGCGAGTGGTCAAAACGTAGCGGTTTCCGGGGTCAAGTACCTGTTCGGAGCAGCATTAAGCGCCGCGTGGGAGCCGGATCTATGGGGCAGTGTTCGCAGACAGGTCGAATCCAGCGAAGCAAGCGCCCAAGCCAGTGCCGCCACTTTGCAGGCGTTACGTTTGTCAACCCAGGCCACGCTAGCTCAGGACTACTTTCAACTGAGGACACTTGACGCGCAGATAAAGCTCTTGAACGATACTGCCGAAACGTATGAAAAAACGCTGAAGATCACTCAAAACCGTTACGCAGCAGGCATAGCCGCCAAATTGGAAGTCGTCCAGGCCGAAACCCAGCTCGAATCAACACGGGCACAAGCTGTCAATCTTGGCGTACAACGAGCGCAATTTGAGCATGCCATAGCGATATTGATAGGCAAAACTCCAGCCGAACTTACCATCGTGGTTGCTCCGCTAAATTCGCTACTGCCACCGATTCCTGTCAGTATTCCATCACAACTTTTAGAGCGTAGGCCGGACATCGCAGCCGCAGAGCGCCAAGCTGCCGCCGCCAATGCACAAATAGGCGTAGCCAAAGCCGCCTATTTTCCTACCCTGAATCTCGCGGCTACCAATGGTACCCAATCCAATCAGTTTTCGAACTTGCTAACTTCAGCTGCACGTTATTGGGCACTGGGACCCGCGGCACTCGCGCTTCCTCTGTTTGATGGCGGAGCGCGCGGCGCGCAAATGCAGCAATCCATCGATACTTATGATGCCAGCGTGGCGAGTTATCGTCAGGCTGTCCTGGTCAGTTTTCAGGAGGTGGAAGATAATCTGGCCGCACTACAAATCCTGGAACACGGAATGCAGATTCAGAATAAAGCAGTGGAATCCGCGCATAAGGCAGTTCTGTTAACGACCAACCAATACAAAGCGGGGACTGTAAGTTATCTTAATGTAATGATTGATCAGGCAGTCGCTCTCACGAATAAGAAAACGGCTGTCGATCTTCAGGGTCAACGCTTAAGCGCTGCGGTTCTGCTCGTTAAAGCCCTGGGTGGCGGCTGGGACATATCATCACTACCGAATCAGGATGAGGTCGGTGGCGAGGTCAAGTGGTCGCAGTTTCTTCCTATTCCGGTAAGATGATGTAATAAACACCCAAAAATCGTTTAACAACACAAAACCATAATTTTCAGTCGGCGGCAACTATCTTGACTCTGATTGACCGAAACGATAGGCTTCGCGCCCGGCACATCCGCTCACTGTCTCTTTGCAGTCAAAAAACTGTTTGATATGTCGTATCACACAGTCATAATAAAATCATAGTATTTTCCAGAGACCTGCACATCGAATTCTGGTTTTTTTTCACTGTTATCCTTGCCTTAACTAAGGAGGTCAAAAATTCTTTACCCTTTTTCACTTTATTAAACTTTTGCTGCTCTGCTTATATTTTTAACCGTTCTTTAACTCGAACAATATTATCTGCAATTTGCTGCCGTGTGTAAGGAGCAGCGGGGAATTTCCCCCAAATTGGGGCAGGCCAGGCTTTATCGGTCTGGTAGCGAACTATATGATGGATGTGCAGTTGCGGAACCAGGTTGCCTATTGCTGCGATATTCATTTTATCCGCCTTATAAAGCACTGCCAGATTTTCTGCAAGATAGCTGGATTCTTCGGTCAGTGTGTGCCGCTCCGGTTTGCTGAGCTGATAGATTTCCTTGATATCTGCTTTTTCCGGCACAAGGATAAACCAGGGGTACAGGCTGTCATTCATCATCAATATTTGGCATAAATCAAACCGGCCAATGGCTATACAGTCTTCCTTTAAGCGTGGATGTAATTGAAATGTTGTCTTCATGTTTTTGTAAAATATAAAAGCAATGCTTGAAAGCATCTAAATAATTCAGTGTAATTTATCTTCTGTTTTAAACTATAACAAACACAATGAAAGGATATTTCAATGTCTGCACAAATCATTTTAGCTCGGGACTTAGCGGATGAGCGTAAGCTGGCTGTCTCATTCAGGCTGTTGCTGGGTCTGTATTCAATCATTCCGCTATGTCTATTGTTGCAAATGGTCGATGACTGGTTTTGGCACGGATTTTTACGAGATAACTTACCCAGTAGACCCACACATTTTTTATTGTTCCAAATCTTGTTCGGAACGCCGCATATTCTTGCCAGTACGATTGTATTGGTGAGCAACACCGAATATCTGAAATTTTACCAGCGCAACATACTATTGATGACGGCTGCCATTGCGATTGTCTTTGGGGTGGGCAGTTTATTTATTCCTTATCAGGTTTTTTATGTGCTGGTGGCAGCCTGGACAGTATACCATGTACTCAAGCAACAGCATGGCGTGGCGCGTGGTGTTTGTCATCTGCCTCCATGGGCATTTTATCTTTTATTATGGCTTAGTGTGGCGGCGGGGCTTTTTGTTTATCTCGGTATTTTTCTAAAAAATAGTCTGGATGCACAACAAACGGAATGGATTAAAGAGATTGCCGGCCTGTTATGTGCGGGACTGATTTTAAGTGCACTTATTTGTCAACGCTATGTGACCACTGCATTTGGCAGGTGGTTTTTATGGTCCAATATTTTTCTGGTAATAAGCAGTTTTTATCTTTACCTCCAGCAATATTATTTTCTGGCTATTCTGGCGCCCAGACTGGTGCATGATGCGACAGCTTATATTTTTTATGTGACGCATGATTACAACAGGCATCACAATCATCCGCAGAATTTTATTTATCGCTACGCCGCGCGTTGCAATGTGCATGTCTTTATTGTGCTGCCTGTGTGTTCATTTGTGCTGGCGTTTGTTTTGCAGGCGTATGGCGACGACATAGTTAAGGTAATAACAGAGTTCTTTTTTGGCGTGGAAATTCGTAAGGCAATTACTTTAGGATTGCTGGGTTACCTGGCTTTAATGCACTATTACACGGAAGCTTTTACCTGGAAGCAGGAGTCGCCTTATCGGCGGTTTATTGCGTTTTCAAAGTAAAACTGCAAGATGCCGGTTTGCAATGTTCCGTGGGTGTACCCATCCTTTAAATTAATCTCTTCTGAGTCGTCATTCCGGTTAGCCCTCTGGGTGGTGAAGCTTAACCATCATCAAGGAATTGCTCGGGCCGGCACTGACCATAAAAAATATACAGGGCTCGCTTGCCACTGGCAACCAGAAAGGTCACGGTCTAGCTGGCAGTTCCAATTCCAGGGTATTTTAGGTTGCTTATTGTTCATGGTCAGACTCATTCCACCTATAATGGATGAGATTCAAACGTTTGTTTGACCCATTTTCCGTTAGAAATACAGCACTTTCAAACTCATTTTGCATTGAAAGATGCTAAACATGAAAGATGCTAAACATTGACATTACCAAGCTATCGCTATAGAATCCTCCCCAGCTTGAAAATTGTTTTACCGTTATGCTTATCTCTACGAAGTTTTTCCTGTATTGCTCGTCCTGTTTATCATAAGTAATTCTTAAATTTCTCAGCGCCACCAGCCTCATAAGGCTTCAATTACATATTTTACATAGGATTACACAATGACTACTGGTACAGTTAAATGGTTTAACGCAGAAAAAGGTTT
Source organism: uncultured Gammaproteobacteria bacterium (assembly GCA_963849195.1). Classification (GTDB taxonomy): domain Bacteria; phylum Pseudomonadota; class Gammaproteobacteria; order Methylococcales; family Methylomonadaceae; genus Methylobacter_C. The sequence goes on from CAWKGQ010000010.1 coordinate 99,195, forward strand.
TGGTTTTATTCAACAAGAAAGCGGCCCTGACGTTTTTGTTCATTTCCGCAACATCAACAGTTCTGGTTTTAAATCTCTTGATGAAGGACAAAAAGTACAGTTTACTGTTACGCAAGGCCAAAAAGGCCCGCAAGCGGAAGAAGTAACGATCATCTAAATTACATAATCAAACTGCAGTCTCCTTGTCTGGGGGCTACAGTTTGTTTCTACCCGCCAGCTATACAACAACATTAACGTTGAACTGAACCGCTATCGCGGTTGAAATCCCTTTCAGCATTGCGGTTAATGGTTCTGTTGGACTAACTCAGAAAAGCGGCTAACTTAGAAATCAGGGAATGATTCCTGTTTTTCCAAGGAGTTCGTCATAACTACGTTACCCCAACAAAGGCATGATACCGTCTGCGTATTGCCAGGACGTAACCCGGCAAGCCCTTTATGGAAGCCATTGCCAAATTGGCAATGTTCTGCCTCCAAAGTACCGCAGATCTGACCACCGTTCCCTGTTCTCCTATCGCGAATTCAGGTTACCTAAGCTTCTTCAGCAACTTTATCCAATTTAAAAGCAGCATGTAACGCTCTTACCGCAAGCTCCAGGTATTTTTCATCAACAACAACAGAGATTTTAATTTCCGAGGTTGAAATCATGCGGATGTTGATACCTTCAGCCGCCAGTGTTTTAAACATGGTGCTGGCAATACCGGCATGAGAACGCATCCCTACGCCGACGATTGAAACTTTTACAATACTCTCATCACCCTTTACCTTTCTTGCACCCAGTTCAAGACTGGTTTGATCCAGCAGGGCTTTGGCACGCTGATAATCATTACGATGCACGGTAAACGTAAAATCAGTGGTAGCATCGTCAGCAATATTCTGGACTATCATATCCACTTCGATATTGGCGTCGGCGATAGGACCAAGAATTTTAAAAGCGACTCCGGGTAAATCAGGCACGCCGGTGATAGTTAATTTTGCCTCATCTCTATTAAAAGCGATGCCAGAAATTAAAGCACTTTCCATTTGTGATTCCTCGTAGGTAATGAGTGTCCCACACCCTTCTTTAAATGATGATAATACGCGTAACGCAACGTTATATTTGCCGGCAAATTCCACCGATCTGATTTGCAGAACTTTTGAACCTAAACTGGCCATTTCCAGCATTTCTTCAAAAGTAATGTGATCGAGTCTGCGGGCTTTGGGCTCAACTCTTGGATCTGTGGTGTAAACGCCATCGACATCCGTATAAATATGGCACTCATCAGCTTTTAATGCAGCGGCTAAAGCAACAGCGGTGGTATCCGATCCCCCGCGACCCAAGGTAGTGATATTGCCGTGCTCATCAACGCCCTGAAAACCAGCGACAACCACAATTTTACCTTGCTTAAGATGGGCTTTTATGCGCGAGTCATCAATACTTAGTATGCGCGCCTTGGTGTGACTGCTATCGGTTAGAATCTTTACCTGCCCGCCCGTATAGGAACTAGCATCGCAACCCAGATTATGTAACGCCATGCACAACAAGGAAATGGTAACCTGTTCACCAGTAGACAGCAAAACATCCATTTCCCGGTCAGTCGGCTGCGTCTGCATTTCTTTTGCCAGCGCCACCAACCGATTAGTCTCACCGCTCATAGCTGAAAGTACAACAACTATTTGATCACCCACATCATGAGCTTTTTTAACTTTTTCAGCGACGCCTTTGATACGTTCAACTGAACCTACCGAAGTGCCACCAAATTTATATACATATAATGCCATTCAATAATACCTTTAATTACGCGCCCAATTGCGCTTGTATCCAGGTAGGAACTTTAGCCAATACTGCCGCCAATTCAGACGGATCATTACCACCCGCCTGCGCCAAATCCGGTTTACCCCCACCTTTTCCGCCCACTTGGGTAGCGACAAAGTTAACCAGATCACCCGCCTTTATTCGACCCATAACATCTTTGGACACACCGGCTATCAAACTGACTTTGTCGCCTTCCACAACGGCCAGGACAATCGCGCAACTGCCTAGTTTGTTTTTGAGCTGGTCGGCCATATCACGCAACGATTTGGGATCCACATCATTGAGTTTAACCGCCAATACTTTCACTCCCGCCACATCAACCGCCTGGGCGCTAAGTTCATCACCTGCGGAACTGGCCAGTTTTGAGTTTAAACGTTCCAGTTGTTTTTCTAATGATCGGTTTTTTTCAAGCAGTTGCTCGACTTTTTCAGCGGCTTTTTCGGGCGGGCTTTTTAAAAGCCCGGCAATACTGGTCAATGCAATATCACGGCTGGCTATCCAGTCGATACAGCCACTGCCTGTAACGGCTTCAATACGTCTAACGCCTGCGGCTACACCGGTTTCGCTGATTATTTTGAAACAACCGATGTCCCCTGCCCTCTCAACGTGTGTACCACCGCAAAGCTCGGTTGAAAATTCACCGATTTTTAAGACTCTGACTTCAGCGCCGTATTTTTCTCCGAACAATGCCATTGCACCGGCCTTTACAGCATCATCTTTGGCCATGACTTGCGCAGTAACGGGATTATTTAAACGAATCTGTTCATTAACCAGCCGCTCAAGGATATTAATTTGATCAGGGGTAACCGGCTCAAAGTGGGAAAAGTCAAAGCGCAAGCGCTCGGCATTAACCAGCGAGCCTTTTTGAGTAACATGGTCGCCCAAAGTTTGCCTTAAGGCTGCGTGTAATAAATGCGTAGCTGAATGATTAAGCTCTGTTGCTTTTCTGTCTGACGCACTCACCCGCGCATCACACAACTGTCCTTTGCTCATTGTGCCTGAAAGCAACTTACCTTTATGTAAAAACAGGTTGCCGCCCTGCTTTTGGGTATCCGTCACTTCAAACAAGGCGCCTGCCGCTACAATTCGCCCGCAATCGCCAACTTGACCGCCGGACTCCGCATAGAAAGGGGTTTTATCTAACACTACCAGGCCTTCTTCACCCGCTTGTAAACTGTCTACCGGTTGACCTTGGTTGAACAGCGCAACAATATGCACCTGATCGTCCAGGCGGTCGTAGCCGGTGAACTCAGTCTGACTATCCAGTTTTATGTCCTGATTATAATCCGCGCCAAAACTACTGGCCGAGCGCGCTCTATCGCGTTGTGCCGACATGGCCGTTTCAAAGCCAGCATGATCGACCGTCAGGTGATTTTCACGCGCAAAATCAGCCGTTAAATCAACGGGGAAACCGTAAGTATCATAAAGCTGGAATACTGTTTCACCGGGGATGACAGAGCCTTGCATCTTGGCGACACAGGCTTCCAGAATCTTCATGCCCTGCCCCAGTGTTTCTGCAAAACGCTCTTCTTCTTTTTTTAAAACCCGTTCAACTTGCGCTTGTGCCGCTTTAAGTTCAGGAAAAGCCTCGCCCATTTCTTCGACCAGTGATGCAACCAGTTTATAGAAGAAAACATCATGGATACCCAAACGATAACCATGCCGAATCGCCCGGCGAATAATCCGGCGCAATACGTAGCCCCTGCCCTCATTCGATGGCATCACCCCATCCGCGATCAAAAAGGCACAAGAACGAATATGATCGGCAATCACGCGCAATGAACTTTGGGTTAAATCAGTCGTACCCGCAAGTCCAGCTGCGGCTGTCAACAGTTTTTGAAACAAATCAATTTCATAATTGCTATGTACGCCTTGCAATACTGCACTTATCCGCTCCAGCCCCATACCTGTATCAACAGACGGTTTAGGCAAAGGCGTCAACGTGCCATCTGCGGCGCGGTCATACTGCATGAACACCAGGTTCCAGACTTCGATATATCTATCGCCCTCTTCTTCCGGCGTACCCGGAGGCCCGCCGGGGATTTCTGCACCATGATCATAGAATATTTCAGTACAGGGCCCACAAGGCCCAACATCGCCCATAGACCAGAAATTATCTTTCGCGCCTATTTTTGAAAATCGGTCTGGCGAGATACCGACCTCATGCAGCCAGATATTTTCGGCTTCTGCATCTTCTTCAAAAACCGTGACCCATAATTTCTCGGCGGGAATTTCCAGCTCTTTGATTAAAAAATCCCAGGCAAAATGAATCGCATCTTTTTTAAAGTAATCACCAAAGCTGAAATTACCCAGCATTTCAAAAAAGGTGTGATGCCTTGCGGTATAGCCGACATTTTCCAGGTCATTATGCTTGCCACCTGCTCTTACACAACGCTGACTGGTCACAGCCTTGTTAAAATCACGCTGTTCCCGGCCTAAAAACACATCCTTGAACTGAACCATCCCGGCATTGGTGAATAATAATGTCGGATCGTTAACCGGAACCAGTGAACTTGAAGGCTCTATGGAATGCCCACGCTGATGAAAGAATTCCAGGAAGGCGGTGCGCAACTCGGCGCTAGTCATTTTTTTCATGGTATGAAGTGATTTTAAATGGTGCGTGAAACGCACCCTACAATTTAATATTTAGATGATCAAATAAAGCACAAATCATAGTGCCGGAAAAACCGCGTTGCATTAAAAAACGGCTGCGTTTCATCCACTCATTACGATCCATGAGTGAATCATGACCATATTTTTTTGTGTAGACCTGCTCCAGTAGCTCCATCCAACTGCCAGCTGATTTCTGTACAATGTCTTCCAGATTAACTGCATCAACGCCATTTTTCCGAAGCTCATAAGCAATAAAAACAGGCCCGTAACCTTTTTGAATACGGTGCCTGGTATAACTCTCTGCGTATCTTGAATCACTCTGCCAACTTTGCCCTGCTAATTCTTCAATAACCGCCAGAATGTCATCCTTGTCAAAGCCTTTTAGCAGTAATTTATTCAGTAATTCTTTTTGGCCATGCTCCCTACGCGCCAACAATCGAAGACAGAATTCCTTGATTTCCTTAGAAACGGTATGATTTCCATTCATTTCATAATCGCGTCTCTAAACTTCATCAATCACTGGTTGTTCAATGATAGGCAACGGCTTTTTAAATGCTTCTGTTCTTATTTTGGTTTCAATTTCTTTAGCTTTTTCAGGATGTTCTTTCAGAAAGGCTTTTACATTATCCTTGCCTTGGCCGATTTTTTCATCCCCGTAGCTATACCAGGAACCCGCTTTTTGAATGAACCCGTAACTGACGCCAAGATCAACCAGTTCGCCCAGAAAAGAAATACCTTCCCCGTATAAAATCTCGAACTCGGCCTGTCTAAAAGGTGGCGCAACTTTGTTTTTTACCACTTTTACCCGCGTTTCATTACCGATGACTTCTTCGCCCTTTTTAACTGAACCAATGCGTCGAATATCCAGGCGTACCGACGCATAAAACTTAAGCGCGTTACCGCCGGTTGTGGTTTCCGGGTTGCCGAACATGACACCAATTTTCATTCTGATCTGGTTAATAAAAATAACCAGAGTATTGGAACGTTTAATATTGCCCGTTAATTTTCTTAAAGCCTGTGACATCAAACGCGCCTGCAAGCCCATGTGGGAATCGCCCATATCGCCTTCAATCTCGGCTTTGGGCGTTAGTGCAGCAACTGAATCGACTACAACCACATCAACCGCACCCGACCGCACCAGCATATCGGTAATTTCCAATGCCTGCTCGCCCGTATCGGGTTGAGAAACCAGCAAGTCATCGACATTAACGCCGATTTTTTCGGCATAACCGGGGTCCAAAGCGTGTTCCGCATCAACAAAGGCAGCAGTGCCACCGAGTTTTTGTACTTCGGCGATAACTTGCAATGTCAGCGTAGTTTTACCTGATGATTCAGGACCATAGATCTCAACGACACGACCACGCGGCAAACCGCCACAACCCAGTGCAATATCCAACCCCAAAGAACCTGTAGACACCACATCAATATCACGAGAAGCAGCCACATCGCCCATGCGCATGACGGAGCCTTTACCAAACTGCTTTTCTATCTGCATCAGCGCTGCGCCTAGTGCTTTCTTTTTGTTCTCATCCATTATTAATGCCCTGTAGGTTAGAAAAATGTCGGCTAACTAAGCCGAATATTATCACATAGACATAAAGGTTCCGGTAGTGTTGATTTACAAAGCTCGTGAGGATAGCTAGAGAGAAGTTAATTCTACACAACAGGCTGGAAACTCCTTTTGAATTTAGTGGGGTGATCTATCAAACTATCGCTCATCGTAAAATACAGCGCCTGAGACAGGGCGCAAATGATGCACGCAGCCTAGCGAAAAGCTGCTACCTTAAACAGATTATATTCAGTGTTGCAGGACTTCCACGGCTGAGTCAGTTGGCAGGTTGTTCCTGCTAATTCATAGAAGCAAGAAGGCCTGCCGCATGAAGCGAAAGAGGCATCTGATTAAAACTTGTTAGCCTTGGCTCTGGCTTCCTTGCCACCTTTTAAGTCTCCCTGCATTTCTCGGGCTCTAGCAACCAATAACCAACTGTGTTTTTTCAGCTGAGTATCGTTGGAAGCCAATAACGCGGCTTTTTTTGCAAGATCTTCCGCCAAACCGGGTTTTGACTGTTTTAGCCTTAATAATGCTAACTTATAATACAAAGTAGCATTTCGAGGTTCTATTCTGATGGCACGTTCAATAGTTGTAGTTGCCGACTCAATATTCCCCGATTTACTGTTTTGGTTAGCAGCTGAAGCTAAAGCACCCACCGCCGGTGATAAAGGTGCAAAAGTTTCTAAAGGCTCAAAAGGCGGCGGTGGCGCAATAAACTCTTGTTTTGGCGCAGCAATCAGCGGTTCCTGCTTTGGACTGGGTGCTTCAGGCTCTTGCTCTGGCAGTGAAGGCTCTTGTTCAGATGTTAAAGCCTGCTGTTCCGGATTTAGAGATTCTTGTTCTGACGGTAAAGGCTCAGGCTTTAATTCCTCAATTGGTGTTGTTATGGGAACAAACTCTTTTAGTGGTTTGGTTTCCACTATCTCGGTCGAGCCTTGATCGATTGGCTCAGGAGTTATTGGCTTGGGCGCTTTCGGCTTCGGCAAGGAAGGTATTGTTTTATTATAAACGGTTGATTCGCTTCCATACACAGGAGCAGGAGGCTGAGAACCATAAAATTCAGAGCATCCGGCAAGAAAGGAAGGCAGTGAACAAATTAAAAAAAGTCGTTTAATTAGCATGTGTTAAAAAATAGCTCTATATCATCTGACTGGTCTGCTGGAATGGATTTATTGCTGAAATAACAGCCATTCGTTTTGATTGAAAAGATATTATGGACTTTCTACCAGGTTAGATTAGCCCTTGAGATTCTGCGGATGGATATAAAAGCTATTGCATCCGATCAGAAACGTGAAACACATTTTTTCAGAACGGT
>CAWKGQ010000011.1:0-64513 GCA_963849195.1 uncultured Gammaproteobacteria bacterium
GTCATCAGTGGTTCACTTGCGTTCGACTTTACGACCCATACCTGACCAAATCGAGTTTGGCCTTTTCCTATCTCGCTCACCACCACGCCTCTTAAACGCAGCAGCAGTAGGTGGTTTGAAGCCTCCGCCTGTACGGCGACTCCGAGGGACCTACCCTCATCTCTTGTGCAGCATAGCTGCACTGAAGGACTTTCACCTTCTGTGCGCGCCTTCGTGGCACACTTTCATCGACATGGAGCGTGCCACGTTTCAGCAGCAGCTCAGTCAGCCGATCCACCAAGGGTTGTAGGGCAACCCCCGTGCGTCCTACCCATTCCGCCAAGGTGGAGCGAGCCAGGATGACCTGGTCACGGGCGGCAATCTGTTCCAGACGGTAGAGCGGGAGGTGATCCAGGTATTTACTGATTAGTATCCAAACCAGTAAACCCACTGCCGCCATGCCGCCGTCGATAATGGCCGGGGGAACCGGGGCGGCGGTGATGCTTTCGCAGCTGCGGCAAGCGTATTGCGGACGAATATGACGGTGGACAAAGAACTTGGCGGGTTCGACATCCAGTTGTTCAGTGATGTCTTCGCCAATTTTGACCAAGTCCTTGCCGCACTGACCGCATTGGCAGGACTCCGGTTCGTGGCAGTGTTCAATGCGCGGCAGATGCGGTGGCAAGGGCTGGCGGCCCGCGCGCGGGCGCTTGGGCTTGGGCTTGGTAACGGTGGAACCGGATTGTTGGTCGGCCTGCTCGACTTCGGCCATAAGCGCAGCGATGTCTTCGTTGCAGGTTTCCTCGAACAAATCCCTTTGTACGCTGGACAGCGCTTCGCTCTTTACGCCATAGCGAATCCTGCGCAGATGGGCTAGTTCCAGAATGAGGGCCTGGATTTTGAGGTCTTTGGCTTGAAGGTTTTCAGCATCTTTCTTCGCTTGATCCATCAGCGATTGAACCAACGCCACCACCTGTGTTTTGGCGGCAGCATCGAGATTCAATTCATCCAGTTGGCTCAGTATTTCCATGGCATTATTTTACCATAAAAACCGCTGTAGCCATTATAAATACTGGGTTTATAGCGCTTTTTCAAGCGCTATAAACGTGGCTAATCAGGCCTGCAAATGTGCAGGCGGCTCAGCCGATAAACGTTGCCAATCCACCCCGGCAATCAGCCACTCCCACTGCGCTTGCGTGATAGAAAAGCGGTGCTCCCCCGACTTGGGCCAAATAAAATGCCCTTGATGCAAGCGGCGCTGACACAACCACACGCCGTTGCCATCCCACAGCAGGACTTTGATGCGATTACCAGACGCATTGCGAAATACAAAGGCCGATCCAGCGCAGGGTTGCTGTCCTAAATTTTGCTGAACCAGCGCCGATAAACCATCGGCTCCCCTGCGCAGATCAATCGGTGCTACGCTTAACCAGATTTGCCCAGGCGTGCTGATCAAGCCAAGCATCTGAGCAATTCCGCCAGCCATCGAGGCGGTACGGCTGTGGATAGCTCAAGATGCGCACCGTGCGGAAACCGAAGTATTATTGCGCCAGCTTCGGCAGTAGCGGCCGCTGCCGATGGAGCAGCCACTTGGACAGGAATTAATTCGAGCGGGGTGTCCTTGTTCAAGGATAAATTACCCTGAATACGCCGCGTCCACACTGAAAAGGTTTTGTGGTTGAGACCTTGCTGGCGACAATAATCCGCCTGACTTAAACCGCTCTCACGCCAAGTTTCTACATGCCGCAACCAATGTGCGTTTATTTTCATGACTTATCCTCACTAAAAAATGTGAGGATGCCAGAATCAGCCCCGGCAAACCATGTGGTGCGGCTGGTCCGTTACATTCCAAACCTGTTCGTCCGGGTTGTATTCGGGTGCTCGCTTCGGCAAGAAGAACACCCGCAATTGGCTCCGGTGCGCCCGCACATAATCACGCACCGGCTTGGAATGGTGGAAGGTGGCGTGGTCGGCCAGCACGATCAGGGGGCGTTTCCTGCCCGCAATCAATCCGCCCAGAAACCCGATATACCGCTCCCCGTTGACCGTGCCGTCCTGGATTGAATAGTCCATTTGGCTGCCCCGATCCGAATGATGCATCAGGCCTGGCTCAGGTTTTCGCCGCCAAAACGCCATTTGTAAGGCATTAACACAGTGAGGTCCGCATGTGATCAGCAATGGACCAGCTCACCACTTGCCTGGAAAATAAATCAATAACGATCGCGACGTAGAGCCAGCCTTCAAGGGCCCATACGTAAGTAATATCGGTTGTCCAAACCTTATTGGGCGCAGCAACATCAAACTGCCTATTCAACAGATTGGGAGAAATCGCCTCATTATGATCGCTGTCTGTAGTAACTTTGAAGCGTTTTGGGTAGCGTGGCTTCAAGCCCAATTTTTTCATCAATTGCCTCGCTTTATAACGCCTGACCTGAATATCTTCTTTTATAAAGGCTTCCGATAAACGCCGGGAACCATAGACGTTCTTGTTTTCTTCAAATAGCTCAATCGCCTTGGCTTCAAGCTGTTTTTGCAGCATTTTTTTGCCAGTATCTTCAGGTGTTTTGGCCCACGCATAATAGGCACTGCTACTAACCTGCATCACTTTACATAGCACGGTAACTGGAAAAGTCTTCTGTTGCTCTCGAATAAATCCGTATTTTATTGGAGTTCTTTCGCAAAGAAGACTGCGGCCTTTTTTAATATTTCGCGCTCCATCCGCAACTGTTCAACTTCTTTACGTAACCGCGTTAACTCACCTTGATCAGTCAAGTTTAAAACGCTTTTCTTGGTCGCCGATGGTAATTTCGATCCTTGTTCGGCTCTCACCCATCGCCCAATAGCGCTAAGAGAAACGCCTAGATTATCGGCTGCTTGCTTGTGCGTATAGCCCTTTTCATTAACTAATTTGGCCGCATCTTGCTTAAATTCAATCGTGTATTTGGGTCGTTTTGGTTTAGTTTGATTACTCATGTTCACCTCAGATGACATTATAAATCTGTCTTTAGAAGTGTCCTGTTTAATTAAACCATTTCAGGTGTGACTGGCCCGTTACCACGCGAAAATCCATCAGGGCCAGAGGTCATAAAAACTTCAATAATAGGCCGGATATATGGGTGCAACTGTGTTTACTGATCGTAGCAATCGAAGAGAAAAAGCTTGCAAAAGAGAGGAGTCCATATATGGGCTATATTAGCCCAGAAACTTTTGAAGCTAACAAAGTCGCTTAGTGGAGTGTCCGTGAATTCCGGGCAAGATCAATAATCAGCTTACTCAAGATGTTGATCCAATGCCCACTGCACATGCTCTCTGACCATTTCAGAATGATGATTTAGCGCTGGCTTTAAGGCCTCGATAATAAGCGGTGATCGAGGCGCATTACCCAAGGCTACGGCAATATTTCTCAGCCAGCGATAATGACCAATGCGGCGTATCGCCGAGCCTTCGGTTTTCGCTAAAAAAGTTTCTTCACTCCAGGCGAAAACATCCAGCAATTGTTGAGTATTCAGTTGATGCCGAGGATTAAAGTCTTTTTCACCTGTCATTCTGGCAAATCGATTCCACGGACAAATAATCTGGCAGTCATCGCAGCCATAGATACGATTGCCTATCAGCGGTCTTAATTTTTCAGGAATTGAACCATGTAGTTCGATGGTTAAATAAGAGACACAGCGCCGGGCATCAACCTGATAGGGTGCAACTATCGCTTGGGTTGGGCAAATATCCAGACAGGCAGTGCATGCGCCGCAATGCGAAGTGGCGGGGCCGTCTATTGGTAACGGTAAATTGGTATAAATTTCCCCGAGAAAAAACCACGAGCCGGCTTTGTGGTTAATTAAATTGGAATGCTTGCCGATCCAGCCTAAACCGGCTTTTTCGGCCAGGGCTTTTTCCAAAACAGGCGCACTGTCAACAAAAGCACGCATTCCTAAGTTGAATTCTCGCTTTTGCAGGAATGAAAGCACTTCGGCATGTATTTTATCAGCCAGTTTTTGCAAGCGGTTACGCATCATTTTGTGATAATCACGACCCAAGGCATAACGGGAAATATAGGCTGAAGCCGGATCGGCCAAAGACTGATTCATGGTGACGATCAGTTCCGGCAGATAATCCATCCGCACAGAAATAACCCTGGCAGTTCCTTCATATAATAAAGCGGGACGGCTGCGTTTAGCACCATGGCGCTGCATATAATCCATTTCGCCATGAAAGTTATTCGCCAGCCAATTTTGCAGATGAACTTCCGCATCCGATAAATCAGTGTCGGTGATGCCGACCTGCTGAAAGCCCAGTTCCTGCCCCCACCGCTTAATTTGCAAAGCAAAGCCCACCATTTCCTGATAGCTAATCTCGTTCATAGCAATTGGCGGCAAGCTATGCTATGCGCATTTTGAGATAGGTTAGAGTACGCGCAGCAAATTCTCCTATAGCAAAAATTTTATCCATTTAGCTACTTAAACACTGCTTCTGGCCCTGGGTTTATTAGCTTGGTTGCCAGAAGGTTTGCGGACCTGATTTGAGTTTCTGCGGGGACTTGGTACTCGTGGAGGCTCAGGCGGTACTGGCGGTGCGACCTCAGAGGCTTCAAAACCGGCAACATGTTCTCGTTTAATCGGTGTACCAATCAACTTTTCAATGAGGCGCAAAGTGCTGTATTCATCATGGGATACCAAGGATACGGCTTGCCCCTCCTCTCCTGCCCTGCCGGTACGGCCAATTCTATGCACATAATCGGCGGGTGCGCGGGGCAACTCATAATTGACTACATGCGGGAGTAACGCAATATCAATACCGCGCGCCGCTACATCGGTAGCCACCAGCACCCTGATCTCGCCCGCCTTGAAACCTGCCAATGCGCTGGTTCTTGCTCCCTGGCTTTTATTGCCATGAATAGCGGCCGCTTTAATATCAACCTTGTTGAGTTTTTCAGTGAGTCGATTAGCGCCATGCTTGGTGCTGGTAAATACCAACACCTGTTGCCAATTATTGGTTTTTATTATGTGGCAAAGCAGTTCGGCCTTGTTGACTTTATTACAAAGAAAAGCTATTTGCTCGACCGTTTCTGCGGCTGTGTTACGAGCCGCCACTTCGATTTTTATCGGATTAACCAGCAATCCCGTTGTAAGTTTGCGTATGTCTTCGGAAAAAGTTGCTGAAAACAACAGATTCTGGCGTTTTTTCGGAAGCAGCGCAATAATTTTACGAATATCACGAATAAAGCCCATATCCAGCATCCGGTCAGCTTCGTCCAGCACCAGTGTTTCGACTTTATCCAGCTTAACTGCATTTTGATTGACTAAATCCAGCAAACGACCAGGCGTCGCCACCAGCACATCAACGCCGCCTCTTAAGCGCATCATTTGCGGGTTGATTTTTACCCCGCCAAACACGACTTCAGTTTTTAAACGAGGATGCAAGTGCGCTCCATACTTGCTTACCGATTCACCGACCTGTGCGGCAAGCTCGCGAGTTGGCGTTAATATCAACACTCTGACCGGGCGGTTCGCTCCGTATGAATGTTGAGATAAGCGATGCAAAATGGGTAAAGCAAAGCCGGCTGTTTTACCTGTGCCCGTTTGAGCTGCGGCAAGAAGATCATGACCTTTTAAAACTGCAGGAATCGCCTGCAATTGAATAGGGGATGGTGAGGAATAACCGGCATCAGCAATGGCACGTAAGAGTGGAACTGATAAACCGAGTTTGGAAAATGGCATGTATTGGGTCTCAATTGAAAGGCTGCTATTAATTTATTGCATAGAACACGACTTAAGAACGGCAAGCAACGATTGATTGCAGAAGTATCTAAAAGTTTTTATTGGCGTTCAATGATAGTGACGGGGTTAAGAAAGTATAGCTAGCGCAGGTTCGCGAATAATATCTGTGTTGAAATGCGTGGCGCCCCGAGGCGGATTTGAACCACCGGCCTGTCCCTTAGGAGGGGACCGCTCTATCCTGCTGAGCTATCGGGGCAATAGGACAATTCTACCATAAAGCGAGGCAGGTAATGGCTTCGTTTTGTTATTTATTTTTAGGATGAACATAAGGGGCTGAGTTAGACCGTATACTTATTACACTAGCCTCAGCATGGTGGTTGTTCAGGCAACAGAAAAAATCTTGTTAAACGGATTGTTCAATAGAACTAAGCATCGTTACCTTTAAGCAGCAACTGGAATCCCCGTTCAATATACCACTTCTTGTACCTTGCGGCTTTTGCCTTGAACCTCTATCTATCTACCCATTCATAGAGTTCTGTTAAAGCAGGATCACATTTACAGCAATTGGTCCCGCAGGAAGGTTCAAGTGGTAATTTACGGACACTGCCTTTGCTTATCCATTTGCCCAGCATACCGCGCAGGGCATCCGCATCCATATTAAAATGATTAATCAAATCAGCTAAAGCAACTCGATGTTGTTGTTTTAAATAGCTACGCAAATCAGATAAAATCACTTAAAGACTCCTGACTGTGTTTATCGACTGTGTTTTTTCCGGTAAGCCACAGCCCTACTAAAACCAATAAGAAAACGAAAATTAATCCACTTATCCAAACCAGTGAATACTGGGGATGCTGACTATATGTCATCGCCTGGTAAAAAATGGTTGCCGTCATATAAGCAATACCCGTAGTCCAGAACACCACAAACAAAGTCCAGCCTGTGTTGGTTTCCCTGTAGATAGCGGCCGTTGCTGCGACGCAGGGTGCGTACAGTAAAATAAATAACAGGTAAGCAAAAGCACCTGCTTTACCATCAAAACTATGCTGCATAGCAGCAAAAGTATCGGTTTTAACGTCCTGCTCACTGGCTGCAGATGCTACGTCATCTACCGTACCGATGTTTAGCCCTAGCGGATCCAAAAAATTATCTGCAATAGCCCTTAAGTTTTCAGGCACGGTTGCGCAAGCAGCTAGTAACGCATCTTTAAGATTAAACGGTGCTTTATCGGACGGTGCTGCATCGGTTATTGCAAGCTGGCTATATAAGGCATCAAGGGTTCCAACAACGGCCTCTTTGGCTAAAACACCCGTAAAAATACCAACTGTTGCAGGCCAATTGTCTTTTTCAATGCCCATGGGTTTAAACGCGGGGGTTAAACCTCGTCCGATTTCACTTAATACCGATTTATTGCTGTTTTCCTGACCGAAACTGCCGTCTATACCCAGCGCATTGAGAAAGTTTAGTACCAACACCATCGGCACAATAACCTTGCCCGCATTGAACAGAAATGACTTGAGACGATCCCAGGTTCTAATAAAAACCCCGCGTAATGTCGGCAAATGGTAAGCAGGCAATTCCATAATAAAAGGCGCTGATTCACCTTTAAATAAGGTATGCCGCATTATCAGACCCGTTAATACCGCAACTGCAATGCCCAACAAATACAAGCCAAAAACCAGGTTCTGGCCGCCGATGGGGAAAAATGCAGCCGCAAATAAAGCATAAACAGGTAATCTGGCGCCACAAGACATAAACGGATTCATCAGGTTGGTAAGAATCCTGTCGCGTTGATTTTCAAGCGTCCGGGTTGCCATAATGGCCGGCACATTACAACCAAAACCTACTATCATCGGCACAAAAGACTTTCCAGGCAAACCAATCATACGCATGAATCGATCCATGACAAAAGCCGCTCTGGCCATGTAGCCTGAATCTTCCAGAGCAGATAAAAACATAAATAAAAAACCAATGATGGGTATAAAGGTAGCGACAACTTGAATGCCACCTCCGGCACCCTTGGTAATCAAGACAATCAACCATTGCGGTATATTTATCTCTGTGAGTACCTGGCTTAAACCATCAACCAATAAAGCGCCTACCGATTGATCAAAAAAATCGACAAAAGCACTGCCGATATTAATGGTAAACATGAACATCGCATACATCACCAGCAGAAACACTGGGATACCTAAAAACCGATTCAAGACGATGGAATCGATTTTTTCTGTGGTATGTCGGCTAACTTCATTGAGTCTGCATACAGTTCCCTTAATCAATTCGTTAACGAATCCATAACGGGCATCCGCAGCAAGAATATCTATTTCATCATCTGTTTCGAGCTCTACCCTGCGCTGTAATTTGGCAACAGCCGGCATCAGTTCTTTCCCTGCAAACTGTTTAGCGAGGGTATCGTCTTCCAATAACCTAACGGCCAACCAGCGCAAATCACAATGGTGTTGATTGGCAATTTCAACCAACCCGGGTGAAATGTCCTCGATGGCTTGTTCTAACGCAGTTGCATAGCTGATGTTTGCCGATGGAACAGGCTTGGTGATAGCTGCACTGTTGATTTGTGCTTTTAATGTACTAATACCGTCCTTGGTAGATGCAGTAATTGGAATGACCGGGCAACCAAGCTGCCCAGCTATAAATTCACAATCAATTTTAATACCGCGTTGTTTGACCGCATCCATCATATTGAGCACCAATATCATTGGTACACGCATTTCGATAAGTTGTGACGTTAAATACAGATTTCGCTCTATATTAGAAGCATCAACAATATTAATGATTAAGTCTGCCTCCCTGGAGGCGACATAATCCCGGGCAACTTTCTCATCCAAAGAGACCTGATCATCTGCTGCCTCTAAAGAATAAGTACCTGGTAAGTCAACTAATTCGATTAGTTTATTAGCATGGGAATACTCACCGGTCTTTTTTTCAACCGTTACGCCCGGCCAGTTGCCCACATGCTGTCTGGAGCCGGTGAGTACATTAAAAAGGGTTGTTTTACCACAATTAGGATTGCCAACAACGCCAACCGTAAAATCAGTTTTCATGACAGTTTCTCTATCAACAATATTGCCGCTTCGTCTTTACGCAGGGTTAACGAAAATCCACGCAATTTAATTTCAACTGGATCGCCCATAGGTGCAAACCGAGTAACGCTGAATTCAGTACCGGGAGTCAAACCCATGGCCAGCAACCGTTTTCGATAAGCCTTACCTGATTGTTCAAAGCCAACTATCTTTCCCAAGTCACCTACGTTAAGATCTTTTAAGCTCATCGCCATGAATCCAGCCTTGATAATAAAGTATATTGGAATACCCAAAAGACCATCGAACAATCAATAATAATTCTCATTAAGAATGACTATATCACACATTCAAATTCATTCAAAACAAGTCGTATTTAAAACTGAAAAATTATAAGTTGCCGCAAGAGAGGAAGTAGCCACTACTGAGACTACCAATATGAATCTGCTTGAAGAATTCTCTTGCTTAGCCAAGCTAAGTGAGACTTCAGTGTTATGATGTGAAATAAAAAATCAACAGCAATAACCGCAAAATTCAATTGCGGGTGCTTGCTCTAATGAAAGTGAGAACGTGGGAGGGGAAATCATAAGATGATTTGAGAAACAAAAATTCAATCCTGATAAAAATCAACGCAATAGCAAGAATTACATAAGGTGCTTAACTATATTTTCTACCGGCTTGAAACTTGCGTTGATTAGTCACTAGTACAACAAACCGGAAGTCCGTGATGAAATTTTACGCTACCCTGACTTTGCCTTGATAAGTCCACTTGAACGGCTTAGCCATAGTGTTGTTAAAATAATCAATGAACGCCATGATTTTCTCTTTCAATTCTGCAGTGCTTTTAAAGTTCCCTCGTTTAATCACTTTCCTGGCTAACATACCAAACCAAACTTCAATTTGATTCATCCATGACGCATGTTTTGGCGTATAGTGAAATACGATTTTTTTATCAGGATCAGTCAGAAATTCCTCACGTGAGGGCATTGACGCTAAAATGCCTGTCTTCCCTTTTACGCCAAGATCATCAGTCCTCCCAGAAAGCGCCGCAACCAAACAAACCAAAGATTCTGACTTATGTGTATTTAGTTGATCGCCGACAAAATGATACTTCTTATACCCCTTATTTTCAGTGACCACCCGTTCAATGAAATTCTTTAAATCCTCTTCCGTGCGTGTTGCCGCACACGCGCCGATAATCTTGCCTGTTGCCACATTCAACCCCGCTATAAGCGTTTGAGTGCCGTGCCGCTTATATTCAAATTCAATAGCCTGCGGCTTTCCTGCTGACATCGGTAAATCGTCGGCAATCCTTTGAAGTGCCTGCCCCCCTGTCATCTCATCATAACTGATAATGAGTTCATCCGAAGTAGTCGCGGCATTCGCATAGACCGAACAAATAGTAGTAATTCTTTCATCCCTAAACTCGTCAGGTTTTACATGTAACCAGTAACGGTTACGATGGGGCTGTAAATCATTTTCCCTCAATATACGGCCTATTTCGCTGGTTGAAATAGACTCGACAACCTTTTGCTCTATTAGCTCATCAACCAATTCTCTCTGTGTCCAGTGCGTTATTGGACGACCCTATTCAGAGGGATTTTCACAACAAGGCGCTATAATTTTACAAATTTGCTCTGCCGTAAATTTATCGGGACAGCCTGAGCGAGGGAGATCTTTAAGTCTTTCAGTAACGCTTAATTCCGGACTTCCCTGCCAACGTCTAACCCACTTTATGACGGTGTTTTTTACAATTCCCAGTAGTGACGCTATAGCGTTAACCGTCATTCCTTCATCATCAAGTAAGATGATTCGTGCTCGAAGCACTTTTGCCTGTGATGACTTTCGTTTTGCAATAACTTTATTCAGTTTTACTTTTTCTTCTTCTGTCAAAATAAGTGTTGTTCATTTTGTTGTTTCAGCTTATTTTACAAAAGTGTCATGTTTGAATATAGATCACCAACTTCCGGCTTCCTGTACTAGTCAATTATTTCGCATTTATCGCTAGACGCATCAACTCGATCGCGTAGCTCCTTACCCGGCTTAAAATGTGGCACATGCTTTTCAGCCAACGCTACAGATTCACCAGTTTTTGGATTTCGTCCCATACGAGGAGGGCGCTTGTGCAGGGAAAAACTGCCAAAACCTCTAATCTCAATTCTTTTACCGGAAGATAATGCCTGGTTCATTTTTTCAATAATGCATTTTACTGCCAGTTCTACATCTTTCAGGGCCAGATGCGGCTGTTTTTTAGCAAGCGCTTCAATTAATTCTGATTTTGTCACATTTTATCCTGTGAAAAAGAAAAAATCAGAGGGTATGATTCAAAACATACCCTCTTCATGGTCTTTATTTTTCCATTTGCTTAAAGATGTCGGCGAATGTAGGTGTGCCCGTTGATTGTTGAGAATGATCTTTAATAGAATGAGTCTCTTCGTCTTGGTCTTTCGCTTTAATTGACAGGGAGATTGATTTGCTTTTCTTATCTACGCCGATAAACTTGGCTTCAAGTTTATCGCCTTCTTTTAATAATGTGCGAGCATCCTCGACACGATCACGCTGAATCTCGGAAGCGCGTAAATAACCTTCAACATTGTCCGCTAAAATAACAATCGCCCCTTTAGCATCAACTTCCCTGATAATCCCCTTTACCAAACTACCCTTTTCGTGAGTTGCCAGAAAGTTTTGAAATGGATCCTGTTCAAGCTGTTTGATGCCTAATGAAATACGCTCACGTTCAGAATCAACCGCCAAAATGACAGTTTCCAGTTCATCGCCTTTTTTGAACTCGCGAACTGATGCTTCGCCATCATCTGCCCAGGAAATATCAGACATATGAACCAGACCATCAATGCCGCCGTCGAGACCAATGAAAATACCAAAATCAGTGATTGATTTGATTTTTCCCGAGATTTTATCGCCTTTGTTGTGCGTTGCTGCAAATTCATCCCATGGATTGGTTTTGCACTGTTTCATGCCTAAAGAAATACGACGACGTTCTTCGTCGATTTCCAAAACCATAACTTCAACTTCATCCCCTAACTGGACGAGTTTAGACGGATTCACGTTTTTGTTTGTCCAGTCCATTTCAGAAACGTGAACTAAACCTTCAACGCCTTCTTCAATTTCAACAAAACAGCCGTAATCAGTCAGATTGTTAACTTTACCAAATACGCGCGTTCCAGCAGGGTAACGACGAGCAATATTTTGCCATGGATCTTCACCCATTTGCTTCATGCCCAAAGACACACGATTTTTGTCTTTGTCATATTTAAGGACTTTAACTTTAATTTCTTGGCCGATTTCTACACACTCAGATGGATGACGAACTCGACGCCATGCCATATCGGTAATATGTAGCAGGCCATCAATACCACCCAAATCAATGAATGCGCCATAATCAGTCAGATTTTTAACGACACCGGTAACAACCGCGCCTTCTTCCAGTGTTTTCAGCAATTCTTCTCTTTCAGCGCTGTATTCTTTTTCCACAACAGCACGGCGCGATAACACTACGTTATTGCGTTTCTGATCTATTTTTATTACTTTGAATTCCAGATCACGATTTTCCAGGAAAGTCGTATCTCTGATCGGGCGAACATCAACTAATGATCCAGGTAAAAAAGCACGTAACGCTCCCACAGCCACGGTGAAGCCACCGCGAACTTTACCGTTAATACGACCAATGATGGTAGCTTCTTTTTCAAAAGCGCTTTCAAGTTCGGACCAAGCTTTATTTTTCTTCGCTTTATCTCGGGAAAGAAGGGTAGCACCTAAACCATCTTCAAATAAATCAAGGGCAACTTCAACTTCATCGCCAATCGCAACTTCTAATTCGCCATCGTTGTTTAGAAACTGCCATTTGGGAATGACGCCTTCTGATTTAGAATGTGTACTCACGATAATCATATCATTTTCGATATCAATCACTGTACCCATCAACATGGCACCAGGACTCATTTTGGTCTTGGTTAAACTTTCTTCGAGTAATGCAGCAAAGCTTTCGCTCATTTTATTATTTCCCAAGTT
This sequence comes from uncultured Gammaproteobacteria bacterium, assembly GCA_963849195.1. Classification (GTDB taxonomy): domain Bacteria; phylum Pseudomonadota; class Gammaproteobacteria; order Methylococcales; family Methylomonadaceae; genus Methylobacter_C. The sequence continues at coordinate 12,759 of CAWKGQ010000011.1, forward strand.
TGTCGAAACTCGAACAAACCTTTTCTTTATCAAAGTTAAAAAAAACCACACTTAACAAGTGCAGCCACACAAAAACCCTTAACGGATTAAATTCAGAACTTCTTCAACCACAGCATCGATAGTCATGTCCGAAGAATCAATATAAAACGCATCACATGCCATTGCTAATGGAGCGGTTTTACGTTCCATATCGCGGCGATCGCGAGCATCTATTTCATTTATTATAATCGCAAGGTTAGCATCAATTTCTTTTTCTATCAACTGTTTATATCGTCTCTCAGCTCTTTTTGCGGCGCTAGCCGTTAAAAATACTTTATGTTCAGCATCAGGGAAAACGACTGTACCCATATCACGGCCATCAGCAACCAACCCAGGCGGCTGTCTGAAATCCTGCTGTTTCTGCAACAATACCCGTCTGACGTCTGGCAGTGCGGCAATCTGTGAAGCGACATTACCGGTGCTTTCAAGCCCTAAACGGTTGGTAATATCCTCACCATTAAGCTTAACGGCCAATTCATCAGTACACTCGAATTCTAACGTCATAACTTGCGCAACTTTAACAATCTCACTTACATTTGCCAAATCAACTAAGTCATTTTGCAACGCAATAGCCAATGATCGATAAATGGAGCCACTATCCAGATAATTCCAACCTAGTTTTTTCGCTACCAAGCGGCTGACTGTACCTTTGCCAGCACCACTTGGGCCATCAATAGTTAAAACCGGGGTGTGCATCAGGATTCCTCGGCAACTGATCCCTTCGTTGCTCTGGGCAATAGCTCCCTGCATTGCTCTACCTCCCCCATCTCTGGGGTCATACCTCCTGCATCCTTGCCGTCGTCGCAAACCAAAGCCAATCCCAGACGCTTTATCAAATCTTTAAACTCGGGAAAGGATGTATTCACATTAGCGCAATCCAGAATAGTAATCGGCGCGTTGGCACGCAATCCTGCAATCGAAAAAGACATAGCAATGCGATGATCACCATGTGATGTCACTACACCACCGCTTATTGAACCACCCTGAATAATCATACCATCCGCCGTCGGCTGCGCGTCCACACCCAATGTTTGCAAACCGTCCGCCATTACCTGAATCCTGTCTGATTCCTTGACTCTAAGTTCTTCCGCACCGCTTAACCGGGTTTGCCCTTTTGCGCATGCCGCTGCAACAAATAATATCGGGAACTCATCAATAGCCAATGGCACTAATTCTTCAGGAATATCTATACCTTTCAGTGGACTGTAAACAACATGCAGATCGGCAACAGACTCACCACCAACGACGCGCTCATTAAGTACTTCAATGTTCGCGCCCATCAATCTGAGAATATCAATAACGCCGGTACGGGTAGGATTAATGCCTACATGTTTTAACAATAAATCAGAGCCTGGAGCAATTGACGCGCCGACTAAAAAAAATGCAGCTGAGGAAATGTCACTAGGCACATCAATATCCATCGCCTTTAGATGCCCATTCGCAGTAATAGTAACTTTCCTACCTTGTTGTTTGACAGGATAGGAAAACCCGGAAAGCATTCGTTCAGTGTGATCACGAGTCGGTGCAGGTTCAGTGACACTGGTTTCACCTTCGGCATACATGCCTGCCAGCAACAAACAGGATTTTACTTGCGCACTCGCCATTGGCATCACGTAATCTATGCCTTTAAGCTGTCCCGCCTTGCCCGTAATATATAGTGGAGCCATCCCCTTTTCAGTGGTTTTTATATCAGCCCCCATAGCTGTTAATGGTTCAGTGACGCGCTTCATCGGCCTACCGGATAAGGACTTATCGCCAGTTAACACAGAATTGAACGACTGCCCTGCCAATATTCCGCTCAACAATCGCATGGACGTACCCGAGTTGCCAAGATACAACTCGTTTTTAGGTGCTTTTAAACCATGCTTGCCAACACCATGAATAGTTAGACAGCCATTAACCGGCCCTTCAATTTCCACACCCATGTCACGAAATGCCTGTAATGTCGCCAAGGCATCTTCGGCTTCGAGAAATCCTTTAACGTGAGTTATACCTTCAGCCAATGAACCCAGCATAACGGAACGATGCGACATGGATTTATCGCCCGGCACTCGCGCCTCGCCCTGTAACTTACCACCGGGTTGCACTTTAAATGTGATTGATTTCGACATATTACCTTCAAACTGATTAAGAAAGCGCTGCCGCGCAGTGTTGGCATACGCAAAGATTGCAAAAAGCTGCTGGCTATCCCCATTTTCCAGCAAGCGCTGTATTTTATCCAGTTGTTCCCGTGTCTGTTGAATCAATGGGATTATTTCATTTTTATTGGCTGAACAAATATCCCGCCACATAGTCGGATCGCTGGATGCAATCCGCGTAAAATCTCTAAAGCCCCCCGCAGCATATTTAAAAATCTCACTTTGTTCGTCTTTATGGCCCAGCATATCCACTAAAGCAAAGGCAAGAATATGGGGTAAATGGCTGGTTGCCGCCAACACTGCATCATGACGCTTTACATCCATTACCGATACCATAGACCCGCACATTTCCCAGAAACATTGAATTTTCTGCAAGGCTTCTGTCTGCGTATTACCGAGAGGGGTAATAATCAGACGTTTATTCAGAAACAAATCATCTACAGAGGCTTCTACACCACTTTGCTCCGCTCCCGCAATAGGATGAGCCGGAACAAAATTATCAGGTACAAAACCAAAAACCCGTTGTACGGCTGAGACAACACTAACCTTAGTGCTGCCTACATCCGTATAAATCGTGTGTTCCGACCAAAACGGCTTAAGCAATGCAAAAAGGTTTTCGATAGATGCAACAGGTGTGGCAATGACAACACAATCAGCGCCTTGAACAGCTTCTTCTATCTGTAAATAGTAGTCATCAATAACACCTAGTCTTTTTGCAGTCTCCAGATTTTGCTTATCCTGCTGACGACCATAGCCAACAATGCTATTGCTTAACCCTTTTTTTCTGGCGGTGCGAGCGATTGAACCGCCAATTAAGCCGACGCCGATAACACAAAGTCGATCAAACATTAGCCAGTGTATCGGACAACGCCTCAAGAAATATCTGATTTTCCACCGTTGTGCCTATGCTAATGCGTAAATGATTAGGCAATTCATAATTACCTACGGGTCTGACTATGACGCCCTTGCGTAACAAAGCCTCATAAATAGGGTGTCCCGCTTGTTTTAAATCAACCAAAATAAAATTTCCTGCCGATGGAGTCCATTCCAGACTCAAATTTTTAAAGCCGTTTGTCAACTGTTGCATACCTAGTGTATTCACAGTAAGTGTCTGTTGCAAATGCTTGTCATCGGCCAAAGCCGCTTCTGCTGCTGCTAAAGCCAGCGTATTATTATTAAAAGGCTGTCGCACCCGATTAAGAATATCGGCAAGATGTGGACTGGATAAACCATACCCAATACGTAACCCAGCTAATCCATAAGCTTTAGAAAAGGTTCGTGTAATCAATAAATTAGGGAATTTTTTTAACCAATCAATAGAATTGATCGATTCAACACTGCTGACAAATTCAAAATAGGCTTCATCAAGCACACACACACAAGTGTCAGGCAATGCACTAATGAAACATTCCAAACTCGTTTGACTTAATAAAGTACCCGTTGGATTATTGGGATTGGCGATAAACACCAAACGGGTTTTTTCTGTCACACTTTGTAGCATGGCATCCAAATCGTGACCATAATTCAATGCAGGCACAACTACGGCAGTAGCACCTACAGCTTGAGTTACGATAGGATATACCGCAAAAGCATGTTGTGAAAAAACAACTTCAAGATCAGGTGTTAAAAAAGCCCTGGCTACCAATTCCAGAATTTCATTAGAGCCATTACCCAGTGTTATCTGGCTCGCATCGAGAGCATATTTCCTGGCTAACGCTTGTTTTAAAGTAAAGCCGCTGCCGTCGGGATATAAGGCCAAAGTGGGCAAAGTTGCCTGAATAGCTGCCAGGGCTTTTTTTCCAGGCCCTAAAGGATTCTCATTGGAAGCCAGCTTGATAACCTGAGTAAGTCCCAATTCGCGTTCGAGCTCCTCAATCGGCTTACCCGCCTTATAAGGAATAAGCTGCTGCACACCCGCTACCGCAAGACTGTAAATTTTATCCGTGTTGTTCATGATTTTATGTCAGAAGAATTTAATACTAATGCGGCAAGAATGGATTGCCCGACGAAGCAAGTTATAGAACGGCTTTAGGATAAGATCCCAATAACTTGAACATCTTAACGTTATCTTTCACCGTATCTAAAGCCTGACCAACAACCTTGTCTTCATTATGCCCTTCTATATCAATAAAAAAAACATAATCCCATAAACCCTGACGAGAAGGTCTGGACTCAATATAAACCATACCTATGCCGAATTTTGCGAAAGGCTCAAGGATTTTATGCAAAGCTCCAGGCTGGTTACCTGTAGAGACAACCAAAGAGGTTTTATCGTTGCCTGTAAGAGACGGTGATTGTTGTCCAATGATGATAAAGCGAGTGGTGTTATTGGGCTCGTCCTCAATATTTTTTTTAATAATTGTTAAATTATAAACCTCAGCCGCAACAATACCCGCAATCGCTGCGGTTTGTTTATTGAGCGATGCCAATCGCGCTGCCTCGGCATTACTATTGACCGCACTAAGCCGTGCATGAGGCATATTCTTATCCAGCCACTGCCGGCACTGAGCCAGTGATTGCTGATGAGAAAAAACTTCCGTAATTTCCGCCAGACTTGTTGCGTACCCCATCAGGTTATGATGCACTCTGATTTCAACTTCACCGCATATTTTCAGCGGTGAGGTTAAAAACCTGTCCAATGTATAACTGATAACGCCCTCAGTAGAATTTTCAACAGGAACCACACCGAACTGACAGCTGCCACATTCGACCACGCTAAATATCTCATTTATTGTAGAAGCGGGGGTCGTTTTGACTGCATGCCCAAAGTGCTTAAATACGGCTTGCTGAGTAAATGTGCCTTCAGGACCTAAAAAAGCAATATCCATTGGCTTTTCCAGAGCCAAACAGGCAGACATCAGCTCTCTAAAAAAACGCACAGCAGTATGATCCGACAACGGCCCCTGATTTAAGTCCATAATTCGTCTTAAAACCAATGACTCTCGATCCGGGCGATAAAAAGTACCTTGCTCGCCTTGAGCAATTTTAGTTTTGGCTACCTCCACCGCACAAGACGCACGCTGATTAATCAATTGCAAAATCTGCTCATCGATTGCATCAATTTTGTCTCTTAATTCAGAAAGGGGAGTAACTGATATCATTGCTGCTGCTCTTGATTAAGTGTGTTTCGTTTAATGGGTGCGTTCAAATTCAGCCATAAAATCAATCAAAGCCAGTACACCAGCCTCGGGCATGGCATTGTAAATACTTGCCCGCATACCGCCCACTGAACGATGCCCTTTTAATTCAAGCAGTCCATTCGCTTCCGCTGCCGCAAGAAATGGCTTATCCAAACTTTCATCCGCCAAAATAAACGGTACATTCATGCGTGAGCGAAATGGAATAGCTACCGGATTGGAATACAAAGCGGATTGATCGATAGCCTGGTAAAGTTTTGCCGCTTTGGCAATGTTGCGCTGTTCCATAGTCTCAACACCACCTTGGGCTTTTAACCACTTAAGCACCAGACCAACCAGATACCAATTGTAGGTAGCAGGCGTGTTTAACATGGATTGGTTTTTTGCTTGCTCGGCATAGTCAAATACCGAAGGCGTGGCTTTAGCGGCATGTCCGACCAAATCATCCCTGACAATCACTACGGTAACACCTGCGGGCCCCATGTTTTTTTGAGTTCCGGCATAAATCAAACCATACTGACTGACATCAATCTTGCGCGATAAAATATTGGATGACATATCCGATATCAGTGGCAGTCCTTTAGCATCGGGCAGTTCAGAGAATTCAACGCCATGAATGGTCTCATTAGAGGTATAGTGCAAATAAGCCGCTTGCTCGTCCAGAGCCCAGGTTGATACATCCGGAATAGTGGTAAACTTGGTGTCTTCTGAACTTGCACTTACCAACACATCACAATAACTCTTCGCATCTTTGATGGCCTTTTCAGACCATGCGCCTGTTTTAACGTAACAAGCTTTGGCTTTACCATTTAAAATATTTTGTGGTATTAATGAAAACTGCGCCGACGCGCCACCTTGCAAAAACAACACTTTATAATTCTCAGGAACAGCCATCAAACTTCTTAAATCACTTTCCAGTTCTTCGGCAATAATCGAGAAATGCTTGCCTCTATGACTCATTTCCATCACAGACATGCCGCTATCGCGCCATTCCAACATTTCTTGTTGAGCTTGCTGTAATACCGACTCGGGGAATGCGGACGGACCGGCACTAAAATTAAATACTCTGGACATGATTTTCTCTTGGTTAGGTTTTTAAAATGGAAATACTTTAGCCGAGTGGTCTGGGCAGTGCTTTTCTGCGCACTCTACATTTTTGCTCGCGAAGCTGGACTTGGCATCGGGTAACAGTTATTCGTCACCTTCTTCCATTTCATTATCCGCACTATCGTCTGAGTCATCTTCTAAATCCGCATCATCCTTTAACACTACATCAGCTTCTAATACTCTATCGACATCAAGCTCGCTTTCATCGTCATCAACCAACCCTTCGATACGATCAACACCGATTACTTTTTCTTTTTTATCCAATCGAATAATCGTTACACCCTGGGTATTTCTACCAACTATCGAAATACCATCAACTCGGGTACGCACCAACGTGCCACCATCGGTAATTAACATGATTTCATCATTATCATTAACCAATACTGCACCCACCACAGCACCATTGCGTTCCGACGTTTGTATGGCAATCAAGCCCTGTCCACCGCGTTTATGACAGGTAAACTCCTCCAGCCTGGTGCGCTTACCATAGCCATTCTCGGTAATATTCAGCACCGTGCCTTCGGTTGCAATAATCAGGGAAATAATTTTTTGGCCTTCCTGTAAGCGCATTCCGCGTACGCCTGATGCAGTTCTTCCCATGGAACGCACGTCTGCTTCATTAAAGCAGACGGCTTTACCGGTGCTGCCAAACAATAAGACATTTTGCCGGCCGTCAGTTACCGCAACACCTACCAAGGTATCGCCTTCCCTTAAATCAATGGCGATTTTGCCGGTAGCGCGTTGGCGTTCAAACTCATTTAATGGGGTCTTTTTAACCGTGCCCGCAGAGGTTGCCATAAAAATGAATTTATTTTCGGTGAATTCACGAATCGGTAATAAGGCATTAATTTTTTCCCCCTGCTCCAGCGGCAATAAATTAACAAAGGGCTTGCCTCTCGCCGCACGACTGGCAACCGGTAACTGATACACTTTCAGCCAATAAACCTTACCCAATGACGAGAAACATAAAATGGTGTCATGGGTATTGGCAACGATCAGTTTATCGACATAATCCAGCTCTTTTGTGGCTGTCGCTGACTTTCCTCGACCACCGCGACGCTGTGCCTTGTAATCGCTCAAGGGTTGGGATTTAACGTAACCTTCATGGGACATGGTAACCACCATATCCTCTTCGGTAATCAAATCGCCATCGGATAAGTCCAATTGACTTTGAATAATTTCAGTGCGACGTGGGTCGGAATATTCTTCCTTGATAGCAACCAATTCTTCCCTGATAATTTCCATCAACCGGATATCACTACTCAAAATAGCCAGATACTCATCAATTTGTTCCAGCAACTGCTTATATTCATTGACTATCTTATCCTGCTCCAAGCCAGTTAAGCGATGTAGACGCAAATCAAGAATAGCCTGAGCCTGGGTTTCAGAAAGGCGATAAATACCATCATGAATACCGAACTCTTCAGCCAAATCATCCGGTCTGGATCGAGCGGCATCGGCGCGTTCCAGCAGAGAAGCAACCAATCCTGCATCCCAGGTTCGTGCCAACAAACCTTCTTTAGCTTCGTCCCGATTGATGGAAGTTTTGATCAACTCGATCATCTCATCAATATTCGCCAGAGCAACCGCAAGCCCTTCTAAAATATGCGCTCTTTCGCGGGCTTTACGTAGCAGATAAATCGTTCTACGGGTAACAATTTCTCGACGATGATCAATAAATGCACTGATAATCTCTTTAAGGCTCATGCAGTGCGGACGGCCATCCAGCAAAGCCACCATGTTAATGCCAAATACTGTTTGGAATTGCGTCTGTTTGTAAAGATTATTCAGCACCACTTCCGGCACTTCACCACGGCGCAGCTCAATCACCAACCGCATACCGTCCTTGTCTGACTCATCACGAATCGCGGAAATACCTTCGAGTTTGCCTTCCTTGACAAGATCCGCAATTTTAATTTGTAAAGTAGCTTTGTTTACCTGATAAGGCAGTTCAGTGGTAATAATCGCTTGACGGCTGCTATCGCCTATATCTTCAAAATGACAACGCGCACGTAAATAAATCTTTCCACGGCCGGTCGTGTAGGCACTATAAATTCCCGAAGCACCATTAATAATGGCGGCAGTAGGAAAATCAGGTCCCGGAACACAAACCATAAGGTCATGAACAGTCACATCAGGATTATCAATCATTGCCAGACAAGCACTGACGACTTCAGCCAAATTATGCGGAGGTATATTGGTAGCCATACCGACTGCAATACCTGATGAACCATTAACTAATAAGTTCGGCACACGGGTAGGCAATACCTCGGGCTGTATTTCTGATTCATCGTAGTTAGGGATAAAATCAACGGTTTCTTTATCAAGATCCGCCAACAGTTCATGGGCGATTTTCGCCATGCGCACTTCGGTGTAACGCATAGCCGCAGGTGGATCGCCATCAACCGAACCGAAGTTACCTTGCCCATCAATCAGCATGTAACGCAGGGAAAAAGGTTGCGCCATCCGCACCATCGTGTCGTACACTGCGGTATCACCATGCGGGTGATATTTACCGATAACATCACCGACTATACGTGCTGATTTTTTGTAAGGTTTGTTCCAATCGTTGCCCAACTCACTCATCGCATATAACACGCGGCGATGCACTGGTTTAAGGCCATCTCTGACATCCGGAAGGGCTCGACCAACGATAACGCTCATGGCGTAATCGAGATAGGATTGTTTCATCTCGTCTTCGAGATTGACAGGAATAATTTCTTTAGCGAAGTTTGACATTGATCCCTATATAAACAGTGTACCGATAACAATGCATCGGCATGGTTTCTTGACTAAATACAATCGCACCGTTCCTGATTCCTTTTGTTAAGTGCGGCTACATGACTTTAAACAACCTGCGAATTATAGCAAATAGTCGATAGTGAGTCGAAAGTGTTGACGCTTAAATATTAAGCAAAGATTTCAGTCAGGAAGTTTTCCATCGCCAACCAGGATCGACTGTCTGCGTCAGGTTGATAAACTGTGCCAAAGTCCGGATTATTGGCGACTGGATTGGTAAATGCGTGCATGGTATTACCAAAGGTATGGAACTGCCAGTCTGCGCCCGCTTTTGTCATCTCCTGTTCAAAGGCAAGCACTTGCTCAACAGGATTCATGGGATCATCATGACCATGCAAAGCTAAAATCTTAGCCTTAATAGCATTGCCCTGAGTATTGCTCGGCGCACCCAGCAAGCCATGAAAACTAACCACTCCTTTCAAATCAGCGCCGGTTCTAGCTAAATCAAGCGAGCACAAACCGCCAAAACAAAAACCAATCGCAGCAATTTTACTATCATCAACCCAAGGCATTAATTTCACTGCATAAAGAGCCGCCTGCATGCGCTTTTGCAGCCTTTCCCGGTTATCCATAAAAGGCTGCATGAGCTTCGCATTTTCTTCAAAGCTTGAACCCAAAACTCCTTTACCATACATATCAACCGCAAAGCCGACATAACCTAATGCGGCGAGTTTTTTTGCCTTTTCCGCAACAAAACCATCCCTACCCACCCAAGTATGGTTTATTAAGACAGCGGGCCTGCGACCTGAAAATGAATCATCAAAAGCAAAGAAAGCCTCTAGCAATACGTCACCATCCAGATACCCAACGGTATTAGACACTATGGCCATGATGCCGCCTTATTCGTCAATTTTTTCATTGATGCTCCCGGTTTTCTGCAGCATCGATAAGAATCCTAAAGAAGCCGCTTCCGCCATATCCAACACTCGCTCAAACCCATATTTTCCACCATAATAGGGATCAGGCACTTCGCGTGTATCCAGATGCGGGGCGTAATCAAGAAAATAACTGATTTTGTCTTTATATTCCTCGGGGCAGGCATCCATCAGCGCTGCATAATTATCATCATCCATTGCCAACAAAAAATCAAAATCATCAAAATCCCCCATAACGACTTTTCTGGCGCGTAAATGTGTCAGTTCAACATTCCGTTCTCGAGCCGCGTTTTGCGCGCGCAAGTCAGGAGCCTCACCAACATGATAAGCATGAGTACCGGCCGAATCGATAACAAAATACCCTTCTAAATTTTGCTCTTTAAGAAGTTTTGTAAAAACGCCTTCAGCCGTGGGTGAACGGCAAATATTGCCCATACATACAAAGAGAACTTTTATTTTTTCCATATCCATGCCCGCTTGAGAAATAATTACACCTGTTGAATGAAGATATTGTAACGCTTGATCAATAAAATTGGCAGAGCAGGGCTAATCAATTTTTTGACTATCTCCGCATAGTCTGGAGTGTAGAAATGGCAATTTAATAACTTGAACGATGAATTTATTTAACGAATTATAGCGTATTGGTCAAATAATTTAGACGGACAAGCTTTTACCCGCCATCAATGAGTCTGCTGGTGAACCCATGCGTTATGCATCCGTCAAACGGCTAATTAAAAGTACATACTGTTAAAGCCCACCCAATCAAACAAACGGATGTTCCAGAATAATGGTTTCGTCCCTATCGGGCCCAGTTGACACGATAGTCACCTTAACGCCAACCAGTTCTTCAAGTCGCTTGATATAGGCTTTAGCATTATCAGGCAGATCATTAAAATTAGTCACGCCGGCAGTCGCTCCTGTCCAACCGGGCATCTCTTCAATAATTGCATGGCATTGTTCATATTGATCCGCACCTAAGGGAGCTGTTTCGGTAACTTTTCCGTTCAGTCTGTAAGCCGTACAAATACCAATTTTTTCCAGACCATCCAATACATCCAGTTTGGTTAAACAAATGCCGCTTAAACTGTTCAGTTTTGCTGATTTGCGCATGGCTACCGCATCAAACCAGCCAGTGCGGCGCTTGCGTCCGGTGGTGGCGCCAAACTCATGACCTTTGGTGCCCAGATGCTCACCAAAGGCATCATGCAATTCAGATGGAAACGGGCCATTGCCTACGCGTGTTGAATAAGCTTTGGTAATTCCCAGTACATAGTCAAGATCAAGTGGCCCTAAACCGCTCCCTGTCGCCGCCCCACCCGCAGTTGTGCTGGATGAGGTGACGTAAGGAAACGTGCCATGATCAATGTCCAGCAATGCGCCTTGAGCGCCTTCAAATAACAGGTTTTTTCCTTCCGCCTGATATTTATAAAGTTCTTCACTGACATCAGTCAACATGGGCTTGATTTGCTCACCCAAACGGAGTGCTTCAGCCAATGCCTGCTCATAGTCGACTGCATCAGTATGATAATAGTGAGTGAGCATAAAATTATGATAATCAACCAGCTCTTTGAGTTTTTCGGCAAAGCTTTCGGCATTCAGCAAGTCGCCGGCGCGCAAACCTCTGCGTCCCGCCTTGTCTTCATAAGCAGGGCCAATGCCACGTCCGGTTGTGCCAATGGCTTTACCACCACGCGCCTTTTCTCGCGCCTGATCAATAGCCACATGCACAGGTAAAATCAGGGTACAGGCCTCACTGATAAGTAATCGGTTTCTAACGGAAATTCCCGCTTTTTCCAAAAATTCAATTTCTTCCATCAAGGCATTCGGCGATAAAACCACGCCATTACCTATCATGCACTGCACATTCTCCCTGAGAATGCCCGAAGGAATAAGGTGTAATACTGTTTTCTCGCCGCCTATAACCAGCGTATGTCCGGCATTATGTCCGCCCTGAAAGCGCACTACTGCTTCCACATTTTCGGTTAACAGATCAACCAGTTTACCTTTTCCTTCGTCACCCCATTGAGTGCCGATGATAACGACATTTTTTCCCATAATTATTCCAGATTTACGACTGCAAGGATGCAGGAGGTAGAGCAACGCATGGAGCAGTTGCCGAAGCTAAAGGTCTGACGACCCAGTTTTGATTATCTTGTTCTAAAATAGAAGTGCAACCCAATTCTTTTGCACTTCCGGTTTGTCCAGGCAATTGTTGAACAACTGCCTGTTGCTGAGCGCGCAAGTCTCTGATTTTTTCGTTTAACGCAGCATCGTCTGAATCCGGCGCAAAAATAAGCTCTCGCTGTTCTACTTGGCAGGATTGTTTGCTGAGTGATGACAGTAATTTTAAATCGGCGCTAAAGCCAGTCGCAGGACGCGCACGTCCAAATACTGCGCCGATATTATCATACCGGCCGCCACGGGCAATTTCCCTGCCGACTGACGGCACAAAAGCGGCAAAAACCACACCTGTATGATAATGATAGCCACGCAACTCAGCCAAATCGAAACTGATTGGCAACGAAGGAAATCGTGCTGCCAGTTTTTCCGCAATCGCTTCCAAATCTGCTAATGCTTTTTTAACATTATCATTAGCTTTCGAAAACACAACGCGAGCTTTGCTGATTGTGTCTTTGCCACCATTCAGTTCGGGTAATTTCAATAACATTACCTTAAGATCATTATCAATTGTATAACTGTCCATCAATTCCGCAAGTTCAGGTCTGGCTTTGCGCTGCAATACATCAAATAATTCACTTTCCTGTAGTCCGGTTAATCCTGCCTGCCTGGATAAAGCGCGGTAAATGCCTACGTGCCCTAAGTCGAGATGAACATTTAGCAATCCTGTTATGGCCAGCGTTTCCAGCATCAATCGAATGACTTCTATATCGCTTTCTTTACCTGCGTGCCCATAAAGCTCCGCGCCAATTTGCATGGGACTACGCGTCTTTTCCAGCGGGTCGCCACGGGTATGTAAAATAGTACCCACATAGCACAGACGGGTTGGCCATTCGTGTTTAAGGTTGTGGGCATCTATTCTGGCGACTTGGGGTGTCATGTCTGCCCTTACTCCGAGCATTTCACCGCTAATCTGATCGGTCAACTTAAAGGTCTGCAAGTCCAGATCATGACCTGAACCCGTCAGTAAAGAATCCAGAAAATCGATAAACGGAGGAATAACCAGGTCATAGCCCCAGCAAGCAAATAATCCCAGCAGTTTACTACGCAAGTTTTCCAGATGTTTGGCTTCTTCCGGCAAAATCTCTTCTATGCCGTCGGGCAAAAGCCAGGAGTCTTTTTGTTGCATGTTTTGTGTGTCCACTCAAACAAAACGCCCCGCAAGCGGAGCGTTTTTTATATTTTTAAATGCAGGTTGGGTTAGGCATTAGCGTAACCCAACATTTTATAGCTACTTTGTTTGTTTGTTAAAATACTGAAAGAAATCAGCATTAGCGTCCAGCACCAACATGCTTGAACTTGAGAAGGTTTTTTTGTAAGCATTCAGGCTGCGATGAAAAGTAAAAAATTCAGTATCCGCGCCATAGGCCTTGGCATAAATTTCTGCCGATATTGCATCACCTTCGCCACGCAGTTTTTCTGCATCGCGAAATGCATTAGCCAGCGTAACAACGCGCTGTCTGTCGGCATCCGCCTTAATCCTTTCGGCGGCTTCAGCACCTTGCGAACGAAATTCACGCGCCACGCGCTCACGTTCCGCTTCCATTCTACGGAATACAGAACTGCTGACTTCGGGAGGTAAATCAATGCGCATTACTTGAACATCAACAATTTCCATACCTAAACCAGCCGCAACAGCCTTGGAGTTGTTGGTTAAAATTTCTCGTATGGCACTACGATCCGTTGAAATCAGTTGCCTGATGTTGCGTTTGCTAAACTCACTCCGGAAAGCGTCTTTAATAATTTGATCCAGACGTAAATTAGCCTGATCTACATCACCCGCAACGGTGGTAAAAAAAGTGCTTACGTTACCAATACGCCATTTAACGAAAGAATCAACAATAACGTTTTTCTTTTCAGCGGTTAAAAAACGCTCAGGTTTCGCATCCATAGTTTGAATGCGTGCATCAAATTTCTTTATATTATTAATAAATGGCCATTTAAAATGCAATCCAGGCTCGTAATCATTTCTTACGATTTCACCTAAACGGAATTTAATCGCCTTTTCTGTTTGATTAACGGTAAACACACACATCATGCCAACAAGCAACAATGCCGCCAAGCCTATTAATAGTTTATTTAGTGTCATTAGCGTCCCCTTGCGTCACGGCTACGATTTGAAGTACGCTCAACAGCTTGCTCCTGTACCACAACCGGTTGGGTTTGCGGTTGATCGGCAGGGCCTGATTGTGAGTTCATGGGTGGTAATGTTGAAGAGGGTTGATGCTGCATCATTTTATCCAGCGGCAAATAAAGCAAATTATTCCCGTTCTTAACATCAACCATCACCGTATTGGTTTCAGCCATTACGGATTCCATCGATTCGATATAAAGGCGTTTGCGGGTCACATCAGGGGCTTTAATATATTCAGCAAGTAATTTGGAAAAGCGACTGGTTTCACCTTGTGCCTGAGCAATCACTTGTTCTTTATAGCCTTCGGCTTCCTGTATCTTTCTGGCTGCAGCGCCGCGAGCTCTCGGCACGACGTCATTAGAATAGGCTTCCGCCTCATTAATCAAACGTTGCTCATCTTCACGCGCTTTAATAGCGTCTTCAAATGAATTTTGAACCTGTTCCGGCGGCTGAGCATCCTGTAGGTTAACACTGGTAACTTGCACGCCTGATTGATAGCTATCCATGATTTCCTGGATTTCCTTTTTAATCAGAGTAACAATTTCACTACGGCCCTGGGTCAATACAAAGCTCATTGTGCTGCTGCCAACCACACCACGCAATGCACTTTCAGTAACCTGCTTTAAAGTAGTCGCTGGATTAACAACATTAAAGATAAATTGCTTGGCGTCTTTAACCTGGTATTGAACAGCCAAGCGAACATCCACATAATTTTCATCCTTGGTCAACATCAAGGCTTCTTTCGGCACCGAGCCGGTGACTTGCTCACTGCCGCCGCTGCGATAACCTACTTCGATAAACCGTTGTTGCTTTACATTGACAATATCAACCCGCTCAATAGGTGCCGGTAAATGCCAGTTTAAACCGGACTGTGTGGTGCCAATATATTTACCAAACCGCGTTTCGACGCCATGATTACCTTCATCAACGATATAAAAACCGCTTAGGCCCCACAAAACGATCACACCGCCTGCAAGATAGCCAAGGCTTTTCAGTGAATTGCCGGAAGAAAAATTTCCGGGTGAGCCTTCGTTATCTCCTTTACCGCCGCCAAAAAATTTGCCTAATTTTTCTTGCAATGAACGTATTACCTCATCTAAATCAGGCGGCCCTTTCTGGTCACCTCGACCACTCCAAGGGTCTTTGTTATCGCCACCCGGCTCATTCCACGACATACTTATGCTCCATATTGGATTACTTGATTAATTTATCCCGCAGGATGTTGGTGAGTATTCTATCGTAAATCTCTAAAAAGGCGAAAAAGCACAAGCCTCAAGGTAAAAACTGACTCCTTTAGCCTTGCGTCTTTAGGTCTAATCAATTTCTTCAGTTTTCACTTCTTTTAACAACCCCAAATGCCTCACATCAATTTCAACAACTAAGTCATTGGCGCCGGAGTCATCAATATGCTCGTCAATTATTTTTGCGCAAGTAAATAATTTTGCTCTGACATTACCTTGATCGGGTTGTAAATAACAGCGTCTTTTAACTTTAGTAATTAAAAACAGCTCTGCTAATACTTGATAAAGCAGATCGACACCTGCCCCAGTTTCAGCGGACAGCCAGACCCGAACCGGATTCCCGGAATCATCCCGATCAATGTGCGGCTGAATGTTGTCCAATAAATCAATTTTATTGAAAACCTCAAGTTGCCTGATTTTATCAGCTTCTATATCTTCCAGAACCTGATTGACTTGAACAATAATCCCGTCCCTGTCTTCGCTATGAGCATCAATAACGTGCAGCAATAAATCTGCTTCACTGGCTTCCTGTAAAGTCGATTTGAATGCCGCCACCAATTCATGCGGTAAATGACGAATAAAGCCTACTGTATCGGCCAGAACAATCTCGCTGCCATTAGGCAACCGGCAGCTGCGCAATGTAGGGTCCAAGGTAGCAAACAGCTGGTCCGCCGTGTAAATATCCGCACCCGTCAGGGTGTTGAATAAGGTAGATTTACCCGCATTGGTGTAACCCACTAAAGAAACGGATGGCACTTCGGCCTTTTTTCTTTTACTACGACCTTGATGCCGTTGCTTATCGACTTTGTCCAAACGCTGCTGAATCTGCTTAATACGTAAACCCAATAGTCGTCTATCGGTTTCCAACTGGGTTTCACCTGGACCACGCAGACCAATACCTCCTTTTTGGCGTTCCAAATGTGTCCAGCCTCTTACCAGGCGGGTTGATAAGTGTTTTAATTGCGCTAATTCAACCTGAAGCTTGCCTTCGAATGATTGTGCACGCTGGGCAAATATATCAAGAATGAGGCCGTTTCTATCAACTACCCGAACGCCCAAAGCCCCTTCGAGGTTTCTTTCCTGACTGGGAGCAAGCGGGTGGTTAAATAAAACAACGTCGGCGGAATAGATTTCTACCGCAGTTTTAAGCTCATCAAGCTTACCTTTTCCGACAAAATATTTTGGGTCGGGACGTTTGCGACTACCGGTGACGACATAAACCGGATCAGTTCCGGCTGATTTAGCCAATTCTTTTAATTCTAAAAGATCTTCCTGCCCGGAATGAAAAGTTAGATGAACAAGAACAGCTCGTTCACCTGAATCGGGACGATCAAACAATAAAATACTCCGTGAATGAGTTTATAAAAAAACTAATACGCAACCGGAAAGCACTCACTCGTCGCCGGCTTCGTCATCACGCGTCATTTTTACGGCTTTACTTGGCACTATGGTCGATATGGCGTGCTTATAGACCATTTGACTGATTGTATTTTTCAGCATAATTACATACTGATCAAATGAGTCGACTTTCCCTTGTAACTTTATACCATTAACAAGAAAAATTGACACAGGGGTATGTTCCTTTCTAAGCGTATTTAGAAAATTATCCTGCAAATTTTGACCTTTCGACATCCGATTTCTCCTTATTATTTTATTTAAATGTTGCTTAAGATAACTGCAATTACATGTCAATACAAATCATTATCCAGAAAACCGGGGTTGCCTGTTTTTGTATTTGATAGATTTTATCAGCAGACGCTTTGAGTTGCGCCTATTTTATTGCTGTCGTTTTCAATTTAACAATAAGGCACCGATAATCCTCCTCAGCCAGCGCATCGGCTAAAACAAGAAGTGTTTTTTTATGGCTGGACTTCCAGGATTGAGCTTGAGAGCCGTGTTTAAAATGTAAAAATAGCACAAATGTTGTGATAACAGTTGATTTCAAAATCTCAACCGAGGCAAAATCACCCCCTTTCGATACCTCCCAACCAAAAGCTTCAGTGTGCTTGATGGTGTAATGTTCAGCGTTTATAAGTCTGACAGTCAACCAACAATACATGCCAATCAATGCAAATAAGCTGGTTTTAATAGCAAAAGCCAAATCATTAGCCACACTGGCGCCCAAAGCAAGCGTATAAACGAAAAAAACCATCTTTTTTAATCGTTTGGAGGGCTTAATTGTTAGTAACAGATTGGACTCAAATTTATACGGCATATTTCAAGGTTCATTGCATAAGTACTAAGGTGAGAATGATATGCTTTTTTACCTTCTACCTTTTCGCCACTCAAGGACAGTTACTATATAATCGACGACTATCTTAAATCTTACTATTTTCACCCATGAATCAGAATTGGAAAAACTTTCTGCTCAGTCAAAATGCAACATTTGAAAGTGATACCAGAATTACCTTTCCAGCCAAAGCAGATTATAACGACAAAACCATTTACCCGGTTGCACATTTGGCGGTTTTGACGGTTAGCGGAAAAGATGCGGCCAAATTATTACAGGGACAAATAACCTGTAACATTAACGATGTTACCGAGATAAAAAGCAGTCTAGGCGCTTTATGCAATCCGAAAGGCAGAGCTATCACCACTTTTTTACTGGTTAAAACCGGCGATGCTTTTCTTATGGTTTTACCTGAAGAACTATTGGAACCGGTCAAAAAAAGATTGCAAATGTATGTTTTAAGGTCTGATGTTACCTTAACGGATAGTTCAGACCAGCTATGTCTAATCGGGCTATGTCATCCAGAAAACCAAGTCGGGCCATTATTTGCCACAACCCAAAAAGAGATCATAACCGTTAATTTTTCTGCCACACAAAATCGCTATTTGGTCATTGCCGAAGCAGATAAAGCGATTGCATTGTGGTCAGACCGGGCCGAAAATCAGGGCTTTCAGCCGGAAAACTCGGATCAATGGCGTTATCTCGATATAATTTCAGGCATACCCTGGCTTACTACAGAAACGTCCGAAGAATTCATTCCACAAATGCTTAATCTGGATCTGTTGGGTGGCATCAGTTTCAACAAAGGTTGTTATACCGGCCAGGAAATTGTTGCCCGTACGCATTATCTGGGCAAGGCAAAACGAGCACTATTTCTGGCTGAATGCAATACGCCCTCCCCGCCTGCACCGAATTCAACCATCTTCGATGACAGTACGGGAACAGAACAAGCCTATAGGCAAGGTGTTACTGGCGCAACATTCCCGGTCAGTGCATGAGACCAAGGGCACAATTTGCAAGATGCTGATCGTTTTGCAGGTTTCTGATAGCGATACTTATATCCTTAAATTGAAAGACAACAATCAAAACAAAATTACCTTATTAACATTACCACTATGATGAATACTCAAGCAGCCTTACATTTTCGTCGCATCGGCATTCTAACCATTTTCGCCGTTTATTGTGTCATTCTTATGGGGGGCATTGTCAGGGCTTCAGGCGCAGGCATGGGCTGCCCAGACTGGCCAACGTGCTTTGGACAATGGATTCCGCCCACTGAAGAGTCGCAGTTACCCGCCAATTATCATGAAATTTATGCTGAGCGCGGCTATGAAAACACCCAGTTTAACCCGGTAAAAACCTGGACCGAATATACCAACCGGTTAGTGGGTGTGACCATTGGGTTTTTAATTTTCCTGACCGCCTGGTCATCACGCATTTATCTTAAAACCGACAAGACCATTTTCTATTTATCCTTAGGCAGTTTTTTTCTGGTGGGTTTTCAAGGTTGGCTGGGTTCAAGTGTCGTGGCAAGCAACCTGAAGCCAGTCATGATCACCCTGCACATGCTATTGGCTTTGGTTATAGTGGCTTTGTTGATCTATACCATTGCCCGATCACAACGCGAGTTTCTCAGCCAAATTGATACTCGGTTGTTGCCCGATAAATTTAAAGCCGTTTTAATCGCTGCAATGATCATGACCTTATTGCAAGTAGCCATGGGAACCCAGGTCAGGGAGGCAGTTGATTTTATTGCCCGCGAACACATTGAACGTCAATATTGGCGCGATGATTTTCCGATTATTTTTTATATACATCGCTCCTTTTCGTCGATTATTCTTTTTACGAACTTGTGGTTAGTGTGGAAGCTTTATCAATCTGTTGGTAAACAAAGTCTATTGTTTCGAACCGGTTTAGCGCTTGCAGCATTGGTAGTCATAGCCATTCTGGCGGGTATTAGCTTGGATAGACTGGGTGTTCCGCCTATCGTCCAACCCATACATCTGTTAATGGCCAACCTGATTTTTGGCGCTACAGTTTTTTCTTTATAGTTGTCTGAATTATTCAGCAACAAACCGGGCGCAGATTGTAAGCCCTAGTGTCGATTGATGATGGGTATAACTTCGATAAAATTCGGGGTTTAATTCAAAGGTAGGGGCAATCCCTTGTGCTTGCCCTTTGAAAACATCCCCATTTGAAGGGCAACCACAAGGGATTACCCCTACTATTCTCTTATCCCAAACTCAGGTCACTTTGCTGAAACAGTCATTTCAGCAAAGTGAAGTTTTTTCAGTTCCTGTCCACAGGAGTCATTATGAAAATTCATCAATTCAGCGCCGAAGAGGCACTTGCCAGTCTTAAAAGCCGTCACGAAGGATTGTCTCAAACCGAAGTTCAACACCGCCTGAACGAGTATGGTGCCAATCAGGTCGAAGTGATCCGGGGCGAATCACTCATACTTCGTTTCATCAAGGAATTTGTCCATTTTTTCGCGCTAATTCTATGGCTGGCAGCGGGGCTGGCGTTTTTCGCGGAATCCCAACAACCGGGGGGAGGCATGGCGATGCTGGGTTACGCTATACTCGGTGTCATTGTCATCAATGGCCTGTTCTCGTTCTGGCAACAGTATCGAGCCGAACGAGCTATCTCTGCCTTACAGAAGCTCTTGCCGCATTACGTCAAGGTGATACGGGACAGCGAGCTTGGACAGATGCTGGTCGCCAATCTGGTACCCGGCGATATCGTTTTATTGCAGGAAGGTGATAATGTACCGGCAGACTGCCGTTTGCTTGAAGCCTTTTCCCTTCGCGTCAATAATGCCACCGTCACCGGTGAATCGCTGCCACAAATGCGAGATGCGCAACCTTCTTCGGAAGAAGCCCTGGAGCATAGTCGTAATACTCTATTAGCCGGCACTTCGGTAGTGTCGGGTGAAGGCCGGGCGCTGGTTTTCGCAACCGGGATGCACACGGAATTCGGCAAAATTGCCCATTTGACGCAAACCACAGTCAAGAGTGTTTCGCCTTTGCAGTTGGAAATCGCCCGGCTTAGCCGCATTATTGCTGTGCTGTCGTTGACACTGGGCGTGGTGTTTTTCTTCATCGGCCAAAGTATGGGTTTGTCATTTTGGGAAAATTTCATTTTCGCTATAGGCATCATTGTTGCCAACGTGCCCGAGGGCTTGTTGCCTACAGTCACGCTATCTCTGGCCATGGCCACACAGCGCATGGCAAAACGCAATGCCCTGATCAGGCATTTGCCATCCGTGGAGGCATTGGGTTCGGCAACCGTTATCTGTACCGACAAAACCGGCACACTAACCGAGAACCGTATGGAGGTGAACGTGCTTTACCTGGGCGGACAAATGCTCACGCCAACGTCAATACTGCGGCAACCTGAATTGGCCCAACTGCATCGCCGGTTTTTCGAGGATGCGCTGCTTTGCCATAATCTCAAAGAAACCATGAAGGCAGGCCAATGGCAAGCGTTGGGTGATCCTATGGAAGTCGCCCTGGTACGCATGGCAAAAAAATGTCTGGGCGAGGCAATTACCTATCCAAAGATCAATGAAGTGCCTTTCGATACCGATCGGAAGCGTCTTTCCACCGTCCATCAGACACCCAAAGGCGTCATGCTTTATTGCAAGGGCGCTTTGGAAATGGTGTTGCCTCTATGCAAAAGGATACAAACAGGAAGCGGCATAGCCCCACTCACGGCAGATTCCCGGCAGGATTTTCTTCGTGCTCAGGAGGAAATGGCAAGCAAGGGCTTGCGGGTTCTGGCGTTTGCGTGGCGCGAGCTGGACGATGGTCATAACGGCGAGGCACTGGAGCAGGACTTGATTCTGTGCGGGCTGGTTGGTTTGGAGGATCCGCCCAGGCCGGAGGTAGCCGGCGCCATGCGCTTATGCCGGGAAGCGGGCATTAAAGTCATCATGGTAACTGGCGATCATCCGCATACCGCTCTGGCGATTGGGCGGCAAATCGGTCAGATTCAGTCCGATAATCCGGTGATTATTACCGGGATACAGTTGCGTAAATTATCGGAAATCCAGTTGCGTCTGGCTCTGGATGCGCCGGAAATCATCTTTGCCAGGGTTGGAGCCGATCAGAAAATGCGTATCGTTGCCGCCTTGAAGAAGAAAAAACACATCGTCGCAGTCACCGGCGACGGCGTGAACGATGCCCCCGCTCTGAAAATGGCGGACATCGGTATCGCCATGGGGGTAAGTGGAACGGATGTAGCAAAGGAGGCAGCCGACATGATACTGCTGGATGACAATTTTGCCAGCATCATTGCCGCCATCGAGGAAGGGCGTGCGGTTTACGGCAACATTCGCAAATTCCTCACCTACATCCTCTCCTCCAACATTCCGGAACTTGTCCCTTTTCTGGCCTTTGCCTTGCTCAAGATACCACTGCCATTAACTATTATTCTGATTCTGGCGGTTGATTTGGGAACCGACATACTACCTGCTTTAGGACTCGGCGCGGGCAAGCCAGAACCGGGTAGCATGACCAAACCGCCCCGGCCGCGCGAAGAGCGACTGCTTGACTGGCGTTTGCTAATACACGCATATCTTTTTTTAGGTCTTCTGGAAGCAATAGTTGCTATGTCTGCTTATTTCTTTGTGCTACACGGCGGTGGTTGGCACTGGGGTGAAAGTCTGGAAACTTATGATCCTTTATATTTGCAAGCCACCACAGCCTGTTTTAGCGCCATCATCGTCACACAAATCGTCAACGTATTTCTTTGCAAAACGCCAGGTCGCAGTGTATTCAGCGGGCAATTGCTCGACAATCGCATTATTTTAGGGGGTATCGCCCTGGAAATCACACTGGTTCTGCTCATTGTTTATACCACTTGGGGCAATTTGATTTTCGGCACAGCACCCATTGCGCCCGAAGTCTGGCTGTTTATGCTGCCCTTAGCTTTGGGAATGCTGCTGCTGGAAGAGTTGCGCAAGTTTGTGGTTGTTAGGTTGAGTGGCAAGCATTAATCAGTTCACCAGAGAGACGCATAGGAAAATCATCGGAGCGGAAAGATCGTTCATTTTTTTGGATTGTTTAGCCTTAAGGGTGCGCGTCGCGCATCTTTCAAGATAAACGATGCGCACAGGCTATATGAAGGATTGGCGGGGCTGGAGGACCTTAGGGAAATGTCACAAACGCGATTGTCCCCCTGATTTTTTTCTGCGCCAAATATAAATACCGACGCCGACGGCGCCAGCCACTGCAAGGAACATTAAAGTCGGATGTTCATAAAACATATCAAAAAAGTTACCCATACCTTGCGATGTATGTCGATAATAAGGCCCCATGATTTTCTCCTCTCCCTTTATCGGGATTCACTACAGGTTGATTAAAAAATTGCCGAACTTGCATTTTTAGAGCTTACCGTAAAAATTGATATTGTCCAGTTAACAGCCTTTCCGGCTTGGGAGCCCCGTATTGGAAGTTCCAGTTTACCGCTTTTAAACTTGATTTAATTGTCATTCCTTAGCTAATTAAACTCGCAAACACATTAATCGACGAACCGATAATGACCATATTAAATAAAAAGCTGAGGATCGCTTGACCAAGCACTATTTTACGCATTGCCCGGCTCATAACAGACACATCGGCAGTTTGCACAGCAACTGCAATGTTAAAAGAAAAGTAAAGAAAATCCCAATAATCAGGGTGTTGTTCATCATCGGGAAATTTCAAAGGCCGGCTATTTACCGGCGAAAGGTAGTACATCCGTGAATAATGAAACGTATACAAAACGCCGGTAAAAAACCAGGAGCCCAGAATGGTTGAACCGGTAAGCAGGTATTTAAATAAATGAAAACCCATATTTAATTCCTGGGTGGACAACTCCAGCACGATAGCCACGAGACTGACCACGGTGGCAATGGAAAACATCGCCAGAATAGTGGCCCCGTGTTCATCTTCCTGACTGGCGATTTTGAGCATCCTGGTATGGTTAGCCCGCAGCATTAGCCAACCCATCAACAACAGGTAGGACCAGACCATGATATTCCAGCCCACGAGAACGCGTGTGACCAGTCGCCAGTGATCAGGCAGCAAAAAGCCGGCACCGACACTCAACATAACAGCAATTAACAGGAGAGGGTGCGGATGGTTGTGGATAAATCGGGAAATAGAGTTCATAAATTGTGATGGGAAATCAATGCTAAAAATTTTAAGATGCGTGCATAGATTAGACTGAGACATAAAGGTTATAAAGGAAATCGTGATTGGAAAGAAAGCCCTACAAATCAAATTTCGCCCCATTGTTCCACAGACTTTCCTTTCTTTCCGGTAGTCCGGCAACACCTTATCCACTTCATTCCAAAAAGCGTCGGTGTGATCCCTGTGATGCAGATGGCAAAGCTCATGGACAATGATATAGTCGATGACCTTGGGCGGAGCGCCATCATACACTTCCAATGGAAAGCCAGCTTGCCGTCTTTTGAACAGGAACCCCAGCGATAACCCAAGTCTCTGACGGACACTGACAGCGGCATGACGCCCGATTTAGCGGCAAAATAATCGACACGATGCTGTATACGCTCTAGCCCTTTAGTAACTATAAGTTAAACAGTTTGTTGACAATGATTATGCTTGGCCCATGGATACTGACACAGAAACTTTGGTACGCAAAAAATTTGATATGCTTGAGCCTATTTTCGACGAGCAAGCTTGCCGATTATGGGCAGCAGCAGAGGCGCAAGTCTATGGATACCGAGGTGTTTCTGTGGTTGCAAGCGCAAGGCCACACGGTGGGTAGGCAAAAGGTCGCCGACTTGGGTTTATAGCCTGCAGGCAAATAGAAAGACCAAAGAAGGCACCGATAATCCAGACCGAGACACTCAGTTTCATTACATCAGCGAACAGGTTATTGCATATCTATTGGACAATCAGCCAGCCAGGTAGATACTCTGTTCAATTTCAAGTTAAATTTCGCTAATTTTTACTATCCGTTACATTCTGGAATAGCATAAAAACGAGTGTTGTCGAAAGGTTCGTTGTTTTTCAACATGCCGTGGATAGCGTGGAGTAGTTTGCGCATGACCGCGCAGACAGCCTGCAATGGTTTTTTGCCGTTAGCCACGAGATGTTGGAAATAAGCCTTGACGTGTGGGTCATGCTGTTTAGCGCTCAAGGCCGGCATATACAGGGCGGAACGAATATGCCGGTTACCCGCCTTGGATATGCGCGTTTTTTTGTGAACGCTTTTGCCGGAGTCGAAGGCCCGTGGGTCAAGTCCAGCAAATTTTACCCATTCTCGATGTGAAAGATCAGGCGGCAGCAACAGCAGTTCGCCCATGAGCGCAATGGCGCTGGTATTGCCAATGCCCTTGATGCCGATCAGCAACTGTAGTATCCGCGTGAGTTCGGGATGTTTGCCAATCAAGATCAGCGCCTCAGCCGTTAAACGGTCGATGCGCTTCTCCAATTGGGTAATAGCCAATTTGGCGTCCTTGATTACCGCTTTCGGTGTTTCCGATGTAGCGGTTAGTGCATGCAGATGGTTTTTGGCAGCCGCTTTCTGACCGGTTAGCGCGTTAATACGGCGGGCAAAACTGCGCAAAGCAATCGACTCATCGGACGGGCGGGTCCACGCGACGAAGTCCATTCTCGCGGCGTATTCGGCTAAGGTATTGGCATCGACCACATCGGTTTTGCTGTTTTTCATCAAGACTTTGGCAAAATTATGGGCGGCTTTGGGATTCACCACTATGAGCAACACGCCGGCATCATGAAGGGCTAGGCTTAAGTCAAAGTGATAGACACCCGTAGCTTCCAGGCAGACGATGATACCAGGCAGCTTAACCAGCTTCTTCACCAATCGGGTACGATCAGCGGGGGTGTTGGCGAACTTCTGTGGATCGAATGGCTTACCATTCTTGCGGATAACCAGAATCAGTTCCTCGGCACCGACATCGATACCTGCGAAAAGCACTGGCTTGGCTTCAGGGTCGATATCTTTAAATTGAATGTTCGTCATATTTGTTTGTAACAATGGGATTAAAGAAAGTAGACTATTCACTGGTTCCCGACCCTGCACATGCACCTGCCATCCTTGTGTATACAGGCTCTAAGCCTCAGATACTCCACGGTATGGGTGAATAGGGCGGGGGCCAGTCTACGAGTCAGGCTCTGGCTAAAAACCAGTCCTCAGGTCGGGACGGCCTCCCAATGAATCGGTAAAGCTTACTTGATCTCCTCGAACAATATTTTTATTAAATTTCATCATACAAGGTCGGGCACATCTTTTCGTGCCCGACATTTCCACTATTTGATATGCGATATCGCCGCTCCAAAACACCGGGCGCTACTTATTTTTTCACGGTTGTGACTTTCTTGCGGCGCAAAATCCTGTGCGAACCGGAAAATCGGGAGTTGTTGCGAACGGCATTCCGCATGATGAAGTCGCATCATGCGTTTACAATCGACGCCTTCGTGCTGTTGCCTGAACATCTGCATTGCATTTGGACCCTACCGCGGGTGATGCGGATTAGTCAATGCGCTGGAACGCGATAAAAGGACATCTTTCCCATAATTGTCTGGATAAATATAAATCTTCGCTCTCTGTGGACCAACAACCGTAAACGGGCACAAACCGTTTGGCAACCGCGATTTTGGGAACATCAAATCCGCGATGATCGGGATTACGAAAAACATTGTGATTACATTCATTGGAACCCGGTGAAACACGGCCTTGTTACCCGTGTCTGCGACTGGCCTTATTCAAGTTTTCATCGATTCGTGCAGCTTGGCATATATCCGCCAGATTGGACGGGGACACCTGAAGGCTGTGTCGATTTTACCAATGATGGTTATGGGGAATAATTGCATTGAACTTGCAAGCGCGTAGCGCGCAATATTGAGAGCGTATTGTGTAATCCAAAAACTTCAACAAGATTACTGTAATATGAAAACATCACTGTCTGAACGTATCACGACCGATCCTGAAATTTGCCACGGCAAACTCTGTATCCGAGGCTTGCGCTATCCTGTTGAAACCGTTCTGGAATGATTGAGTTCCGCGATGAGTGTGGAAGATATTCTTAAATATTACGAAGATATTTAACAAGAGGATATTCTGGCTGCCCTGGACTTTGCGTCCCGCATGGTTCAGATCAAGCGTATCGAAATGTTGGCGGCATGAATTTTCTTGTCGATGCGAATTTCCCTCATCACTAGGGCAGGATTTTGAATCGCTTAACTGAGGCTTTTAGACTAATCGGTTGATCTATCTATTAAGGGATCAATAAACCTGCAACAACGGCTCCCACCAAAGTGCCACCGACTCTGAGCGCCAGGGCGCGGCCTCCAATAACCCATGAAAAAATGCTTTTGATGCCTGAATTTACGGATACTGCAATAAGAATTGCCCTGGCGGCGACACTGACTTCCAGTCCTTCATTGCTCATTTGTGACATGGAAAGGGTAATAGGATCAACATCCGCCAGACCGGAAGTCGCCGCTAAAAAGTAGGTACCCATGTCACCGAAATACATTTTTAGTAGCTTGGACAGCAACATGATGAGGACTAAAAATGCACCGAACTTTAACGCCATTCCTAATTGAAAAGGGTTTTCCAGTGTTATCTCGTCAATGGTTTGAGATCCTCGTCTGCTTCGCCATAACAGAAAGGCAACAAAATAGGTAAAAAGGGTCATTACCAGCAGCGCAGGGAGCAGCGTCCGGAACAATGCTGGATTCATAATAGAGGTTAGCAGAAGGGTGCGTGCAAACATGGTAGCGCAGGCTGTTAAAATACCGGCCGCCAGCACGTTTTCCATGTTTGGCTGTTGCGTTGATAACTTTGACAGGTTAAGAGTAACGGCTGTCGAAGAGACCAATCCTCCTAATGCACCGGTCAAGACCGGCCCATGCTGGTTGCCGACTATTCTGATGGCAAAGTAGCCCAGATAGGAAATGCCTGCAATCAATACGACCATCCACCAAATATGATAGGGATTAAAGGCAGCCCAGGGGCCATAGCCCTGATCGGGCAATATCGGGAGCATAACGACCGAGATAAGCAACAATTTCAGCGTTCCATCCAATTCGTGCTGTTCCAGTTTTTTCAACCAACCGTGGAGCAACGGCTTAAAGCTCAGCAGAGATGTGATGACCACGGCACTTGCAGAAGCAAGCGTAATATGACCAAAAACAGTTAACGCGCCCAAAGTAAAGGTAATCAGCGAGGCAATGATGCCGGTAATACTAAAATCCTCAAATTTGTCGAGGCTTTTACTGTAAGCCAGCAACAAGACCGAAGTCAGACCCAGAAAAACAAAGCCCATCAAAAAAGCATCTACTTGTTGCGCCAGTATGCCCGACAGGCCACCCAACAAGCTAATCATCCCGTAGGTGCGTAGTCCTGCAACGCGCATACCTTCATCCCGGTCACGAGTATGCCAGCCACGCTCCAGGCCGATCAGCAAACCTATCGCCAAGGCAATACCCAGAAGCTTGAAGTTTTCCAGTTCAGTCATGTGCGTAAATCCGGAACATCAGTAATAATCCAAAAAATCAGTCCCTATGTGAAAGCCGATAGACAGGCTATAAGTTGTGGGCTTATAAAACACTATGCTCCTGGCATATCTTTTCGCTATCGCTTTGGCTGAGCTGTTCCTTAGTCAAACCACAACTAAAACCGTCTGACGTTGTGGTGAAATATTGACAGGTTTTACAAAGACCAAACGATTGAGACTTATTGGCTTTTTGTAACGCAGTCAGTGCTTTCATGAACATTTCTTCATTATTAATAAAATCGTGTTCTTTAAACAATAATGCAGCCTGATAGAATAAATCAGATGTTCTGGCCTGCTTTAAAATTACGTTTCCCTCGTCCAAAAGACTGAGGTGTACCATTCGCCGGTCAGTCGCATCAGCGGTTTTTTTTATAAAACCTTTTTTTTCCAGCAACAATAACGTTTGAGAAACCGTTCCACGGGTCATGCCAAGATAATTGGTCAGTGCCGCCGGTGTATCGCTATAGCGGTTACAGCGTGACAAATAGTCCAATACCTGTAAGTGGACGGGTTGCAAGCCTATTTCCGTGCATTTTTTTCGTTCTTCTGAACGGATTAATGCGGCCATGCGTTCAATCAAGTCAAAAACATCAACTTTTTCCATAGCACCCATATAAACAATGATTTAGTAAGTTGACAATAAAGTTTATAGTAACATAATGCTTTCATGTATCGAATCGATATTGTTATTTTAACAAACGTGGAC
The DNA here is from genome assembly GCA_963849195.1 of uncultured Gammaproteobacteria bacterium. Taxonomy (GTDB): domain Bacteria; phylum Pseudomonadota; class Gammaproteobacteria; order Methylococcales; family Methylomonadaceae; genus Methylobacter_C. The sequence continues at coordinate 41,877 of CAWKGQ010000011.1, forward strand.
TTCAATTATTTGTCAGATTGGGATGAAATTATTGTTTTTCTGTGGTCCATATACAATGATTTGATTTCAACATTATTGATCTTCATCTGTACCTATACAATTTTACAGGAGACTTTATGCCCATTTCACATGTATTTGACACTTATGCAAAAACAAGCAAGGGTAGAACCTTGCACTTTGATGTTGTACTCGATGAACAAGATCAGCAAAAAGCGTTACACTACGCAAAAGAATGGTTAAAAACCATAGGCCAGGAGGACGCGACAGTGGTCTCGGAGAACTGTTACTTTTGCCATAGCGTTGAGGCTCCGGCAGAATTAAGGCAACAAATCGACGGCCAGGGCTATGCCATTTATAAACTGGAAGGATGTCCAAAATAACAAACCTTAAACTAAAAAAGCTATACTCAGTCAACTTCAACTTTCGGCAATAAAAACTAATGAAATTGAATCTCGAAAAAATGAATGGTTGCAGTGTGATATTCATCCAGGAAGAGAGAATAGACGCGCATAATTCGGGTGAATTAAAGGAATATATTCTGCACATGATAGAACATGGCGAGGTCAATATTATTGTCCAACTGGAAAATGTACGCTTTATAGATAGTTCCGGTTTAGGCGCATTGCTGTCGGGTTATAAAAATGCGGCCGCTAAATCCGGCAAGCTTGCTTTAGCGAATTGTAAGCAACAGGTATTGTCAATGTTTGAGTTGACCCGGTTGAACAGGGTTTTTGAAATTTATACTGATTTAAATGAAGCTTTTGAAAACGAAGCCTAGAGGTTGTGTATGTGTAATTCGATTCTTCAGGTAGATGTAATCATCCCGACACAGACCAAATATCTGGATTTGATCGGTAGTATTGGTGAGCATATAGCGAAAGATATTGAGAATTTTTCTGGCGATAGGGAGGCTTTGGCTTATCATTTAAACCTGGTGTTAACAGAAGCAACCACGAATGCCATCAAACATGCCAATAATGATCCAAAAGACACCGTCAGGATCACCATTCATATTCAGGATAATGAGCTGAATATCAAGGTTTATGATCATGGACAGGGGTTTGATCTGGAAACTGTGCCGTTACCGGATTTTGATCAGCCCAAAGAAAACGGGATGGGCATATTTTTTATTCGAACATTGATGGATTCAGTCACTTATACCAAGCAAGCCGATTGCAATGTTTTGGAAATTGTTAAATATCTTTAACATTTTCCATTCAGGCAACCGCCGCTTGATTACGAAGAAAAATATAAACTTTATGCTCCCCCTTCGGCTATGTTCAGGACAGGTTTCGTGGTAAAAAATTGTTAAAAAATTTTTAATCCATTATTTATATCGTGAGTACATTTTGAAAATAACCCTAACAACAGATGATTTTAGACGGTGGATAAATGGACGTGCAATTAAATAAACTTACCAGGTCTTGGGCGACTTTATTTCAACAAATAGCTGAACGGGCTTTGGGTAAGGAAACCGGTAAACAGTTATGGCAAAAATATCAATCAGCTTTCCCGATCGGCTATCAAGTCCAAGTATCGCCACGTTATGCGTTAAAAGACATACTGCATCTTGAACGATTAAAAACCCCAAATTATCAATGTATCAGTCTACTTAAGCCTTACAAAGAAATAGAACATTATCGGCTGCACTTTTACAGTCAAGAGGAACATTTTCTGGATGAATATATTCCGGTTCTGGAAAATATGCACTTAAGGGTGCTGGATCAGGTGAATTTTCCTGTTACCGTTGATGGCGCCACGCAATTTATTAGAAGTTTTACCATTCAGACAGCAACAAATCAATACGCGCCTTTAATTAGGGTAAATACCCAACTGCTAAAAACCATTCAGGTAATATTGGATGGAAAAAGTGAAAATGATACTCTCAATAAGCTGTTAGTATTAACAGGAATGACTTGGCAAGAAATCGATGTACTCAGGGCTTATCGAAATTATTATTTGCAATTGGGTCATCGAACTACCCGAAACTCTGTTCATCATGCCTTAATCACCAATCCTCGTGTTGCACTGTGCCTGTTTAATTATTTTGAAGCCCGTTTCAGGCCTAATCCGGAATGGGATGACCCGGTGCTTAGAGAAGAACAGGCCCTGTTTCCATTACGTCTGCAATTACTGGAAAGCATGGCATCGGTTTCCGATATAAATGATGACAAAATTTTACGTACCCTGTTTAATCTGATTGATGCGACGATGCGCTGTAATTTTCATCTGCGGCGCAGCCTGGATGATTATTTTGTCGCGTTCAAAATCAACAGTCTGGGTGTTATCGACATGCCCTCCCCTAAACCGCAAAACGAAATTTATGTCCATGCAGTCGATATGGAAGGCATTCATCTGCGGGGCGGCAAAGTTTCGCGGGGAGGAATACGTTGGTCCGATCGTCCCGATGATTTCAGAACTGAAATACTGGGGCTGATGCAAACCCAGATCAGCAAAAACGCCTTGATTATCCCGACCGGAGCTAAAGGCGGTTTTGTTTTGAAAAAGAATGGCCTGAAATTCTCACACCCAAGCTCTAGCCTTGAAACGAGAGAGGCAGGAAAAAAGGCTTACATTACGCTGATACGTGGCTTGCTCGATTTAACCGACAATTTTAGCGATGACAAGGTCGTTAGGCTGCCTTACATCGTGAGCTATGATGATCCCGATCCGTATTTAGTGGTGGCTGCGGATAAAGGCACAGCAACGTTTTCAGATATTGCCAATGCAGTGTCTGCCGACTATCAATTCTGGCTGGGCGATGCGTTTGCCAGCGGCGGCTCCCATGGTTATGACCACAAAGCTCTGGGCATTACTGCGCGCGGCGCCTGGAAATGCGTACAGCGACATTTTCGAGAATTAGGCAAAGACATACAACACGAAGCCTTTACTGTTGTCGGTATTGGTAGTATGGATGGCGATGTTTTTGGTAATGGCATGTTATTGTCGCCTTGCATCCGACTATTGGCCGCTTTCAGCGGACAACATATTTTTATTGACCCAAATCCGTCTGATAATGGCGCACCGCTCAATGAACGCAAACGCTTGTTCGAATTGCCCGGGTCAAGCTGGAATGATTATGACCGGACGCTAATTTCTAAAGGTGGCGGCGTTTATTTCCGGTCAGACAAAGATATTCCGGTTTCTGCCGAGCTGAAAAAATGGCTGGGCATACGCTATAAATCGCTGGATGGAGAATCCCTGATACGTTACCTGTTCGCAGCTCCTGTGGAGTTATTATGGTTAGGTGGTATCGGTACCTACATAAAAGCCAGCACTGAAAAGCACGAAGAAGCCGGTGACCGAAGCAACGACAATGTGCGCGTGGACGCCACCATTCTGGCCGCTCGCGTTGTTGGTGAAGGCGCAAACCTGGGCTTCACTCAAAAAGCGCGTATCGAGTACAGCTTGCGCGGAGGCCGCATCAATACCGACGCAATCGATAATTCGGCGGGTGTCGATACCTCGGATCATGAGGTCAACCTAAAAATCTTGCTGACCGGCTTGCAAAAGAAAAACATTATTACTGATTATCAGCCGTTATTTATCAGCATGACCGAAGAAGTTTGCCAACAAGTATTGGCCAATAATTATGCGCAGAGTCTTTGCTTATCATTGGATCGGTTGCGCAGCACAGATAATTCAGCGGCTTTTTTGCAATTAGCTGAGCGTTTGGAAGCCGCTGGCTTTTTAGATCGAGTAGTTGAATCTTTTCCACAAACCAAACAAATCTTATCCCGGCCTGGCCAAACAATAACCCGTCCTGAGCTTGCTGTATTAATGGCCGCCAGCAAAATGTACTTAACCCAGCAGATAGAGAATCAAACTGCCTTGTTGCATGATGAATGCTGTGACTGCTATTTGCAGGCCTACTTTCCTGACCAGGTCAATGAACATTATAAAAATGACTTGTCCACTCATCCTCTGGCCAGTGAAATTAAAGCGACCATCGTCAGTAATAAGATAATCAATCAGGCAGGATGTAGTTTTTTAAGTCTGGATAGCGAAAACGAAAATATACTGGATCATGTCGGTTGTTATCTAACCTTTGACCGGGTTTTGGGTGGTGATGCGCTACGTCAAGCTATTTACGCGCTGGACAATAAAATTGCGGCCGATAAGCAATATCATTTGTTGCTACAGCTTGAAAAAATGCTGGCTGGTTTTTGCCACTGGGCATTATCGCATGGTAAAAACATACGCCCGGTTGTTAAGACCATCAACTGCTATAGTCGCTATTTGCAGGATTTTGAACATTATTTTAAACAGCAAGATAGCATTTTTGTTTTACAACAGTTGGAGCTATACCGGCAAGATGGTGTTCCGGAAGAACTGGCGCAAAGGATGGCGTTTATTTCCAGCCTCAATGACTTCCCGTTTATTGTTTCATTATCCGCCGAAACTACGACGGACGTTATCACTATCTTCAAACTGTTCGATGAAATTACCCATTATCTGGGTTTGTATGAAATCCATGAACAGTTGGCAAAAATGCACTCCCATGATTATTGGGAGCAAAAAGTATCGAATGATTTACAGGCGGATATAAAACGCATCATCGGTCTGTTGATTAATAACATTCTATTAAGCAAGTCTTCAAGCTGTGCTGACTATTTTGATTTACTGCCTGAACAGCAAAAACTCAATCGATACCGGCGGATTTATCAAGAAATTAATACTGTTTTACCGGTAAGCCTAATGCCTTATATTGCGTTAACCAAGGAACTGGAAAAATTGGTTGAGAGTAATTTATAGCTCGCATAAGCATGAATTTAAGCTAAAAGTCCGTATATTCAATAAATTGAAATAAACCAAGAAGAACACGAAGTTTTTACTTTGTCTTTTCTGTTCTTCCTGGTCTTATGCCTTGAGTTAATACGTATTTAGCAATTCTGTTCAACCCATCATAATGCCATAACAGAACCTTCCAGAGGGTCAAAATGAAACACAGCCGTTTTTTCGGTAACAGCGCTTCAGCAATTATGTCGGCGCTTTTAATTGCTTGCCCGTTAAATGTGTCGGCGGATAATGCCTGGAGCTATCTTCAAGAAAGCGACAGATTAACCAATCGGACTTATAGCCTTGCCCAATCACCCATGCCACGCAGTGGTATGTATGACAACATGAGGCTAGGAGTCGTTTGCAAAGAAAATAAATTGCAAGTTGTTATTGATGCGGAAAACTTGATCGCCTCGCAAGGCAGCAGCTTTGATTTAGAGTATCAAATTGACGAAAAGACGCCTGTTACAGTTCCCATGAAAACATTCCCGGACTCAAAGCGCAAAGGCTATTCAGCCGAGTTTGCCAAACGTATCGCTGATGATCTATTGACAGGGCAAGCGATTTTTATTCGTGTCAAAACCATGATCAAAAAGGAGCTATCGAGCTCGATCCCTTTAGAAAATGCAGCAGAACCCATTAAGCATGTCCTTGCTGATTGCGGTCTCAGCTCATCAGACAATGTTACTAGTGAACCAGCCTACAGTCTAATTGAATTTGAACAGGAATTTGGCAAGCTTACCGCGGAGCAACAACAGCAAGCTTTGGCTAAAATAAAAAAAATAATGATGGAAGTACAGTAATGTTGTGAATCAGTGGGGATAATCGCGGCGATCCTGCGATAGCACTGTTCGACTTTTTCAGCTTCGACATGCGTACTGCTGATGGTCAAGCGATTTTGACCCACATGACGCGTCTGTTTGCCGATGCCGTAGACGGTCCTGTGCAATGGTGGATTAGACATTGTTCCCCACTGTCCATTCGTGGTAAAGGCTGAAGTTAGACACAAGAATGACTGGCAGTCTAACTCATCCTCAGAGTGAAGATTTCGTCAGAACAAACCAAGCATAACCAGTAAATAATTCCCGAAACCAAGGGATGGCAATTAGAATACCAGCAAACCTATGTCGAAATGGAATAAGGTGTATCTTATAATTAAAATCGCTTTGCTCTAATGCAGCCTTGAAATCCTTGAGCAAATATTTGTTGAGGTAAGCTGTAGAAATTCTATCGCCGCCATACTTATCTTCAAGTTTCGCTCCGTTCGAATCAAAGTCGTAGTGCTGCGGGGTGTACCAATGAGATTTATATACCTTTCTGCATACGCCTAAAACTGTCTTTTCGGAGAACAGGACGTGTGCCCATGGAACTGGCATAACCGCTCTAAGATGAGGGGCAAATGGGTGATGCCACCCTCCGCACACCCCTATTAATACTTGACCACCAGGTTTTGTAACGCGATATAGTTCGGTCAATGCGTCATGAACGCTGGATACGTGCTCAAAGACGTCGTAGCTAATAACAACGTCAAATGTATTGTCTTGTAGCGGTATTGATTCTGCGCTACTAGTTATAAAATTTAGACTTGGCCGTTCATACAAATTGCGGGCTCTCTCAATCGCAGATTCATTAATATCGATACCCGTTACTTTGCTGGCGCCTGCATCTAAATATTCAACTGTCACGGCACCGTCATTGCAGCCAAAGTCAAGTACTGATTTTCCGGTTAAGCAAATGCCGAAGCGAGTCGCCGCAGCGAGGATCTTGCTGGACTCGTTTGACCTCTTTCGAGAGCTATCATCTTTGTTTATTGTTGATTTTCTAGCCTCAGATGGCTGCGAGATATTTGATTGATACAGTCTCTTTGCAGTCATGAATAGAATAAGTTCAGCTATAGACATGTTATTATTTCCGAATTTGGTGATAAAGGAGGCAGCAGCTCGCCGTTTAGTTATTAAATTTATCGACATACCGTAACGTTGCAGCGTTTAACGTAAAGCTCAGCGGCGTAGCGTTAACGGAGTCCGCTGGAGCGTTGGGTTAGGCTGTTCGTGCGCTTGGCTACCTCAATCAGATAACGTAACGCTTCATTAACGGCTTCGGCATTTGGAAACGCAGCAATCACGTCAGGCTCTAAACGAACTGTATCACAAAACCTTTTGCGCCCGGGACCCAGTTTTCTTACCTGCAAACTTTGCAAATCATACTCGGGCCGTAATTCATCTTCTATTTCATTCTTGCTCATAGGCTTTCCGCTCCGATAGCGTTGCTTCTCTTGCACTAATTAAACGAATACCATTGTTACGCTCCATATAGGAAACGAACAACAATCTCCCTTGAGTCGATTTACCCAACAGGATAAAACGGTGTTCTCCGAAGGAATGGTCAGGGTCATAGAAATCCACATACAATGGATCATCAAAAACCGTTTTCGCTTCTTCAAAAGAGACACCATGTTTTGACAAATTTGCTACTGCTTTGTTTTTATCCCAGTCGTATTCCATTGAAAACGCATCCTCAACTCACAACGTAATATGCTATCTGTATTCCTTCCATTTTGGCAACATCATCCGCTCCGTTTACGGGTTAGGCCTAGAATAATGCCAAAGATAAAATGGTGGGCAGAAAAGCGTTGCCCACCCTACCGGGCTCTTTGCAGTCATGAATAGAATAAGTTCAGCTATAGACATGTCATTATTTCCGAATTTGGTGATAAAGGAGACAGCAGCTCGCCGTTTAGTTATTAAATTTTTCGACATACCGTAACGTTGCTGCGTCTAACGTAAAGCTAAGGGGCGCGCCTTTCACGGGAGATTGGCGAAGCCACCGAACCTTGATAAAAAACCAAACTCAAAAACCGCCAAAGGGCGGCGCGTTCCTTTGACCGACTTGTTAAGCTCGGCAGTAACACCAAAGCCAAACTACCACCGAACAAAAATGACAGTTTTTTACTAGAGTTATGATTTGGGACGTGTGAGTAGTACAAACAATCCAAGGATAATATCACCAAATACCCAGATACTGATGATCATTGCCGCCCCTAATCCCGTACCTATTGCGGCACCAGCATGAGCAGCACCATCCATTGTTGCATCCATGCTTTTAGTAGCCGCATCCATACCAGCAACCAACCACCAGCCCATAAGAAGATTAAATCCAATAAAACCCCATTTTATGAGTTTGCCAAAGAAACCTCTAGTTGCCTTTCGTAGTTGAACCCCGCACTTTGCGCACTTCATAGCGGAGTCACTAATTTCAGTTGAACATTCGGGGCAATTGATAAGTGCCATTTTATTTTCCTTTTTCAGTTAGTTGGTGTAATACAAAAAGTACAATTAAACTTTAATTTTTGTGATGTAGCAGGATGTTGAAACTGCTTGGCTATGAAGAAAACCCATATTGAAATTTGCGAATACTTTTTTACTATTTGCTGGAACTACATCAAAAATTGCTCCTTTATTGCTATCAATAGCTGTTCCTGACTTCGCGTAGTGTTGGCATTCAATCTCTATGTCTTTAATTTGAAAGTCGTTATTGTTCGTTACAATGAATGTTGCTTCCATAATATTGCCGAATCCAGTTTTAGCCCAGTTAAAATCTAGCTTGGCGTTTTTCATAGCCACTTCGGAGCGCGATACTTCTGTTACACTGCTTGAATAAGTGATTGTTCCGACTGCGTTATTAGCTGACGAGCTGACGTTGTTGTCTGGAGTATTTATAACGCCAATAATGATAAGTACAACGAAAAATATTCCAATCCATTGAATCGCAGCAATTTTTTTCTGCTTTGCTCCGCATTGAGGGCAAACCTTAATTGCTTTTGAAATCCTTTTTCCGCAATGTTTGCATTGTGTAAATAGATCCTCAATCCCCATGATATTTTTTCCTTTCGAATACGCCTAACGTTAAGCTGTGGGGCGTGAGCCCCATCGCGGCGAAGCGTCCCACACGAGCGCATTGTTAGAGCTAAACCCAGTTAAAATTAACGACATGAGATATTTCTTTACCATGAGTTGCTTTGATTTGCCTGAATTTTTTTGACAAATAGACATTTTCCCATTCTTCAGTTGTGCCTGGAATATCTTCAAATGGCACATTCATACCGCCTGGTGTTATATCAATAAAAAGGAGGATTCCCCTAAAGGAGAATTTCCCTCCATAAATATATTTGTTGTCCTTTATTATTGGAGCGAATTGCACAGTATCACTCGAATTAATAACACCACCTTCTTTATACGCTACATACATACCGTTATTTTCTCTGAATGATTCAATCCCAAATATTACCTTTACCAGATGCTCGCTTGGTTTGCCTGTTTCGTTGCTTTCATGTCCAATAAAATATTCCCTATTGTATGTGAAATTAAGTAGTGTTTTTAAAAGCCACTTTTCTAAGGAAGTTGCATTGATGGAAAAAGTTATTTTTTTGAATTTCTTATCTGGTACTTTTGCTCTTTCGTTAGAAAGTTTTGTTTGTTGTCTTAGGACATCAAAGGCATGGCCAGCAGCCGCATCTAAATGTGCCAGTTCAGAGTTATGTTTTCTGCAAAGGCATTTCTTCGTAATACCTTCTACACCTATGCGCTTTGATTCTTCTTTACACCAAGCAAAGCCTTTCACATCAATTTCAGTGCTAGTAAATAGGCTTTTAGAAACTATATGCTCCCGACTTATCCCACCATCACAGTTCCTAAGAATATTGGCCCAGCATTTTTCCATGATTTAGCTCTAACTAAAATTAGACACGCTAACGGGTGTAAAATAATATACCTCACAGGTGTACCTTCTCGAATTCGAGGCTATCATTCCAAGTAATGCAAAGCAAGCGTTTTATTCCACCCCCTAAGAACATTAATGATCACACCACAATCGATACCACTCGACCAAGAAAAGCCCCAAAACTACTCGATCAGGTTCGGGATAAAATCCGGTTTAAACATTACAGCATACGCACTGAACAAGCCTACGTAGATTGGATCAAGCGCTTTGTTTTGTTTCATGTTGTACATCCCTGTACACCACCCTAGCGGGCAGCCTTCTCGCTGTGCAAAACGGCTTTCCTGCCGTTTTGTCATCACAAACGGCATCCAGCCGAAATGGGCGCGGCGAAAGTGGAGGCGTTTTGACGTATCTGGCGGTGGAGGGGAGGGTCGCGGCTTCAACGCAAAATCAGGCAAAGGCGGCGGTGTTATTTTTGTACAGCCAGGTTTTAAATCAAGAGTTACCCTGGCTGGACAGTGTTGAGCAGGCGAAAGTATCGAAGCGATTGCCGGTCGTTTTAACGGTTAACGAAACTCGTGCGTTATTGGAGCGCCTGAAGGGTGTTCACGGATTGCAGGCCAATTTGTTGTACGGCACCGGGATGCGTTTGATGGAAGTCATGCGCTTACGTGTTAAGGATATTGATTTCGAGCTCAAGGAAATTCTGATCCGCGACGGCAAAGGCGCCAAGGATAGAGTGACGATGTTGCCAGCGACATTGGTTGACTTGCTGCAACGGCATTTACAAGCCGTTAAAGCGCTGCATGATGCTGATTTACAGGCGGGTTATGGTAACGCTTATTTGCCCTACGCGCTGGAGCGCAAATATCCGAATGCCTCGCCCGAGTGGGCCTGGCAGTATGTGTTTCCGGCGACACAAGTTTCGGTTGATCCGCGTTCCGGCATTAACCGGCGTCATCACTTGGATGAAAAAGGATTGCAACGCGCCATGAAGCAAGCTGTCAGGGATTCCGGCCTGGTTAAACCGGCCACCCCGCATACCTTACGCCATTCCTTTGCCACGCATTTGCTTGATTCCGGTTACGATATTCGTACCGTGCAGGAATTGCTTGGGCATTCGGATGTAAGTACAACGATGATTTATACCCATGTCCTGAACAAGGGTGGTCGTGGGGTGCGGAGTCCGCTGGATATGTAGAAGATGGCTGTTCCGAATTGTCCTATAGATGACCATGTAAGTTGAACGTCGTCCTGTAGACCATGAGTAATAAGTGTGGACCACATCCAAACTTCATGGCTTTTTGGTGGATGCGCGTAGCTTTCCACCAAAAAGCCACATTGTTCGAGCTATTTAATTTTCATTACTAACCACGCTTGAAAATCATTAAAGTAATGTCGTCCTTAAATGATTCGCTTTGGCAAAATTGTTTTAGATGCTTTAGCAGTGCTTCAATGATTTTTTCCGGCGAATGTTGAGCATATTGAATGAAAATATCACTGGCACGCTCTACGCCAAAGAAATCACCGTCAGGATTTTCTGCTTCAGTTAATCCGTCGGTATAAAGAAGAATTAAATCACCCTTGGAAAGGGTTGTGGTTTTTTCCTCAAAAAAAATATTTTTGCGTACTCCCAGTATCATACCCTCAGCATCCAACTGTCTGCATTCACTTTGAAAAGGGCTGAGTAATAACGGAGGCGGGTGTCCGGCATTGGCAAAACTTAATTGCTGACTGGTGATGTCATATTGCAAATAAAACAGAGTGATGAAGTAGTCTGCATTATCCAAATCCTCAAACATAAAGTCATTGAGTACCGACAGTGTTTCCGAGGGGGTTCCCAATCGCTTTGCCTGTGTTCGAATGGCGCTACGTGTTTCAACCATAAACAGGGCTGGGCCGATAGAATGACCTGAAACATCGGCAATTACCATATCCAGGTGATCTTCATTTCGAAAAAAGTAATCAAAATAGTCACCACCAACCTGAGCGGCGGGCAAACAATAGCCGGTTACTTCAAAATGATCCGATTTAATCGGCGCTGAGGGTGACAAGGAGGCTTGAATCTGTTGGGCAATCTTGATTTCACTCTGGGCAATTGCCAGATTAACCTCCGACTGACGAATTTTCTGTTCAGCCACTTTTCGGGCAGTGATTTCGTGTATGAAGCCACTGAATATATAAGCGTTACCCAGCTTTAAAGGGGAGATACTGAGTTCAACTGGAAATTCAGAGCCGTCCCTGCGCATGGCGACATGCTCGATCAGTTGATTTAATATTGGGCCAATGCCGGTGTGTAGGAAATGTTGTAATCCCTGACGGTGAGCGTTACGAAACCGTAGCGGGATAATTAATTCTTCAAGACGCTGGCCGATGGCCTCATTACGTGACCAGCCGAACATTTTTTCAGCCTGGTGATTCCAATCCGTAATGAGTCCGTATGAGTCCATAATCACGATGGCGCTTAAGGAGCTTTCAATAATAAGCCGTGTACGTTTTTCACTTTCTATAAGAGCATCCTGAAAATGCTTTCTGACCGTAATGTCTCGATCGACGCCGCGCCATTTAAGCAGTTTTCCTTGTGCATCGACGATAGGCAATCCGGTCGATTCGGTAAGAACCGGATGTCCGTCTTTATGCCGGTAGTGATTAGTCAACGCATAAAAAGGCTGGTGGCTTGTCGAGTAATATTGCTGCTCAGCTTGGTCCTGAGGGGTTAAAAATTCAGTATAGTGTTTCCCAATGACTTCATCCTGGCTAAATCCGAGAATTTGGCTAACGGCTGCACTGCTGTACATATAATAGCCACTTGGGTCTTGCTCCCATAACCATTCACCGGTCATTTCCGCCATTTGCCTGAAGCGTTCTTCACTTTCTCTTAACGCCGATTCTGCTTCCTTGCGCTGGGTGATGTCGACAATGGTGCTGAGTACTATTGTTTCTTCATGGTTATCGATGAGACTGAGGCCTATCTCCACGGAAAACTCAGTCCCGTCTTTGCGTAATCCGTAGAGGTCTCGACCCACTCCCATGGTTCTGGACACGGGGGCGGCAAGGTACGCTCGGCGGAAACCAATATGCACACTGCGAAAGCGCTCCGGCACCAGCATTTCAACCGGTTGTCCGATCAGTTCGTGTCGTGAGTATCCGAAAAATGCTTCAGTTTGCGAATTGACCATTTCAATCGTTCCTGACTCATTGACCATAACTATCGCATAGGGAGCCGATTCCATCGCTTGTCGAAACCGTTGCTCCAGGCGTTTGCGCTCGGTGATATCTTCTTCAAGAGCCAGAAAATGCGTCACTTCATCCTGATCGTTTTTAATGGAACTGACACACTCATAAACCCAGTAATCTTCACCATTTTTTTTCTGGTTCTTAATTTCTCCACACCATTCCCCCGTGCTTGCAAGGTTTTGCCACATACTCTGATAATGTTCCAGGGGTGTGCTGCCGGATTGCATGATTTTTGGGTTTTGCCCCAGCAATTCTTCCGATGTATAGCCTGTAAGCTCCGTGAACTTGGGGTTGATGTATTCTATAAGTCCATTTTTGTCGGCAATAAGCACGGCACTGGCGCTCTGTTCAACGGCCCTATGCATCATGAGCTGAATTTTATCTAGCTCTTTTCTATTGCTAATATCTTGTATTAGCAAAACGATGTCGGTTTTTTTCTGGTTTTGTCCGGGTAAAACAGAAAGCGATATGAGTACCTGAATTCGTTTATTCGCTTTGGTGACGAATTCACCTTCAAAGCTTTTACAAGAAAGGTCATCGGTTAATCTAGCCAGGATCTTCTGCCACTTTTCAGGCGTACAGATAATATCAAGGGGCTTATCAATGAGTTCTTTTTCACCATAGCCTAAAAGAGTAGCCGCTGAAGGGTTGACCCTTTTAAGGCGCGGAATACTATCCGCTGCATCACCAGAACGATCTAATTCAATGATAATAATACTGAAACTGAGGTCATCTATTAATTGATACATAACTATTTATTGAAGGGTTGTTATGAGAGTCTCCGGCTACAGTTTATGAATTTCGCATCATAGCCCTCAGCATCAGTCCCTGATGTTACGCGTACCCTGGATTAATCTGCGCAAATATTATGATGATTTTGCGGAATTGTGTAGGTTAAAGTTAGCGATAGCATAACCCGAACCCAACATTTGCCTATATTTTTAGGCAGAGAGGATTTTATTGATTATATAAAGCTAAAACCTGCTTTACATAATTTTGTGTTTCAGGGTACGGTGGAATAGAGTTGTTATATCGGATAACTGCATTTTCACCGGCATTATAGGCGGCAACAGCAAGATCCAGATTTGGATTGAACATGTTGATTAAATGTTTTAAATAGCGTGTACCACCGTCAACGTTCTGATCGGGATCATTCCGGTCGCTAACACCGAATCGTCTAGCTGTGTCCGGCATCAACTGCATTAAACCCACTGCACCCGCTGGCGATTGTGCGGTTGAATTGTAAGCTGATTCCGTTTGAATAACTGCATGGACCAATTTGGCATCAACCTGATATCTGTTGGCAGCCTGTTCAATAAGTTCTGCAAATCTTTTTTTGTTGGCGCCTGAAAAAGTATGTACTTTTGCATGATAATTGTTTGTAGTTGAATATCGGAACGTTTTGGACTTGATAATACGCTTATACAAGCTATGTCGAGGCTCATCGGTATAGTAGACACGACCATCAGTATCAGTAAATTTATAGATGTCAGCCACCACCTCATTTGAGATGAATAAAGTCAATAAAACAATTGCAATTCTCATCATTTTTTTGCCTATAGTACAGGTTTAATCACCACTAAACTTGCGGCTTTAACCGCTTTATGCCTAGCCTCGTCGACGCTTTCAGCGGTTGCCAACGCAACTCCCATACGCCTGTTTACAAATGCTTCAGGTTTGCCGAATAACCTGACTTCGCTATCAGGTACGGCAAGTGCTTGAGCCAGTCCTTCATAAACAACGCCTTTAGCATTAGTACCACCTAAAATAACAGCACTAGCTCCTACTCTTTGCAAACCAGTGCTTACAGGCAAGCCTAAAATGGCTCTTGCGTGCAACTCGAACTCATTTTGTTGTTGTGTGACCATAGTCACCATGCCGGTATCGTGAGGTCTCGGACTGACCTCGCTAAACCATACATCATTCCCCTTGATAAATAACTCAACGCCAAACAAACCGAGCCCACCAATTTCATTGGTTACTTTAAAAGCAATGTCCTGGGATAATTCCAGGGAGGCAGCAGTCATGACTTGCGGCTGCCAGCTTTCCCGATAATCGCCATTTTTCTGAATATGACCAATGGGTGCGCAAAAATAGGTCTGGACTGCACCGCTTTCATTCAACGCGCGAACAGTCAGCAAGGTGATTTCAAAATCAAAATCAATTTTGGCTTCAACAATGACTTTGCCGGTATCAACCCGCCCACTGGATTTTGCATAATCCCACGCTTGCCTAAGCTGGTCAGCGGCCTTAACCATAGACTGGCCTTTGCCCGACGATGACATCGTCGGCTTAATAAAGCATGGATAACCAATTCCATTTTCAACCGCCGTCTGCAATTCCTCAAAACTTTGTGCGAAAGCATATTTTGAGGTTGGTATTTTTAGCTGTTCAGCGACGAGGGTTCTAATCCCTTCTCTATTCATGGTCAACTGAATGGCTCTGGCATTTGGCACTACGGTACAACAACCCTCTGCCTCAATATCGGCAAGCGCCGAAGTTGCAATCGCTTCAATTTCAGGAATAATGAAATTGGGTTGCTCCAGTGCAATCAGCTTTTTCACCGCCTCGGTATCGGTCATATCGATGACATAGCTGCGATGGGCGACCTGGTGTGCAGGAGCATTCTGATATCGATCAACGGCAATCACTTCCACGCCGTAGCGTTGCAGCGAAATAGTCAACTCCTTGCCCAGTTCACCACTACCCAGCAATAAAGCCCGTGTTGCATTGCCTGTTAATGCTGTGCCTAATTTCATTTTGTATCCGCCAGATAGTTGTCTATGTCTTCTTTCGAAAAACCGATTTTTTTAGCCACGCGGTCAGCATGACTCACGCGAGAAATACCTGCAATCAATTTATAGGTAGGCGCGTCATTGGCGAATTCAACTTGCCTTGACAGCCCTATTCCCTGACGAACAAAATTATCGACCAATTGATGGTTGTGGGTAATTAAAATGGTGCTGTTGCCTTTGCGATAAAAGCCATTAAGTACGTTTGACGATGATTCCATTTTTTCTTCAAAGGTTGTGCCTTCGGAGAGTTCATCCAACACCACTAAACTTTTAGGGGTTGTTGCCAAAAAGATGTCCTTGGTTCTTTTTAATTCCGTACCAAAACGTCCTTCGCCGTCATCAAGGTGACTGATTTCAGGCGCTTGATAAAAAACTCTGTCGGCTACGGTAAGCATTGCCGATTGTGCAGGCACATAACAACCTATTTGCGACAGCAATTGAATCTGGGTGACAGTTTTACAAAATGCCGTTTTGCCGCCACTGTTTGGACCCGTTACCAACACCAACTTGTCATCCTCTAAAACAAAATCGTTGCCAATATAGGCGTAATTTTCTTTGCCTAATACGGGATTTTTGGCATCAGCCAGATTAATTCGATGATGCTCTCCCTCAATCAGAGTCGGTAAAACTACACTGCTACCAAATGCGTCGGCAAATTTAATAAATGACAGCAATTCGTCTAACTGGCCTAACGCATCCAGTGCCTCTGCAACATCGGGTGAATTTTTAAATTCATTTCTTAACGGGATGATGCAACTGTCACGGTCAAAGCTTCCAACCACTGGATAATAAACCAGCAACATAGGGACAAAGAAAATGGTCGCCGTGGGGATTGCTTCAACGGAGACGTTAAACATATCCGTTGGAAAAAAATGCGCCAATGCCCAGATTATTCCGAAACCCATTGCAATCAGAAGTGGCTTGAACAGGCGCGGTCTGAAAATAATAGCGGGTGAAAATGAGCCCTTTCTTTCCTGCTTGGATTGAACTCCACTTTCAGCGATATAAACAGGGCCCTCCATTAACGAATAGACTCGCGTATCTGCGAAAGCCTTTATTTTGTCAAACAGTGCTTTTGAATAAACACTTTGTGGTGTCTCGGCAGCTTGAATCTGATCTACCAGTTCAAGCATAAATTGAATTCCTCTTTTGTATTGAAGGTAGCCATAACCTTCAATTTCATGCTCTTCCCGGGCTGTTCCAAACGTACCTAGAAATTCTCCAAACAAAAGCAAATAAAAGTTTTTTTCATGACTGGCTGCGGTTTCCAGAATATTTTCAAGAGCTTCTTTTAAAGCAGGATTAGTACGTAATTCCAGAACAGCTTCCTGTTTTGCCTTGATCTCATCCAGTGTATCCAGCGGTTGCGTTAACGAACGAAACAACACCGCTTGTCCTATCGTCGTTGTTGCATGATTAACAGCTTCAAACACTTTATCGACTTCAATGGTATTGAAGGCACTTTCGTCTATAACACCGGTACCCGTAGCCAACGGTTTGCTGGATTTAACACTGGGCCAAGCATCTTGCCAACCTTGCAATATTGTTTCTTTCATTGCTTTAACTCTTTAAATTTATAGAGCATGCCAAAAACCATAACATTAATAACTATAGCCACTTAAATTTTTAGTTCAAGTAAATTAACGATAGCGTTAACGTGGGCTTCTGAATCATTAAGAGCCGGGATATAGCGATAATTTGTTCCGCCGGCTTTCATAAATATTGATTTATTCTCCATTGCAATTTCCTCCAGCGTCTCCAGGCAGTCAACCGCAAATCCTGGACACACAATATCAACTGTTTTGATACCCTGCCCTGGAAGATTTTGCAATGTATCGACACAATAAGGTTTTAGCCATTCTGTCTTGCCAAAACGGGATTGAAAAACAATCATCCATTCTTTTTCATTGAGGCCCAGTTTTTCAGCAATCAAAGCCGCTGTTTTATGACACTGATGAAAATAAGGATCACCCCACTTAGTCAATTGCGCGGGTAAGCCATGAAAGGACATTAATAACAGTTCATTTTTACCCTGCTCACGCCACGCTTGTTCAATGGATTCGGCTACGGCACCAATATAATGCCTATCCTGATGGTAATCACTGATAAATTGTATGTTGGGCAGATGTCGCCATTGATTGAGCTCCTTGACCAAATGATCGTATATGGATGCTGTAGTGGTTGAAGAATACTGAGGATATAAAGGTAATACGATCAAATCAGTTATGCCTGCTTTTTTAAAAGCTCTTAATTGGTTTGCTATTGAAGGTTCGCCATAGCGCATCACAAAATCTGTTGTAATGCCTTTGGCGCTGAGTTGATCGGCTGTTTTCTCGGTTAACTCCCTGGTCAGGTAAGTTAAAGGTGAACCTTTTTCATGCCATATTTTACGATAAGCTTTTGCAGATCGGGCGGGTCGAAATGGCAACACAAAAAAATGCAGTATCACCCACCACAGAGGGCGAGGCAGATTAACGACACGAGGATCCCACAGAAAATCCTTAAGAAATCGCCGAACGGCTCGAGTTGTAGGGGCTGTTGGCGAACCCAGATTAGCCAGCAATACTCCAATCTTTTGGGTCGTCATGATAAGCCTATCTGTTAATCAGATTAAGAAACTCTGAGCGCGTACTGATTTCTTTACGGAAAATGCCCGTCATCACCGAAGTTGTCATCACCGAATTTTGTTTTTCAACGCCACGCATCATCATACATAAATGCTTGGCTTCAATAACCACCGCAACACCTTTAGCCCCAATTGAAAGCTCAATCGCATCCGCTATTTGTTTAGTGAGTTTTTCCTGAATTTGCAAACGCCGCGCATACATATCAATGATACGGGCCACTTTGGACAAGCCCAGCACTTTACCTTGCGGCAAATAACCCACATGGCATTTACCAATAAACGGCAGTAAATGATGTTCACATAATGAATATAATTCAATATCCTTAACGATGACCATGTCTTCCGTATCGGCGGTAAAAATAGCGCCATTAAGCACTTCTTCCAGCGTTTTCTCATAACCGTTGTTGAGAAATTTGAATGCTTTGGCAGCCCGTTTTGGCGTATCAATCAGGCCTTCACGTTCTAGGTTTTCACCGACCCCTTCAATAATTCCGGCGAAATGTTCTTCCATGGTTTTAAGTTTCACTTATCAGTCTCACTTATAAAAAAATAGTCGAAAGTATAGCACTACCCTTAACGTTGCTGCCACATTTTGAACAAGTCTGGAATTCTTACAAGGTACAAGACAAAAGTGTGTTAACCCTCATCTTTTAGACCCGTCGTAAACTTTAAAGCCTCCAGTATTACCTTTTCGTCCGCACCTGCTTTACTGACATTTTCACTGATATATCTGCGCCAACCTCTGGCTCCCGGTTCGCCATGAAAAAGACCTAAAATATGCCGGGATACACTGTTTAAACGGGCTTCGGTTTTAAGCTGTTCCTGAATATAAGGTATTAATAACGCCACAATCGCTTGACGTGAAAGGGGATCACTAACCGCACCAAAAAAACGCTTATCAACATCCGCTAATATATAAGGATTGTGATACGCCTCTCGGCCCATCATGACACCATCAACATGTTTCAGCATTTCTTCAGCCTGATCCAATGAAGTGATGCCGCCATTCAAGATGATCTCCAGTTGCGGAAAATCTTTCTTCAACTGATAGACAAAATCGTAACGCAATGGCGGGACTTCGCGGTTTTGCTTGGGAGATAAGCCACTTAACCAGGCTTTTCTGGCATGAACAATAAACGTAAGGCAACCGGCATTGGCAACCGTAGCAATAAAATGCACCAGTTCCTGGTATGAATCGCGCTCATCTATACCAATTCTTGATTTAACAGTAACAGGAATTGTAACCGCCCGGGACATCGCCGCAACACATTCAGCAACCAGTTCCGGTTCGGCCATTAAACAGGCGCCAAAACGGCCATTTTGAACCCGGTCACTGGGGCAACCGACATTCAAATTCACTTCCGTATAACCATAGTCTTCGACCATCCTGGCACAGATAGCCAAATCTTGCGGATTACTGCCTCCCAATTGAAAAGCAAGCGGATTCTCAGCGGCATCAAATTGCAAAAACCGGTGATGATCACCGTGAATTAACGCCCCGGTCGTCACCATCTCCGTATACAACAAGGCGTGATGTGAAATCAGTCGATGAAAAAATCGACAATGCCTATCCGTCCAATCCAGCATCGGTGCAATGCAAAAGCGACGTGAGGGTTTATAAGGCATTAAAAGCGCTTGAAGGTAGGTTAAAGTAGTCGTTTTTATGGTATCAGTCCGCATAATATCCGCAAAGTTTTTTATGCTGACGGGTACTAATGGCGCACATTCGGAAATATACCAAGAAAGACGGGGCCGCTATATACAAAGCCGAGATTGTGGTCAAAAAGGACGGCATTGTTATCCACCGAGAGAGCAAAACTTTTTTAAAGGCTAGGCTGGCTAAGGACTGGGGCATGCGACGTGAGGTTGAATTGCAGGATTCGGCCGTTTACAAAAGGCGTGAAAGTTTACCTATTTGTAAACTAATCGAGCGCTATCTGAAAGAGTTCAACCCGGCCGGACGCACTAAGAACTCTGATTTAAACGCATTATTAAAACGCGATATTGCCAGGCTGGATATGCACACCTTGACCACCAAGGACTTGATTAAGCATATTAGAGAGCGTAATCAGGAATGCCAGCCACAGACTGCGGCTAATGATTTGATTTGGCTTAATACCGTGCTTAAAACCATGCGCGGGGTGGTTGATCTGGATGTGGATATGTCGATCTTTGATTCAGCGCGCGAGGTGTTGCGGGCTGAGGGTTTGATTGCCAAAGCGTTACAGCGTGAGCGCAGGCCGACACGGAAGGAACTTTGGGCGCTATCCCGGTTTTTTTCAGGAACTCCGATGCTATATGTGATGTGGTTTGCGCTTTACTCAGCCAGGCGGCAATCAGAGATTACCCGTATTGAATGGGATGATCTGAAATATGATGATAAAACCTGTGTGCTGAGGGACATGAAACACCCTCGGCTGAAAGGGGTAAAGATGCGCTTTAAACTTCCAACAAGCGCATACAAGATCATCATGAAGCAGCCTAAACACAGTCGTTATGTGTTCCCAATGAAAAGCAAAACGGTAGGCGCATATTTTTCTAAAGCGTGTAAATTGCTGGGGATTGATGACCTGCATTTTCATGATCTTCGGCATGAGGCTACCAGCCGGCTGTTTGAGCGGGGTTATTCGATTGTGCAGGTGCAACAAGTGACGCTGCACGCTTCATGGGCTACGTTACAGCGGTATGTAAATCTGAATCCAGGGGATTTGGATGTTTAGCGTTATTACTTATGACTTCTTACCTGGTAGCTATCGATTTTATAGGTTGGATCGATCCTGATTGAACTTACCCACATGCCTAAATCAAGCCATATTTTCATGTAATAAGTGGTATTTTTGGCGAATTCCTGCATGGTTGCTCTATCTATTACGAGACCGCCAACCTTGACATAGAGCTCGTGATAACCGGGTTCAACGGCTATTTTTAATGGTTTTTCTGATGTCACAAAGCCTATCTGTTTACGGTCCATGTAGGTTGCAAACTCATCAACAAAGCCCTGCTCATGGAAAATTATTAAAGTCGCCTTGTCTTGAGCCAGGGGCTTGGCATCAATGGGCACCGTGATCATGTGACCACACCCTGAAATTAGTAAAACGGCAATTAAGTAAATTAGATTCACTTTTTCACCGTTTCAGAGATGACCCAAAACTCAGTAGTTCCGCCGTGTTTCCTAACCTTTTTTAACCCTGACAATACTTTTATATCGGACACAAAAACAGCTTCACCCGTTTCAAATAATGTGCATTTTCCCGCTACCATAGCCTGATACAAGCCCATGGCGTAAGCCTCTTGATCTTTATCCCGTGCAAAGCCGATTATTTTATCCAGTTGATCTTCATCGGAGCAACCAAAGGTCTTTGCGTCCTACTTGGGTTTAATCGGGTCTTCAACTAACCGTTATTATACCTTTTTAGGTCGCTTCTTTCTTTGTTTATCAATAAGTTGGTGTTTTATTTCAACTCCGAAACTTTAGTTATTAGTATCCTTAAAAATTGTATTCATTCATGGCTGTCAAAAATTCAACTGTTACAAGGTGGCTGGCATCGCCTATAACTGAGTCGACAGGGCATTGCGGACAAAATGCTGTCTGTTCACCATCATTTTCAGTTATCCATTCTGTGATTTCATCAGCATCAAAAATATTGCAACAATAAAAACAGCCAATTTTATTGCTGTTTTTTATTGATTCAAAATTCCTAATACTAAATTTGTGTGCTTCCCTTAATTCATCAATTGTCCATTGTTTTACTGTTAAATTAGTCGTAATTATTCAGACCCCTTAACTAAAGGAAGCCCCGGCACAGAAAACCCCGCCCGCCTTTGACGAATTACCGCCGCCAAATAAAGCCAAGGCGACTGTTGGCGAACGCGGCAGGTTTCAATAACGCTAATCAGAATCGCCAAAATTCTCGTGCCGTTTTCGGTTCGCGTGCCATGACAAATACTTCTTAAAATCACCCAATGACGTAAAGCCTGTTCAGCCTCGTTGTTGGTCAGCGGTAAATGCGGATATGCCAAGACCTGAAAAATGGCATCCCAGTCGCCCCGCATTTCTCTGGCCAATGCGCGTGCCTTGGTATGTGTCGCCGACGCACTCATGGCTTCACAGACACTCCGGTAATCTGACAAAGCGCCTTGATAAGTAATGGGCAGCGCCTGGTCTGGCGGTCTTTCCCGAGCCGCATAGACGGCCTTAATCAGGGTGTTCAACAGCAAGCGTGTCTGTTCGCCAAATAAGCGGGCGGTTATGTTCAGGCTGCCTTTTAAGCCCTCGGCTTTACGGATTAAGTGCGCCCAGCAACGAAGGCCCTTGGGGTAATATCGGTAAACCTGCCAGCCGTCACTCATTAGCCAGCCTTGAAAAGCGCCGCCTAATACGTTGACCAGTCATTCTGAACCACGACCGGCGATCCAGTAAACGACCACACCTTGACCGCTGAACACCCATAACCAAAGCAGCGTGTTCAGTTCCCGCCAGG
>CAWKGQ010000012.1:0-135303 GCA_963849195.1 uncultured Gammaproteobacteria bacterium
AAAGCCTACGTCTAAATCGATTTCTTGAACCGACTTCTCTTAAACATTTAGAACGGAGAGCCTCCGTTCCGCTTAGACTTTCTAAAACCCAACGGCTGTCGTCAAGTCGGCATAATCACCTTGGGGTCGAACCTGTGCATCAAATTCGGTAAAGTAATCTGGGTAAAGTTTTTGCCTTGCGTTTTTTGATTGATCTCATAAATCCCCGCCATAATGAGCGCCGTACATGGGGTTTTAGAACAACAGAACAGAAAGTCATGTTAAGGCAGTTGTAAAACCATAAATCGCTGGTTTCCAACCATTTACAACAGGGTTTTCCGTATCTTTTTAGAGGTCATTTCAAAGTAATTTTTGCAAGTGTATTGCGGTGTCGGAAAACAGATGTTTGGGTTATTCTGCATAAAGGTACGTAACGCACCATAGGATTTCAAAAATCCATTTATCAGCATCGTGGCGGAACAGCGAGCAAATGACCAAAATCCAGGTAGCAAAGTAACTACGAGTAGCGGCATTAACTGGACCGATTTTATAGCCTGGCTCTTTTTTCATAACCAGGCCTTTACCAATACCCCGTCAGCCCGATGAATGGCCCATGCAAGGTCACATCGGCGGCCACCTATCACCGGAGCGGTGAAGGAACTGCTGCCTGAAAAGCTGGCGATACCACTAAATTCAAGTTGGTTACCCAGCCAAATAGTGCGGCCGCCGGCATAGATGTCGAGGGTATTCGAAGTCGATTTCTCCTCCCAATGGGCGACGCGTTCCGAGGCAGCCGAACCGAACAGCCGGTACGATATGCCATAATCCATAACGCCCAACTCAGTCGACAAGCCTTTAGCGATACCCCCATCGAAGCGGGGTTCGAAATCCAGCCCCAAGTAATTGCCATCCAGGTAAAACCCCAGCCGCTCATAATGCGCTTCTAAATGCCCATTGAAAGCCACCGGGAAACTGCGCAGTTTTCCGGCAATATCGATGAAGCTCAAATCGAGCGATTCGTTGAGTGGCCCAGCGGAGAAATCGCCGTTCAAGCCTGGAAACCACATGTAAAGCGTGAGATTGAACGCCCAAGGATCATGGACAGCGTCTCTTTCGGCAGTTCCTGCGCCATGGACGCTAGAAGCCATCGCCAACACAGCCGCCATGATCAAGGGTTTGAAAAACGAGGAAAAGCAGTGTTTTACGATCATATAAATTCTCCTTAATTTTGCCCGGCAGGATAAGCTACGCATACCTTAAAGCATTTAATGGTACACACAGCGTGTCCTACCGGACTGGAAACGATTTTTAGCTTGTGATGTACCTCAGGCATCATCTCGAAGTCCGGCATGAACGAGACCATTAGGCCTCTCAACTGATCGAAAGGCTTACGGTCGCCTTAGAATTTCGCCTTGCCGTCTTTGATCAGGTTGTCAAACGTGTTCGTGCCCATCATCACCTGATTTAAGGTCGGCGCGATTGACGGTGATTGTCAGATCCGGGTTATTGGCCTGCTGGTACTTGATGTTGGTGAGCATTGCGTTGCTCATCTCTACCAGGTATTTCCCGCCATTGTGGGGTTTGAGGCGCAGTGGAACGAAAATAGGGTTAAGAGTTGCATTCCGCTGAAACCCGAGTGTTGACGGTAGTTGCCGGAGAACATCTGTTTTCGTTAGGGGAGATGAAGCGCTTATCAAGTAACTATTTTGTCGCTACGCATTTCGCACTGGGCGTGAGCGATTCAGCAAGAAAGCGTCCTTGTATCCACCCAGTCATGCCGTTGTATTCTACCTGGCACCAACGTGGACTTTGTCTTGATCGTCTTGCTTGATTGGCGGGAGATAATTTTGCCGCCTCTTCAGCGGA
Source organism: uncultured Gammaproteobacteria bacterium (assembly GCA_963849195.1). GTDB lineage: Bacteria > Pseudomonadota > Gammaproteobacteria > Methylococcales > Methylomonadaceae > Methylobacter_C. The sequence goes on from CAWKGQ010000012.1 coordinate 1,846, forward strand.
TAAGCCGCCTTGACAGCCCAAATTACGAAGACAATCCGCGTTATAAGGAACGCCGCCCAGTCTTTTTGAGTGACGAACTCTTGGTTTTTCACGCAAAATCAAGGTAGCTCCAGCGCGTATACTATCAGGACGAACCTTATAAAAATCGGGTTCAGCGACAGCACTGCCCGTAAAAATAAGTCCCACCAACATGAAAATAACGATTTTATAGTTAGTTAACATTTGTTTCATTTCAATAAATTGTTAATATCGCGTCGAGTACCGTTTTGTTTCCCCATTTCATCGTCACAAACTCCCAGCAGTTTTATAGTAGCTGAATTAATTAATCGAGCAGGAGTCCGGGAAAATTATTCGCAAAAATAGCGACTCCCCGCAACATTCTATTAATCCAGTTTACCATCTAATGCTGCCTGGAGCCTGGCTTCTCCCTCATTGGAAAGAGACGTTTTGAGAATTGTTCCGCCAGTTCCACTTAACTCTTCAAGAACTTTGTCGGGTGCGGGGGTATCATTTCTTAGCAGAACGAACAGTGACGAACTATTGGGCGTCATAGTGGCGGCGAGTTCCTTCATGAACTGGTCAGAGATTCCGACGTCAGTGAGGCTGCCCGAAACTGCGCCCGCTGATGCGCCGACGGCAAAACCCAGTAACGGATTCAGGAACAGCATACCAACCAGTGCGCCCCAAAAACCGCCGCTCATGGCACCAGTAGTCGTAAGGTTGTAAGCCTGATGCAATTTGACTTTACCTTTGGCGTCTTTAACGACAACGACTGCATCTTCCATGTCCAGCAGATAATCAAGTTGTAATTTCCACAATTTGATACGGACTTCCTCTGCTTTATAAATGTCGTTGTAACCGACAACTACTAATGTACTCATATTTAATTACTTAATTAATGGTTTGATTGCTACTGCGAGCGAAGAACTCACCCGCAAAGAATATCATGGAGACAACGATTGTGCCATTAAATTGGGCGCCTCAAAACGCGCCTAAGAACCTGTTTATAATTTCTGAGTTATAGACTTTCAGAAAATTAATTTCCTAAAAAACAAAAGGAAGTCTGGCCCGATTGATTTTAACATTGTGTTCATTTTTTATGTCGAACACAGGCTATTTCAGGTGTTTATAAAAGAACACTTTCACTATCCCGTTAGAAAGGTCTCAGCGTAAATGCAACAGGATCAGTTATTACCTCACTCGGTTTGCGATTGGCGATTTGCACAAACTGCTTAGACCACTGATCCATAATGCCTTTGACAGGACCATACCAGGTCAGGCGTGTCAGATCGATGGGGCCGACATCCTGCATGTCGCGGTCAGCGAAAGTCGCTACTACCTCGCCAGTTTGCAGATCGCGCAAACGGCCTTCGAACGCGGCTCTCCGTTGATTGATCACACCAGCGGCGGCACTCGTACCAATAGGGCCAGCCCAACTGATTGCGTGTAATACCGGTTTCGACGGGTTTATTTCGATCAGTGCGAGTTCCAGACGCAAAGCCGGTTGATTGGGTTGTGCGGGGTACTCAATGACTTGAAAGCGATGATTGGGATCTGCCTGGAAATCCTTAACTACCTGATTATGGAAGTACAGGGCCAGTTCTGCAATATCCCTTTCGACATTTCTTAGCCAATTAGCCGAGCTCAGACGATGGAGCCAACTCATTTGCTGCATGTATTGAGTATTGACGGGCGCTACCACCAATTGCTTGTAATTATTCATGTCGAAGCCGGGTTTGATCCAAACCTTATGAAATGGCAAATCCTCTGGATTAACGTGCCGGTCAGGCTGCTCGATAAAGCCGGCGTCAGGCGCCGGATTAACCCACACCGCTTTCGCAGTATTGCTTCCCGACTGAATAGTAGAACACCCCGAAAGTGTGCCAATAACGCATATCGACAGCGCTAAAACTACGGAATTCTTTTTAAATGTTTGACTATCTATTTTCAATTGTTTGCTCCAGGTTTAAAAAAATCAGCTTCAAATTGGGTATGCACGGCTTCTATGACGGCATGTGGGCGAGCAGTTTCCACTCGCCGCCGACGATCACCGTGCAGGAAAACGTGGTGAGACTGGCATGATAGTCAGCTAGCTGGTGGAAGTCCAGCCATTGCCCTGTGAGAAGGAAAAATGTAGGCGAAGGCAAGGGTGTTCAAAGAAACTCTGAGTAGCTACCCAACAGGGAAACACGGTTACTTTAAGCCAATGCGGAATCTGAAGGAAGCCCTAGTAGTTCGTTTCATTAAAAAGCTTACAATTAATATACTCAGCATAAGCTTGGCAATGCCCAAGCTTTGAGATTGTTCAAAGCGGTTCGAGCAGTCGGTATACTAATATCAAAATTCCTCGCTACGTCTGTCGTGTTATTGTCGGATTTGCGGCGCAAATACTCATGAACCTGCCGTGCGGTAATAGCTGCGCGTTTTAAAGTTTCGATCTGGTTGCGTATGCAATTTCCCTAATGTATAGTCAAATCCCCTTCATCATTTTTTCAGACTCTGTGCAGTTATGTTTCGAACTTGGTTAATGGTTGTGGCCGCCCTGTTGGCCTTAGGCGGTTTGTTGAGTTGTCAGCGTAGCGTGACTTTAATGTCCACACCAGTGGTGATCGCGAAGAGCGGCAAAAGCCCCTTCACGGCGAATCCCAATCTTGAGCAAACCAAACTCATCGATGTGTTTTTCGCCACCAATCGCATCCCCTTAAGCCCCATACCGCCCCGTTTTTACAGCACCTTGCCAGGCCCTTCCATTTATCTGGGCAAAGCCACGGTTAAAATGGGTGGGCAAAACAAGGATTGGGAAACTTTGTATCAGCTTTCTACCACTGACCAAGAAGGACTCCGCCCCACCTTGCGTTTGGACAAGCTGGATGAACAGGCAATCATCCGCCGTAACGACAGGCCCACAGCGCCAAATCCCAATACCCGTGAGTTTTTCAATCAAATCAACGCGGCTTTGGCGCAAAGCATTGATAATGACTTGACTGTTTATTTACATGGGGCCAATTCCAATATGGCGATTGCTGCCGGACAAGCAGCCCAGCTTCGCCATTTCACGGGCCGGAATTCGGTGGTGCTGATGTTTGCTTGGCCCTCGGCAGAACGGGGGATGCGTTACTTTACCGATGTAACCAATGCCAGGGCTACAGTTTCCGAGTTTGCCAAGTTTTTGGAATTCTTGATGAGGAATACCAATGCAAAGCACATCAATATTCTCGCCTATAGTGCCGGCTCTCAGGTTTTAAGTCCCGGTCTGGTGAAATTTCGCCGCCGTTATATTCGAGACAGCTCCATTCCCCTGCGTTTGGGGGAAATTTATTATGCCGCCCCCGATTTGTCTTTCCCCGCCTTTGCCCGCCAGCTTCCCCAATACATTGGTATGAGCCGAAGAGTGACAGTATCAGTGAATATGAATGATTCAGTGCTTGCTCTTTCGAGCCGGGTACATGGTATTTCCCGATTGGGCCGGCCCAATTCCCGGCATTTGTCCAAGTCGGATTTTGATTTTCTAGTGAAAGCGGCGGAAAAAATGGATTTTGATATGATTTCGGTGCAACCGGAAGTGATTCCAGGTTTGGCCCGGCGTTCCCATGCTTTTTGGTATGAGCATCCTTGGGTGAGTAGCGATGTGATTATGAAGTTGCTGTTCCACCTGCCGCCAGCGGAACGGGGCTTGCAGCGGCAGTTTTACCAGGAACGCTTTCCCTTTTGGACTTTCCCGGCGGATTATGACCGCCGGGTGGTAGAAGTCCTAAAGGGCATCGGCGAATGGAAGGCGTCAGCACGTTAATCCTTCCAAGTATTGGCTAGGGTGGCATCGGCTTTCGCGAAGTCGGTAATCAAGCCTGCGGCGATGTCGTAAACCCAGCCATGTACGCGGGGGATACCGGGGGTCTTGCAATCAAGCATCGATATCTAAATGACAGGCAACAATCTATTCAAGTGCTATCATTCACAACGACAATCCAGCAGTCCGCTTATGGCCGAGGCTGTGTCAAAACGCATGAAAAAATCTTTATAGGTGATATTTACTCCACTTTGACGTCAAATAATGGTAGTTTTATAACTATAACATCCACTCATTAGCATAATTAAAGCAATAATTTGTTAATCATCTCCACTCTAAGCGAGAGCTTTACGTTTTGACACAGCCTGGGCCGGAACTTGCCCGTCAACCCGTAACACTATAACAACTTGCGTTTGAAACCGGTCGGGCTTGCACACCCAATCTTAAGAGTGTGCTAGTCATGCAATTGAGTGTGCAGTTATTATGCAATTGGGTGGTCAAGTGAATGCAATTACGCATTTTTATTTCGGTGGATGAACGAAAATAGCCATCTAATATATGTTTGACAGGGCATTCTCCTGCTAACCTCATGGGTCATGAATTCTATAACATAGTTAATGGCTATATTATTCAATAACTTATTAAAAATATATCAGTCGAATTTAAAATCGATATTTCGGCTACAAGCCACTGATACCAAGGGTTCCATGGGTGTAGTGGGACAAACCGTTCTTTTGGTTAATTAACCCCATTACGTCAATGATGCCTAGGCTATCGCCTAGGCGGTTTGGTGATCTGGAATGCAACAGCCCGGTTTGATACTGCATGGGCACCGCTACATCTGCATAAATTGGCGGTCAAAAGCATTCGATTTTTTGACATCATGATTTAAATCAATGGTTTAGGTAATGCCGGTACAACTGCATGTTATAACATTCAATTTCGCTTTATCCTATCGGGCCTAGGGATCAAACGCCTGAACAGCCTACCTATCATTCGAGAAATGATTCGTATCAAATAATTACTCATAATGTTGGCAAGGGTTTTGCCGTGGTGTTTATTTTTATTTTCATGATTTTTAACTTATGGCACGGTTTTGTGGTGGAGTTTTTATTTATTTTAATGATTTTAATTAAGTTGAAACAAAACACCCGGCGTATTATTTCTTTTTTCCATCTGCCGGACACCCAGTATGCGGCGGGTGTCGCTTAATCAGCTTCGGACTCTATACTATCTACATAGAAGCGGCACTTTATCAGCTAAAGAAAGAGGGATACACCATTCGGGACGAGGACGTAGCATGCTTGTCGCCTTTGATCCATGATCACATCCATATGCCCGGCAGATATTCCTTCTTTATGCCGGAGGAGGTGAAGAAAGGAGAGCTGCGGCCTCTGCGCGATCCTGCCAGCGACTCGGAATAACCTGTGCGCTGACCTTTGATGGTATATGACGAAAGCTTAACCGGGATTTCCGTTTTATTGTTCCCAAAACCCCAAAAAGGCGGCTGTAAACAATAACCCTATAACTTAACTGGAAACTTTTCAACGCGGTTTGACACATCTGGCGTATTTAAAAATCAATCACTTAGTAAGTCGATCACCATCAGGAAATGACATACTCTAGTCAGAATGTTCTTGCTTATCTTTCTTCCACTGCATCCAGTACACACAAGGCTGTCATGTTGATGATACGACGCACTGTGGCGGATGGCGTGAGGATATGCACCGGCTTGTCGCAGCCGAGCAACACGGGGCCTATCGCAACACCGTAACCCGCGGCGGTCTTGAGCAGGTTGTAGGCAATGTTGGCGGCATCTATATTGGGTAAAACCAGCAAATTGGCACTGCCTTTTAACTTTGAATCCGGCATCATTTTTTTCAGCAAATCATAGTCTAGCGCTGCATCGCCGTGCATTTCGCCATCAACTTCGAGTTCCGGTGCATGTTCCTGGATAATTGCCAAGGCTGCACGCATCTTTTGGGCTGATTCACTGTTGCTGGAACCGAAATTGGAATGCGATAGCAAAGCGACACGTGGTGCAATGCCTAAACAACGCATCTTTTCGGCGGCTAACAGGGTGATTTCGGCGAGCTGACTTGCAGTCGGATTTTCATTAACGTGGGTATCGACCAGCATAATCTGACGTTCGGGTAAGATAAGGACGTTCATAGCGGCATAGACGTTAACACCTGAGCACTTACCCAGCACTTGGTCGATGTAATGTAAATGCAAGACATTATTACCGAAAGTGCCGCAAATCATACCGTCGGCATCACCTTTATGAATCATCATCGCACCTATCAAGGTGTGGCGGCGGCGCATTTCCAGCTTAGCGTATTGCTCGGTGACGCCTTTGCGAATCGTCATTTTCAGATAAGTCTGCCAGAAATCGCGGTAACGTTCGTCAAATTCAGGATTGATAATCTCGAAATCGACATTGGGCTTGATCCGTAAACCGAATTTCTCGATGCGAAATTGCAATACAGCCGGGCGGCCAATCAAAATGGGTGTAGCGATTTTTTCATCCACGATAACTTGTACGGCGCGCAGTACCCGTTCTTCTTCGCCTTCGGCAAAGACGATGCGCTTTTTGTCCGCTGACGCATTTTTGGCAACCTGGAAGATGGGCTTCATAAAGGTGCCGCTGTGATACACAAATTGTTGCAGGCGATCGACATAAGCCTGCATATCCTGGATAGGGCGAGCCGCAACGCCCGACTCTTCGGCCGCTTTGGCAACCGCCGGTGCAATTTTTGTCATCAGACGCGGATCGAATGGCAGAGGAATCAGATAATCCGGGCCAAAAGACAAATTGGTGATGCCGTAGGCGCTGGCAACAATATCGGATTGTTCTGCCTGTGCCAAATCGGCAATCGCATGCACGGCGGCAATTTCCATTTTGTGAGTGATGGTTGTGGCACCGCAGTCAAGTGCACCTCGAAAGATATAGGGAAAGCACAGGACATTGTTGACCTGATTAGGGTAATCAGAGCGGCCCGTGGCAATAATTGCATCATCGCGCACCGCTTTTACATCTTCGGGTAAAATTTCAGGCGTCGGATTGGCCAGCGCCAACACCAATGGCCGGGCTGCCATGTTTTTAACCATGTCTTGTTTCAAAATACCGCCGGCAGATAACCCAAGAAATATATCTGCACCGGGCATGACTTCCGCCAAGGTTCGTGCACTGGTTTCCTGCGCATAACGCACTTTATGCGGGTCATGTAACTCAAGGCGACCCTTATAAATCACGCCCGCGTGATCGGTAACGTAGATATTCTCAATTGGGAATCCGAGTTCAACAATCAAGTCCAGACAGGCCAATGCCGCCGCACCAGCGCCAGAAACAACGAGCTTGCAATTTTTAATATCCTTGCCGACTACTTTCAAACCATTCAAGATAGCAGCACCGACAATGATAGCGGTGCCGTGCTGATCGTCATGGAACACGGGTATTTTCATCCGCTCGCGTAATTTGCGCTCAATATAAAAGCACTCGGGGGCTTTAATATCCTCGAGATTGATACCTCCAAAAGTCGGCTCCAGCGCAGCGATAATGTCGCAGAGCTTGTCCGGATCCAGCTCGTTAATCTCGATATCAAAGACGTCAATGCCGGCGAATTTTTTGAATAATACACCCTTCCCTTCCATTACCGGTTTGGCTGCCAGAGGACCAATGTTTCCCAAGCCAAGGACGGCTGTACCATTGGAAATAACCGCGACCAGGTTGCCCCGTGCGGTGTATTTAAAAACATTGGAAGGATTGTCAACGATTTCTTCACAAGCCGCCGCGACTCCCGGTGAATAGGCCAAGGCAAGATCGCGCTGGTTGGTTAATTGTTTGGTAGGAGTAACACTGATTTTGCCAGGCGTGGGAAACTCGTGATATTCGAGTGCCGCATCATGTAACTGCCGACTGACTTCTTCTTTCGGATCGATGGGGGAATTCATGTTCTACCTTGAGAATAGCGATTATCTTAACGATCAGAACTGAGGTTATCACGGTAATAATCGACTGGATTTATGGAATTCTAAATTGACTGAGTACTAGGTTGTCCGACTTAAATGTTTACTAAATGTTAAGTTTAGAAATGGTAATGAAATAACGAGCGCGGCCAGAATTGCTCCCACGTAAATTCAAATTATTTTATGTCCATTCTTTAATGCCAGCCACCGTATTGTGTGGTGGGGTCGCCACGAAAACCTGCTGTCGTTTTGTTGGCATCAGGAACTGTTGCTGTGCCTTCCGCCGCCCGAACCATATTGGCATGAGTATAGCCGCCCATAGCTTGTGCTTTTTTAGCTATCAACGTAGTCAATGGATTAATGTCATATTTTGTGATTCCAGGATGAACCACGGCAGTAATCAGTTTTTCCCCATCCGCCGATTCAGGATAAAAAGTTAAGACGATAGGCAAAATAGTGTCTGCAGGAATTTTAACACTGTAATGGCCGCTATTTTGTATAGCTGTACTTGCAACAAGCTCCTCGTACTTATCGGTTACCTTGATTGTGCCTGCTTTTATCGGCCCGCCATTACTTCTGACGACCCCTTCCAGAGTTGTCGCTTGCTCGTATTTTTTAATGGCCTGTTCGATGGATGCTGTGTTCTGATTACCTTTTTCACAGCCTGTTAGAAAACAACTTGTCATGAAGAGCAATAAAAATGTGTAGAGCCATTTATATTTCGTTGTAAAAAAGCAAGAATCAGTTTTCATAGTAAACTCCAACACTTAGATGTTAAATCAGATTTTTTAAATACTTTGAGGGCTGGACAATAAAGGCTGGTCCGCCGTAATTTATTTACATACTTTGTTCCTGGAGGGTTCTTTAGCGGCAATTACCGGGGGCTAAAGCCCTTCCTCTACTTTAGTTATCGGCGACCGCCCAATAACGATCCCATAATGCCCCGAATGATCTGCCGTCCTACCGTGCTTCCTACAGCACGTGCCGCACTAGTAAGCAATGCTTCGCCGGCACTTTGTCGGCTGCTGGCTCTAGCTGAGGCCTTTGTTTTCTGCTGTTTGATTTGCTGCTCTTCAAGCACATCTTCAGCTTGCCTTTCTGTTTTTTTCTTGAGCAATTCATAAGCAGATTCCCGGTCCACCTCCTGATCATAGCGGCCATTAAAAGGCGACCGACGTAGGATTTCATCTCGTTGTTGCGGAGTAAGCGGACCGAGCTGAGATTCAGGCGGGCGAATGAAAATTCGTTCAACCGGTGCAGGACTGCCATCTTTATGCAGGACGGAAACCAGGGCCTCACCTGTCTTCAATTCCTGAATAGCGAGTTCTGTATCTATTTTAGGATTACTACGGAAAGTCGCTGCGACACTTTTGACGACTTGTTGATCTTTCGGAGTGTAAGCTCTTAAGGCATGTTGAATTTTAAGACCCAGCTGGCCCAAAATATCTTCCGGAATATCCAGCGGACTTTGGCTGATAAAATACACCCCCACCCCTTTTGATCGAATCAATCTGACAATTTGTTCAATTTTATCCACCAATACCTTGGGTGCCTGATCAAAAAGCAAATGCGCTTCATCAAAAAACAACACCAGTTTGGGACGATCGGCATCTCCAACTTCCGGTAAGGTTTCGAATAGCTCAGACAACAGCCAGAGTAAAAAAGTGGCATATAAACGCGGCGACTTTGTAGTCAGTTCTGTGGCGTCAAGAATACTGATAACACCATTACCTGAGAAATCTGTTTTACAGAAATCTTCCAGTTGTATAGCGGGTTCGCCAAAAAAGTTCTCGGCGCCCTGCTCTTCTAGCACCAATAATTGTCTTTGGATGGCGCCAAGACTTGCTGCAGAAATATTGCCGTACTCTGCTTGCAATTCTTTAGACTCATCGCCCATCCAGCGCAGCATAGAGCGTAAATCTTTTAAATCCAGCAATAATAGACCGTTGTCATCGGCAATCTTAAAACAACTGTAAAGAACGCCCGTCTGCGTGTCATTCAATTCCAGCAGATTACTGAGCAACAACGGCCCCATATCTGAAATAGTGGTACGGACTGGATGTCCGGTTTTGGCGAAAATGTCCCAGAAAACAGCCGGGTTACCGCGATGCTGAAAATTAGCGATACCAATCTGTTGAACACGCTCGGAAACCTTCTCATGTGGCTGACCGGGAATAGTAATGCCGGACAGGTCGCCTTTGATATCGGCTAGAAAAACAGGAACGCCTATTTTTGAAAAACCCTCTGCCAGAATTTGCAGGGTAATTGTTTTACCCGTACCGGTCGCCCCTGAAATCATTCCATGGCGATTGCCCATTGCAGCATCCATAACGACTTGAGTACCATTCTGACCGCCAATTAAAATTTCCTGCATCATTCACTCCTGATTTAATAAAGATCGATCCAACTTAAGTTAGGGCTGGCAAGGTGCCAACATAAATTCTTATTCATAGACTACTTGTGAGCATTGTCTTTAATAGCACTGTTTGTAGTCTGCACTACTGCGCCTGTAAAGAAAATGCCGCTCGCGAAAAGTGCAAAAACAAGCAATGCAATAGCTAAGCCAATAGTTAGAATTAATTGTTTAATCAAGCCAGATGCTTTTTTATCATTTGAAAAAGAGTTTTCTTTTATTCATTTATCAGATTTCTCTTAAATATGCAGAGAATCCCGATTGAATATTATATCTAAACAGCGGGACTCGTATTTTCACTTTCCCAAGACACCAATTCTAATTAATCGCCAACATATTATCCAATGCCCGTTTGGCCAATCTGGCGTCCTCAACAGGGACAGAAATCTGATTAATCACATGCCCCGCTGCCAAATTTTCCATTATCCAGGCTAAATGTTGCGGATCAGTTCTAAACATGGTTGAACACATGCACAGCGTTGGCGACATAAAATGCACGTTTTTACCCTGCGCTTTACATTCTTCGTGCAAACGATTGACCAAATTTAATTCGGTCGCTACCAGCCAACGGGTATTGGGTTCGGCTTCACGAACCGTTTTTAGAATGTACTCGGTAGAACCGACATAATCAGCTTTTTGACATACTTCAAAACAGGCTTCCGGGTGTGCAATCACCTTGGTTTCTGGATAACGCGCAAGGAAGTTATCAATCTGTTCCGGCTTAAAAACTTGATGCACGGAACAATAACCGTTCCAGAGTATGATTTTGGCATTGTGGATTTGTTCTTCCGTCAAGCCGCCCATGGGTTTATTAAAATCCCAGGTGACCATTTCCTCCAGCGGAATGCCCATGCGGTAACCGGTATTACGTCCTAAGTGCTGGTCAGGGAAAAACAGCACTCTAGGACGCTTGGCGAAACTCCATTCCAGTATTTTCCGGGCATTGGATGATGTGCAGACAATACCCTCATGCTTGCCGCAAAACGCTTTCAGATCGGCGGCCGAATTGATGTAGGTAACCGGAGTTAGTTCATTTTCCACATCAATAATCTGAGCCAATTCCTGCCAGCATTTCTGTACTTTTATGAGATTTGCCATATCCGCCATTGAACAGCCGGCCGCCAAATCGGGCAAGATAGCTATTTGTTCAGGACGAGACAATATATCGGCGACTTCTGCCATAAAATGCACGCCGCAAAATACGATGTATTCGGCCTCCGATTGTGCCGCATCTCTGGACAATTTTAAGGAATCGCCAGTGAAATCGGCATGTTTAAAAACTTCATCGCGCTGGTAATGATGTCCAAGTATCACACAACGACTTCCAAGTTTGGCCTTAGCTGCGATGATGCGGGCATCGCATTCTTCATCATCGAGTAAGGCGTAATCTTGAATGGGAAAGGTTATTGAAGTCATATTTTTACCATTTTGACAGGCGTTAAAGTTAAGCAGTAAGCTGTGCGTCGCGTAGGTTGGGTTAGTGATAGCGTAACCCAACGCATCGAAGCGGCAGATGTTGGGTTTTCAACCCAGCCAACAAATGAGTTAATCCTGCTTGGCTTTCTCTTTCCCTGCTGGTTTAATCAAGCGAATCCCCAGTTCCTTCAATTGCTCATCGGTGACGACCGCAGGCGCACTGACCAAAGGACACGCAGCTGATTGGGTTTTAGGGAAGGCTATCACATCACGAATAGAATGCGATCCTGTCATCAGCATGACCAAACGATCCAATCCAAAAGCCAAGCCACCATGAGGCGGCGCGCCGTATTTCAAGGCATCCAACAAGAAGCCGAACTTTTCTCTGGCTTCTTCTTCACCTATGCCTAAAATTTCAAACACCGTTTGTTGCATGGACGTACGGTTGATACGAATTGAACCACCCCCGACTTCTGTTCCATTTAACACCAAATCATAAGCGCGTGATAACGCTGCAGCCGGATTGGCTACCAGGTCTTCAACCGAGCAACTGGGTGCGGTAAAGGGGTGATGAATGGCATTGTAACGCCCGCTTTTTTCATCCCAATCAAACATTGGAAAATCAACCACCCAAACCGGTTTCCATTCGCCTTCCAACAAGTTAAGGTCGTGTCCCAGTTTGACCCGCAACGCACCCATCGCTTCATTAACAATGCTGGCTTTGTCAGCGCCAAAGAATATTAAATCACCGGTTTGAGCACCTGTTTTCTCCAGTACACTATACCAGACAGCATTTGGGGCAAATTTAACAATGGGGGATTGCAAGCCCTCAATGCCGGCGGTCAGGTCATTGACTTTAATGTAAGCCAAACCCTTCGCACCGTATATGCTAACAAATTTGGTTAATTCATCGATGTCTTTACGGCTTAAATCACTCGCGTTAGGAACGCGCATTGCTACCACGCGACCTTTCGGGTCATTGGCAGGTGCCGAGAAGACTTTAAAATCGACATCTTTCATGTCGTCGGCAATATCGACCAATTCCAGTGGAATCCGCAAATCAGGGCGATCAATACCGTAGCGTGATACGGCTTCCTGGTAGCTCATACGCGGGAATTTGGCGTCCAGCTCGACATTAATCACTTTCGCAAATAACTGACGAATCATTTCTTCCATGACATCCATGATTTCGTTTTCATCCATGAATGACGTTTCTATATCCAATTGTGTGAATTCGGGCTGCCTGTCGGCGCGTAAATCTTCATCGCGGAAACAACGCACCACTTGATAATATCTATCCATGCCCGCGACCATCAACATTTGTTTATACAGTTGTGGCGATTGCGGCAGGGCAAAAAAGGAATTTTCGTGAGTACGGCTGGGCACAATGTAATCGCGAGCGCCCTCGGGTGTAGCTTTGGTCAGGTAGGGCGTTTCAATTTCAAAAAACTCGTTATCATCAAGGAAGTTTCTTAAAATCCGTGTAACGTCACGGCGAACTTTCATTTTTTCCTGCATCACAGTCCGGCGCAAGTCGATATAGCGATAGCGCAAACGCAGTTCTTCGTTGACTTCAATATCGCTTTCCACAGGGAACGGTGGAGTTTCGGATTCATTCAAGACTTCGATCTCTTTAGCCAGTATTTCAATCGCGCCAGAGTGCATGTTAACGTTGATTGTGCCTGCTGGACGATCACGGACTATGCCTGTAATTTTTAATACATATTCACTGCGGACATGTTCGGCAACGGCAAAAGTTTCGGCAACGTCGGGATCAACCACGACTTGCACCAGTCCGGCGCGGTCTCTGAGATCAATAAAAATAACGCCGCCGTGGTCGCGGCGTCTATGTACCCAACCGCAGATTGAAACGGTTTCGCCTAGCTGTTGTGTATTTAATTCTCCGCACTTGTGGGTACGCATAAATTTTCCCTGTATATTTAAAAAGTTGTTTATTTAGTGAGATAAAAGACGCTGGGTGCAAGGGCATTGATCTTGCGCCTGTTTTGTTAATGGCTTTTACAGCCACCGCCAGCACAGCCGCCAGCTTTTGGAACGCTGGGTGTTGCCGATGCTTCGCCCGCTACATTTTTCTTGGAACCGCTCTTAAAGTCGGTTTCATACCAGCCACTACCTTTTAATCTGAAGCCGGCGGCAGAGATTTTTTTCATTAATTCCGGCTTTGTGCAGGCAGGGCAAACAAGTAAGGGTTCAGCACCGAGTTTTTGTAAGGCTTCGTGCTCATGACCACAGGATTGACATTGATATTCGTAAATTGGCATTGACCACTCCGATAACAAAAAATAATAACTACAATAAGGACTGTATTTAGTTTTTCCAAGTACTTACTATAAAATAACCAGCTATTTTACAGACACACCGTCAACAATGAAAACATTAACCATAACTCGCCCCGATGACTGGCACACACATGTGCGAAATGGCGCTGTTTTAAAAACCGTGTTGCCGCATACTGCAAGGCAATTTGCACGAGCCATTATCATGCCAAATCTTAAGCCTCCTGTGACTACAGTGGCTCAAGCGATAACGTATCGGGAAGAAATTTTGCAGGCTGTTCCTGCCGGCATTGATTTTACACCCTTGATGACGCTCTATTTGACAGCTTCAACGACGGTAACTGAAATCAAAAAAGCCGTCGAGTCTGACCACGTTTATGCGTTTAAATTGTATCCAGCGGGCGCTACGACCAATTCGGATTCAGGTGTTGCCGATATTAAGGCTATTTATCCGTTACTGGTAGCCATGGAAAAACATGACATTCCGTTACTGATTCATGGCGAGGTAACCGACGAGCAGTGTGATATTTTTGACCGTGAACGAGTGTTTGTTGACACCAGTTTGACCGATATTGTCGATAATTTCCCCGGCTTACGCATTGTGGTAGAACACGTCTCCACCACAGAAGCAGTGCAGTTTGTGCAAGCGGCTAGCGCTAATGTTGCCGCAACCATTACCCCCCAGCATCTCCTGTTTAACCGTAATGCCATACTCGTGGGTGGCATTCGCCCACATTATTATTGTTTGCCGATAATCAAGCGTGAACAGCATCGTCTGGCATTGGTTGCCGCCGCGACCAGTGGCAATCCAAAATTCTTTTTAGGCACGGACAGTGCGCCGCATCTGACTTCATTAAAAGAAACCGCGTGTGGTTGTGCCGGCTGTTACAGTGCTCACGCAGCGTTGGAACTTTACGCCGACGTATTTGAAAGCGCCGGTTCACTGGACAAACTGGAAGGATTCGCCAGTTTTTATGGGGCGGATTTTTACCGCTTACCCAGAAATTCAGGCAAGGTTACTTTAGAAAAAATCAGTTGGAGAATTCCATCTTGTTACGGGGAAAACGGCAATACCATCACGCCACTCAAAGCGGATGAAGAACTGAGTTGGAAAATGCAGTAAATTCCCCCTCTAGTTTAGAAACGCAATATTTTAAGCCTCTACGCCCAACTTGGCGTAACATGCTTTTTCTTTCCGAAACCTTTGGATGCAACCCAACATAATGGACACACCTGCAATTCCTTTAGCTCAACGCTTTAGAGGTTACCTCCCTGTAATCATCGACATAGAAACATCCGGATTTAATTCAAAAAAAAATGCCCTGCTGGAAATTGCTGCCATTATTGTTGAGCTTAACAGTAACAATGAGTTGGAAATCACCGAACGCTATTCAACTCACGTTGTCCCCTTTAAAAATTCCGAACTGGACGCTGCAGCTCTCAAATTCAATGGTATAGACCCATATCACCCGTTTCGCATGGCCATAGACGAAAAAGACGCGTTGGACATGTTATTTAAGCCCATTAAACATGCCGTAAAGCGTAACAATTGCACACGGGCAATTCTGGTGGGTCACAATCCTGCTTTTGACATCGGCTTCCTGAATGCTGCTATCCAACGAACACAAATAAAACGCAGCCCTTTTCATCCGTTCAGCACCTTCGACACGGCTACGTTGGGAGGATTGGCTTATCAACAGACTGTACTGGCCAAAATTGCTCAGGCTGCGGGTTTGGAATGGGACAACGAAAAAGC
The DNA here is from genome assembly GCA_963849195.1 of uncultured Gammaproteobacteria bacterium. GTDB lineage: Bacteria > Pseudomonadota > Gammaproteobacteria > Methylococcales > Methylomonadaceae > Methylobacter_C. Next base: position 17,484 of record CAWKGQ010000012.1, read on the forward strand.
GCATTCAGCGTTATATGATGCTGAAATGACAGCCGAACTATTTTGTATGATAGTCAATCAATGGAAATCATTAAACAGCAACAAATAGGCTGCTTGATGTGGGAGCAATACCGCCATTACCTGATTTGCGCAACGACTAACTGTGTCGGATGAGAAGTTACCTTTTCTCAAGTCAACTTACCACATGCCATGTCCTTAACCTCGTTTCACCCCGCAGTCGCGCAGTGGTTCAATGCCAATTTCGATGCCCCGTCGGACGTTCAACGCCAGGCCTGGCCGGCAATACGAGCGGGTGAATCCACGCTGATCGCAGCCCCGACCGGTTCGGGTAAAACCCTGGCGGCATTTCTGGCAGCGATCGACCAGTTGGTACAACAGGGATTGGAATCGTCGTTACCGGATGAAACCCGAATTCTCTATGTATCGCCGCTCAAGGCGCTGTCTAACGACATTCACAAAAACCTGGAACTGCCGCTGGACGGTATTCGCTTTGCTTTGCTGGAATGCGGTCTACCCGATGTAGTAATCCGTGCCCAAACCCGCACCGGTGATACCTCGACGGCTGAACGCTCGGCCATGAAGCGCCATCCGCCACATATTCTGGTCACAACACCGGAATCGCTTTATATTCTACTGACTTCGGATTCAGGACGCGAAATGTTGAGTTCGGTGCGCAGCGTTATTGTCGATGAAATACATGCACTGGCAGGCAACAAGCGTGGCGCACATCTATCGCTCTCTCTGGAACGCTTGGCACAATTGACCGCAACGCCGCCGGTGCGCATCGGTTTATCTGCCACCCAAAAACCGGTCGAATTGATGGCGCGGTTTTTGAACGGCAATCAGGCAATACCTTGCACGATTATCGATACCGGTCATAAACGGCAGCGCGATCTGGAGATAGAAGTCACAGGCTCGCCGCTGGAAGCAGTCATGGCGGCGGAAGTCTGGGGAGAAATCTATAATCGTCTTGAACAGTTGATCGAGCAACACCGCACGACCCTGATTTTTGTGAACACCCGTCGCCTGGCCGAGCGAGCGGCTGCGGCGCTGGCCGAACGCATAGGCGAAGATTATGTCACCGCCCATCATGGCAGTCTGGCCAAGGAACACAGACTTGCTGCGGAACAACGTTTAAAACAGGGTACACTCAAAGCCCTGGTGGCGACGGCTTCGCTTGAACTCGGTATCGACATAGGTGATGTGGACCTGGTGTGTCAGCTGGGTTCGCCGCATGCCATCTCAACCTTTTTGCAACGGGTCGGGCGTTCTGGCCACCAACTTGGCGCTACGCCAAAAGGCCGTTTGTTTCCGCTGTCGCGTGATGATCTGGTGGAATGCACGGCCATGCTGGCTGCAATTCAGCAGGATGAACTAGATCGCATTTCCATTCCGAAGCATCCGCTGGATGTGCTGGCACAGCAAATCGTAGCCGAGATCGCCTGCCGCGAGTGGCACGAAACTGATCTTTATCAGGTCTTTTCTGTAGCCTGGCCTTACCGGGAACTGACCCACGAGCAGTTTATAGCCGTCGTCAAAATGCTGAGTGACGGTTTTCACACCCGGCGTGGCCGGCGCGGCGCCTATCTGCACCGGGACGCAGTTCACGGCATGTTACGGCCGCGCAAGGGCGCGCGGCTGACTGCGCTCCTTAACGGCGGAGCCATTCCCGATCAATTCGATTACGACGTCATTTTGCAACCAGAAGGTATTTTTGTCGGCACTTTGAATGAAGACTTCGCTTTTGAAAGTCTGCCGGGCGATATATTTCAACTGGGCAACAGTTCGTATCGAATGCTCAAGATCGAACAGGGCCGTGTGTTTGTTGAAGATGCTCACGGACAGCCGCCCAATATTCCGTTCTGGTTTGGTGAAGCGCCCGGCCGTAGCGATGAACTCTCTGTTGCCGTATCAAATTTACGAGAAACCGTGGATGCCAAACTCGAACAGGGTCAGGATGCGGCTTATCTCTATCTCAAAGACGAAATACGGCTTCCCCATCCGGCGGCAGAACAATTGGTACAATATCTGGCCGCAGCCAAAGCAGCTTTAACGGTCTTGCCTACGCAGCAGCACATCGTGTTCGAGCGCTTTTTCGATGAAACCGGCGATATGCATTTCGTCATCCACTCGGCTTTCGGTTCCCGGATTAACCGGGCCTGGGGCCTCGCACTCCGAAAACGCTTCTGCCGTCGCTTCAACTTCGAACTACAGGCCGCCGCCAGCGAAGACACCATTGTCTTGTCACTCGGCCCGACCCACAGTTTTCCGCTGGAAGAACCTGCACGATACCTCAAAGCGGCCACGGTAAAAGACGTTCTGATTCAGGCACTGTTAGCTGCGCCGATGTTCCCCACCCGCTGGCGCTGGGTTGCCAATACCGCACTGGCCGTGCCGCGCAACCGCGCCGGCAAGAAAGTCCCTGCCTATTTTCAGCGGAACGATGCCGAAGATCTTATCGCCGTGATCTTCCCGGATCAGCTCGCCTGTCAGGAAAACATTTCCGGCAACCGGGAAGTTCCCAATCACCCGCTGGTCAATCAGACTTTATCGGATTGCTTGCATGAATTGATGGACATAGATGGGCTGGAACGCTTATTAACAGGGATCGAACAGGGAACAATCACCATCATTGCCAGGGACTTGGCCAGCCCTTCCCCGCTGGCCCTGGAAATTCTGAACGCTAGGCCTTATGCCTTTTTAGACGATGCTCCAGCCGAGGAACGCAGAACTCTGGCGGTACAACAACGGCGCTTCATGGACCCGCAAAGCGCTGCCGATATTGGCCGCTTGAACCCGGAAGCTATCGAAAGGGTACGCATAGAAGCCTGGCCGGAAGCCCATACCCCGGATGAGCTTCACGATGCCCTGGTGGTTCTGGGGTTTCTTACCGAAACGGAGGGAGAACGGGGCCCACTGTCAAATTTACATGACAATCTTGCCCACGGCTGGCCCACCCTGATGGAAAGTCTGCAACAAAGCAAACGCGCAACCGTCATGACCCTAGCCAATGACACGCGTTTGTGGATTGCGGCCGAACGCCTGGAGGTTATGCAACTGCTGTTTCCGCAGGCTCCCATTCATCCTTGCATTGAAGCAATTGCCGCTGATGAAGCAAGCGATCCGGATAGCGCTGCAAGGGAAATTATCCGCAGCCGCCTGGAAGGTTTGGGTCCGGTTACAGCCGCGCAACTGGCAGCACCGCTGTTAATGGAGGTCCCCACAATTGATCATGCCTTAATTGCCTTGCAACAGGAAGGCTTTGTAATTCAAGGAAAGTTTTTTACGCAGGGAGATACCACTGAATGGTGTGAACGCGGCTTATTGGCCCGTATTCATCGCTATACGCTCAAACAATTGCGCACTGAAATCGAGCCGGTTGCTCCAGCCGATTTTATGCGCTTCCTGTTTCGCTGGCACGGCCTGGATGATCCTGGCGAAGGCGAAGCCGCCTTGCAACTGCGCTTGTTGCAACTGGAAGGTCTCTGTCTACCTGCTATAAGCTGGGAAGCCGATATTCTGCCGGCCAGAATTCATTTCTATCTGGCTTCCGATCTGGATAAATTGTGCAGTTCCGGCAAAATCACCTGGCTGCGTCTGCAACCCCCTGCCGGCATTGCCTTGAACAAACGCAAAAACCCGGCCAGAAAATCCACGTCAATCAGCTTTATCAGCCGGGCTAATCTTCCGCACTGGCGTGCCTATGCGCCGCTGCCGGCACATGACGCACTGGATTTATCAGGCAAGGGACAAAAAGTTTACGCTACACTCAAGCAATGGGGCGCCAGTTTCTTCGAAGACCTGCTGGCTGAAACCGGTCTTCTCAAATCACAACTGGAAGAAGCGCTAGCAGAACTGGCCGCCTGGGGACTGGTTACTGCTGATAGTTTTCAGGGCTTGCGCACACTGATTACGTCCCAGAAAGTTCAGCAACGCCGCAGCAAAAAATATCCGCATCATGATCCCTTTGTTGCCTCCGGCCGCTGGTCGTTAATCCGGTCAAGCCAGACTGCCGAAACCGACCGCTATCAACACTGCGAACATATAGCACGAGTTCTGCTGCGCCGTTACGGCATTGTTTTTCGCAAACTGCTGGATCAGGAAGATATTCTGCCTCCGTGGCGGGAATTGTTATATGTATTCCGGCGCATGGAGGCGCGGGGAGAATTGCGCGGCGGCCGTTTCGTGCAGGGCTTCGCCGGTGAGCAATATGCATTGCCCGAAGCGGTTAACGCCCTGAGAGAAATTCGCAGGCAATCCAGACAGGGCTATCTCGTTGCCATCAGTGCTGCAGACCCGTTGAATCTAACTGGCGTTATCACCTCCGGACAACGCATGCCAAGCCAGCCCGGTCAGCGCATTTTATACCGTGACGGCATTCCCATTGCCAATAGTGCCCAAGATAAAGTCAGTTTTCTTGTAGATGTTGAACCGCAAGATGAATGGCAGATAAGAAATGCGTTGCTGCGTAAATCCAGGTTAACAGAATACCAACATGTGCCTCGTCTACCGGTTTGATTTGTTAGCCGTGGTTAGACAAATGTGACCACGTTATGATTGCAGAGAGCGGAAATGGGGATATCTTATTCCACGGTTCCTTGCTTCAAAGGTCTGCCACGCTAGCTAAAACCTACGGTACAACCTGCAGAGGACTCAATCTGTTGTTTGAAGCGGTCATTACCCAGCGGTGTTCCGGAATGCAAACTCGCCCGAATTAAATCGAGTTCATCAGCATTGGTTTCAGTTGCAAATAACCCTCGATTGGCTGCTTGCCGTGCCTCAGGGCTTTTACCTAACGTCAAGTAAAGTTCATGCGGCTGAATAATGGCATTATCAATCCCCTGGGCATTTGCTGCATAACTTGACCATCGATACTGCGCAGGAAGGTCAACCATCCCGGCGCGCACCGGATTCATCTCTATATAACGCATGCAGATCAGGAAATAGTCTTCTGAATCTAAAATATGGCCCTTATGCCGGCCCTCCCACAAACTTCCCCGGCGTTGATAGGTTTTATTGATATAGGGTACAAAATGGCGCCCGACACCCTGAAACAACAGGCTAATATCGTTTGCAGCACTTGGCGTAACCAATAAATGCACATGATTGGTCATCAACATATAGGCATGAATCAAACAGCCAAGCGCATCGGCCGATGCTTTCAAGTATCTTTTCTATGCGCATAAACCAATAATACATTGACATCCATTAAAAACATCAACGGCCATCCATAATGTCGTTCAAACTGCGCCCGTCATCCAGATTAACGCCAGGTTTTAGACCAGCCCCGGAAATCGTTTCCAATTGCACCGGATCGCGTTCCAGGCGATGGTGTGAAAAAAATTCACGCAGCGCATCTTCTACAACCTGTTTTAAAATGCAACCTTGTTGTGGGTTGCCTGAAGTTTGGCATACATCAACAATTGGTCATCGATATTAATGGTTGTTCGCACGGCTTAATCCTCTCCTAAAAATGGAATCATAACATATGGCATAGGGCATAGGAGGTTAGCATAAATGTGTCTATTATTTATTGGGATTGACCCCTTTTGTTGACCTTTACACGAGTCTATTATGATTGGGGTTACGCAGAAATCATTTGAACCGTCTGTTTCATTGTATAAATTTTGCTGTTATATTCGAAACTACGACCCGGTTTCACATCCGACTAAGCTCGTAACCGGTTCCGCGATACGGCCATATGGAAAAATCAAAAAACTAGGAGCCATTATCCTAGAAACCTTAGTTGAACAAAAGCATAAAATCTGCAAGGCTTGTATTCTTTGAGCAGAGCCATGATTTTACCTCCCAAAGTTATTCACCCAACGGGTGAGCCAGAATTTACCCCAAAAAAGACAGAAATAAGCGCACTGATTGCCGACACTTTTAACGGAAAAATCCATATTGAATGGGATCCACAAGCACCAGTGACCACCTTGCCTTGTTAGGCTTTATATTTAATTTATTTTGCAAGATTTACCTTCGTATTCATAACGATTAATTTCATAGCTTTTACCATTCCAGCGCCAAACAGAAAAGCAAAAACCGGGACCACCAATTTCTATGTCTGGCCAGCCATTTACACCTTTAGTTTTTAAAAATGTAGGAATACCAGTGCTGCTTAACATAGGCTTCCAAGTATTGTTAGATTGCTTACTAATAATAGTAAAACCGTAGCCAGTATTGCCATAACACGCTGTACCACCTTCCGAGATAATTACCTCAGGTAAGCTGTCTCCATTTAAGTCAGTAACGCTTTCAATTTTTGCTGGCGTAAATGAAAGCTCTGTAGGTTCATTACATTCACTGTGCCATTTACTATCTTTTAGTAAATAGCCGCCTGCCTTAAAAGCTTCCGCTTCGTCTGAGGGTTGCAACTGAGCAGCAAGCACAGATTCAATTATGCAAAATTGCAAAGCCGTTGCGACCAAATAAACAAGTTTAATTTTCACCAATAACTTCCCTCTTTCTATAAAAAATGTTGCGTCTACATGTACAGCCTAACGTAGAGCTAAGGGGCGCGCCTTTCACGGAAGATTAGCGAAGCCACCGAAGCCGAAAAAACAAAAAACCTTCAAAACCGTCACGATAAGGCGCGTCCCACTTGAGCGCCATGTTAGAAATTAGTTTCCACTACCATTTTGGTTTTGAGAATTGCCGCTGTTCGTTGGAGTGCTTGATGGAGCAGCGGGTTGTGTCGTTTGCTGGGGCTGCAAATTTCCAGCCCCGTTAAAACTCTTACCAAATTCAGTGCCAGATTGAAGATTTGCAACACCATTAAAGCTCTCGCGTAACGTGACGGCTTCGGTAGATTTTGTAGTTTCATTTGCCATGATTTTTTCCTTTGAAGTGAAAGAGTGGATTGCTGCTGAGATGCCTATAACAGCAGTGAATACAACACCGATACCGAAAGACCAAATCGCTGTTCCATCGAGTCTGGAAAGTGCTGGGTCAGTTCTTTGGTTATTGCCGGTTAAAATCTCTTCGATATGCCTCTGATTTCCACGAAAAACAAACAAAATAGAAACAAGGGAGACAACAAAGCAAATGATGGCGCCAACATATAATACTAATGCCTCTGCCGTATCCAGACCAACAGTAGTGAGCAAGGTGATTAGTAGGCCAATCCCGCCGGCTGAAAGTGTAAAGAGACTTTTGTCATGTTCCAAAGATGATTCATACCACGCAGCAACGCTTGCCGCGTAGAACTCGATTTTCTTTTGGTCGTCGATTTCGTCTTGTGTCATCGTATGTGATTTCTAACGTAGAGCTAACCGGGCGCGGCACGGAAAGCTGAAAAATAAAACCGCATTATAACCGCACTCCGGTTGAGCGCCATGTTAGGCGTTTTGAGGTTTTGCACCAGGAAACCATTCAATGTGTTGATCCCCGCCACGCCCCCAATAAGTAACACGCTTGCCGCGTAGAAATGCAATATAACCCTGAACACCTGCACTCATAGCCCGCTTGGTAAAGTCGCGGTAATGCTGCCCATTTTGCTGACTGTCGAGAATTGCAGCACGAAGCTCTTCAACATTGAATTCACTTGCAACAGTAGGCAAGCCCTCATAATTGATTGGGGTTTTAATAACCTCACCAGAGGCGCTGTAATAGGTTTTTTGCAGCGCCACATAATCGACGTGGTAATACTCAACACCTGTTTCTAATAACCTGCGTACAACCTCTGGAAAAGGGATGCTTCCATCGAGGGTTGCGCGGGCAGCTTCAGCAACAATTTTTGAATCCATATCACTTCCTAATTTTCTATAGAGGGGAATACAAGCCTAACGTAAAGCTAAGAGGCACGCCTTTCACGGAAGATAAGCGAAGCCACCAAAGCCGGAAAAAACAACAAACCTTCAAAACCGCAACGATAAGGCGCGTCCCGCTTGAGCGTAATGTTAGGCAACTGAATCATGAGCCTGACCCTTTTTCTCTAGCTCAATACAACTGCATTTTTTTCGGATAGGGATAATAATATACATAATCCTCTTTTTTACCCTCCAAAACATGAGTTAAATAAGCTGCAAGGTGACGTGTTTTAAATAAGTAACAGTCCAAATCATGATGGCTAACCGGATTTTCTTTACTCCACATACGGATACTTTCCTTTAAATCAGGTGGCACGTGTGTTATGTCGCACGGACCCTTTTCATTATTAAAGTAAAATAATGTTCCAATTACATCAAATCCGGGTGGCAAATAGGGGACAGGGTCGGAATGGGAAATCCAACGTCTGGCTCCGGCGGTGATTTTTTTAGCTAATTCGGGTAACCCGCGCTTTGAAAGTGATTTTTCTGCACCAAATGTTGTTAAACGAGCTATTTTTTCGTTATTTTTAACTAAAACAGGAACACTGGCATTTGCCAATCCCCCACCTAAGCTGTGCCCGGTCAACACATTGATCGTATCAGGCTCACTTTTTAGAAAATCTAGAATTTTAGGCAAGGATTCTTTCTGTGATCTTTCAATGCCCCGATGTATAGATCTCGAAGTAGGAAGCCCTGTATTAACATTTGTCCACCAGTTTTTCCTAGAGACCGTGCCGCGCCAAGTGTGGATTGTAATTGTTTTTTCTTCATTGATTTTAAATCGACACAAAAATCCATGTGTATCAGTCTCCTTGTCATTAATGGGTAGAACATCGTTAAACCCAAACACCTCCAAGAAGTCCATTATTCGCTCTTCATCCAAATAAGCGATTGACGAAAATAAAGCCATTGCATTATCCCACTTGGCATTATCTCGTTCGCGTTCTAAAATTTTCTTCAAAGAAACAACATTTTTATCCTCTTTATAAATCTTCACCAAGTCAGAGATGGTATGGCGCTCAAAAATATTTTGCCAATTTTCGTAATTGACAAGTGCTGTATTTGCAAGTATTTTCAAAGCGTCTAAATTGCAAATGGTTTGTGTAAGTGTTAACCATTTTTCATCCGGAATAGGTTCATTTTTAGTGTCATATATTATTTTCCTATCTCGCATTTTATGACCATTCTGAGAACATAATTCGAACTCAACCAACTTTTCTGTGAGTGGTATTTTGGTTTTTGTATTCATATATTCACCGAAATCGGTAGATGAAACGCCTAACGTAAAGCTAAGCCGACCGCTGGAGCGTAGCGGAAGCGGGTCGGCTTGAGCGACATGTTAGCCCTGTTAAGCTCCAGACCACAGATCCTGCGCCTTAGCATACGCGGCGTTACCGACCTTCTCTCCCAAGTCCAGCCCCACCACGTTGCCTTCATAGAAGTGAATGCCACCGTATAAGCGAGACTCGCCAGCCTGTTGCGCAGCGCCAGTAAACGTAGACCAATGCAGCACCACATCCGTCACCGGTTCGGTCGGGTCAGCTTTGAGGGGCACCTCTTGCGCATAGAAGAATCCGAACTTGTCGCTGCCGGTAAAGCGTTTCAGAACGGTGGCTGCGGCCATAGAAAAGCCGCTGTGACCCGAGGTGAATTCGGAGAACGGAGGAGTTGGGAAAGTTGGCACCTGGAACGGTTTCCAAGTTTCGCCGAGTATTTCCTGTGTACCCTTGCCAGCGCCAGCCCAGCCCAAAATGCGCTTGCCCCGAAATAGATGTCGGATGGCAGTTACGGGGCGTACATAGTCGAAAGTCCGCTTGGCATCCCACGTCGCGATGCTGGCATCAAAGATGGCGTTGGCAAGAGCGAAGTAGAGTTTGACGTTTTGGTTGAGGTCAAGGTTGTCGCGCTCAGCCACGAAGGCGGCGAACTCGGTCCAGTGGCCCGGGGGCAGTTCCGAGTTGGGGCCGTCGGCCCAGTATTCGGCAATCACCTTCTGTTCGGGAGTCAGTCTGGCCTGGATGTCGATCACATATTTGGCTTGATCCAGATACCCCTGGCTCAGCGGTGACTGCGGTGGCGTGGTCGGACGGTATTGGCTACCACTTGTTAACGCAAAAGGCTTGACGCTACCCCAATGCGGGCAGATGAATTTTGGCGTCTTGGCTTCGTGGGCGCTGTTGAGGTAGGTCAGCGCCTGCCATCGGCCGGGAAAATCGATGGCGTCGGGCGCTGCGGGTAGCAGTACAGTCATTGGCTTGTTCAAAGGAGCATAGCCGCTGGTATCGGCATACAAACCGGCTTGGTTTGCGTTGTCGTTGTGTCGGAACGCGAGTACATCGTCTGCCGCCTGGTTGCCCACATCCACCGGTGTCGGGGTTGGGCCACCGATGACGATGCCATCCTTTGCAAGCTGAGCCGCCAACATGGCTTCGTAGGTGGGGCGAAAACCGCCTTCGTAAATGGCAGGTGGGAACTGATCAATGAGAGCGCGGTAGGCCGCCTGGCTGATGGCTTTGCGACGGTTAGCGTCGGTGTGTTGCGCAGCGGGTTTGCGCGGCGTGGTGCGGTGCGCTGGCTTGGCAACAGCGTCGTAGGCACTCCAAGCATCGTACACGGAGGTGTAGACGATACCGATTGAACGTGCCACCTGCGGCGGACCACCACGAGAAAGATCGGGGCTGGAGGGAGGCAGTTTGCCTATGTTGCGGATAGCTTCAAGCAGGATGTGGTTCCATTCTAGGATTAGATTCATTTCACTCTTCCTCTCTTCTTATAGTGCAGCAACACCCTTGCTGCGGGGTACTCGCGAATTACCGAAAACGGGGCTAACGTTAAGGTAAGGGACGCGCCGCGTGTGCGAACTTTGACGAAGCCGCCGAACCGAAATAAAAAACCAAACTTCCAAAACCGCTGACGGGCGGCGTGTCCCTTTTGACCCAAATGTTAGGCCAGAAACAAATGAATTTATTAAACATACGGCTTGCTTACCATTGGTTAGTACGCTTTACGGCATTAAGTATTTGAAGACATATAGGGTCGGGTGGGAAATTCACCGCACATTCCCAGCATTGAAAACACGGCTAAACCAACAACCCCCTTTTTGAATTTCAGTTTGAACTTAATGACAATTTTTGCCATGACTTACTCCTTTCTTTCTAAAAGTATTCGTTGATTTATTACTTTTTGCCTTTTTGTTTCATGAGACGGAATTGAACCGCTCACACGTTGAACTTGATTTACTACTATGTTTGTTACGTTTATAAACACAGGTTGATTTGGTTCACCGTGCCACCCGCTCCTATATGCCCTCCTAACTATTTATGCCTAACGTAGAGCTAACCGGCGCTGCGCGGCTTTATCGCGCAGCGTCCAGCGACCGAAGGGCGGGAGGTTGAGCGTCATGTTATGCCTGCACCACCACACCATAAGTACAAAATCTATAAGCCGCATATAAGGCGATTAACAGTACGCACGCCCAAAACAAACGAATTCGAGAAATGTAAAACCATTTTGGCAATCGGATAAGCTTGAAAAAATTATTGATGCTCCACAATATCTCGCCATCTCGAACCCTGTTCCACTCTTCTTTTAGGACATCTTGCATTAAGGATGATATTTTTGGTTTTTCATTTTGATACTCCTTGGCCGCATGCTCTACTTTAGAGTACTTGTTGGGTAGTTCTTGCATTAGCCGAAGCAAATCCCCCGATTTCTTCTCGCTCTCATTTAGGTAGAGTTTCGCTTGATACATACTCGATTAGCGCAATTTTTGCTTTGTAGGCTTCTTCGCTGTTTTTGTCGGGCACATCAATAAATATCTCGGTATGAGTAAGGTATTTTGATAACACCGCTCTGAGAGAATTGATCCAATCTTGGCGGAGAGTTGAGGTTGCACTTGCGCGTGAAAGCAATGCCGTCACAAAGATGCCAAGAAATGCGCCAGCCGTAGCTCCTGCGCCGACAAGTAATGTTACTGAATCACTATCTGACATCTTGTGATTGTCCTCTCAGGGCATAACGTAAAGCTAACCGGGCGCAGCCCACGAAAGCTTAAGAATACAAAACGGCCTCATGGCCGCGCTCCGGTTGAGCGTTTTGTTAGGCTGGATGTGTGATTGCAAAATCTAACCACGCTGTTTTGTTTAAAGAAGTTTTTGAAACTGTTCACGGTTTAAATCACAGTCACGCAGAATCTTAGCCAACAGTCCCGGTCCAATGGTTTCACCAGAGTGAACCGGCACTACAGTTGATCGCCCATCAGGATGATGAAGAAAATGGTGGCTTCCTTTAATGCGGAGTATTTCAAAACCTGCTTTTTTTAAAGCCGACAATATTTCTTTGCCTGTCAAACTCGGAACAGATGTCATGCAGCAACTGATATTCTTTGAATACCCACGAAGTCAAGTTGTTCCGGTACTTCACCTTGAACTTCAAGACAAAGCTCAATGGCCTCGCGGATGCGTTCCATTAATTCATCAAGCGACTTCGCTTGGGTGTGGCAACCAGTTAGTGCAGGGACAGAAGCCACAAAATATCCTTCGGAATCTCTTTCAACAATCACGTCAAATTGGTGCATAGTACAGTAACCTCATAGTAAGGTTGAGCGTTAGGCCGAACTGAATTTTAGCACGTCCTGAATAAGTACAACATGGAAAAATCCGTGTAACAATCAAATCCATCCGCTCCGTTTGTGGCGGTTTGCCTGTCGGCGAAACCGCCTTACAGCTTTGTTGAAAAATTGGGACGTTTTCATCGAGTGGCTTAAGTTGAAGCATTGACAGTCTCCTTGGAATGGGTGGTGGTGAGTTGCTTGCGCTCTAACGTAAAGCTAAGGGGCGTGCCGGGCGAGGGCGCCGGACGAAGCCCCAAAGCTTGATAAATTACAAAACTTTAAAATCGCCATGAGGCGGCACGTCCCTTTGAGCGCCATGTTAGGCCAAGAAGCACGATGAAAGCCAAACTACCTTGGACAAAAAGCCTAAACAACGCGCTGGACGCTAAACCAACACAGGACTCGCGGCTTGCGTCATGCGCGGCGGACCTAAGCCAAACCAAAACAGCAGCGCTGCCCCGCGCATGACGCAAACGCATGGCTGATAACACCCGAACCGCTCACAAACAAAACCTGACCGTAACCACTGACGCTGACGCTCACGAAGGCAGAACAAAGCCAACACATTCATCCCAGAATGCCTAACGCAAAGCTAAGCGGAGCTGCGCGCTTTTTGCGCAGCTCCGCTTGAACGTAGAGCCCCAACGCTTGATAAAAGTATTCAGAATTTGCAAAACCGCCAAGAAACGGCACGTCCCTTTGAGCGCCATGTTAGGCCCGGCAGTACACCACAACCTAACCGCGCACGGACAAAAAAGCCTAAAAAATGCACCGAACGCTAACCAAACACCGGACTCGCGGCTTGCGTCGTGCGCGGCGCAACCAAGCCGAACAAAAACACCAACGCCACCCCGCGCATGACGCAAACGCACAAAGCTAAGCCAGAAGCTAAATAGCCAAGAAGCCCACAACCGAAAGCTTACCCCAACCACCGACGCTTACGAAGGCAAACCAAAGCCAACACATTCAACCCAGAATGCCTAACGTAGAGCTAACCGGGCGCGGCACGGAAAGCTGAAAAATAAAACCGCATTATAACCGCGCTCCGGTTGAGCGCCATGTTAGGCTGCATAAACTATGCGCTATGGCTAAATTAACCTTCAATAAAAATTAAAACACATACCGAGCGTTAATAAATCACAGAACAAAAACTCAGAAAACTTCTTATGAATTAGCGATTTTAGGAACTAATTTTCCATCTCGAATTTCATTATCCTTTAGCACTGACATAGTATTGTCTACAAACTTGTGCAATTGCTCGATTGCTTTTAGCGCGTCTTCTTGTGGAGATTTGCCTCTTGCATGAGCGTAAGTGTTGCGAAGTTGCAGGAGTGCATCAGCTGCCTTTGAAGTGTCAGAGTTAAAAACGCCGCTCTCCTTTAGAAAACGAACGAGACTAGAAACATCGACACGTTCAAGCTGGTCAAAAGCCTTCGGTGACGGTGACATCGCTTTTTCAGATGAAACTCGAATGCATGTAACATGTTTTAAAATATCTTTTGTTATACGCTCTGCAACAATACCGCACATGGCAACGCAAGAGTAAAAATGTCCTTGGGTATATATCTTTCGAGCCTCGACCAACAACTCAACATAGTCTCCAACATGATGAACCATCAAAGCTGGAAGTTGGCCAATTCTCTGAATAATCACATCAACATCACACTCATATTGTGATACTAAACTTTCCCGAAGACCTGGGGAAAGTAAAGGATCATTGGCGTGATTCGGATTAAAATCACAGTATACCCAGCCGCCTGTTTTGTTTTCGGTTTCAGCCACTATTAAATATCCAAAATGCCTAACTAAAAGTAGACACCTTTAAGGTGTCTATTAATTTTCAATTGCCGGTGTATAGCGCCACACCAGCAAGCTGTTGAATTGGAGGCTATACTATTTCAATTTTGATAGCAACCTTTTTATGCAAAGTAACAATACCCCCCCAAAACTCCTGGATCAAGTCCGCGGCCGTATTCGCGTCAAGCACTATAGTATCCGTACCGAAACGCAATATGTGCAATGGATAAAGCGTTTTATTCTTTTTAATAGTAAACGCCATCCCATTGAAATGGGCGCAACGGAAGTAGAAGCATTTTTATCGCATCTGGCGGTGGAAGGGAAGGTGTCTGCTTCAACTCAGAATCAGGCGTTATCTGCTTTGCTGTTTTTATATAAGGAGGTACTGTTGATTGATTTGCCATGGCTGGATAATGTTGTGCGCGCCAAACGGCCGCAACGGTTACCTTGCGTATTAACGCGTACCGAGGTGCGCAGCGTATTGACGCGGATGAGCGGCAACTATGGTTTGATGGCGAATCTTCTGTATGGCACGGGCATGCGCTTGATGGAGTGTGTGCGCATTAGGGTCAAGGATGTGGATTTCGAGCGCGGCGAGATTTTGATTCGTGACGGCAAGGGAGCCAAAGATAGGGTAACCATGTTGCCGGAGTCATTGAAGGATTCTTTACTGGCGCATTTACACCAGCGCCGCACCTTATTCGATAACGATACAAAGCTTGACAAGGCCTCGGTTTATTTGCCGGATGCGCTGGACCGTAAATATCCCAACGCGGCGACAGATTGGATTTGGCAATATATTTTCCCTTCCGGCAGTTTTTCAGTTGATCCGCGCAGCGGTGTCGAGCGTCGGCACCATATTGATGAAAAATTATTGCAACGGGCCATGAAAAAGGCGGTGCAGGCAAGCGGCATTACAAAACCGGCCACGCCGCATACCTTACGCCATTCCTTTGCAACGCACCTGCTCGATTCTGGTTATGATATTCGTACAGTGCAGGAATTGCTTGGTCATGCGGATGTCAGTACGACGATGATTTATACGCATGTATTAAATAAAGGCGGACGCGGTGTACGCAGTCCGCTGGATATGTAATGACTGGCAAAGCCGCCTCTTACTCATGCGGCTTAGCTTTTTATAGACGTCATCATCGTTGCGTTTGCCGATAACTAATACCTGCAAATCCTCGCCTTGCACCTCATAGACAACCAGGTACCCACCAAAATCAATTTGAGCTGCTTGCCCGGTAAATCATCCAGGAATCCTAACGCGGCGTTAGTTAAGTTAAGCCGAAGCATCGTACGCTCTTGCAATCGGCCCATGGTTTCATCAGTACCCGCTAAGCCACCCTCAAGCGCTTGTTTTGCCCGCTCTCCCCAATAAGCATCGTCCATTGCTTGTAAGCGTTCATACTCGGCAATAGATAACATGACAGCAGCGGGACGACCTGATTTTTCAATCACAATGGGTTCAGTCAAGGCACTTTCCATGCACTGGCCTAATCGTTGTTTAACTTCCGAGGCAGCTAAATGTAGCATGAGAGCCTCCTGTTAATAATTGGACTAAATAGCTAATATAGACTATTTGTTGGGTTGTAGCACTGTGGTGATTGTATTCTCAAAGCCCAAGCTGCATAGGATGTGTTTACTTATATCCAACGAATTGATTCAATCTTGCAATTAAAAAAATCATTCTATTCAGCATCCATTTCTTTCACTGATGGACCTTCATTCAATGTTTTATAAACCCGATGCTCAGTAAAAACATTCAATCGCGCCCTGCTGTCTGAAGGATGAATCTGCATGGCTTTTAAAGTGGTAATCAAGTCATTCATACACGCATCCGGGTCCAGCGTGTAACTGGAGCCCCAGCAGCGCCAAAACTTCCAGCCTACGCGTTCCATCGTCCGTTGCCTGGACCAGTCTTCCATCCATTTTTCGGTGGGATGATATTTGTCGCCATCCAGTTCAACCGCAAGCCGCCGGTCCTGGTCACCCTCTATCACCAGATCAATGGAAAACGGCCCCACTTTTACTTGTGGGGTAACGTTATAGCCCAAGGCTGTTAATTTGCTGAATACATCCCTTTCAAAGTAGGATTCGCATAACTCGACCGGATTATTGGTTTGGCTTTGAACGGGCATTGGATTGGCAAAATGATGCAATACTTTAAATTTGAGATCGTTGCTGTTTTTCAGATGCCCTGCTTCAATACTCCGGTAAAGATACATCCGGTCTCTTGCCCTGGACAACGCTACATTAAAGCGCTGCTCATCTTCACGCTTGGTCATTGTTGTGCCCTGCCCTTCTCCAACCACCATGGAAAGAAACACAATATCTTTTTCCTTGCCCTGAAAGGCTGTCGCATCGCCACAGGCAATATCGTGGGCCTGATAGTTATCTTCACCCAGCTCAAACAACAGCTTTTCCTGGATGGCTTTGGCCTGTTGAGCACCGATCAGGGAAACAACGCCAATGCTGCGGCTCGCCATGTTCGGATCGGCAACAATTTTTTTGATTTCCTCAACAATGGCATCCATTTCCAGCGCATTGATTTTGCTGCGTTCATCGCGCATGCCATCAGGCACATAAACATCAATCAGGGGTGGATCCAGGCGTTCCGAAGGCTTGGGTAACCTGAGCGGAATCAGAGCTTCATTATAGAATTGCATACTGAAGCGGATAATCGGCTCCACACAGCGAAAATGCTCGTTTAACAGGATGCGCTGAGTTGGAAACGAGGCGTTCGCCAAATCATAAATGGAAACACCGGGCAAGAGCAGTTCCGATAAAGGCTGATTCCTTAAGAAATTATGCTTCAGTTGCAGCATCTTTTCTTCCGCAATAAAACCGGCGGTAGGACTCACCTGCTTGTCATCACCAACAATTAACAATTTTTTCGCCCGTAAAATTGCGGGTAAGGCGGTAATGTCGGATTGTGATGCTTCATCAATAATGACCAGATCAAAGGCACCGAATTCTGACGGCAGGCTTTCGCTGATACGCCAGGTGGGCATAATCCAGCAAGGTACGCCGGCATAACAATCCTGCATGGCCCGATAGGCGTCTCTTTTATGACGGGGGGCCCGTTTTCCAGTGCCTTTGCCGATTTTGCCTATCGCCGAGACAAAGCGCATCAAAGCGCCCTGAACGCGTTCGGTCATATTTAAATGTAAGCCGATAAAGGTTTTAACCTTGACCAGATCGGAAAAAGCACGTTTTAAATCCTGATCCAGTAACACGCGTTTTTCTGCGAGCACAGCCAGTTCTTTGCGGCCATCAATCGTTTTCAGGTATTCGGAACGTCTTTTCCATTGCCAGGTAGCAAACCAGGTTGATGGCGTCAGTGGGTCCTGCACCTCCGTTACCGGGGTTTCCACCAGGGCTTTAGCCCATTGTTCAGCGCCTGAACGGGCAATCGTGTCGGCGATTCTGACCACCATATTCATCGGCGCTGCCAGCGTTTTCAAGCGCTTTAGTTCAGCGATAAAATCCTGCCATGTTTTTATCACCTGGTCGGATGTAGTGCTGTTATTGCCAATACCGCTGTTGATAAATTCCAGCATCTCATCGGCGATTGGAGAGTCTGACTGCTTCAGTTTGTTGACGACGTCATCCAGCTTCAGACGCTGGGCACCCAGCGTTATGCGTGAGGTATTCAACTCAATGGCCTTGATGGTTTTATCAATTTCACTGCGTTTGAAAAGCAAGTCATCGGTGCTGAGGCCATGCGGAAACAGCTCACATAATTCATTTTTGACGGTAATCCAGATATTTTCGGCCATGTTCCTGGCATCGCTAATATCTTTGTAGGTGGCTTGCAAGGCTTTAACGTTTGAACCGTATTCGTAGCTTAATTTGGGCAAGGCCAGTTCTTCGCCGATATGATTCCATTTGATCATGTATTTTTTGACATCATCCTGGAATTGCATATAGTTCCTGACAATTTCCCACTGATCGGGTGATCCGGGAGGCTCGCCATCGATTTTCACGCGCGCCAGCAAGGCCTTTTCTTCCTTGTGGCCAAAGCCAAACAGCCCGAAAGCGCTATGGCCTCCTGACAAGTTGGCCAGCGCTTCATCGATGGCATTCTTGTAGGGCCCAGGGTCCTCGATCTCAACCAGGGTCTTGACATAAAAGGCTCTTTTTTCGATCAAGCCCGGTAACGGATGGATCAATTCCTGAAACATGTGCATGAATTCATCGTCACCATGAACCCCAACCCAGGCATTGAACAGTTTTCGTAGCCATTCAGTCTCGCTAAGCCGATCCAAAAGCTCGGCCAGGATAGCTAACGGCTTGATTAAGGCTTTGGCACGTTCGACTGAATTCTCCAGTGATGCCGCAAGCATGGGAATATTTTCAAATTTCGCATCTTCCGAAAGCCTCGCAGACGCCGCCAAATCTTCATGAATGGCCGCCATAAGGACTGAATCAGGCAAGTCCTCTACTACGGGGACAGTCTTGCCGATATAAACAATATCTTTGCCCAATAGCTGCCTTGCCGCCTTGATTTCAGCAATGTCGGCATCGGTAAATTGCGGAGTAAATGCTTCCGATAGACCCAACGTATCCGTCAGCCAGGAGTGATCGTTCTGGTCTGCCGTGACCTGTTCGGCCAATTCCATCGCGGTCATGGCAGCCGTCGAGCCGGACAATTCCTTCGCTATGGGTTGTAGTTGTTTTAGTCCCCAAGCTTGTATTTCAGCGTCGATGTTCCGGATTTCCTGTTTTAATTGCCGGGCTCGGCTGTCATAACTTTCAGCTTCGCGCGATAAATCCGGGATATTGGTTTGACTAACCAAGCTGGCCAGTAACTGCACTGCGCCTTCCAGTTGCTTGAACCCTTCGCGTTCATTCGTCAATAAACTGATGGTTAATTCCTGAAGTTCCTTGGGAATTTGTTTTTGCAAAACCGTCAGGGCTGCTTCGCCTTTTGAAGTCACCAAAACACTGCGGCCGGTCGCCAGATAATGGCAAATAATATTGGCGATGGTATGCGTTTTACCGGTTCCCGGCGGCCCCTGAACGACAACGCCATCACTGACTTCCAGACGCTTGATAATTTCAACCTGTGCATCATTGTAGGGTTTGGGAAAGAACAGTTTCATCTCATCAGGCAATTCATCAGAAGCCTCTTCGCCTTCAGATGGCAGACCGGAGTTTAATAACACCGGTTTTTTATCAGACAACTCGGAAACCAGACGGTGTGCCGGCGGCGGCAATTCAACTGCGGCATCGTCCTCAAAGTAAGCCTGAAAACGTTCAATATCCTGGATAAAACTGGTAATGCTGCGCGGTCTGGCATAAATGCACCAGCTATCGGTTACTTGCAGGGTTTCATTGATGGGCGGGGGCTCTCTGTTTTCCTGTTCAGGATTAACATCCGGCCAATATATGGCATTATTACTTAAATGGATGGCCGCCTGCTTTAATACCTGCGCAAAGCTTTCATGACTGTAAGGTGAAAACTCGATGTCTTCAGATAACTCGGCATAATAGCGCTTGGCGTGTTTTGTTAAGGCGTCAATGCCGGGATTGCCCAGAGCAAAATAAGCATTAACCGCTAATGCAGGCTCTACGTTTCTGGGCCGGATTAAAATGGCGCCATCTTTACTATCGAACTCTAACTCTACCGGTTTCTCAAGCAATGGATGATCGATACAATAACCTTCACACAGCCAGCGGCTGACACCCAATCCCCAGATTAACTCTAATGGCTGATCCTCGCCTTGTGTTTCGATAACCTGTTGGAGCCCGAATAAAGCATCATAAATTTTAATCGTTGCTCTTCTTGGTTTTTCTTCAGACGACCAAAGCGTCCACTGCTCATTAATATAGCTATCTATGGATGCCCTTATTTCGGGTTGATTATCCAGGGTTAAAATAACATCCTTAAATTTAATATCAGTCAAATTATCGCTGATATCGCTTTCACTGATAGAAGACGAACCGAGTAAATCTTCCGCCTCTTTCTTCCACATAGTTTTAACGATTTTGTCTTGAACGATCACGGGGCTATCAGGATCATTCTTGACTGTAATCCAGGCTTCGATCAGCTGATTTGGTGGAGGCGGCGGATTACGAATCAAACGATCGATACGCAGCCAAATGGGCTCACCTTCGTTATCTATAATATTATGCTGAACACCCACTTTGCCCTTCGTTTGATGCTCACTAATCATAACCTGCTGGTAATCTTCAACTTTAAAGACAGGCCTTTGATTCAATGCACCCAGGTGATGAACATAATTTAAAAGTTCTTTTATCCGCTTTTGAGAGAGCTCGTCTAAGTCTGTTGGAAAGTTAGTTGTCATTTGATCGATTTTTTAGAGATAGCATCGCTTTAAGCCAGGGGGGATTATTTTTCAGCTGAGGACAGCCAAGCATCAGAACTTCACTTGAAATTTTTGGATTTAGTGGAATTGGCGTAGCGTTATTGCTACTTTGATTTATTGTCGCGTAACAGCGCTTTTATTTGTTTGTAAAAAGAGTAACCGTGACGCAGACAAAATCAAGGCTCTGAAACTTCATACAATGTTTCTATTCTATTAGTGAAAATAGAAATGTTCAATTAGATATTGTATGGCTGTCAATCGCTGGAAACGACTTGAAAAACTAACAGATATGACTAAAAATGCGAATTGCAGATGCGAATTCATTACGCATTACGCGAATAAATCGCACCTGCAACTTCGTGTGAATAATTATTGTTCTGTGCCGCCGACAGCTGTCAACATAGCGACCAACTCGCCCTTTTTATACAAATCGATAACGATGTCACAACCGCCGACTAATTCACCGTTGATATACAATTGCGGATAAGTAGGCCAATTTGAATACTCTTTAAGCGCTTCACGCAGCTCAGGATCCTCAAAAATATTAACGTACATATATTTTGCCTGACAGGCGTCCAATATTTGCACGGTTTGACCTGAAAAGCCGCATTGTGGAAAATCAGGTGAACCTTTCATGTATAAAACGACCGGATTATTTTCAATCTGGTCTTTGATTCTTTCTATAACGCTCATAGTACTAGTCACTCAAATAAATAAAGACCTAGTGATTTTATCAACTTTACGCCACTTAAAAAAGCAAATCTTGTAATCCAAGGCTTGCCTGAGACTGGATAGGTACTTATAATCGAACATTTTTTTATCGGGTAGCGGTAGCTGCCTGTTTTTCGTTTGCAGGCAGAAACCATGACCAGCCATATTATGCCAACATACAGTCGCTTACCCGTCAGCTTTGAACGGGGTGAAGGCGCGTGGTTGTTTGACGAAAATAATAACCGTTATCTGGATGCCCTATCCGGCATCGCAGTATGCAATTTGGGGCATGCCCACCCGGCAGTGCATAAGGCTATATGCGCTCAAAGCGAAAAACTGCTGCATACCTCCAATGTTTATAAAATTGCCGCTCAGGAACGTCTGGCTGACAAACTGACTGAAAAAAGCGGCTTTGATAATGTATTTTTCTGCAATTCGGGCGCCGAAGCGAATGAAGCGGCTATTAAGCTGGCTCGCAAGTACGGTCATGAAAGAGGCGTTGACAATCCCGCGATTATTGTCATGGAAAAGAGTTTTCATGGCCGTACGTTAGCAACGCTAAGCGCTACCGGAAATAGTAAAGTACAACAAGGCTTTGCACCGCTGGTTGAGGGCTTTGTGCGAGTACCCTACAACGATGTTAGCGCAATCAAGCAAGCGCTTGAGCAAAATAAAAATATCGTGGCTGTGTTGGTTGAACCCATACAAGGTGAAGGCGGCGTCAATATTCCCGCCGCTGATTATCTTAACCAAATACGCAGACTGTGTGACCAGCATGAATTGTTAATGATGCTGGATGAAATCCAGACGGGCATAGGCCGTACCGGCAAATTTCTTGCCTTCCAGCACAATAACATTATTCCCGATGTATGTACCCTGGCCAAAGCCTTGGGGAACGGCGTACCTATCGGTGCTTGCCTTGCGCGTGGCAAAGCCGCACAACTGCTAACTGCCGGGAATCACGGCTCTACATTTGGCGGCAATCCCTTAGCCTGTAGTGCAGCTTTAGCGGTGCTGGCAACACTGGATGAAGAAAACCTCGTTGAACAGGCCCAGCAAAAGGGCCAGGCTATCTGCGACGGCTTTATTGAGCACTTACAAGGTAATAAACATATTGTTGATATTCGCAATAAAGGCTTGATGATCGGTATCGAACTCGACAGCCCATGCGCCGAGTTGGTTAAATCGGCATTGCAACAGCGTTTATTGATTAATGTTACCAATGAAACAACCATTCGTTTATTACCGCCATTAATTATTGACGAGCAACAAATCAAGCTCCTTGTAGAAATCTTATCGACTATCATTACAGAATACACAGAACAAACTGCATAAAAAACTATCATGAACCCCAGACATTTCACCAGCTTGCTCGATTTATCCGGCGAAGAATTTCGTCTCTTGATTAATAGAGCCATAGAACTAAAAAATAATCGCGATCCTGATTACCAACCGTTAAAAGGCCAGGTGTTAGCGATGATTTTTGAAAAATCATCGACACGTACCCGCATTTCATTTGATGCAGGTATGACCCATTTTGGTGGCAGTGCCTTATTTTTATCCCCGAGAGATACACAACTGGGTCGCGGTGAACCTTTGCGTGACAGTGCTATAGTCATTTCCAGTATGGTCGACTGCATCATGCTAAGAACCGACAAACACGAAACCGTAACGACATTCGCGCAGCACTCCAGCGTTCCGGTTATTAACGGCTTAACCGATCAACAACATCCCTGTCAATTGCTGGCTGATATGCAGACTTATTTTGAATATCGCGGTGACATCAAAGGCAAAACAGTGACATGGATTGGTGATGGCAATAACATGTGTCATTCTTATATTCATGCCGCAATGCTGCTGGATTTCAACTTAAACATTGCTTGCCCAACCGGCTATTGTCCACAACAAGAATTTGTTGAAGCGGCAGGCGAACGCGTCAGGTTTTTTAATACTGCATTAGAAGCGGCCAAAAATGCTGACTTATGCGTCACAGATGTCTGGGCCAGCATGGGACAGGAAGAAGAACAGAAACAAAGAGAAATAGCTTTTAAAGACTATCAGATCAACGCCGAGATTATGGATGCGGCAGACAAAGACGCATTATTCATGCACTGTTTACCTGCTCACCGGGGTGAAGAAGTGACTGCTGAAGTGATAGACGGACCACAAAGCGTTATCTTCGCCGAAGCTGAAAATCGTCTGCACGCGCAAAAAGCTCTACTGGAATTTCTCCTGTGCAAAAAATAACGTTAAAATCGATTTCATCAGACGACTAATAACAAAAGAAGGTAGCCGTGAAAACTTTACTCAGTTCTTTTTTTATCTTGACAGTAACTTTCGGCTCAGCGCAGGCTGAAACAATCTATGTGGCGGACGATGTTAATTTATCACTGAGGGACGCGGCGAGCATTAACGCTAAAGTTTTAAAATCGCTACCCACCGGAACGCCCCTGACGCTTATCGATAAGCAAACCAAATCTGAATTTATCCACGTTCGCCTTATTGATGGCACAGAAGGTTACATTAAAGCGCGATATACCAATAAGCAACCGCCTGCTCTTGATCCAAAAGACTCGTCCAGCAAAACCATAACGCTATTACAGTCTGACAATGCCGCGCTGTTAACTGAATTGAATACACTAAAAGATTCTCTTACGCCGGGATCATCCCTGGAAAAATCTTTAGCCACCGAACGTGACCAGTTGGCCCGTGAACTCAATGAACTGAAAAAGACGGCTGCCAGTTCATTACAGTTAAAAAACGAACGAGACGAACTTCAGGAGCGGGTGGTTAATGTTGAGCGGGACTTGCAGCAGTTCAAACTTGAAAACCAGGCACTCAAAGACACTGCCAGTCAGGACTGGTTTCTATACGGTGGGGCACTCTCGCTTGCTGGTGTTTTTTTAGGGTTTATCCTGCCCAAACTCAGCTGGCGACGCAAAAGCAGTTGGGATTCGTATTAAATTAAGGTTCAAGGTACAAGGATAAAGGTTAAAGAAGCCTTATTCCTTGCACTTCACTGGCTTCAGTTAAGCGATTTAGTCCCTTCTCCCTTGAGGGAGAAGGTTAGGATGAGGGGGCTTTTAAAGGCAATGGCCCTTTTTGATTTTATTCCCCTCACCCCAACCCTCTCCAGCAGGAGAGGGAGTTTTCTTTCTTAACTGAATGCCAGTGACCTTGTACCTTGCACATTGCACCTTTAACCTTAACCAGGAATCAATCATATGGCTCATTCAGATGACCACAACACCCGCACCTTTTCTTCCCTAGTTGTTGACGGCATGGAGCGCGCGCCCAGTCGCGCGATGCTGCACGCTGTGGGATTTAGCAATGAAGACTTCAACAAACCGCAAATTGGTATAGCCTCGACCTGGAGCATGGTGACGCCTTGCAACATGCACATCAACAAACTGGCCGATGATGCCGCGCTGGGCGTAAACAATGCCAATGGCAAAGCCGTCATCTTCAATACCATCACGATATCCGATGGCATCTCCATGGGCACCGAGGGCATGAAATATTCGCTGGTATCCCGCGAAGTCATTGCCGACTCGATTGAAACCGTCGTCGGCTGCCAGGGTTTTGACGGTATTGTTGCGATTGGCGGCTGCGATAAAAATATGCCGGGCTGCATGATTGCCATATCACGCTTGAATCGTCCGGCTATCTTCGTCTACGGCGGCACCATTATGCCGGGCTGTCATAAAGACAAAAAACTCGATGTGGTTTCAGTCTTTGAAGCCGTCGGCGCCAGAGCCAACAACAAAATTGACGATGCCGAACTGGCTGAAATTGAAGCCAAGGCGATTCCCGGCGCGGGCTCCTGCGGCGGCATGTATACCGCAAATACAATGGCCTCCGCTATTGAAGCGCTGGGCATGAGTTTACCGGGCAGTTCTGCCCAGGCGGCTATTTCAAACGATAAAAAACTGGACTGCGAACGTGCCGGTGCTGCCGTACTGGAATTGCTGAAAAACGGCATCAAACCCAGCGACATCATGACCAAAGCCGCTTTTGAGAACGCCATTACCGTCGTCATCGCGCTCGGCGGCTCGACCAATGCGGTATTGCATCTCCTGGCGATGGCTAATGCCGCCAATGTTGACATTACCCTGGATGACTTCACCCGCATCGGCAAGCATGTGCCTTTGGTGGCCGATTTAAAACCCAGCGGCCGTTACCAGATGGCCGAACTGATCGAAATCGGCGGCATTCAACCGCTCATGAAAATCCTGCTGGACAAAGGCTTGCTGCACGGCGACTGCCTGACCGTAACCGGTAAAACGCTGGCGGAAAACCTGGCCGATGTACAACCCTATCCTGAAGGCCAGGATATGATTCATTCCCTGGATGATCCGATCAAAAAAGACAGCCATTTAGTGATTTTGTATGGCAATCTGGCACCTGGAGGCGCGGTTGCAAAAATCACCGGCAAGGAAGGCTTGCGCTTTATCGGCACAGCCAAAGTATTTGAGGCGGAAGAACAGGCGTTGCACAGCATATTAAATGGCGACATCGTTAAAGGCGATGTCATTGTTATTCGCTACGAAGGACCTAAAGGCGGCCCCGGCATGCGCGAAATGCTCTCCCCTACTTCCGCAATTATGGGCAAAGGCCTGGGCAAAGAAGTGGCCTTGATTACCGATGGCCGGTTTTCCGGCGGCACGCACGGTTTTGTGGTCGGACACATCACACCGGAAGCCTATGTCGGCGGCCCATTAGCAATCGTTGAAAATGGCGATACCATCACCATTGACGCAGAAAACAATGAACTGAAGTTGGTTATCAACGAACACGAAATGGAGCGTCGTCTTGAAAAATGGCAGCAACCGGCGCCGCGTTATACGCGTGGGGTGTTGGCGAAATATGCCAAGCTGGTGAGTTCGGCTTCGTTGGGGGCGGTTACTGATAATTTGGATTGATTGTAGGTTGGGTTAGCGACAGCGTAACCCAACATGCCGTTTCGATGTGTTGGGTTACGGCTATCGCCTAACCTAACCTACGGCCCTGGATAATCCGATTAAAAAAGACAGCCATTTAGTGATTTTGTATGGCAATCTGGCGCCTGGAGGCGCGGTTGCAAAAATCACCGGCAAGGAAGGCCTGCGCTTTATCGGCACAGCCAAGGTTTTTGATGCTGAAGAACAGGCGCTGCACAGCATATTAAATGGCGACATCGTTAAAGGCGATGTTATCGTTATCCGCTACGAAGGCCCAAAAGGCGGCCCCGGCATGCGCGAAATGCTCTCCCCGACTTCCGCGATTATGGGCAAGGGCCTTGGCAAGGAAGTCGCATTGATTACCGACGGCCGCTTTTCCGGCGGCACCCACGGTTTTGTAGTCGGACACATCACACCGGAAGCCTATGTTGGCGGCCCGTTAGCGATTGTTGAAAATGGCGATACCATCACCATAGACGCAGAAAACAATGAACTGAAGCTGGTGATCAACGAACACGAAATGGAGCGTCGCCTTGAAAAATGGCAGCAACCGGCGCCGCGTTATACACGTGGGGTGTTGGCGAAATATGCCAGGCTGGTGAGTTCGGCTTCGTTGGGGGCGGTGACTGATAATTTGGATTGATTGTAGGTTGGGTTAGCGACAGCGTAACCCAACATGCCGTTTCGATGTGTTGGGTTACGGCTATCGCCTAACCCAACCTACGGCCTAGTGAGTTCTGCTTCGTTGGGTGCTGTTACGGATAATAAAGATTGATTGATGGATTGGCTGACGCAGGAAAGCCCATCAATCAATGGCAAGCGATGCGCTTCTTATCTCAGCGCATCCTACGGTACTTATAGTTAGGCAAGCTGAGGCAACATGAAGTTTGAATTAGAAGAAAGTCTTAGAGGCGCGTCCGACGAAGAATTGTTGGAAGACTTGCGTCGCAGCGCTAAAGAACTTGGTCGAGAGACAATCACAATTGCCGAATACGAAGAAGCAGGAAAAGTCCATCCAAGTACAATTCAACGAAGATTTAAATCATGGACTAAAGCTTTGGAGCTGGCTGGCCTGCAACCTAGCAGGTCAAAAATAGGAATCACCGATGACGAGCTCTTCGAAAACATTAAGTCATTATGGATAAGCCTTGGACGCCAACCAAGATACAACGAGGTAAAAGCGCCTAGTTCCCAGTTCTCTGCTGGAACATATGAAAACAGATTCGGTTCATGGTCAAAAGCGCTTGGCAAGTTTGTTGCGTGGGTCAACTCAGATTCCCCAGATCAGCCTCAACAAAACGTGGAAAAAGAACAAAGTGCAGCGGATTCAACAGTGCAAACTGCCTCGATAAAGCGCCGCACACGCCGTGAAATATCAGATCGTCAAAGATTCCGAATTCTCGTAAGAGATGGCTTTCGGTGCAAGTCTTGTGGTAGAAGTCCATTAATGGAGGTAGGTGTCGAATTGCACGTTGATCATAAACTTCCTTGGTCAAAAGGCGGGGAGACAACCGACGACAACCTTGAAACCAAGTGCAAAAAATGCAACCTTGGCAAGGGAAACGCATTTAATGCCTAACAAACAAATCAATCAACACAGCCAAGTAGGGCTTGCCATGCGCGCCTTCTAAGCTTGGGAACTACAATCAACCTTACCCACTTTGGCGCGCGCGGCACGCCCTACGGATATTGTTATGTCGAATTATCGGCGGGTTTATATACCGGGTGGAATGTATTTTTTGACGGTGGTTACGTTCCGCAGGAAACGTTTCCTGATCGATGATGATGTCCGTGCGGCGTTGCGCGAGGGGATTCAAATCACCCGGCAAACCAAGCCTTTCGAAATCGTTGCCTGGGTGCAATTGCCCGATCATTTGCATTGCATCTGGCGTCTGCCGCCGGATGATGCCGATTTCTCTTCGCGCTGGAGCATCATTAAAAGGATCGTTACCCAACGTTGCGGGGAACGTCTGAATCGACCTGAATGTCTGAATGACAGACGAAACAAGCGGCAACAAGGTACGCTTTGGCATCATCGCTTCTGGGACCATTTGATCCGGGATGAAGACGACTTCAACCGTCATATGGATTATATCCATTGGAATCCGGTTAAACATGGCTTGGTGTCCAAGGTCGCAGATTGGCCGCATTCAAGTTTTCACCGGCTGGTACGAAGCGGATGGTATCCGGAAAATTGGGGTGAAAACATCACTTTCGATGACGACAACAAATTCGGCGAAGGACATGTAGGGCGTGCCGTGCGCGCCTTTTAAGCTTGAGATAATAACTACAACCAATTTGGCGCGCACGGCGCGCCCTACGTGATGCGAACTAAAGCCTGGTAGAGTAGACATCGCATACCTTTTAGAAACTTCATTTACACGTAATACTTTAAAACTGGTACGCGGTGCGTACCCTACTTTGTTAATCAGACTATCATGGAATCACAAAAATCATTTGTCACCTGGTTTAGAGACTCATCACCTTACATCCACGCGCATCGCAACAAGACCTTTGTCATTTCTTTTGGCGGCGAAGCGGTGCTGGCTGATGATTTTGATCATCATGTCCACGATTTTGCTCTACTTAGTAGTCTGGGAATACGCCTGGTTTTAGTTCACGGCATACGTCCGCAGATTGACCATCGTCTTGAAAAGCTCAACGTCCCAGCCCTCTTCCATAAACACTTGCGCATTACCGATGATCTGGCTCTGCAATGCGTAAAAGAAGCCGCAGGCTTGGTCCGCGTGGAAATTGAAGCGCTGTTATCAATGGGTTTGTTGAATTCCCCTATGGCGGGTTGCGATCTCAAAGTAGCTTCGGGTAATTTTGTCACGGCCAAACCTATTGGAGTGATTGATGGGATTGATTACTGCCATACGGGTGAGGTTCGCCGTATTGACAGCGCGGCCATTCATCAGCAACTCGACCAAGACAATGTCGTGCTGATCTCGCCTATCGGCTATTCGCCCAGCGGAGAAATTTTTAACCTGTCTGCTGAACAGGTTGCCACTGCGGTTTCGATTGCTTTAAAAGCAGAAAAATTAATCCTGTTAACCGAGCAAAGTTGTTGCAACCCCGATAACGGTGAGCAAATCCGGCAAATGACCACCGATGAGGCCGAAACTTTCCTGCATCAATATCAAGACATAGACGACACCATCAGCCTGCCTCTTAAAGCGGCCATTCAAAGTTGCCGTTCAGGGATAGAGCGTGTTCATTTGATTAACCGGGTCATCAATGGTGCGCTGTTGCTGGAATTATTTAGCCGTGACGGTATCGGCACACTGATCAGCTCGACGCCTTTTGAAGAATTACGCCCGGCCACGCTAAACGATATCGGCGGCATTCTGGAATTGATCAAGCCCCTGGAGCAACAAGGCATATTAGCCAAGCGTTCCAGAGAAAAAATTGAAATGGAAATAGCCGACTATATCGTTATCGAAAGAGACGGGTTGATTATAGGCTGCACAGCACTGCATCCGAATGAACAAGGTCGTTTCGGCGCTATTGCCTGCCTTGCCGTACATCCCGATTACCGGGGATCTACCCGGGGTAATCGCATGCTCGACTATGTCTATCGCAAAGCCGGGAAGTTGGCACTCAAAAAATTATTTGTTTTATCTACGCAAACCATGCACTGGTTTATCGAGCGGGGCTTTTTATCGTCGGATATTAACAGCCTTCCCGATCCTCTCAAGGCACTCTACAATCCACAAAGAAACTCCAAAATTCTTTGCAAGGACATTGAATAGACTCGATCATGGCTCCCCTATCAATATTGCAAATAACAGACCTGCACATCCTGCCGGGTTTGGACGAGACCTTTCTGGGTATCAATACAGAGCATTATTTTCATGCCATTCTTGAACTGGCCTTTGCTGAACATCATCATTTTGATTTAATTCTGTTAACGGGCGACCTTGCCCAACACCCCTGCTCCGCAAACTATCAGCGTATCCTGAATAGACTTGAAGCCACTAACACGCCCTGCATTTGCTTACCTGGCAATCATGATGATTATGAGCTCATGCAGCAGATTTTTAATACCAGTTTGGTTAGCTGCCGAAAACAGGTAAGGTTGGAAAACTGGCAACTGATTTGCCTGAATAGCCAAATACCCGGTGCTCCCGGAGGCCGTTTGTCCGAACAGGAATTGTTATTTCTTGAAGATTGCCTGATTAACAACCCGAATCATTACGCGCTGATCGCAGTCCATCATCATTGCCTGGAAACTAAAAGTGCCTGGATGGATACGATGATGATAGAAAACAGCCAGGAATTTTTGACAATAATCACTCAATATCCGCAAACATTAGCCATCACTACCGGACATATCCATCAAGTTATGGATATTGCAATCGGAGGAGTCCGCGTCCTGGGCACGCCTTCAACCTGTTTTCAATTTACCCCGGAAAGCAAAACCTTCAGCCTGGATATTACCGCGCCGGGTTATCGATTGATAAAACTGTATGATAATGGAAAAATCGAATCCTCGGTTACCCGATTATCCGAGCAGTTAAGTGGATTGCAAATAGATACGCAGGGTTACTAATGTTTAGCTTTAACAGGCTAAAACGGAAGTTCTACGAAGCTATACACTGAAACTCTTCCACAAGAATTTTTACCCGAGTATCCCATGAGTTTTCCCGTGCATATTGAATTATTAATGGCCTATCCCAATCTGCTTCCAAACCTTGCAGTAAAGCCGCCAATAAAGACTCTGAATCACCAAAAGGTACAACTATACCCAGCCCAGGGTCATTAATAACCTCTTTATTGCCGCCAACTTCGGTGGTGATAACGGGTAAACCACACGCCATAGCCTCGAGAAAAACATTTGCCCAACCTTCATTTGCTGTCGCTAACACAAATAAATCAGAAGCAGACAGCGGCACTTTTAACTGCTCGGAAGGATATGCACCCAAAAACCGGACATTGGCTTCAAGCTTTAGCGTCTTGACCTGTTGTTCCAAACGTGCTCTTATATTCCCCTCTGGGCTATCACCACCGACAATCAGATAGATAAGTTCGGGATATTTAGCCACCAGTGTTGGCAAAACTTCAATGACTCGATGAAAGCCTTTCCTGTCAACTAACCCACCTACTGATACCAATATTTTCGCATCCCCTGGTAAATTTAATTCTGCTCTTGCAACGGATTTATCTAATGGATAAAAATTGTCCACATCAATACCGTTGCCAATCACACGGATTTTATAGTTATCAGCGCCTAAAGAAACAACATGCTGTTTGAGCGAATCGGATACTGAAAACACACGAGTGGCATTTTTTAGTGCTGTTAACAGTCTTTTTTTGCGCTCAGGCATTTTTGACAAGGGCACTTCTGTGCCACGCAAGGTAATAGTGACTGGAATTTTTAACCATTTTCCTAACAAAGTCGCTGCATAGCCATCAGGGTAGGCAAAATGAGCGTCTATGATATTAAAATGATCTCTGAATTTAAACAGTGTTGGCAAGCTGCCCAGTGCCATAAAAAAACCATCCCATGATTTGAATAAGCCTGGAACTGAAAGAAACCGAGGAAAATAAACATGCACACCCTGCTGTTCTTCATGGCGATCAGGTTGTGGCCTAAAATGGGGATGCCAATAGTTAATAATGCTTTGTAGAGGAAACCACGGAATGGGTGAAACAACAATAACAGGCATATGTTGACCAACCCGAAACATCCTTTCCCGGATAAACACACCTGCATTAGGGCGTTTATTACTAGGAAATAAAGACGAAAAAACAATCAATTTTGGTTGATTCATGATAATAAATTAATTAGATCTGCCTATACCATAATAAACAATACCCTGCTTCTTAAGTAATTCAGGCTGATATAAATTTCTGCCATCAAAAATCACCGCATCTTTTAGAGAATTTTTGATCAGACCAAAATCAGGGCTCCAGAAGTTTTTCCATTCGGTTACCACAATCAGGGCATTTGCGCCTTGCAGTGCTTCTTCAGCAGTTTCAACCAACGTTAAGCCTGGCTTATCACCATAAATCCTTTTTGCTTCATCCATGGCTTCAGGATCAAAAGCCCTAACAACTGCGCCAGCATTAATTAGTGACTCAAGTATGACGCGACTAGGTGCCTCTCTCATGTCATCGGTTTTTGGTTTAAATGCCAATCCCCAGAGAGCAAAGGTTTTGCCCTGCAAATCACTGTTATAATGCAGAAAAACTTTATTAAATAAAACCTGTTTTTGGCGATCATTGACATTTTCAACCGCATTCAACAATTCTGCTTTATAACCCATTTGCTGTGCCGTGCGCTCCAGCGCTTTGACGTCTTTAGGAAAACAGGAGCCGCCGTAGCCGCACCCAGGATATATAAAGGAATAACCTATTCGTGAATCAGAACCTATGCCGTTTCTGACATGCTCTATATCTGCGCCCAATAGTTCAGCTAAATTGGCTAATTCATTCATAAAACTGATTTTCGTAGCCAACATGGCATTAGCGGCATATTTAGTTAATTCAGCCGAACGCACGTCCATGGTTATGATGCGCTCATGACTGCGATTAAACGGCGCATAAAGCGCTTTTAATAATTCCGCCGTTCTTGGATTATCCGTACCGACAATAATGCGGTCCGGTTTCATGAAATCATTAATCGCCGCGCCTTCTTTTAAAAATTCCGGATTTGACACCACATCAAAATCAATAGCCACACCACGCTCTGTCTGCACTTGAAGGATTGTCTCCTTCACTTTATCCGCTGTGCCGACAGGTACAGTCGATTTATCAATGACAATACGATAGTCGTTCATATTTTCAGCTATGGATTTGGCCACCGCCAGGACATATTGCAAATCGGCAGCGCCATCTTCATCAGGTGGCGTGCCCACCGCTATAAACTGGAAAACGCCATGGTTAACGGCTTCCTGTATATCCGTGGTAAATTTTATTCGCCCTGCTTGTTGATTGTCTTTAACCAGTGCGTCCAACCCGGGTTCATAAATGGGAATAATGCCTTTTTTTAAATTATCAATTTTTTGTTGATCGACATCGATACATACTACATCATTACCAACCTCGGCCAGACAAACCCCCGTTACCAACCCTACATAGCCAGAACCAAATACTGTTACTTTCATTTTTATTTCCTAAGATCGTGTAATCAATTGAGCATAGATGTTTTTATAAAAACTTACGCTTTTAGTCCAATTCCTTTCCTGTTCCACATACAACCGGCCAGCTACACGTAACTGTTCCCACTGCTGCGGCTGGTTTAACAAATTGAGTACGGTTGCTGCCAAGATATCGACATCATTCGCTTTAAATAAATAACCATTGCGCTGATGTTCAATCAACTCTTTATGCCCACCGACATCAGAAGCAACAACCAGTCGTCCCTGCGCCATGGCCTCCAAAGGTTTTAACGGAGTCACCAAATCCGTTAACCGCATGGATAAGCGCGGATAAACGAAAACATCAACTTGGTTATAGTATTCTTGCACTCGGTCATGAGGTATGCGATCGGTAAAGATAACCTGCTGGTCCAGCCCCAACTCTTTTGTCTTTTGCTTTATCAGCGCTTCTTGCGGGCCGCCACCTACAAGTAACAGTCGCGTCTCCGGCTTTTTCTCCAGTATCTTTGGGAATGCTTCCAGTAACAGCGGCAATCCTTCGTAGGCATAAAATGAGCCGATAAAGCCAAGGACGGTTTTGTTCTGTAATCCCAATTGTGTTCTTAATCCTTGATCCGGCTCTACCCCATAAGTAAACCGTTCAATATCAACCGCATTCGGTATAACGGTGATTTTTTCCGCTGAAATACCCCGTGAAACAATATCCGTACGTAAACCCTCGCATATCGTGGATATAGCGTCGGCTTGTTTAAAAACATAAGTTTCCAGCATTTTTGTCAGGTAATAGCGCAAGCCTCCTTCAGTGGCTGTTCCATGATCAACGGCTGCATCTTCCCAAAAGGCCCTACATTCATAAACCAAAGGAATTCGGTGTTTTTTGGCCACTTTCAGCGCAGCCAAACCATTTAATGCCGGAGAATGAGCGTGCAGTATATCCGGCTTAATTTCAGGGATAATCTCATCCAGCCGTTTTGCCAGTGACTGCACAATAGTCCATTGATTAAGAATCGGTATTGTTGTAAGTAAGCCTTTTGGTTTTTCTGAACGATAAAAAGTAAAGCCGTCTACCTCTTCGATGGGAGCGGTTGCAACGCTGTGTTTGGGTGAGGTAACATGAAAAGTCTTCCAGCCCAGTTTTTTCTGTTGCTCTAAAATAGCTTTGGTACGAAACGTATAGCCGCTGTGTAGGGGTATTGAATGATCGAGAATATGAAGAATTTTCATGTGGAGGAAACGGTGGATTTTAAAGTTTTCAATATCATGAAATTATAGCTTGCCTAAAAAAATTAATGTTGCTCTTTTCCAATTTCGCATTTAAAGACTTTACGTGTTAAGGGAACCTCCACTATTGCATTAAACCAACGTGCGGTGAAGGTACTGAAATTTCTCCAAAATTCAGGCTTTTGAGAGCAATATCTTGTTTCACCCTCCCCTTTTCCGAGGGATTACCCACTTTTAACTTTTAACGACAACATTGCCAAAATGCGTGAGTGGATAACATTTGCCTTTAGGCAGAGCCTTTCGATTATTCCTTCATGGATTAAGGATAAAAATATCCTGATCCTTGAATATATTAATTTTTGTCATAAAAGGGTAACAAGCTCTTTGTTACAATACCCAGTTTTCATTTCATTAATTAATTATGTCTAGTTTTAATATTCTCGTTGTTGAAGATGAAGATGCTATCAGAGGAATGTTAATGATGGTACTTGAGCAAGCAGGCTTTATGCCGATTGCAGCCACTGATGCTGAAGAGGCGCAGAAGGCCCTGGATGAAAACCTGCCGGATTTAATTCTGCTGGACTGGATGTTACCTGGAATCAGCGGTGTTGAATGGGCCAGACGCTTGAAGAAAGAACCCATTTACCGGGATATTCCAATTATATTGCTGACAGCGCGTGGTGAAGAAGAAGATAAAGTCAGAGGCCTTGAAATTGGCGCTGACGACTATATGACCAAACCCTTTTCACCCAAAGAGTTAGTTGCGCGTATTCGCGCCGTATTACGCAGAAGCGGGAAAATACAGGGTCAGGCGCAAATAACTCTGGGTGATTTGACACTGGATACCGAGCAGCATCGGTTCAACATTGGTGATAAACAATTGGAAGTGAGTCCCACCGAATTCCGGTTAATGCATTTTTTTATGACCCATCCCGATAAAGTTTACAGCCGTACTCAATTGCTGGATCAGGTTTGGGGGCGCAGTGTCTATATTGAGGAACGCACGATTGATGTGCATATTCGCCGCCTGAGAAAAATTCTTGAGGAATACGGACGTGAAGATTTAGTGCAAACTGTGCGTGGTTTTGGTTATCGGTTTTCATTAGTGGATTAAGCACTATGGGTGTCTGGCAAAAAGAGATCAATACAGTACTTTTGGTATTGCTGGTGACGGCGATTTTGGGTGGAGTGACCGGGCTTTTTCTACCGTTACTGTTCTTGCTGATGCTGGGCATCATTATGCGGCAGGTAGTTCAGATCAGCCGGTTTGAAAAATGGATAAGCACAGGTGGGAGAGGCAAATATCCCAAAACGACCGGCATTTGGGAAGAAATTTATTATCATGTTTATCGCATTAAAAAGAATGAAAAACGCCGCAAAAAAAAACTGAGCAAAATGGTTGACCAGTTTCGACAATCCACGGAAGCTTTACCGGATGCAGCCGTTGTTTTAGGTGTCCATGACGAAATTGAGTGGGCAAATAAAGCCGCCAGAGAAGTTTTTGGCTTGCAACAAACCGATAAAGGTCAGCGTATTCCTAATCTTATTCGCTTTCCCGAGTTTATCCGTTATCTCAAATCCGGGGATTACAAGGAAGCGGTCATTTTACCGTCGCCTGTCGATAATCGCATTACCCTGGAAGTACGAATTGTGCCTTATGGTGCGGGCCTGCGGTTGCTATTGGCGCAAGATGTTACGCAACTGAAAAAAATGGAACGGATGCGTAAGGATTTTGTGGCGAATGTATCCCATGAACTCAGAACACCATTAACGGTATTAAAAGGTTACCTGGAAACTTTGCAGGATCTGGATGACGGACATTCACCTTTATTGACCGGCTCGTTCCAGCAAATGCAGGGACAAACCGAGCGTATGCAGCATCTTGTTGATGATTTGTTATTGCTGACTCGTCTGGAAACGCAACAGAAAAAATCACAGTGTGTCGATGTGCCCGCGTTATTAAGCCAGATTTGCAAAGAAGGCGATACCCTTAAAAATGCTTCAAGACGGATCGAATTAACCCTGGAAACAGCTGCGCATATTATTGGCGAAGAACAAGAAATGCGTAGCGCATTCACCAATCTGTTAGGTAATGCACTCAAATATTCGCCGGAAGATTCGGTGGTAAAAGTGCGCTGGTATCAAGACAAAGAGTCTATAGTTCTGGCAATTGAAGATCAGGGTGAAGGCATTGCAAAAGCGGATATTCCCAGAGTCACCGAACGATTTTATCGGGTTGAAACCAAACGTCCCAAGAAAGTTAACGGGACCGGGCTAGGTTTGGCTATCGTAAAACATGTGCTCATGCGCCACGATGCCCACTTGATTATCACCAGCGAATTAGGCAAAGGCAGCTGTTTTAGCTGTCATTTTCCTGTTGGACAACTATGTAATTAACCCGAGTTCGGGATAAAAGAATAGCATTAATGTAGGGGCAATTCCTTGTGGTTGCCCTTTGGAAATATCCTCGTTTGAAGCGCAACACAAGGGATTGCTCCTACTCTGATTAACCTTGGAATTTTATCGAACTTAAGTTAATTAAAGAATTATCAACGCTTTATAATTATTCAGCTGCTTTCTTTAGGAACCTCCGTCCCATTTCAGCACTTTTTTCTTCATCAGGATCGTTTTTGCTTGCTCAATTGCCTCGATACCCTCGGTAAACTTGCCGGCCTTGACCGCGTACTTGCCAGTTCTGAACTTGGCACTGGCGCGCGGCAGAATGATAGAATTATTTCTGTTCTCCGCCGCTAGCTTCAAGGCTAAATTGACTAAATCTGTAAAACCTTCCGAGTCACGCTGCTTGCCCAGTTCAATCATTTTTTCAGAAAGTGAAACAAGTGCCGATAAATCTTCATTTACGGGCTCCCCTCCGGCATGAGCGCCCCCCAGAGAAGATAAAAAAAGCAGCAATACTGCCAATATGTGTTTAAGGTTCATGTGTTTCCTCTTATATCTAATTATAATTAGAATTATTATGAAAGCATGACTCTATAGGATTTGCTTTAATTTGACAAAAAACATAGCAGTTGTGTTTTGACTGGCAAGGTAAGGGGTTCATATCTTGCAATTGTGCAAATCAAATCAAAGCGCGCATAATCCGATTATGCAAGAGCTGGCTCTATTCTCTGAGATCACACCTCACTTCAATATAATATCAACATGCACTCGCTGGTGGACAGCTTCAGCTTGAGATTTTGAAAACTCGCTGGCGCTATGCAAGCTATATAAAAAGAACGGTAACGCCCACACATCAACAGAACCAGTTTTTGATGGGCTCTACGTGGGTTAGGTTGGGTACACATTACTGTGTAATTTTTGATAAGGATTTTATGAACGTAAATCCGTACGTCCTGCCCTTTCGACTGAGCTCAGAAGGAACGGAAAAAGGTAAACAAATGATTGTCTACTTGGACATAAGGTTACAAACCAATTTTCCGGCAAGAGACACTAAGCAGGCCTCTTGCCAGATATATCCCGAATTAGCTTTTGCCAGGCAGCATACCTACCGAACCAGGTTTAATGCGTTTGCAGGTAACAACCACATCTTCCAGATGACATTGTTTTTTACCACTATTTGTACCGCTGCAATCGTTACAAACGGCCTTGCCGTTGTCCTTTACTGCCTCAACATGCCATCCGTAACCTTGCGTCTGACAGAACTTTTTACTGTAGTTCTTAATGTTGTAGGGTTTTGAAGCCAGTGCACTCGCCTCAGATTCTACTGCACAGCCCGGCGAAGGCAGCGTATTCGCCATAAGATCCCTGTAAATATATTCTGTTGCCAATGCAGTACTCGAAAAAAAGGCTAACGCTGCCAACAAGCCTAGTAAATTAAGTTTCATGAATCTCTCCTGGTTATTGTCGTTCTTTTTATGAAATTGTAATACGCTAAAATAAATACGATTTATTTCCCCAAATAAAGTATGAATAATTTTTAATAATCTTTCAGTACCCGGATATTCAATTGGGCATTTTCCTCTTGAACTTGCTGCTTGATCGGGGCGAATTTTTCGTTCTCACTTTGTTTAATCAGGAGAATACCGGTCACTATTACAAATACGGTTATACCCACATATATCCAGAATTTATCTTTTTGTTGTGCTTCTTCACTCATTTTTGTCACCTTTTGTTGTGCTACTTGATTCATTTTATTCACCTTTTTATTATTTTAAATCATCAATGGCGGCGCCAAAGTTGATATGAAAAACCTGGTCATTTAAAACCAGTGCCGGAACCGATTTCACGCCAGCGGCTTCTGCCTCGGCTATTCGATCAGCATGTTCTCCCAAATGAACAACTTCAACTTGGTATTTTGAACGATCTATGGCATCGGTAACCAATTGCTCTGCACCCAAACAAACCGGGCAGCCGGCATGAAAAAAAATGGCAGTACTCATAATAATTTCCTCTTGGCATATAGTAGTGAATCGATACTATAAAAGCGCGAGAGAGAACTGTCAACAAATTTTCGATTCGATACTAACTATCAGGCAATAAATAGCCTCCTTACAAAAAACAGATACTAACAAAACAACTTTACAGGATATATGGCGTGATTTTTGCTGAGAACATGTAGGTATTATTGCGCGCGGCATAGCTGGAAAGGTGTCCGCTGTCTGTCCTGCAACGAATGTCATTAGGCCGAAAGCCGTTAGGGAGAGAAAAAAATTTTTCTGGGCAAATATGTGTATTCATGTCCAAAAAGGTGCATAAAAGCCCTACGCCTAACGAGCTACTGACATTGCAATCAGTACAGCATCTTGACCCGAATTCTGAGATAATAAAAATCAATAATTCGCTATAAGCGTTCATATCTCTCACATCAGCCCATAACTTTTTACTCGGCAACCAACACATGAAAGACAAAAAAACATTTAAACCCTGTGATTTAGTAATTTATGGTGCACTGGGTGATCTATCGAAACGCAAGCTGCTCATATCCCTGTATCGTCTTGAAAATGCCAACTTCATCGAACCCGATACCCGTATTATCGGTGTTGACCTGCATGACATAAAAAACGCAGGATTTGTTGAGATAGCACACAAAAGCTTGCAGGAGTTTTTGAATGATGACGTTGATGACGCCGTGTGGAAGCGTTTTTCAGCCAGACTTTCCTATCTGAAAATAGACCTTACCCAACTGGATCAGTATCAGCAATTAAATGCCGTCATTGATCAAAAATCCAGGATCATGGTCAATTACTTTGCGGTGTCGCCATTTCTATTTAAAAGCATTTGCCAGGGACTGGCCAAATCGGGAATTTTAACTGAAAACTCGCGCATGGTAATGGAAAAACCGATAGGTCATGACCTTAAATCTTCAAAAGAAATCAATGACGTAGTAGCTAGCGTGTTTAGTGAAAGTCAGGTTTATCGTATCGATCATTACCTAGGCAAAGAAACAGTATTGAATTTATTGGCATTGCGCTTTGCCAATTCCATTTTCACGACCAACTGGAATCACAATACCATCGATCATATTCAGATTACCGTTGCTGAAGAAGTTGGTATTGAAGGTCGCTGGGATTATTTTGATAAAACCGGACAGTTGCGTGACATGTTGCAAAATCACTTGTTACAGATTTTGACCTTTATTGCCATGGAGCCGCCAGTCAATCTGGAAGCAGAAAGTATCCATAATGAAAAAATAAAAGTCCTTAAAGCGCTACGTCCAATAACCAGCAACAATGTTGAAGAAAAAACCGTACGTGGACAGTACACTGCGGGTTACATTAAAGGTGATGCCGTCCCCGGCTACCTGGAAGAAGACGGGGCGAATACTGAAAGCACTACAGAAAGTTTTGTAGCTTTGCGCGTCGATATTGATAACTGGCGTTGGGCAGGTGTACCGTTCTATTTGCGCACCGGCAAACGATTAACCGGCAAACGCACTGAAATCGTGGTTTATTTTAAACAGCTGCCACACAATATATTTAAAGACAGTTTTCGTGAACTGCCCCCCAATAAATTAATTATTCATCTGCAACCGAATGAGGGTGTAGAAATCGAGATGCTTAATAAAATACCCGGCATTGATGAACACATTAAACTGAAAAAAACCAAGCTGGATTTAAGCTTTTCTGATGCCTTTAAAAAGAGCCGGATTTTCGGCGGCTATGAAAAACTGGTACTGGAAGCCATGCGCGGTAACCCGACACTATTCCTTAGCCGCGAAGAAATTGAACAGGCCTGGACATGGATTGATTCCATCCAAAATGCCTGGCACCACTATAAAGATACACCTAAGCCCTACCCTGCCGGCACATGGGGACCAGTCGCCTCGGTAGCCTTGATTGCCAGAGATGGCCGGGCTTGGGAAGAATAAATTTGTCCTCCGCGTAACCTTAAAATTAGGAATAACCATGCATCCCGTAATTGAAAAAGTGACTCAAGAAATCGTTGAGCGCAGCCATCCGACCCGCTCGGCTTATCTCAAATATATCGACGGCATCGCTAAAAAAGGCCCGATTCGCTCCGGCATGGCCTGCGGCAACCTGGCGCACGGTTTTGCTGCATGCAGCGCAGCTGAAAAAGCCGATTTGACCGGCGATCAAAAAGCCGATATCGCCATCATCACTTCTTACAATGATATGTTGTCGGCTCACCAACCCTACAAGGATGCGCCTGATTTAATCAAGGCAGCCATTATAGAAGCAGGTGGTGTCGCGCAAGTTGCCGGCGGCGTACCAGCCATGTGCGACGGGATTACCCAAGGTCAGCCTGGTATGGAGATAGGGTTGTTTAGCCGTGATTTGATTGCCATGGCCACCGCTATCGGCATGAGCCACAACATGTTTGATGGTGCGCTGTACCTGGGTGTTTGTGACAAAATTGTGCCCGGTCTGCTAATTGGCGCGCTCAGTTTTGGCCACTTACCGGCGGTATTTGTTCCAGCGGGCCCCATGCCCAGCGGTTTAACCAACAAAGAAAAAGCCCGCGCCCGTCAAGATTACGCTGTCGGTAAAATTGGCCGTAAAGAGCTGCTCGAAGCGGAGTCTGCATCATACCACAGCCCGGGCACCTGTACGTTTTACGGGACTGCCAACAGTAACCAGATGATGATGGAAATTATGGGTCTGCATCTGCCCGGTAGTTCATTCATCAACCCCTACACGCCGTTACGTGATGAATTAACCAAGGCCGCTGCCAGACAGGTTTTAAAGTTTACGGCACTAGGTGATGATTATCGCCCGATTGCTCACATGGTTGACGAAA
Source organism: uncultured Gammaproteobacteria bacterium (assembly GCA_963849195.1). Lineage (GTDB taxonomy): Bacteria > Pseudomonadota > Gammaproteobacteria > Methylococcales > Methylomonadaceae > Methylobacter_C. The sequence continues at coordinate 59,238 of CAWKGQ010000012.1, forward strand.
AAGCGATAGTCAATGCCGTCATCGGTTTGTTGGCAACGGGGGGGTCGACCAACCACACCTTGCACCTGGTTGCTATTGCCCGTGCCGCCGGTATTGTGCTTAACTGGGATGATTTTGACCGGCTCTCCAAAGCGATTCCATTAATTGCAAAAATCTATCCCAACGGCCCGGCTGATGTTAACCACTTCCAGGCCGCTGGTGGCATGGGTGTATTAATTGCCGAGCTGTTAAGAAACGGCCTGCTGCACGAAGATATTATTACAGTTGCCGACAAGCGAGGCATGAACAGCTACTGCCAGGAACCCAAACTGATTGATAATAAATTGATATGGGAATCCGTCCCCGCTGCCTCTTTAGATAACAATGTGCTCAGCACCATTGATAAGCCATTTGCTACCGGTGGCGGTTTACATGTCATGCACGGTAATTTGGGACGCGGTATATCCAAGTTGTCCGCAGTATCAGCTGATCATCAAATCGTTGAAGCCCCTGCCATCGTATTTGATGACCAGGACGATATGCTTGCTGCCTTTAAACGCGGTGAATTGGAAAAAGATTTTGTCGCCGTTGTTCGCTTTCAAGGGCCTCGCTCAAATGGGATGCCGGAACTGCATAAACTGACACCGCCACTGGGTGTACTTCAAGATAAGGGCTTTAAAGTCGCTTTGGTGACTGACGGCCGCATGTCTGGCGCATCCGGCAAAGTCCCTTCGGTAATACATCTATGCCCGGAATGTGAAGTCGGCGGTCCGCTGGCGAAAGTACACAATGGCGATATTATTTCCATGAACCTGCAAACCGGCGATATCAATGTATTGGTTGACGAAGCTGAATTTAATGCCCGAGTTCCGGTACCCAATTCCGCTAAAAATCACCATTATGGCATGGGACGCGAGATGTTTGGCGGCTTCCGTCTGGGAGCATCTTCGGCTGAAACAGGCGCTTCTAATCTGTTTCTTGTTGATTAACTTGCAAACAATAATGTTAGGTTGGGTTAGCATAGCCCTTCCAAAGCTTATTTGTCGGGTTACGCTATCGCTAACCCAACCTACAAACTAACCGAGTAACACATGAATTCAAACAACTGGAAAATCCAACCTAACGAAGTTTTAAATGCAGGCCCTGTTATGCCCGTGATGGTCATTCAAAATCTGGATGATGCTGTGCCTTTGGCGAAAGCCCTGGTTGCCGGCGGCATTAAAGTGCTGGAAATCACCTTGCGCACCCCTATTGCACTCGATGCTATCAGACTCATCAGTCAGGAAGTCAAGGATGCGATTGTCGGTGCAGGCACTATTACGACACCTGGACAGTTAAAGGCCGCAGAAGATGCAGGGGCGGTTTTTGCCATCAGCCCCGGTTTGACACCCACATTGCTGACTGCCGCTAAAGCGGGAAATATTGCCTTGATTCCTGGCATATCAACCCTGTCAGAATTAATGATGGGCATGGAGTACGGTCTGGATCATTTCAAATTTTTTCCGGCGGAAGCAGCAGGTGGTATACCGATGCTTAAATCTATCGCCGGTCCAATTCCCTCCGCGACTTTTTGCCCGACCGGTGGAATTTCACCTGATAACTACAACGCCTATTTAAGTTTAAGCAATGTCGCTTGCGTGGGCGGATCCTGGCTAGTACCGGCGGATGCGGTAAAATCGAAAAACTGGGACAAAGTGACTGAATTGGCGAAGCAAGCCATCGCCAATGTAACTCACGCCTGAACCGTCAAAAGTGCCCTACCGTTTTTAAAACAGAGAGAAAAGCCATGACCAATCAACGCAGTCTTACCTTATCTGAAAACGACCAGCTCATATGCGAGTTACCTGTTTTATCCGGATCCACGGGGCCCGATGTCATCGATGTCCAGGCGCTGTATAAACAGACCGGACTATTTACTTATGACCCTGGTTTTACGTCTACCGCCAGTTGCAGTTCAACCATCACCTACATCGATGGTGAAGCGGGTATATTACTTTACCGTGGCTATCCCATTGAACAACTGGCGGAAAAATGTACTTTTCTGGAAGTCTGCTATTTATTGCTGAATGGCGAACTGCCCGACAAGGCACAGATGCAAGAGTTCGAAGGCACTATTACAATGCACACGATGGTGCATGACCAGCTCACCAACTTCTTCAAAGGTTTTCGTCGTGATGCCCATCCGATGGCCATTATGGTTGCCGTAGTGGGTGCATTGTCATCGTTCTATCACGACGCACTGGATATAAAATCCAAAAAACATCGTGACATCAGCGCCGTCCGCCTGATCGCCAAAGTACCGACTATCGTGGCAATGTGTCACAAATACAGCACGGGCTTACCGTTTATGTATCCGCAAAACAAACTGAGTTATGTGGAAAACTTTATGCGTATGATGTTGGCTACACCGTGCGATGATTTTGTACCCAATCCGGTATTGGTACGTGCACTGGACAGAATTTTGATTCTACATGCCGATCATGAACAAAACGCGTCAACCTCAACCGTCCGTTTGGCCGGTTCCAGTGGCGCCAACCCATACGCCTGTATTACCTCCGGGATTGCCTGTCTATGGGGAGCGGCACACGGAGGCGCAAATGAAGCCGTACTCAACATGTTGATAGAAATTGGTGATGTTTCGCGTATCCCTGCTTATATAACCAGGGCCAAGGATAAAAACGACCCTTTCAGGCTCATGGGCTTCGGTCACCGCGTTTATAAAAATCATGATCCACGCGCCAAATTGATGCGTGCAACCTGTCATGAAGTCCTTACGGAACTGGGGCTACATGATGACGAATTGTTTAAATTGGCGCTTGAACTGGAACGTATTGCTCTTGAAGATAATTACTTCATCGAGAAAAAACTTTACCCGAATGTCGATTTTTATTCAGGTATTGTCTTTCATGCCTTAGGCATTCCCACCAACATGTTTACAGCCATGTTCGCAATGGGCAGAACCGTAGGCTGGATTGCGCATTGGTGTGAAATGATAGCTGATCCTGATCAAAAGATCGGACGGCCCAGACAACTTTATACTGGCGCAACCAGGCGCGATGTACCTGCACAGCATGGTAAATCGGTTTAGGGTTTAAGCTCCGTAGGCCGGTGATGCCTGTTCGAGTTAAGCTAAAAACAGCGTTTCCAGCACACAGACGTAGTGCCGGTAACGCCCGCCCTGCCCTATGCCCTCCTTCGACAAGGCTCTCCTGATAATTTTCAACCACATCTGCCTCGCACCAGAGCAAGGGACGAGAACAGATGGAACTCACATTCAATCACTAAATTAATAAAAGGATTGACCATGAAAATCATTTACACTCTTGCCCTGGTATTGTTGCCACCCATCTGTTTTGCTGAAGAAAACGCCGGCAAAGTCTGTTTGAATATCCCGGAACGCGGTGTCGAAACTGTTAAAATCGAACACAACTGCAAGAAAGGCGACATTATTCAGCTCAATAAACTGCATGTTGCCAATTTGTGCGATTTTAATTCAGCGATTATCAATTATGATGGAAAAGACCAGTTTGTCTGTGTTTATCTTGGTGAAAAACGCGAATTGCGCGAGGGAACCAATTATTAATAAAAGGGCAATGTGTACCTTTATCCAAATAATATTCCAAAATCAAACTTGAGCTTTTCAATCAGACAAGATAATATTGATTCAATACTACCTGGAGACTATTAAGAATGAAAACAATAAAAAAACTTCTGTCCAAATCAGTCATTACCAGTTTAGCGGCCCTGCTCTTGCCATTAAGTGCACAGGCGACTTCTGATGATGCCCAAAAAATGCATAAATTGTATGAAGAGAATTGCGCCAGTTGCCATGGCTCAGACCATGGCGGCTTTATTGCTCCCGGGTTAAACTCCGAAACATTGAAAGGCCGCAGCCCTACAGCTTTACGCAGCATCATCATGACCGGCAGTTTTGACACGTTAATGCCTCCGTTTTATGGTCGCTTATCCGATGATGAAATCCGTGGTTTGGTTAAACATTTACAAGCCACACCCAAACTCGCCAATCCGGCCTGGACGATTGATGACATTAAAGCCTCAATAAAAGTCTATGTTAAAGACGAAAGTACGCTGCCGGCCAAACCTACCTATGAAATCGACGATATCAATAATATTATCGGTGTCGCTGCTCGGGGCAAGTACGGGCGCGGTTCGGGTTCAAAAGCGGTGTTCATCAACAGCGTTACCCATAAACAAATCGGTGAAATCCCCACTGGTACAGCGGCGCATATCATCGACTATAACCCCGCCAACCCGCGCTGGGCTTATGTAAAAAATGATACCGCCGAAATATTCAAAGTTGATCTCTACTCCATGCAAGTTGTGCGTAGTGTTAAAACCGGCTTCAACGGTCCGGGCCTAGGCGTGTCCCGCGACGGCAAATACATCATGGCCGGTTCTTATGTGCCGCACAATGCCGTCATTCTTGATGCCGATACCCTGGAGCCGTTAAAAACCTTTGAACTGGAAGGCGTCGACCCGGACGGCAAAATGGTCACCTCCGATTCCGGCATGGTCATCGGCACGCCGTTTGCAGATATTTTTGCCATTGCCCTGGAAAATGCCGGACAAGTCTGGGTGGTCGATTTAAAAGAAGGCTTTCCTGTTACCAAAATTGAAAATGTCGGACGCCACCTGCATGACGCTTTCTTGACACATGGCGGCAGCAAATTGATGGTGGCATCTTATGACGACAGCATCGTCACTGCGATTGATTTAAAAGACCGCAAAATCATCAAAAAACTTGAGGCCGGTTGCGTACCGCACGTTGGCGGCGGCGCGGCAGTTGAAGTGGACGGCCGTACACTCGGTTTCGGCACCAACTTTGGCGATTGCGACAAAGAGGTCGTCAGCGTCTGGGATCTGGACAAAATGGAAGTGGTTAAACAGGTTCCCGTCTCCGGCGGCACCGAATCGCCAGCTGCTCATGCCAATGCACCTTATGTTGCCGTTGATATTATCTCTAAAGACCGCCGCGCACGTACCATTCAATTGATCGACAAGAAAACCCTGGAAGTGGTTAAAACTCTGGATGTGGGCGGACATGCTTATTTCCCTGAATACAGTGCCGATGGTAAATTCCTGTATGTCAGCGCGGGCTACAGCGGTGATGAAGTAGTTGTTTATGATTCGACCTCTTTAGAAAAAGTGGCCTCAATTGCGATGGAAAGCCCGGCGGGTATCTTCTCTCACGGCAGGACTAAATACATGACACGCGGTCTTTCACCCGATGAAATGAAAGGGGCAAAATAATGAGATTCATTGCACTTTCAGGTGCGTTAATACTGGGGCTGATGTCTGCCTACAGTGTCAATGCAGCGAGTATTTATGCCGGTCAAGCCAGAGCAGCCGCCGTATGTTCGCAATGTCACGGCATTAAGACGCCTTCAGCCGATGCACCTTTTCCGCCATTGGCAGGACGCGATTTTGCTTACCTTAAAACAGCGCTCGAACAATACCGCGATAAAACCCGTAAAAACGACATTATGAATGCGATTGCCGGTTCCTTGACCGACAATGATATTAGTAATGTTGCGGCTTATTATTCGGGATTAAAGCCATAGTGCACTTGTATACTCATCGCGCACCAAGATTCGGCAGTATTGTGGGAGAGACTTTAGTCTCGACAATCGCGGCTAAAGCCGCTCCCACAAAGTTCTGTTCTGAAGCGAAAATTGGATTTTCAACACCGTACTTAAACCACCTATGAAAAAAGGGCTGCTTTTACTGTGCGTTACCATCAACTGTTTAGCCGCCGAACCTAGGCCGGAACGGCAAACTACGCTCCGTAACCTGCTTAAAAATGATTGCGGCGCTTGTCATGGCTTAACCTTACAAGGTGGTATGGGGCCTGCGTTATTGCCTGACAGCCTAGCCGGAAAACCGGATGAATTTTTGGTTTCGACGATTCTTAACGGGCGCAAAGGCACCGCCATGCCGCCTTGGCAGCCGTTTATGAATCATGATGAGGCGTTGTGGTTGGTAGATGTTTTGCGTAAAGGTAAGCATTAAAATCAATTTTATGTCGCTCCCAACCCCGGCGTGGAAAGGATGCAAATTTTTTTGCGTCAATAGAATATCCATTTTACGTTAGCGTGCAATACACATGTACACACCCACACATTTTGAACAGCCGAGTATTGAGGTCATGCACGAACTGATTCGTGCCCGACCACTAGCCACACTGGTTACGCTCGCTTCAAATGGAATCAATGCAAATCACATTCCGTTGCATCTTTCGGAACAACCTTCGCCGTTTGGTACTTTAAGAGGTCACGTTGCTCGTTCAAATCCAATCTGGTGCGATCTGGATTCTGATATTGAAGTGTTGGCGATATTTCATGGCCCGGATGCTTACATCAGTCCGTCTTGGTACGCTACCAAGCAGGAGGCGGGAAAGGTTGTACCTACATGGAATTACACGGTCGTTCACGCTTACGGTTCTTTGCGCATTATTGATGATGCTTCTTGGATTCGCACCCAACTTGAGGCTCTTACCACGCATAATGAGGCGGTTTTTCCTGAGCCGTGGAAAGTATCGGATGCTCCACATGATTTTACCGAAAAGCTAATTGAGGCGATTGTGGGGATTGAAGTAGTTATTACTCGCCTATCAGGCAAGTGGAAGGTAAGCCAAAATCAACCGGCACAAAATCAGGTCAGTGTTATACAAGGACTGAGTGCCAGCGAGCAAAGAGACGCAGCCACTATGGCGACTCTCGTAAATGCCGGGGTAAAAATTGTCTCGCCTAATTATTTAGCCGAAGAGCAAGTCATAACGAAAGCGGATGCCGCTTACAAGAACTATCTTGACGGTAAAGAAACTGTTCATGATTTTAACGATGTAGTGAAAGTACTTGGCGTGGATCATTAAAATTTTAAAGAGTGCGAAACAAGACCTGAAAAAATTCTTATCGTTTCCAATCTCTACCAAAGTAATTGTTACCTTTATCCAGGATAATTTTTATGCAAAGCATGTTTTTTAAAGAAGCCCAACAGAATTTTGACCAGCTTTGCCAAAAAGCCTGTCAAGACCATGAGCCTTGCATCGTAAACCGTGAGGACAATAACCACGTAGTTATTTTGTCATTGGCAGACTTTAACTCATGGCAAGAAACGCATTATTTATTATCGAATCCCGCCAATGCCGAAAGACTGCTTCGCTCACTGGACAAGGCGCGTAGCGGTCAACTGATACAAAAGGAATTGATTGAGGAATGAATATCCTGTTTACGGAAGACGCCTGGGAAGATTATCTGTATTGGCAACAAACCGATAAACAAACGCTCAGAAAAATTAATCAGCTACTAAAAGAGATACAACGTACACCATTTACAGGGATTGGAAAACCGGAACCATTGAAACATCAACTGCAAGGTTGCTGGTCGAGACGTATTGACAGCGAACATCGTCTTGTTTATGAAATTACCGATAATATGCTTAAAGTTATTGGCTGCCGTTTTCATTATTAACACGCTTTTATGAAAAAAATAATATCACTCCTGGGCTTCCTAATCTCCTTCAACGCACTGGCAGAACTACGCGCCACCGGCGATTTAGGCATCGTCATTGAGCGCGAAGACGGGGCCGCGCTTATCATCAATACCACTGACCACAAGCAGTTAGCCAAAATCGACAAGCTGGGTGATTTGTCTCATGCGTCGGTCGTATTTTCCCGCGATCAGCGTTATGCCTATGTTTTTGGGCGGGATGGCGGTTTAAGCAAAATCGATCTATTGCAGGATAAAGTCGACAAACGCATTATCCAGGCGGGCAACAGCATCGGCGGGGCTATTTCCCAGGACGGCAAGTTAATCGCCGTATCCAATTACACGCCCGGCGGCGTTAAAGTGTTTTCCTCGGACACGCTGGAACTGATTGCCGATATTCCAGCTGACTATGGCGATGGAAAGCGTTCCAAAGTGGTCGGTTTGGTCGATGCACCCGGACAGCGTTTCGTTTTCAGCCTGTTTGATGCGGGGGAAATCTGGACGCTGGATATGAAAAACCCACAAAAGCCGGTGATTGAAAAATTCAAAAATATCGGCAAGCTGCCTTACGATGCCTTGATTTCGCCTGACGGCCGTTATTATATTGCCGGTTTATTTGGTGAAAGCGGCATGGCATTACTGGATTTATGGGATACCAAAGCTGGCGTAAAACGTATCCTGCCCGATTACGTTAAAGACGATGAAAAACTGCCTGTCTATAAAATGCCGCATCTGGAGGGCTGGGCGGTAGCCGGTGATTACGTGTTTGTTCCGGCCATCGGCAAGCATGAGGTTTTAGTTGTCGATAAACAGAACTGGAAACTCATCAAAGCCATACCGGTTCCAGGACAACCGGTTTTTGTGATGGCCCGGCCGGATGGGCGGCAAGTTTGGGTCAATTTCGCCATGCCTGATAACAATCAATTACAAATTATCGATGTCAAAGACTTGTCGTTACTCAAAAACCTGACGCCCGGCAAAGCGGTTTTGCACATGGAATTTACGCCACGCGGCGAACAAGTCTGGGTTGCGGTACGGGATGACAATCAACTGGTTGTTTATGATACCGAGACGTTGCAGGAAATCACCCGCCTGCCCGCCCAAAAACCCAACGGTATTTTCTTTAGCGCGCGGGCGCACAAAACAGGTTTGTAAACGAATGTTGACACCCTTGCATAAACACTTGCTGAACGATTTTCAGCGTGACTTCCCACTGTCATCGCGTCCCTATCTGGACATTGCCAATGCGCTGGGGGTTAGTGAAGAGGATGTGTTGTCTGCATTAACCGAGTTAAACGCTAACAACTTTATCAGCCGCATAGGCCCGATTATTCCACCTAACCATATCGGCATTAGCACCCTGGTGGCGATGGCGGTCCCTGAACAGCAACTACAGGCCGTTGCCGATATCATCAGCGCCCATCCTGAAGTCAATCATAATTATGAACGTGAACACACGTTTAATCTCTGGTTTGTTGCTATTGCAGCCGATGCCGGGCACTTACAGACCCTGCTCGCCGTCATAGAACAGGAAACCGGCTACAAAACCATGTCATTGCCTTTGCTGGATGATTTTTTTATCGATTTAGGTTTTAAACTGGATTTGCGACATGCTTGATGCCCGCGACCGTCAACTGCTGGAGCGAGTGCAATTGGGGCTACCCGTTTGCTCCCGCCCTTACGCCGAAATTGGTGACACGCTTTCCATGCCGGAAGCTGAGGTAATTGAAAGGCTGGCCCGGCTTAAACAAAAAGGCCTGATCAAGCGCATGGGTGTGATCGTCAAACATCACCAGTTGGGTTATCGCGCCAATGCCATGATAGTCTGGAATATACCCGATAATCTTGTCAAACAACTGGGCGAGCGCATCAGTCAGTTTGCTTTTGTAACGCTCTGTTATCAGCGTCCCCGGCAAGCTGAATGGCCTTATAACCTGTATTGCATGATTCATGGTAAAGACCGGGCTACTGTTTTAAGGCAACTCGAACAACTCAACGCCACCTGTGGTTTGATGGGATTTGACCGGGAAATTTTATTCAGCCGCCGCTGTTTTAAACAACGTGGGGCTATTTATCAACGTGGGAGCGGCTTTAGCCGCGAAGAGCGCGGCTAAAGCCGCTCCCACACAGCTCACAACTTTTGACACATGGATGAAATAGACCGCCTCATTATCAACACCCTGCAAGGAGGTTTTCCTATCTGTGACGCGCCTTATCAACAGGTTGCAATACAACTGGGATTAACCGAACAGGCCCTCATTGAGCGGCTACAGGCATTGTTGGATAACGGTACCCTGACCCGCTTCGGTCCTCTTTATCACGCCGAACTGATGGGTGGCGCGTTAACTTTGGCAGCCGTTAAAGCGCCACCGGAGCGCTTTGCTGAAGTTACCGACATCATCAACGCCTTCCCCGAAGTAGCGCATAATTACGCGCGTAACCATGCGCTAAACATGTGGTTTGTGATTGCTACAGAAACGCCTGAACAAATCCAGCACACTATTACCGCCATAGAGCAACAAACCGGTCTGATTGTCTACAACATGCCAAAAATCAACGAATATTTTGTCGGCTTAAAACTGGAAGCCTGATGATTACGCTTGATGAAACTGATCTGGCAATTATGCGCGCAACCCAAGCCGGCTTGCCGCTAACCCCGAAACCTTATCAACATATTGCCGAGCAGCTGGGCCTAACGGCTGAAATAGTCATGACGCGGATGACAGCCATACAAAAAAAAGGCATTATTCGTCGTATCGGCGTAGTACCCAATCACTATAAACTGGGTTATCGTTTTAACGGCATGACCGTGTGGAATGTCCCCGAGGAAATCATTGATGAACTGGGCCAAAAAGTCGGGCAACTGGTGTTTGTCAGCCATTGTTACCACCGTCCGCGGCATCTGCCCGAATGGCCTTATAACCTGTTTGCCATGATCCATGGCAAAAGCCAGGCAGATGTTGATAAACAAATTCAGCAAATTGCCGCTTTGCTCGGCGACTCCAATCAAGGTTGTGATGTGTTGTACAGTACTAAAATTCTGAAGAAAACCGGATTTAGAAGTCGCAGCTAAAACATCAACCCCCAGTCATATTCATATAGCGCAATATAACCGGCTGCTCATGGATATTAAATTCGTGTTTTTCCGGCTTGATCAACATGGCATCGATAATAGACTGCTTTATAATAGCCATGTTACCTGGATGAGCTCTGAGCACTTGCTTTAAATCGACAGAATGCTCATTGCCCAAACATAACAACAACCGCCCTTCAACGGTCAGCCGAACCCGGTTACAGGTGCTGCAAAAATTTTCACTGTGCGGAGAAATAAAGCCAACGCGGGTTTGTGTACCTTCAACCCTGAAATAATTTGAAGGCCCGCCGGTTTTTTCGATAGTAGCAATTAAAGAAAAATTTCTCGCCAAATCACTTTTGATCAAATCACTGGAATAATAAGCTTCTGATCGATCATGTTGGCCAACTATGCCCAGCGGCATTTCTTCTATAAAGCTAATATCAATAGCATTATTGACAGCATACCGTACCAGGTCGACCACTTCCTGATGATTTCGGTCTTTGAGAATGACGGCATTAATTTTTATCCGCTCAAAGCCGACTGACTTGGCGGCTTGAATACCTCTGAGTACTTGTTGCAAATCACCCGTTCGGGTAATTGCTTTAAATTTATCAGCATCCAGAGTATCCAGGCTGATATTGATGCGCTTTACGCCCGCCTCCTTTAAGGCCGTCGCCGTCGTTTCCAGTTGAGAGCCATTTGTGGTTATCACCAACTCATTCAAACTTTCAATTCGACCTATGTTTTCCAGCAGTTCCAGGGCACCTTTCCTGACTAAAGGCTCACCCCCTGTCACCCTGATTTTTTTTACTCCTAATTCAGAAAACGCTTTAGCCAGTATATAGATTTCTTCCAGAGTCAAAATTTGCGCGCGCGGCAAAAATGTCATTTCTTCCGCCATGCAATACACGCAACGAAAATCACAGCGGTCAGTGATAGAAATTCTTAAATAATCAACCGTTCTGCCGAAACGATCAATTAATTGAGTAGGGTTAGATGAATGATTCATATGGACAGGGATAAAAACTAAGGTGTCAATATTAACATGATATTACCAGGACACTTGTATCCCAGGTAAAAAGCAGCAATTCTCATTATGAGGTATCTACCACTTTATTTCCCATAGAGTTTTTTTTGAATTCCCTTTTGTCAAAGTGGGGGATAAAGGGATAGCAGAAAATTAGGGTTCTAATCAATAAATCGACTCCGAAGCCGTCAAATGCCCCTGCCAGTCCTGTTACGCCTGGTGCACTCAGTAGCTTGGTTTAAAGGCATTTTGAAACATTAGCGATGGAATTGTAAGCTCTCCGTCACGCAATCGGAAATGCCGGGTTTTTAAACGTCTGAATTCCAGATACAACAAGCGCCGCTGGCTTTTTCAATTGCCTCTAAACGCTGTTGATGGGCTGCTAATTCCCCATCATTACAGCGAATAACTTTTAATGCAGAGCGATCTGCAAATACACGCCTAACTTCCTTATTGATGCCCGACTCATCCAGCCCTGACTGCTCCTCATCCAGTAACGAAGACTGTCCGCCAGTCATTAACAAAAACACATCCGCCAGAATTTCCGCATCCAGTAATGCGCCATGCAAATCCCGGTGGCTATTATCAATGCCATAGCGTTTACAAAGTGCGTCCAGACTGTTTCTTTGTCCCGGATGTTTTTTCCTGGCGTATGCCAGCGTATCAAATACCTCGCTATAATCTGCGACAGTTCCCGCCTTATTTATCAGTCGTGAAAATTCATGATTGATAAAGCCAACATCAAAGGGCGCATTGTGTATAACCAGCTCAGCGCCTCTGATAAAGGCTATAAAGTCATCAACAATATGCTCAAAACGCGGTTTATCATCCAGAAATTGGTTGGTGATACCGTGGACTGCAATTGCACCTTCATCAATAGTTCGATCAGGATTAATATAAACATGAAATCGTTTGCCCGTTAAACGACGCTTAACTAATTCCACACAACCGATTTCAATGATTCTGTGCCCTTCCTGAGGATTTAATCCGGTAGTTTCGGTATCAAGAACCACTATGCGGTTCGCAAATTCTCGTTTATTCACACAAGTTGCCTTAGGCTTTTATTAGATTAATCACAGTTTGCCTCTTGTAGCTTAAATCTAAATATAGCCTTGTGGGTTTTTAGTCTGCCAGTTCCAGGTATCTGCTACCATATCATCCAGATTTTTTTCTACTTTCCAGTTAAGCTCTGTTAAAGCCAAATCAGGATTAGCAAAACATTCCGCCAAATCGCCAGCCCTGCGCGGAGATATTTTATAATTTATGGTTCTACCAGTTACTTTTTCGAAAGCATTGATCATTTCCAGAACACTGTAGCCTCTACCCGCGCCCAGGTTATAAGCCTTACAATCACCTGTTTCGAATTTCTCGCTGTTCAATGCTTCTATGGCTTTGATATGACCTTTTACCAGATCAACTACATGAATATAATCCCTGATGCCGGTACCATCCCGAGTCGGATAATCATCACCAAATACCGATAATTGCGTTAATTTGCCAATGGCAACCTGCGCAACATAAGGCATCAGATTATTGGGAATACCATTGGGGTCCTCTCCAATCATACCGCTCTCATGCGCACCAATCGGATTAAAATAGCGTAATAACGCGATTTTCCAAGGGGGTTCAGTTTTGTTGGTTTTATCTGCGGCAGACAAGTCTCTTAAAATATCCTCAATCATGGCTTTTGACCGGCCGTAAGGATTGATGGCGCCAAGAGGGAAATCTTCACTGTACTGAGTACTGGAAGATTCCCCATAAACTGTAGCGGACGAACTGAAGACCAATTGCTTTACGTTCGCATTACTCATCACTTCAGCAAGCACCAGCGTTCCGTAGACGTTATTATGATAGTACAGTAAAGGTTGTTCACAAGATTCGCCAACGGCTTTCAAACCGGCAAAATGAATCACTGTGGCGGGTGATTCTTTGGCAAAAATTTCAGTTAACGCTTGTTTATCACGAATATCGGCTTGATAAAAAGTCAGTGATTTGCCGGTAATTTGTTGCACCCGAGACAACGATTCGGGTTTGCTATTGCATAAATTATCGACTACTACAACCTTGAAACCTGTTTGCAATAATTCAACGCAAGCATGGCTACCAATATAACCTGCACCACCGGTTACCAGCACCGTCTGATTATTCATAACTGTTTTCCTGTTACTTGATTATTTTGAGTTTTATGAGATGTACGCGCCGGTTATCCGCTCTAATCACTTCAAAGCGTATGTTATCTACTACCAGACTTTCACCTTTTTTTGGCATGTGTTCGAGCTGACTTACAAGAAAACCGCCGATGGTATCGTATTCGTCCGTGGCTAAATGTGTGGAGAAATAATCATCAAATTCTTCAATAGGCATGAGAGCCTTGATCATGAATTCATTGGCGCTGCGCTGAAAAATATAACCTTCGTCTTCATGGTCGTCGTGTTCGTCTTCAATTTCACCAACGATTTCTTCTAACACATCCTCAATGGTGACTAAACCTGCGGCCTGACCGTATTCATCGACAACTATAGCCATATGATTACCATTGGTCCTCAATTCCTTAAGCAATACATTTAAACGCTTGCTTTCCGGAACAACACAGACGGGCCGCATTACTTCCTGGACGGTCAAAGTTTTATTTTGTAACACACGCGACAGTAAATCCTTGGCTAACAGAACTCCTACCACTTTACTGCGATCCCCATCAATAACAGGATAACGGGAATGACCAAACTCGATAACCAAAGGAAATATAGTCTCCAGCTCAGCATCTTTTGGCACGACAACCATTTGAATGCGGGGAATCATAATATCCCTCACCCGCATTTGTGAGACCTGCAACACACCTTCAATCATGGATAACGCATCGGTATCCAATAATCGGTTTTCCCGAGCTTCTCGCAATATGCCAAGAAGATCATCCAAATCTTGCGGCTCCCCGGAAAATAGTTGGCTGATTCTTTCCACCCAACGTTTTCGGGGGGCGTTTCTACTTGGAGGTTGCTCATCGCTCATTCGTCATTTACCTGTATATAGGGATTTTTTATGTTTAACTTGTTCAAAATGGTTATTTCCTTGCTTTCCATAAACTCCGCCTCATCATCGTCAATGTGATCGTAGCCCAATAAATGCAATACGCCATGCACAATAATATGCGCCCAATGATCTGTTAAAGCTTTATGTTGTTCCAACGCTTCTTTTTTCAGGATCGGGGCACAGATGACTAAATCCCCCAGTAAATTCAGCTCAATGCCTTCAGGAACGTCAATGGGGAAACTGAGAATATTTGTGGGGCCTTTTTTATGGCGGTATTGTTCATTGAGTTCAGTGCTTTCCTGCTCATCGACAATACGCACAACAATTTCGGTATCTTGATTGAAACCTTCCAGTGCAGCATCAACCCAGCGTTGAATGTGCTCCTGATCAGGTTGATTGTTTGATTTGTAAATGGTCTGGATTTCGATTTGATTCATTGATCGGCTTTGTTTTTTTGCTCATATGCTTCATAAGCGGAAACAATGCGCTGCACTAATGGATGCCTGACGACATCCCGTGTTCCAAAAAAAGTGAAACTGATACCCTCAATATCTTTTAGAACTTCAAGTACATGCCGTAAGCCGGACATTTTTTCTGAAGGTAAATCTACCTGCGTAATGTCACCCGTGACAACGGCAGTAGAACCAAAACCCACGCGAGTAAGAAACATTTTAATCTGTTCTGTCGTGGTGTTTTGTGCCTCATCCAGGATAATAAAGGCGTCATTCAATGTGCGACCGCGCATAAAAGCCAGTGGCGCAACTTCTATAATGCCTTTATCAATCATTTTTTCAACCCGTTCAAAACCGAGCATTTCATATAAAGCATCATAGAGAGGACGCAAATAGGGGTCGACTTTTTGCGCCATGTCTCCCGGTAAAAAGCCCAATTTTTCACCCGCTTCTACCGCAGGACGCACCAGAATTATTTTCCTGACTTTTTCAGTTTGCAAGGCTTCAATAGCACATGCTACAGCCAGATAAGTTTTGCCAGTTCCGGCAGGCCCCACACCAAAATTGATATCATGAGAAACGATTTTTCTTAAGTAAGCTTGTTGATTGGCTCCCCGGCCTTTAATCAAACCGAATTTTGTTTTTATAGCGACATTTTGTTCAGTTATTGTTGCGGAAGTATCCAGCATTTCATCAATAGAGGCATCCTGCATGGCCAAATGGATGAGTTCGGCAGTCAACTCCTCTTTTTCAGTGCTGGCAAATAATTTCTGCATAACAGCACAAGCCGCCTTGACTGAGCTATCTAAACCGGTCACTTTAAATTGATTGCCGCGATTGGCTATTTCGACCTGAAGACGCTTTTCTATCTGTCGCAAATGCGTGTCTAACTGGCCACAAAAATTGGATAATCTGCCATTATCGGCAGGGAGCAAAGAAATTTCCTGTGATGTCATTATGATAAATCAGTTTTGATAATGATTTTGTCGACAGAAGCCTCAACTAACCGACCACGTAAAGAATTAGGCAACGCTTCCGCAATCAGTACATCGACAAATTGCCCTGCCAATCTGGGATGAGCAATAAAGTTTACTACCCGGTTATTTTCGGTTCTGCCCTGCATTTGCAAGGGATTCTTTTTGGATTGTCCTTCGACTAAAACGGTCTGCACTGTACCAATCATACTATTTGAAATAGCTGTAGCCATTTCGTTTATTCGATTCTGAAAACGTTCCAGACGCTGTTTTTTTACTTCCGCAGGCACATCATCAGGCAAATCAGCTGCGGGCGTTCCGGGGCGCTGGCTATAAACAAAACTAAATGACAAATCGAAACCGATTTCTTCAATGAACGACAGGGTCTCTTCAAATTCCTCATCGGTTTCACCCGGAAAACCGATAATAAAGTCCGAAGACAGACTGATATTTGGTCGCACTGTACGCAATTTTTGGATAGTTTCCATGTAATCCGCACGTGTGTGCCCGCGCTTCATCATTTTCAGGATATGATCACTGCCGCTTTGTACGGGCAAATGCAGATGATCAACGAGTTGCGGGATTTCAGCAAAGGCTTCAATCAAACTATCAGTAAATTCAACCGGATGTGACGTCGTAAAGCGAAGGCGATCTATCCCGTCTATTGCCGCCACATAATGCAGCAATAATGCAAAGTCGGCAATATCACCATCTTCCATTTCGCCGCGATAGGCATTGACGTTTTGCCCCAATAAATTTATTTCCCGCACACCTTGTCGGGCTAATGTCTTAATTTCAGCCAGCACATCATTGAGGGGACGGCTGATTTCCTCACCACGCGTATAAGGCACTACGCAGAAAGAACAATATTTACTGCAACCTTCCATTACCGAAACAAAGGCTTTTGGACCTTCTGCCCGGGGCTCCGGCAAGGCATCAAATTTTTCTATTTCCGGAAAGGAAACATCAACAACGGGTTTATGTTTACTGCGGACTTGATCCAGCAACTGCGGCAATCGGTGTAAAGTTTGAGGCCCAAAAACCATGTCCACAAACGGTGCGCGTTTCTGAATAGCAGCACCCTCTTGACTGGCCACGCAACCACCCACGCCAATTATCACATCGGGACGCTTGTCTTTAATCTTGCGCCATTTCCCCAATGCCGAAAAAACTTTTTCCTGCGCTTTTTCGCGTATTGAACAGGTATTGAGCAGTAAAACATCCGCCAGTTTTGGATCATCAATCAATTCAAAACCATGCGACGCTTGCAGCACATCCCGCATTTTGTCGGAATCATACTCATTCATCTGACAACCGTTGGTCTGAATATATAGTTTTTGTGTCATAGTTTGTCCGGATAACTCCTCTGGAAACACTTGGTTTTTTTGGCTTATTAAGATGCAATGGCCGCGCACACCGCTAAACTACTAATAATGAAGCTGAGGTGCTTTACCAATGCTTGTAAATTGGCGGTCATTATAACCTGAAGACAGATTAAACAAACAACACGTCTAACTCTGAAATGATAATATCTTGAACTAAATCAGATTGATTGCTACGAGGCCGTCTATTCTGAATTACACAGTTGAAGCAAGTTTGTTCTATCGGCTATTCCTGCAACAACTCTAGCACACGCGCTTCCAGATCGGGATGGGCGCCAAATGCACAATCCCTTAACAGGCCTTGTTTATCTACCAGAATATGCGAGGGCGTGCCTTGTAGATCAAAAAGCTCAAATGTTTCGGCATGATAGATTAACGATTGAAAATAATGCTGAACTTGCTGCCGGATTATTTGTTGATAAGCTTCCGTCTGCTGTTCAAAATTGGGGATACGCTGGTTGATGAAGGTTTCGATTTCATTTTGCGCCATGTCAACTTTACGTTTTTGCAAGCGATCCATCGCCACAGGAAATGGGATGCGAAAGGGCAAACGACCGGCTACTAATTTTCCTTGCTGGCTTAGTGCATGTAGCGTTTCACCTACAACCTCGCCGCTTTTAATCAAATGGTTTAAATTTTCCAGATTGTTTTTGTCAAAATCCTCGAACGCCGTCGCTACTCCCAATACCGATAAACCCTGATCTGAAAATCGTTGATACAAGTCTACCGCCTGCGGCAAGGCATATAAAAAACAACCCGGACAGTTCACCTGAAACACTTCCACCAGTACAACGCGGCTTGATAACTGGTCAAAGTTAACAGGCTCGCCTTGAACCCATTCGGACATCGATAATAAAGGGGCTTTTTGGCCTATTTGTGCTCTCATCATGACCTCTGGACTTTTAAACGCTATACGTTCTTATCCCTGATCCTGCAAAACTTTTTGTTGTCGTTGTAATTTGGCTTCACGTTTGGCAGCAAGCGTCTTGGCTGCATCAGAACCAATATGAGCTTCACCGCGTTGCCTGGCCAACTCCATTTGTTTTTCACGCTCCATAAAACGGATCTTTTGGGCATCTGTGACTTTATCATAACAATGCGGACAACTAACGCCTTGAATGTATTTATCACTGACCTTGTCGGCTTCGGTAATAGGTAAACGACAGGCGTTACACTGATCGTAGTTGCCTTTTTCAAGTTGCAGATTAACGGTTACCCGTTCATCAAAAACAAAACATTCGCCTTCCCATAGGGTTTCCTGCGCGGGCACTTCTTCCAGATATTTTAAAATACCACCTTTAAGGTGATAAACCTCGTCAAAACCTTGTTCTTTTAAAAAAGCGGTTGACTTTTCACAACGAATACCGCCGGTACAAAACATGGCAATTTTTTTGTGCTTTTCGGGGTGGAGGTTTTCCCTGACATAGCGAGGGAACTCACGAAAGCTTTCGGTGTTCGGGTTAATGGCATTTTTAAATGTGCCTACTTTAAATTCATAGTCATTGCGCGTGTCTACCAAAACGACATCGGGATCAGAGATCAGTTTGTTCCAGTCCCCGGGGCTAATATACGTGCCCACTACACGTTTAGGATCAATACCTTCAACGCCCATGGTCACTATCTCTTTTTTGAGTTTAACTTTGGTGCGGTTGAAAGGCAGACTATCGGTGAAGGATTCTTTATTGTCTATATCAGCCAGGCGGGAATCGCTGCGCAACCAGTCTAACACTTTGTCTATATCTGCGCGTGATCCGGCTATCGTGCCATTAATGCCTTCGTCGGCCAATAGCAGTGTGCCGCGCACCTGATTGGCTTCCATCACATTATGTAAAGGTTGACGTAGATCCTGGAAATTTTCCAGAGTGACAAATTTGTACAAAGCACAAACGACTATTTGGGACATGTTACTTCCTCGTTGCGAACCGGAACGTAAATCCAGAGCAAAAAGGAAGTAATTATACTGGAACAGAGAAGGGTTGTGGGCTACAAAAAGCTAGAATATCGACAATACTTACATCTGACACTGGTCACAATTGCGATTGCAAATAATTCTGTAGGCCTATTTGTTCGATTAATTCGAACTGGGTTTCCAACCAATCCACATGTTCTTCTTCATTTTCCAGTATGTGTTCAAAAATTTCCCTGGAGACATAATCTTTAACTTCTTCGCAATAAGCGATGGCATCTTTCAGTGGTGGAATAGCGTCATGTTCCAGCTTTAAATCGCATTTCAGCATTTCCAGTGGATTTTCACCGATCAATAACTTGCCGAGATCTTGTAAATTGGGCAAGCCTTCCAGGAAAAGTATGCGTTCAATTAATAAATCAGCATGCTTCATTTCATCGATTGATTCGTGATATTCCTTTTCATTGAGTTTTGCAAAGCCCCAATTTTTGTACATACGCGCATGTAAAAAATATTGGTTAATGGCTGTGAGTTCATTAACCAGTGCTTTATTAAGAAGCTCAATAACTTTTTTATCTCCTTTCATGCGATACCCCTTTTTAGCCGGTGTTAAGGACAGGTTGGTTTGATGCAGGCTGCATTATAGGTTGCTGTTGCAGGTGATCGTCAAGCAATTCCTTAACATATTTATTGCATTTTCCGCAGTCACTGCCTACCCCAAAGCAATGAAATAACTGTCTGCGTGTGCAAACACCATTATCAATGGCGCGTTTTATTTGGGCATCGGTTACGGCTTTGCAAACACATACGTACATGAAGCATCTCCAGCAATGAATTAGGGCTGCATAAATGATAACAATTCTCATTACAAAAATAAAGAAGATTTTTTCAGTACATGATTATGATTCGTTGTAAGCCGTTTGGACTTTAATGTCTTCCGCTTGCTGAAAGATGCAATTTATTATTACTTATCGCTGGTACTAATCTGGGCAAGATTTGATATGAAACCGATCGGGTTCGCATTTAACGCTTTCATTGGGCTTGAATTAATTGAAAATAACGGAGCAGTCGTGCTCACAATATCTGCATTGCAACCGCAACTTACTGCGCTGTTGGTCGAGTTTGGTGGTGTCCTCTAGTAGATGATTCGGGTATCGACATCGATGCTGCCAGTGAGACGGTGCTGAGCGCGGTTTCCAGGTGATTGTCGATGGTGTGCAGTAATTTCAGCGGCGCTTCAACGGTTTGCGATCCAGGCAGCTTCCATATCCTGGAAATCGGTTACTTTAGGTCAAAATGAGAATTGCTTTTAAGACTTAGGGAGCCCTAGCTAATCTTGATTAGCTTGCTATAATTACAAATACTACGACATTATTTTGAAGATTTAGACCGTTGTTTAAAAACATACTCGTTGTTTGTATCGGTAATATATGTAGAAGCCCGATGGCAGAGGGGTTACTAAAACATTCGCTCGACGCCTCCAATAAAGGTGATTGCGTTGTTACTTCCGCTGGTCTAGGCGCATTGGTTGGCCATCCCCCCGATCCCAAAGCTTGTCAGCTAATGATAGAGAAAGGCATTGATATTTCAGGTTATCGTGCCTGTCAATTGAATAAGGAAATGATCCGTAAAGCCGATCTGATCCTGGTTATGGAATTAGCCCATAAAATTGCCATTGAAGAAAGCGAACCGAGCGCAAAAGGAAAAGTTTTTCGCTTGGGTGAATGGGGAAAATTCGATATTTTTGATCCCTATAAAAAGGACTTATCTGCGTTTGTAAGGTCGTTCAATTTAATTGAACAAGGTGTGGCTTTATGGGTTCTAAAACTTTGATGCCAATTACAGAGACAACTGATAATTAATAGATTTCTATCTATCAAAAAATTTTTTATACATGATATTGCGTCGGAAGTTATAAGTTTATGATAATCAAGATCTTCCTAGCCTTAATTGCAGTGAACCAGCTAACGGCCTGCACCAGTTTTCCCAGTATCATACCTGGTCAGCACATGAGCCGGTTCACCAATCAATCGAGCGTGGATATGCCGGTTAAGGAAAACAATGCAACTATTTTAAAGAAACTGAACATCAAACCCATTACAGCTCGGTTAATTGTCGATTTAGAAAAAAATATTAACAATCGTAGCTTGGGTCCTAACAATGTTGCCAATCTTTATTTCGACTATCGCATTGGTTCCGATGCAATAAAAAACGGTATACCACCTAAAGAACCTTACAGCCAATATCGTGTCGGATCCCGAGACATACTCAATATAACCGTTTGGGATCACCCTGAATTAACTATCCCTGCTGGTGAATTCCGCTCTGCGGAATCGGCCGGCACTGTTGTCGGCGAAGACGGTAATATTTTCTACCCTTATGCGGGTATAATTGAAGCGGCCGGAAAAACGGTCGAGGAAATACGAGATGAATTAACTCAAAAATTATCAGTATATATCGAACAAGTCCAATTGGATGTTCGCGTAGCCGCTTATCGAAGCCAAAGGGTTTTTGTCGTTGGTGAAGTTGTTAAACCAGACACCCAAGTAGTTAAAGATATTCCCTTAACCGTGCTTGAAGCAATCAATAATGCAGGCGGAACAAAACCTGAAGCGGACCTCCGTAATATTACTCTGACTCGCGACAATAAAACCTATAGTATTAATCTGCTAAGTCTTTATGAAGGTGGTGATTTGACCCAAAATATCATGCTAAAACAGGGTGACGTGTTGAATGTGCCAGATAGCGCGTTCAACAAGGTTTTTGTGTTGGGTGAAACAACACTGGGTGGAACTAACTCCACAAGGTCGCGGAGTGTTTCTATGAATAAGGGACGTATGACAATGACTGAAGCTTTGAGTGAAGGAGGCGGTATTGCCCAGACAACATCTGACGCCTCCAGAGTCTTCGTTTTTAGAAGTGGCATCGGTAAACCGGAAATATTTCTTCTGGATGCTAAATCACCCGATGCATTTTTATTGGCCGAGCGTTTTCCCCTGGAACCCCGTGACGTAATTTATGTCGATCGTGCGGAAGGTATCCGCTGGAATCAAATCGTCGATCAAATTCAACCTACTGTCACACTGTTGAATGCATTTGACGGATCATTGAAGATTCAGCCTTTTATTGGACAATGAAGATTTAATTTTAAAGCCACGGATATTAAGCCAATTCGATAGACAGACGACGCAGTTTTATTTGCTCCAGGGAAGAGCTTCCGCATAATGCAAAGCTGTTACATCAACGGTCAAATAACTTTTATGGTAATGGTAACGGGACTAAAGAGTCGTCTTGTATATAAATGATTTGAAAATCAATAGTTGGACGTACGTGAGTCAATCCTTGCAAGTTTCTAATTTTTGACTATTAATTCTACAGGACCTTGTAAAGTAATTACTTGAATTTATTTGACCAAATCTTACTTCATACATAATGCCAAACACTTTTTCCGATAATAAAAAAGTTCCTGTCAATCCGAGTCAAGATGACGATGAAATCGATTTAGGTGAGTTACTATCAACTCTTGTTGATAGTAAATGGTTTATCGCTTTTATTACCGTAGTCGTACTGAGTATCGGTGTTGCCAAGGCCTTGCTTGACAAGCCGGTTTACAAAGCCGATGCCATGTTGCAAGTTGAAGAAAATTCACCTTCACTTGGAGCACTGGAACCAGTAGCTGCCTTAATGGAAAGCAAGGTACCGGTATTGGCGGAAATTGAGCTTCTTAAATCAAGATTGATATTAGGAGCTGCCGTTAAAAACCTTAATCTGGAAATTATTGCTAGACCAAAGTACTTTCCTGTCATCGGCGAGGCCATCGCCAGACGATTTCAACAACACAATGAAGGAAACGAAGTTTCCAGTCCTTTATTCGGGCAACCAGGCTATGCATGGGGCGGCGAATCTATTCGTGTAGACACTTTTACGGTGCCTTCAAACTGGCTGGGCGAGAAATTAATATTGATTGCCGGCAAACAAGGTCATTTTCGATTAATGTATGAAGACGAACTCATACTGGAAGGCGAAGTCGGTAAGCTTGCCAGCAAACAACTGGAAGATAAACAGCAATCCATCACGCTGTTTGTATCGCTTCTAAAATCGCGCCCCGATACCCAATTTATACTCATGCGACACTCGGAAAGTGAAGCGATTGATCTGCTAAAAGAAAATATCACAGTGATTGAAAAAGGTAAAAACACTGGTATTTTGGAATTAACCATGGAGTCCACAAATCCGGATTCAGCTCTTCAGGCATTAAATGAAGTAGCAAATATTTATGTTCGGCAAAATGTTGAACAAAAATCCGCGGAAGCACAAAAAACACTGGAATTTCTGGAAAAGCAACTGCCCCTTCTTAAAGAACAATTGGAGACAGCAACAACCGCCTTAAACGATTACAGAACCCGCCATGGTTCTATCGACCTGGAACTGGAAACACAAAGTGTATTAAAAGGCGTAGTCGAAATACAAACCCAAATTACTCTACTGCAACAAAAACGTGATGAACTGCGACAGAAGTTTACTGAATCGCATCCTTCGGTTGTCGCTATCGACAAGCAAATTGCTCGTCTGCAAGGACAGATGAATTCTAATGACAAGAAAATTGAAGTACTCCCTGAAACACAACAAGTCATTTTAAGATTGGCAAGGGACGTTCAGGTCAATACTGAACTTTATACCACGCTACTCAACAACACCCAGACTTTGCGGGTTTCAAAAGCCGGCACAGTGGGTAACGTAAGAATTATTGATTATGCCGTATTGCCTACCGAGCCTATAAAACCAAAAAAAGCCTTAATTATTGCTGTTTCATTTATTTTTGGATTAATTTTAGGTGTTGCTCTAGCCTTTATCCGAAAATCGCTACACCGTGGTGTGGAGGACCCTGATTTAATTGAAAGACAGCTCAACATCCCGGTTTATGCAACTATTCCGCACAGCGCGCAACAATTAAAGATTAATATCAGGCTCAGAAAAAACCAACAACAAAGTAATGAACTTTCTATTCTAGCACTAGAAAACAACGATGATCTTGCCATAGAAAGTTTGCGTAGTCTACGCACTACCTTGCACTTTGCGTTTCTGGAAGCGCGAAACAACATCATCATGATTACCGGCCCAAGCCCTGGTGTCGGAAAATCTTTTGTGTCAATTAATCTTGCTACAGTACTGGCAGATGCCGGAAAAAAAATATTGCTGATAGATGGCGATTTACGTAAAGGCTTTATTAATAAAACCTTGAACGTCAGCAGAGAGCGGGGCTTATCTGAATTCATTTCAAATACAATAACGCTGGATGTAGCTATTCACAAAATACCGAAAGTTAATTTCGATTTTATCGCTACCGGATCTATTCCTCCTAATCCATCGGAATTATTACTCCATGAAAGATTTGGTATTTTCCTGGAAAGTATTAGTAAACATTACGACCATGTTATCATCGATTCCCCGCCCATTTTAGCGGTTACCGATGCGGCAATTATAGGGCGCATGGCCAGTGTTACATTGATGGTAATCAGAGCGGGCCAACATCCCATGCGCGAATTGGAACAAAGCACTAAACGCCTGCTTCAGGCTGGGGTGGACATTAGAGGAATAGTATTTAATGATGTGCCTGAATCATCGTCCCGTCACGGATATGGAAAATATGTTTATCAATATAGTTACCAAAAATCCAACTAAAGCGACCGTAAACATTCCTTACTTTTTCACAAATTTGTATATGAACCGTCATACCGGCAGATGCCGGTTATCCAGTATCGTTGTGTGATAACACACGTTTATGCCTGGCTTCATCATGTGCTTCCTTGCACATGATCCTCTGGGTAAAGTTAATCTGTCATCCTGCGGATTTGTCCGGAAATTCATGCGGGAATGGCGTATTTACTATAGACGTTATAAGGATAGCCGCCAAAGTATCGAATACAAAGAAAGTAGATTGCGATAAAGCTACAAGTTCAATTATTAGTCTATAGTTTAATTTAAATTTTTAAATGGAGCGAGTAATATGAAAGGCATTATTTTAGCTGGCGGAAGTGGTACAAGACTTTACCCAATTACCAAAGGTGTAAGTAAACAGTTAACGCCTATTTATGACAAACCAATGATCTATTATCCGCTTTCCGCGTTAATGCTTTCAGGTATCACTGAAATATTGATCATTTCCACATCCAAAGACCTGCCCAGATTTGAAGAATTGTTGGGCGATGGTTCTGAAATCGGCATGAAGTTTTCCTATAAGGTTCAACCATCTCCTGATGGGCTTGCTCAGGCATTTATCTTGGGCGCAGAATTCATAGCTGAAGATGATGTGTGCATGGTGCTGGGTGATAACATCTTTTACGGGCATGGTTTAGTCGAAATGCTTGCAAAGTCTGTAGCCAATGTAACACAAGATAAAAAAGCGACGGTGTTTGGTTACCATGTCAAAGATCCTGAACACTATGGCGTTGCTGAGTTTGATGATAAAGGTAACGTGCTCAGTATCGAAGAAAAGCCGGCCAAACCCAAAAGTAACTATGCTGTGGTGGGGTTGTATTTCTATCCTAATAGCGTTGTTGAAATTGCAAAAAACATCAAACCATCCGATCGCGGAGAACTGGAGATTACAACAGTTAATCAAATTTATCTTGAACAAGGAGATTTGAAAGTTGAATTAATGGGACGAGGATTTGCCTGGCTTGATACAGGCACACATGAATCATTGCTGGAAGCGTCCAATTTTATACAGACTATTGAAAACAGACAGGGGCTAAAAGTGGCCTGTATTGAAGAAATCGCCTATGAAATGGGATATATCTCCAAAATTCAGCTGATCAAACTGGCACAGCCTTTTATAAAAAATCAATATGGCCAGTATCTGATGCGCAGGGCAACTGAAGGGGCGGCAACACAATGAATTTTATAAAAACAGATATCCCGGATGTCGTTATCATTGAACCAAAAGTTTTTGGTGATGAACGGGGTTACTTTGTCGAAACTTTTCGCCAAGATAAATTGGAAGATTTTCTAGGCTTTAAAGTAGACTTTATTCAGGATAATGAGTCGAAGTCAAGTTATGGCGTGCTAAGGGGGCTGCATTATCAGCTTGCGCCTGCGCCACAAACAAAACTGGTGCGCGTTATCAAAGGCAGGGTGCTTGATGTTGCCGTAGACATTAGAAAGGGTAGTCCTACTTTTGGCAAGCATGTTGCCGTAGAATTGTCAGAGCAAAACAAGCGGCAGATGTTTGTTCCCCGAGGGTTTGCACATGGGTTTGTCGTACTGGAAAATGAAACTATTTTTGCTTATAAAGTAGATAATTATTACTCGCCGGAAAACGACAGAGGGCTTGCTTTCGATGATGCGTCATTAAATATTGACTGGATCGTAGACAAAGAACAACTTCAACTCTCACCAAAAGATACCCGACAGCCCACACTTAATCAGGCTGAACTTTTTGCTTACGGAATAGACCTTTATGCCTAAATCAATACTGGTCACGGGGGCAAACGGACAGCTTGGCAATGAACTACGTGAACTGAGTGGGTTGTATACTGATTACACGTTTACGTTTATTGGTAGAAGTGAGCTAGATTTAAGGAACACAGAAGAGATACAAGCCTGGTTCCTTGATAAGTTGTTTGATGTAATCATCAACTGTGCCGCCTATACCGCAGTGGATAAAGCTGAATCAGAACAAGCGTTAGCGGAAGAAATCAACACGGCAGCCGTAGCAACACTGGCGCGTATTGCTAAAGAAAAAAACAGTTCATTGATCCATATCTCAACTGACTATGTTTTTGATGGCAAAAACTTCAAGCCTTATAGTGAGGCAGACCCCACTTATCCCCAAGGCGTATACGGGCAGACCAAACTTGATGGTGAACAGGCAATGCTTGCGGTTAATCCCGCAAGCTCCATGATCATCCGAACTTCCTGGGTTTATTCAAGTTTTGGCAATAACTTCGTCAAGACCATGTTACGCTTGGGTAAAGAACGTGAAGAGCTGGGCGTCATTTATGACCAGGTTGGTACACCGACATTTGCAAGGGACTTGGCACAGGCAATCATGTCGATTATTCAACACCCGATACTAAACGCCCCAAAAGCAACAGAAATCTATCATTTCAGCAATGAAGGGGTTTGCAGTTGGTATGACTTTGCAAAAACGATCTTTGAACTCTCGGATATTCATTGCAATGTTAAACCCATAGAAACAAAAGACTATCCAACACCCGCAGAACGTCCGCATTACAGCTTGCTGAACAAAGCAAAAATAAAAAACACATTTGACATTACCATCCCTTACTGGAAAGACAGCCTACAAGAATGTCTGGACGTATTAAAAGTAAAAGGAAATAAGCAATGAAATCAATTTTAGTCACCGGATGTGCCGGGTTTATCGGCAGTAATTTTGTACCCTACTTTTTAGAAAAGTATGCTGAGTATCAGATTGTCAATCTCGATTTGCTCACCTACGCCGGCAATCTTGACAATCTCAAAGAGATAGAAGGTAATGAACGATATACCTTTGTCCATGGTGACATTTGCGACCGTGAATTGCTTGAAAAACTGTTTAACAAGCACAATATACGCGGTGTAATCCATTTTGCAGCTGAAAGTCATGTCGATAACTCCATCAAGAATCCGGGCGTTTTTGTCCAAACTAACGTTAATGGAACTTTTACCCTGATTGATGTGGCCTACAAATATTGGATGGAAAAACCGTTTATGTTTAAGTCGGGGTATGAGACGTGCCGTTTCCACCATATTTCCACTGATGAAGTGTACGGTACATTAGATGAAACAGGACTCTTTACCGAATTAACCCCTTACGCCCCCAACTCCCCCTACTCAGCCAGTAAGGCAGGAAGTGATATGATTGTCCGCAGTTATTATCATACCTACGGCATGAACACGGTCATCACCAACTGCTCCAACAATTACGGCCCTAAACAGCATAACGAAAAGCTGATTCCGACTATCATCCGCAAAGCGATTAATGGCGAAAACATCCCTATTTATGGGGATGGCAAAAATATACGCGATTGGCTTTATGTGCTGGATCACTGCAAAGGAATCGATCTGGTTTACCATACAGGTGCGGTTGGCGAGGTCTACAATATTGGTGGACGCAATGAACGCAACAATAACTACATTGCCGATAAAATATGTGGAATTCTGGATGAACTGCGCCCAAAAGCAGAGGGTAGCTACAAAGACCAGATCAGTTATGTAGAAGACCGTGCGGGGCATGACAGGCGTTACGCAATTGATGCGAGCAAGATAGAGACAGAGTTGACATGGAAAGCCGATGAGAGTTTTGAAAGCGGGATAGTCAAGACCATTATGTGGTATTTGAATTAAGGGACTGTTGCAATGAAAAAAATTCTGCTGGTATTTGGCACTCGTCCGGAAGCCATCAAAATGGCACCGCTGGTAAAAGCATTCCAAGAGCAAAGTCAAGACTTTCAAACGAAGGTATGCGTCACTGCACAGCATAGGGAAATGCTTGATCAGGTGTTAAATCTATTTGAAATAACTACAGATTTTGACCTTAATATTATGCAACCTAATCAAGACTTGTATGATATTACCGGTAATATCCTGCAAGGTATGAAAGGTGTTTTTAAAACATATCGTCCCGATATTATTTTTGTGCATGGGGATACCACAACAACCTTCGCAGTCAGCCTGGCGGCTTTTTATGAAAAAATTGCTGTTAGCCATATAGAAGCAGGACTGCGAACCGGCAATATTTATTCACCTTGGCCGGAAGAGGCCAACCGTAAATTGACAACACAGCTTACCACCTATCATTTTGCCCCAACCCGGCAAAGCCTGGATAATCTACTAAAAGAAAATGTTGCTCCCGAAAAAATCATAGTGACCGGCAACACCGTTATTGATGCTTTACTCTTAATGCGTACTAGATTGGAAACTGATGCGCCTTTTCGTGAACAAGTGCAAAAAGCAATAATAGAGAAAGGTTTTTATCCTGAAGCAGCGGAATTTATTTTGGTTACCGGACATCGCCGGGAAAATTTTGGTCAAGGGTTTACTGATATTTGTACTGCATTAAAGACCATAGCCTTGGCTAGACCCAATATAAATATCGTCTATCCGGTTCATTTGAACCCTAATGTGCTAAAACCCGTTAATGAATTATTGAGTGATCTGAAAAATGTTTATCTGATTGAACCCTTGCAATATGAAGCGTTTATTTATTTGATGAGCTTATCCAAATTAATCATAACTGACAGTGGCGGCGTGCAAGAAGAAGCGCCAAGCTTGGGCAAGCCTGTTTTGGTTATGCGTGATACCACGGAACGGCCTGAAGCAGTCGATGCTGGTACAGTTAAACTGGTGGGCACCAATGTACAGCGTATTGTTAGTGAAACCAGTGAGTTGCTGGATAACAAGCTGGCCTACGAGAGCATGGCCAAGGCGCATAACCCTTACGGTGACGGGAAAGCGTGCGAACGCATTATCAATTTTATGAAGAAAGTTGCATGAATAAAATAAAAAAGGTTTGTGTAATAGGCCTAGGTTATATCGGCTTACCAACAGCCGCTTTATTGGCCAACAGAGCGTATCAGATTCATGGAGTTGATCTTGATCAGCGAGCAGTCGATATCATCAATCGCGGTGAAATCCATATAGTCGAACCGGAACTGGATACCTTTGTTAAATCAGCTGTCAATTCGGGAAAGCTCAAAGCAGATATTAAGCCCGCGGAAGCTGATATTTTTATAATAGCTGTACCGACACCGTTCCACGAAGGTTTTGTACCAAACGTTGATTATGTCTGTGCAGCAACGCTGTCCATAGTGCCTTATATAAGACCAGGGAACATCGTTATTCTGGAATCTACATCCCCAGTTGGTACCACTGATATGGTCGCAAAGTTGCTCGGTGACAATGGCATAGAACTCTCCGGAATACATATAGCACATTGTCCCGAGCGAGTATTGCCTGGAAGAATCATGAAAGAGCTGGTGGAAAATGACCGGATTGTTGGCGGAACGACAGAGGCTGCAACCCAAATCACCGCCAGTTTTTATCGGGATTTTGTTCAGGGAGAAGTCCTTGAGACCGATGCAAAAACAGCAGAAATGGCGAAATTAACTGAAAACAGTTATAGGGACACCAACATTGCCTTCGCTAATGAACTCTCAATCCTGTGTGATAAATTTGATATTAATGTTTGGGAACTTATCCGTTTAGCGAACAGGCATCCCCGCGTTAATATACTTCAACCCGGCGCTGGTGTTGGTGGGCATTGCATCGCTGTAGACCCTTGGTTTATAGTCCACAAAGGTGGAAAAGACGCCAGAATGATTCGCACTGCACGAGAAGTTAACACCTACAAAACCGAGTGGGCAATTGAAAAAATAAAAAATGCCGCATTGGAGTTTGAAAAGGAAAAAAGCAGAAAGGCGAAAATAGCGTGTATGGGGCTGGCCTTTAAGCCGGATATTGATGATCTAAGAGAATCTCCTGCGTTATACATTACTAAACGCCTTGTTAATGAAGGTATGGAGGTGTTGGCGGTCGAGCCAAATATAAAATCCTATAATGGTTTAAATCTTATCAATTACCAAGATGCGGTAAAAGAAGCCGATATTGTTATTTTCCTGGTTGCACATAAAGAATTTAAGGGTCTTAAAGTAGCTAATAAGCTGGATTTTTGCGGCGTTGTAGATAAAAAATAATTGGATTGTTTTTATCAATCTTTCTGTTCGCCGATACTCCTGTTTTAAATACAAGCAATCAGAAAATAGATGTAAGCGGAATTAACTGAAGCAGCTCGCTAAACCGGAACTTATAATTTAAATAATTGTTCCTTAATCCTTTGCCGCAGTTATTAAACCGGCGCGATACACACGCATCAACGCGACAAAAGCTAGAAAGTCGTAAAATCCGTGAATAATGATAGGAATTAGTAAATTTCTATCGCCGCCAAAGTCCATGGATAGACCCAAATAAATCCCGACCAGGGCAGCTAATACCGCATAAAGCGGGGTCACTGCATGTACCAACCCAAAAACAATGTTACTACCGATTAAGCCTGCTGCTATGCCCCATGAAGACTCTACCCAGGGTTGGATAACACCGCGAAACAAAAGCTCTTCTGCTACTCCGGCTATTGCCGCCAGCATAAACAAGTCGGTCCAGTGATAGCGATGCAATCCGGGGCCCAAGGTATTAAGTAGTAGCTTTCTAATATTGACCACTGATTCCCCCTGCATTTTTTCCAAGGCCAAAAACATCAAAAACAAAGGAACCGTCCCTATCACACCATAAGCGATGGCTGTTTCTGAAAAATATATGTTTTCGAACGGATCGATATCGGCAACCCACCCTAAAAATACCGCGACTAAAACCAGAGATGCCTCAAAATAGCAGGCGGATTTAAAAAAATCGTCAAATTTGAATAGTGACTTATCCATTGATAGTATTTATAAAATATAAGGATGGGGCATTTTAAACAAAAATGGTTAAAATGGCTGATTTGATTCATTTTCACTCTATCTTATGCAGTGTTTTATCTATAAAAGTCTGAAAAAAGACTATCTCTATTTGTATATTGCTAAAAGAGATGATTTTTCAAAAGTGCCGGATACACTCTTTAACCGTTTGGGGGAAATGGAATTTGTAATGGATCTGGAACTATCTCCAGAACGCAAATTGGCCCGGGAAGATGCCGGAAAGGTTATTGAAAGCCTTATGGAGCAAGGTTTTTTTGTGCAATTGCCGCCGCAAAAAGAGACGCAATAAATCACGTTTCTCTATTAACCCAACCGACATCTTCAAGCTTTGGGTAAAGTAACCCCAGTCTGTCCCTGGTACTTACCACCTCGGTCCTTGTAAGAAGTCTCACACACTTCATCGCTACCAAAAAAGAGCATTTGAGCCACGCCTTCATTCGCATATATTTTTGCGGGCAATGTTGTGGTATTGGAAAACTCCAACGTTACGTGACCTTCCCATTCAGGTTCCAGGGGCGTTACATTAACGATGATGCCACATCTTGCATAGGTCGATTTTCCTAAACAGATAGTCAGTACATCACGCGGAATTCGAAAAAACTCAACGGTACGCGCTAACGCAAAAGAATTGGGAGGAATAATGCAAACATCGGATTTAACATCCACAAAGCTGTTTGAATCAAAGTTTTTGGGGTCAACAATGGCAGAATTGATATTGGTAAAAATCTTGAATTCATCAGAACACCGAACATCATAACCGTAGCTGGAAGTGCCGTAGGAAATAACCCGGCCGTATTCCGAATCCCTGACTTGACCACTTTCAAACGGCTCTATCATGCCTTTTTGTTCCGCCATTCGGCGTATCCACTTGTCCGACTTAATACTCATGAAATGTTAAATACCCAGTGTTTTAAAACGTTTAATTCTCACATAGAGATGGGGGTAGGTGCAAGATGCAAGGTGAGAGGTGAGAGGTGAGAGGCTAAAAATCCTGCACCATACACCTCAAACCTTGGGCCTCAAGTATTTTGCACAACAATATTAGGAAATCGGGTGCTAAAATCCTTGGTTTTTAACGCTAGTCTTGCCGCTGTTTTACGCGCGATTTCTTTATATAGATGGGCCGCTCGTCCATCAGGCTCAGCAACTACTGTGGGTTTGCCGGAATCTGCATATTTACGAATATTAATATCCAGAGGTAGAGAACCCAGGAAATCCACCTTGTTTTTCTCGGACATTGCAACACCGCCGCCTTCACCAAAAATAGCCTCTTCGTGACCGCATGCGCTACAAATATGCATACTCATGTTTTCAACAATGCCAAGCACCGGCACGTTGACTTTTGCAAACATACCCAAGCCGCGTTGGGCATCAATCAGAGCAATGTCTTGCGGCGTCGTGACGATAATCGCACCACTGACAGGAATCTGTTGTGCCAAGGTCAGTTGAATATCCCCGGTACCCGGCGGTAAATCGATAATCAAATAATCTACATCAACCCAGTTGGTATCTCTAAGTAATTGCTGCAAGGTATTGGTTGCCATGGGCCCGCGCCAAATCATCGGCTGGTCTGCGTCAATCAAATAGCCTATAGACATGGTTTGCACGCCATAAGCCATTTTAGGGGTCATGGTTTTGTTATCTACGCTTTCTGGGAAACCTGACAATCCCAACATGGTTGGAATACTGGGGCCATAAATATCTGCATCAAGTATCCCGACCTTCGCGCCTTCTAGCTGCCAATGCCAGCGCCAGATTAACCGCTGTCGTTGACTTGCCTACACCGCCTTTGCCGGATGCAACGGCAATAATATTCTTCACATTGGGTTGAGGCTTTAAAGCCTGTTGCACAGCATGAGAGATGATCTTTACACTGACTTCAACAGTAACATCGCCTATTCCATCTAGCGTTTTCAGGAGCTGTTCAACAGAAGTTGCTAAGTCCTGAATATAGCTTTTGGCCGGGTAACCCAATTCCAGTTTAACGCTGACGTTCGCGCCATCAATGGTGATCGCTTTAACCGATTTTGCAGTAACCAGATCGACACCATGATTGGGATCGGTAAATGTTCTCAAAAGATTTTCAACATCCGTCTTTTCCAGGTGTGCCATGATTTTTCTCTATTAGTGTTCTAGTCAATGAAGTAGGGTAAGTAAATTTAGTTTGATCCCATGAATCCACTCAGGATATGAGGCATTCTACAGATTTTTCAATAAAATTCATTTCTTAGCGACGCACTATTCTATAGCGCCGTTAATTTTATGCGATAATCATCAGCATATTTGTTTTCGTACCCCTTGAACTTTTACACTATGTCAGATAGAAAAATTCTCGTCACCAGCGCCCTACCCTATGCCAACGGCCCTATTCATTTAGGTCATCTGGTTGAATATATTCAAACGGATATCTGGGTACGTTTCCAGAAACAACGCGGTAACCAGTGTTATTTCGTTTGCGCGGATGATACCCACGGAACTCCGATTATGCTCAAAGCCGATCGGGAAGGCATTACGCCTGAACAACTCATCGCTCAGGTAGGTAAAGAGCACTTAGCCGATTTTACTGAATTTGGTGTGGCGTTTGATAACTATCACAGCACTCATTCCGAAGAAAACAGAAGCTTTTCATCGCTGATCTATAAACGCTTGACTGATGCCGGGCATATCAGCTCACGTACGATTACCCAAGCGTACGATCCGGTTAAGAACATGTTTTTGTCCGACCGCTTTATCAAAGGCGAATGCCCTAAATGCGGCGCACCCGATCAATACGGCGACAGCTGCGAAGCGTGTGGTGCAACCTATGCGCCCACCGAACTAAAAAACGCGGTTTCCGCGATTTCAGGCGCAAAACCCATTCCAAAGGATTCCGTACACTATTTTTTTGATCTGGCTAACTTTAGCGATATGTTGCGCGACTGGACGAACGCAGGTCATTTGCAAGCAGAAGTTCGCAACAAATTAGCCGAATGGTTAGAGGGCGGCTTACAGCAATGGGATATTTCCCGCGACGCGCCTTATTTTGGCTTTGAAATCCCTGATGCACCAGGAAAATATTTTTATGTTTGGCTGGATGCCCCCATCGGTTACATGGCGAGCTTTAAAAATTTATGTATTAAACAAGGACTGGATTTTGATGAATTCTGGGCTAAAGACAGTACTGCAGAGCTGTACCATTTCATCGGCAAGGACATTATTTATTTCCACGCCCTGTTCTGGCCTGCGATGTTGAGAGGTGCTCAGTTCAGAACACCCAGTGCCATTTTTGTTCATGGCTTTTTAACCGTCAATGGCGAAAAAATGTCCAAATCCCGCGGAACTTTCATTACCGCAAGAACCTATCTGGAACACTTGAATCCGGAATACCTGCGCTATTATTTTGCCGCCAAACTCGGTGCAGGTGTTGACGATATAGATCTTAATTTTGATGATTTCAGTCAGCGGGTTAACTCTGATCTGGTTGGTAAAGTCGTTAATATCGCCAGCCGTTGCAGCGGTTTTATAAGCAAACGCTTTGCCAATGTATTATCTGCTACCAGTTCTGAACCCGCTTTATTTCAAGAATTCATCAACGCCAACGAGCAAATTGCAGAATTTTATGAAACCCGTGAATTTGGTAAAGCCATGCGTGAAATTATGGCGCTGGCAGATAAAGCCAATCAATATATTGATGAAAAAAAGCCCTGGTTGATTGCCAAACAGGAAGGTAAAGATGCGCAATTACACGACGTTTGCTCGATGGGCATCAACCTCTTCTGTTTGCTGGCTGCTTTTCTAAAACCGGTAATCCCAGCCTTGGCTGAAAATGCAGAAAGTTTTTTAAACATAGACTCACAAGTCTGGCCCGCCAATGCACAACCTCTCTTAAACCATGCCATTAATGAATTCAAACCATTAATGACCCGGGTTGAAGCCGATAAAATCACCGCAATTGTTGAAGCGTCAAAAGAAAATCTTGAAAAAACCACTGATAATCGTTCCCACGTTGCGCATACGATCGAGAAAAAATTTGAACCCATAGCCGACGCCATCGAATTTGATGATTTTGCCAAACTGGATTTGCGTATCGCCAAAATCATCAAAGCCAATCACGTTGAAGGCTCGGATAAATTATTGAAATTGACTGTTGATATAGGCGATGAAACCCGCAATATATTTGCCGGCATTAAATCCGCTTATGCGCCAGAAGATTTGGAAGGCAAATTGACTCTTGTTATTGCTAATCTTGCGCCCAGAAAAATGCGTTTTGGCGCCTCTGAAGGCATGGTGTTAGCTGCGGGTCCCGGTGATAAGGATATTTGGATTTTAAGCCCCGATAAAGGAGCTGTTGCGGGAATGCGCGTAAAATGACAAACTCGATTGGCATTAATGCCGCGTTTTCATCTTTCTAATGATATCCGTCATTTCAACCATAGCTTCTCATTATTTGCCGTTTTCAGATTTGGCAAAGATTACCTGTAACTAACGAACAATTATAATTACTGCAAAATGTAGGATTAATGAGTAGCCCTGGGATTGAAGTTAAAAACAGGAGTTCGGCAGTCATGACTTAAGGCGAACTTTTGCCACCATTGCCGAAGCCAACACGCTCAAACAGGCGATTAATCGTATTAGCTGGCTTTATTCAAGAAACATGTACACCATACAAGGCACGCTAAACGGCTTTGACTTTAATGTCGCCGTGGGCATCCTTGAATCCTTGCAGCAACCGTACTGCAAGCAGAGTTTTTTTGGGATAAGCATATTCCGCGCAGGCATAACATGCCGGTCTTTTTTGGTCATCCCCCGCTTTTTCAAACGGTTGTCTTCTTTAGTCCACGCCGTCAATGCAGGGTCTGGCATGTAAAACGTAACAAGCAAAACCCACTGGGATAGTGACCGGCTGCGTGACTAACAACAATAAAACGACAGTTTGTCCGTTGACGTGACCGCCCGATGCCTTGTGTTCGCCTGTGACTCCATTGGTCATTGGTGGACAACTCAGGGACAGTTCGCTTATCCGAGTGCCGCCTCGCTATTAATGTTGATGGATGGTGGCGGCAGTAGCATTATTTGTTTAAACAAGACCGGCAGGCATTGGCCGATGCCCTGGGTATTCTCATTCGAGTAGCCCATTATCCGCCGTATACCTCGCAATGGAATCCCATCTAGCATCGCGTGTTTCCTCACGTCACGCGTGCATTATAGGGAGTG
Organism: uncultured Gammaproteobacteria bacterium; assembly: GCA_963849195.1. Classification (GTDB taxonomy): domain Bacteria; phylum Pseudomonadota; class Gammaproteobacteria; order Methylococcales; family Methylomonadaceae; genus Methylobacter_C. The sequence goes on from CAWKGQ010000012.1 coordinate 96,235, forward strand.
ATATTCAAAAGCCATGAACTAATCGAAACGACAACAACATAAAATGACTTAACTGTGAAAGCCACTATTTTTGATAAAATCAATACGATTGGCAGAAAAGCAGTGAAGGGGTTTAAAAAGTCTATACGCATTTTGTTTGATGATCATCTTGGCCGGTGGAATTATGTCGCCGTCTCTCAACAGGGCTGATATTGAACTTACCTAAGTTATTTCATGCATGCTTCTAAGCGGATGTCATCCCAGAAAAACAACACATCCGAACCAAAAACACCGGCCTGACGAACCAATTGCACAATCCGGCGGGTTTTCCCATCTGGTCAGGGACTCATTGGCCTTCTTGAAAAAACCGGACAACCCTATAGTCGCTATTCGATATATCGTTTGCCACTACAACCAGACCAGAAACTCTGGCGGTATAACTTGTATGCGCTACCAAAAAAATAGCGTTCACAGAGACTGGGTTATTGTTGTTTATACACAGATTGATTTTTTTGCTCCAAAATACTAATAAAGCCTAACTTTCAGTATTGCCGCGCACCAAATATTCATATTAACATATTGATTATTATCAATAATAATATCCTGTATAAAATTACTACAATTTAACAAGGAAGCAGGTAATATCAAGCCTGAACGTTATTATCCAAGTATAATACACAAGGTTATCCACAGAAATTGTGGAAAAGATCATATGTGCTTGATTGTTAAATTTGAACGATCAGATTAGCAGCGAAATCAATAAGTGCTAGACTTAAATTCTTGCTTGAATAGAATTACTCACTGGACGACCAACTTACGGGATATTTACAATTAAGTCTTCATTTGTCTCGGCGTTAGTTGATAGCCGGTTTCTGTCCATCGCAAAAAAATAAAAGCAATTGATATTGCCCGTTGTTGATAGTTAAATACCGCTGTTTGTTTTGTGGTAAAACCGGGTCAACGGGCCAACATTCCACTATGACAGTGGGCGCACTGAGCGTGTGTGCTAAAAAATTAAAACTAACTAAAGCAGGAAAAGATCAACCATGAGTATGAAAAAATCCATCATCCATAAACCTCTATTGAGTAGTCTGCTCATCTCGATTACGCTTGCCGGTTGTGCATCAACAGCAACGACTGTTCCTGACCAGAATGACCCTTTTGCAACCTGGAACCGGGGTACTCAAACATTTAACGATAATCTTGATAAAGCTATTATTAAGCCGATGGCAAAGGGTTATCAGTGGATAACACCGGAAGTTGTTGAAGAAGGTATAACCAATATTTTTAGTAACATCAACGATATTGGTGTAACCCTCAACGGTTTGTTACAGTTTAAACTAACCCAAAGCAGTATGGATGCAAGTCGTTTCCTGATTAACACTACAGCGGGTGTTGCCGGGATTTTTGATGTAGCAACAATGATTGATTTGCCCAAACATAATGAAGATTTCGGACAGACTCTGGGTGTTTGGGGTGTTCCATCAGGCTCCTACCTGGTGTTGCCGTTTTTTGGATCAAGCTCGCCCAGAGATGCGGTTGGGCTGGTGGGCGATGCGCTGTTTAATCCATTGACTTATGTTTCCATCTTTGGAGGCGCAGCGGCTACTGCAGCCACTGCGGGTGCCAGAGTACTCGATGTCACGAATAAGCGGGCGCAATTAATGACGACTGAGAAAATCATTGACGAAGGAGCTGTCGATCGATACGACTTCATTAAAAATTCTTATGAGCAGAATCGCGACTATCTTATCCATGACGGCAATCCCCCGGAAGAGAATGATCCCGACCTGCTTGACGAGAATTCTGAGGGAAGTGATAACGTCAGTAAAGAAACGGATACTACAAATTCAACACCCGCTAATAACAGTACTGACGGCACTAACAAACCCGGCGTCCAGGAATCGCCGTCCACTGATAAAAAACCTGCCCGCTTTCTGGAATTAACAGAACCCAAATAAGTAACAATCGGTCATGAATAAAATTCCTTATCCTGATAACTGGTACGATATAGACACTACACTCTATAACCGGTCGGTTAAGGTAATTGGCACTGTAAAAAAAATGCTCAGTGTCAAACTAAAACTTCATGCAGAAACTCAGGTACAACAAGGTGATATATTTTTATTCAACCATTTTTCACGATTTGAAACTTTCATCCCGCAATTTTTAATTTTTGAACAAACCGGAGCATACAGCTGTGCCATCGCTGCGGGTGAATTCTTTGAAGAAGATACTGTGCTGGCGAGATATTTACAGAACGTCGGTGTTTTTCCTCATGATCATGACCGGCTGTTCCCGTTACTTGCAGCACAAATTTTGCGTGGACGCAAAGTGATCATTTTTCCGGAAGGCGGCATGGTCAAGGATCGCCGTGTTATGGATAAACAAGGCCACTACAATATTTACTCACGACTCACTGGTCGACGACGTAAACAACACACAGGCGCCGCCGTACTGGCTCAGGGTATAGAAGTTTTTAAGGCTATAATTCGTCAAGCCTATGCTGATAAAAATCAGGCTCAACTGTTACGCTGGAAGGATGAATTGCACTTCGATAGTCTCGATCAATTACTCACTTCAGCACTAAAACCAACTCTGATTATCCCCTCAAACATTACCTTTTATCCGATTCGATCTTCTGAAAACCTACTGTTAACAGGTGTTGAGCTTTTTGCTGATAATTTAAGTTTGCGCCAAACTGAAGAATTGCTGATCGAAGGCAACATCATGCTCAAGAATACCGATATGGACATTCGTATGGGCCCCCCCATTGAACCGCATAAAGTCTCGAACTGGTGGAACCGGCATCTGTTGGAAAGGGTGACAGCCAAGTTTAAAACGCTGGATGACGTTTTCATCCTGCATACATCGCCTAAAAATTGGCAACAAAAATATCTGGGAGCGTATTTTAAAAAAATCGCTAATGCCACGCGCGACCAATACATGCAAGAGATTTATGCGAATGTCACGATCAATTTAAGCCATCTCGCATCAACGCTTATCATGTACTGCATGGAAAAAGGTCAGCAACAAATTGAGCACCAATGTTTTTTCACGACTTTGTATATCGCCGTCAAGCATTTACAACTTAACAGCAAAATCAATCTGCACAGAAGCCTGCTTAACCCCGTTGATTACTGTGACTTAAGCTCCGGCACCAGCAAACGTTTTGAAAACTTTATCTGTGCGGCAAAAACCACTGACCTAATTACCGAACACGACAATTGTTATCAATTTTTACCAAAACTTCTGGAGGCACAAGACATTGATGAGATCAGGCTGGAGAATCTTATTGCTGTTTATGATAATGAAGCCAAGCCCATAAAAGCCGTCCGCCAGGTCATGATTCAAGCTCTGGAAGAATGTGGTCACATAGATCCAGAGCAACTGGCCTCCTGGCATTTTGAAGATGAATGCCGCGATTTGGGCTGGGAACGGCATGTCTATTCAAACCGCCGTTATGACGATATCAATGAGCACGAAACTGCCGCAGCAGACGCCTCGCCTTTCTTTCTCAGGCCCAAAAACGATAATGGTACCGGAGTGTTGCTCATTCACGGTCTACTTGCCAGTCCTGCGGAATTAAGAGGCTATGGCGAACATCTTGTTCAACAGGGCTATACAGTTATAGGGGTACGCCTTAAAGGCCATGGTTCTTCACCTTATGCCTTGCGCGATCAAACCTGGGAAGACTGGTATGCTTCAGTATTAAGAGGTTTCAACATCCTCAAAGCCCATTGTAAGCACATCTTTGTTAGTGGATTTTCTACCGGCGGCGCTTTAGCTCTTAAACTGGGCTCTGAACAATACCCGGAAATAATTGGCGTGTGTGCCGTAGCTGTCCCGATAAAGTTCATCAATCCCGCTTTCATGCTGGTATCTTTGCTATATGGCGTCAACAAACTGGTCGATTGGGTTTCATCGTACGAAGGCGTTAAACCTTTTATTGATAACCGCTCGGAACATCCATCCATTAATTACCGGCATGTGCCCGTCAAAAGCTTGTATGAATTAAGGCGGCTAATTCATGATATGGACGATTTTTTGCCGCTTTGTAACATTCCTGTACTCATTTTACACGGCGAACACGATCCTGTAGTCTCAATAAATAGCGCCCCAGAAATTATGGACAAACTGGGAACCGGAAACAGGCAACTCAAAATTATTGATTCAACCCGCCACGGTATTTTAATGGAAAATATTGGCGGAACCTGGAGCATAATTAACGATTTTATGATGAGCTGCATTGCTGAATCGAAAGATGCTAATGCCAGCCCTACAAATATCTCGCAAGACGAAAATAATTTACCGTTTATGGCTTGTGGATGTGATCATCCGGATTCAGCTTCACATTAAGTAAGCTTGAGACCTGCAATTTAAGCAGGGACAATCAAGCCTGCGCTCGATCTGCGTCTACTACGGTATACTTTTTCAGTTTCATTTCAGCTTTATGCGATAGAGTAGCAATACACAATTAAAGAGTACAAAATGAAATCACAAGAGTTAATTAAAGTGTGGGACCTTCCACTTAGAACATTTCACTGGTTGCTGGTTGTAGGATTCTTTGCCGCTTACCTGACTGAAGATGAGTTATTAGCTATTCATGTTTGGGCAAGTTATCTAGTATTTGGTTTGCTGCTTTTCAGATTAGTCTGGGGGTTTGTTGGAAATGATTACGCCCGCTTCTCAAATTTTTTATGTAGCCCTGTTAAGTCAGTTATTTATGTTAAAGATGTTGTCGCCTTAAAAGCTAAACGTTACCTTGGCCATAATCCCGCAGGTGCCGCCATGATTATGTCATTACTGGTCAGTCTATTAATGACTTCCATCACAGGTTTTGCTGTCTCTGGAGCAGATCAGGGGGCAGGCCCCTTAGCCAATATAGTAGGATCAAGTTATGAAAAAGTTTGGGAAGAAGTGCATGAATTTTTTGCCAACTTCACGCTGTTTCTGGTATTTGTACATATTGTCGGGGTAATCATTGAAAGCTTCATACACCGCGAAAATCTGGCAAAAGCAATGTGGCATGGATATAAAAATGCTACTGACAAATAAGTCAGATGGGTTAGCAATATAGCGTCCCGACCCTACTAAAAAACATGACTGACACGGCTAAAACACCGCAATCCACAACAACTTCAAAGTCCGAGAACATCATTGCTACTTTAAGTCTACTCGGCATTGGCTGCTATCTGGTGCTAAGGTATGCACTTGATATTGGGCATGAAGCCTATACATTGGCAGTTAATACCTCCTTAACTTCGGCAATCACCGACTTATACCAAGGACAATTCAGTTTCTCTATTGCACTGGTTCAACTACCGCTGTTTGCAGTCTTGGCTCTGGGCGGTATTCCCTTGGTTTATCAGCTCATCGTAAAATTATTCCGGGGAGATTTTGGCGCCGATTTGCTGGCAGGACTATCCATTGTCACTGCGGTTTTGCTGGATGAATACTTGGCCGGAAGCCTGGTGGTATTAATGCTTTCAGGCGGTGCGGTACTGGAACACTATGCCGTGCGCAAAGCTTCGTCGGTTCTTGAGGCCCTTGCCAATCGCATGCCATCAGTTGCTCATAGAAAATCAGGCGATAAGCTGATTGATATTACAACGGAACAGGTGAAAATCGGCGATACCTTATTAGTGCTTCCTCATGAAATCTGCCCCGTTGACGGCACGGTGCTGGAAGGCTCCGGGACTATGGACGAATCCTATTTGACTGGCGAGCCGTATATGATGTCGAAAACCACGGGTTCACTGGTCATGTCCGGTGCAATCAATGGTGACTCGGCGTTAACTATTCGCGCAGATAAACTGTCTGTTGATTCCCGCTATGCCAAAATCATGGAAGTCATGCGCTCTTCCGAGCAGTACCGCCCAAACATCAGACGGCTAGGCGATCAACTGGGTGCGCTTTATACGCCATTAACTATTGTATGTGCGCTTACTGCCTGGGCTATGAGCGGTGATATCATTCGTTTCCTGGCGGTACTGGTGATTGCCACGCCCTGCCCTTTGCTAATTGGCATACCCGTCACCATCATCAGTTCAATTTCACTGGCTGCGAAGCGGGAAATTATTATCAAAAACCCGGCCATTCTGGAAACCATCGGCACTTGTCGTACCGCAATTTTTGATAAAACCGGCACGCTGACTTATGGTCGCCCCTCGTTAACGGCATTGATTCCAGGAAAAGACCATAACAAGCAGGACATATTAGCGCTAATAGCCAGTCTGGAACGCTATTCCAAGCATCCACTCTCCAGTGCGATTGTTAATGCGGCAGGCAAAGCAGGATTATCTTTATTAAACGTTACCAATATTGCCGAATTACCCGGCAAAGGTCTTACCGGTACGGTGACGGGTAAACAGGTGCAGATTACCAGCCGTAAAAACTTTGTTGCGGAATACCCTGCGACCGTTGAAGATTTACCACCTGTCACGGGAGGCCTGGAATGTATTGTGCTAATTGATGAACATTATGCGGCAACTCTGCAATTTCGAGATGAAGTGCGTACTGACAGTTCATCATTCATCAATCACTTGCGTCCTAACCATTTGTTTGACAGGGTTATGCTGGTGTCTGGTGACAGAGAATCCGAAGTACGATATCTAGCCGAACAAGTCGGTATTGAGCATGTTTATTTTAGTCAAAGCCCTGAACAGAAACTGGAATTGGTACGTAAAGAAACTAAAGCCGCAAAAACAGTCTATCTGGGCGATGGTATTAATGACGCACCCTCTCTTACCGCGGCTACTATCGGCATAGCCTTTGGTCAAAACAGCGATATTACCGGTGAATCGGCGGATGCTGTCATCATGGATAGCTCGCTGTTAAAAGTAGATGAACTTTTTCATATTGGCGCGCGTATGCGTAAAATTGCCTTGCAAAGTGCGGTAGGTGGCATGACACTGAGTTTTATCGGTATGGTATTTGCTGGATTGGGTTATCTTACGCCGGTTGCCGGAGCCGTTACCCAGGAAATTATTGATGTCTTTGCGGTATTGAATGCCTTAAGAGCCGCTATTCCGCCAAAAACACTCTCGGATTTTTGATAAAACCGTATTCCAGTATTCTGCCTGTGGACATAGGTGGAAAACTGTGGATTCGCCCCATTAAAGGAATTTTTTAAATTGTTCGCTATTCAAATCACGGTCACGAAGAATCTTGGCAAACAACCCTGGCTCAATTGTTTCGCCAGAGTGAAAGCGCGATTGCCTTGGGTTCACATCCCAAATTAGACTCCCATTTTATAACTAGATTATTATATGGAGAAATGATCGTTTTCAGTATAAATTTCATCGTAAGGCCAAAAAATGGTCCTGTTTTTCTGAGGCTTTTGTGCTCTTGATCTATTCATTATACATAAAGGGAAAAACCATTAGTGCATATAATGACCTGTAAAATATCAGTTTTCTGTATCTTAATGTTTTTAAGCATTTCTGTACTTGCTGAAGTAGCGGGTGAAAAACTGATAATAGGTTCTTTTTCTTCAGGATCACTTGATCAGTGGGAATCCAAGGAATTTAAAGGCCAGACAAAATATCAAATTGTTGATCTTGCAGAAACCAGGGAATTAAAAGCGGAAAGTGCTGACAGCGCTTCAGGGCTGTTTAAAGAACAGCGTATTGATTTGCAAAAGACGCCGGTTATGAACTGGCGCTGGCGCATCGAGAACCGGCTTGGCAACATCAATGAACAGGCTAAATCCGGTGATGACTATGCTGCAAGGGTTTATGTGATCGTCAGCGGCGGTCTAATTTTCTGGCGTACTCGGGCTATCAACTATGTCTGGGCAAGCGCCTCACCTAAAGGTAAAATTTGGCCCAATGCGTTTGCAGGTGACCATGCAATAATGATTGCACTCAGATCATCAAGCGATCAGACTGGCACCTGGTATACAGAAAAACGTAATATTCTTACCGACCTGAAACAACAGTTTGGTGAAGATATACGTTATATTGATGCTGTTGCCATCATGACCGACACCGACAATGCCCATGGTAAAGTAACGGCTTATTACGGCGATATTTACTTCAGTAAAAACTAACTTAATTATGCATGGAACATTACCTGGAACACAGCGATTTTCCTGCCATCAAAAGAAATGCTCCGGAAATATTGCAGGTTAATCTGGGCTATTTGTGCAACCTGAGCTGTACTCATTGTCATGTTAACGCAGGGCCGAAGCGTACTGAATTAATAGATAAAGTGACTATGGATATTGTTTTGGAATTTATCACTAAAGTTTAGGAGTTGAAGCCGACATTCCGCACCCCCACTAGGTAAAAAATACATTAAACTGCGTGCATCAATTACGCAATTCGGAAACAGGCATTGAACGAGGACTCACCTTACCGCAGTTACAACTTGGATCATTTAGGCTTCATAGCGGGGTGCGGAATACCGGCTGAGTCACCGTTTGGGCAATAGCTGCAGATAATAGCAAGGAGGCGGCTGAGTTGCGGGCACTCCTGGTCAAACTCAGTGGCAGGCAAATGCGGCATAAAAAGGAGTTTACGAATCCAGCGCTGCTGGCAGGCTTGTGGGTGTTCCTCTCCATGCTTGAAATCATGGGAGCTCACTCCCAAGAAGAGCTGGACAGTTTGAAAACAACTGCCCAGCAATTTTTGGGAAAAGTTGTGTAGATACTTATGCCTTTCTAGGGGACCACTCGACTCCTGTCTCGTAGCGGCTGGCTATCATGCCAGTCCTACCACGCCGACTTCCATGACGAACAGAGAATGCTTTATGTCCCCTTTGTGGTTATTCTGCTCGTTGACAGAGGCAAGGTAACTCAATCTTGCTTTAAGCAGCGACTAAAGGTGTGAGTACTCAGTTAAAGGAAGGGGGTATTAATGGCGTCTGCCATTTTTACCTGTAGTGGGTTCTTCAAATTTAACTTTTAAAGGTTTTCCGCAATATAAGTTGCCGTCAAGCGCTGCAATAGCGGCTCGGGCTTCGTGGCCTTCCATTCCGATAAAGCCGAAACCCCGGCATTTACCGCTAAATATATCGGCAACAAGTTGAATGGAGCGAACTTTGCCATATTCAGAAAATAAAGCTTGAACAGTAGCTTCAGTGGCGTCGCTAGGTAAGTTTCCTACAAAAAGTCGTTTCAAAAGACATATCCTAAATCAGGGGGGTGAGTTGATTGACCGGATAATCCGGCTATGCCACAACCCCGCTTGCTTATTAGGCGGAGTTGGGTGTCGATAAGTAACGTTAGCTTACGCTGCAGTTACATTTGAAGCTTGTGGACCTTTAGGACCTGATTCCACTTCATATTTAACAGCCTGGCCTTCGGCCAATGTACGGTAGCCACCGTTGCTTGCGATTGCAGAAAAGTGTACGAATACATCCGCACTACCATCGCCAGGAGAAATAAAACCGAAACCTTTGGATTCGTTAAACCACTTAACAGTACCTGTTGCCATGTAACTTCCTCAATAAATGAATGAAAATATTTTATTGCAAATCATACCGGGCACAAGAAGGAAAAAAACGGATGGAATTTCTGAAAAGTGCTGATTAACATGCAAAACTTATTAAATAGAAGTCTCGCATCAAGAGCGTAGTACTTTCCACTAATCCGCTTATTATAGAGGCTAATCTTTGGTATAGCCATCTAAACTTTAATAGACTTGCGTACATCACGTCTTTACTTCCAGATACTGACAATATTGGTGAAGTCATCGGTCCAAGGCTTCATGTCAAAGTATAACGGCATTTTTTGCCAGTTCCCAAGCTGGCTTAAGTTTAGTGGCGCCAGTGTCTCCGGATTCTTTGCCATAACTACCCAGTCTGTTGCAACTACTAGAGGCGCATCTTGTTGAGGTTTAAATTCCTGTATGAGTGCAGCAAAATGCAAATTCTCGGCATGAATCGATAAAACTTTCTTCAGTAAAAGGTGGCGATTGGTGATATGAAAAGCCAGTATGCCATTGGGTTTCAGCTTTTTGAAATAAAGCTCAAGCGCTTCCTCGGTCAGCAAATGTGTTGGTACGGAATCTGAACTGAACGCATCCATTACTAACAAATCAAATTTTTGATCAGGCTCTTTTTCCAATGATAAACGGGCATCGCCTATGCGCATTGCCGTGTTGCGAGAGCAAAGTTTCAGGTAACTGAAATATTCCGGATTACTGGCAATGTCGACCACCAAGGGATCGATTTCGTACAGCGTCCAGTTTTGCTGATCCTTGGCATAACAGGCTAAAGCACCTGCACCAAGGCCGACTATACCTATCGTCCAGTTTTGATCGTTGTTGTCGAATTCTTTAAACAGCTGCCCCATCGGTCCTGGGATGCTGTAATAAGTTAACGGTATTTTAGCCAGATTTGCAGCCAGACGCTGCGCACCATGTTTAGTCGTGCCGTGAAAAAGTTCATGATACTTTTCAGGCTGATTCTGTTCATCGGTCAAAACACTTTCACGCACGGCAAGAACACCAAAAAACGTGCGCTCCTGATACAGCGTATGAGATGACAGGCCATGTAGTCCCAAGCTAAGAAAAATGATGGCGCCCGTCAACAAGGCAAAAGCAACTGGCTGCCCTCTGAGTAGATAAGTTAAAAAGGTTAAGGCAATTAAACTGATGACGATTACGTCAAAATACTGGAGCAAATCATTGACGCTTTTATAAAGAATAAGCCCGCTAATGATCAACAGGACAGGAGCTATAACTTGCAGCAGCAACCCTTTGTCAAGTGATAGCGCCGCCCTTGGGCGCAATAATAGCGCGGCAACAATCATGATCGGATATTCATAGATACCATTGAAAATAAAGGGTGCGACAAAGGTATTGAACATACCACCCAGCATGCCGGCAAAAGACATGATCAAATAGAAGGTTGTTAAGTACTGAGTATGCGGTCTGTCTTTGGCAAGCTCGCCATGACAAACCATCACTGCAAAGAAAAAAGCCAGCAGGTGCAGGCACAGATAAGCCCAATAGGGCAAGTCGGCCGGATTGATAAACGCGTAAGCTATAAAGGGCAATAATACGATAGGCTGTAGCTTGACCATTAACGGATGTATTTTGTCATTCCATTTGGAAAAAACGATAACAAAAGACAGTAAATATAAGGTTAACGGAATAATCCATAATAACGGCACGGAGGCAATATCGGTGCTGATAAAATTCGTTAGACCCAATAACAAACTGGATGGAACAAAAGCCAAAGCCATCCAGTGCAATTTGCGAGTACAGGCTGAGATTGTTTTCCTCAGGAGAGCTGTCTTGAACAATGATCGTGTTTTGCCGGGTTTTCCATAATACAAGAGCACAACCCGCTATAAGCAGACACAGCATCAGGTAGCCTATGCTCCAGTACGTTTTTTGATTAGCCAATCCGATAGCCGGTTCAAGCAGAAAAGGGTAGCTTAACAAGGCAATCAGGCTGCCCGTATTGCTGGCGGCATAGAGATAATAAGGATCATGGCTGGTATGGTGGCCAACATTGGCAAACCATTTTTGAACTAGCGGCGCGGTAGTTGAAACCACGAAATAAGGCAGGCCGATAGCAAGAAATAAAGTCCAAAGCAGCCAAAATGTCGGATTGCTCTCTGTCGGCGGAATGGTGTTTTCAGGTAAGGCAACCGGCAACGCCAGGAAACTGATGAGAATTATGATGGCATGAATCTGGATTTGACGGCGTTGATCGAAACGCGTGGAAATAGTGTGCGCATAAAGATAACCGAGAAACAGGATACTTTGGTAAAACACCATACAGCTGTTCCATACTGCCGGAGAACCTCCCAATAAGGGTAATAATAGCTTCCCGAACAAGGGTTGCAGAACAAACATCAGCGATGCACTGATAAATAATGTTCCGGCAAATAACACTATCAGGGATAAGCTTCGGTCGGTTTTTACTTCTGAAGGGTAGCTCATTATTTATTTGTATAGCCCTTTAGGCTTGTTGCTTTTGATGCGCTAATAATAAAGCATTTGGTGCTTTAAGGGGCACTCGAATGTAAATTTAGGATGATTTCATGGTTACTTTTGCCGGCCTTAAGAAGCCAGGACTGGATTAACCAGGCCGCAAACGACTCTGAAGAACCACTCAATCCAGATTTCCGAATGGCAACCACGAAAAGCGGACAGTCGATTCCAGCAAAGCAAATGGCACTAACTACCAGCCATCAACGGACCTTCACGATTGCCTTGCTAACATCTATAAACCTCCTCAGCACTGCTTATTCTTTACATTAGATTACATATCAAAAAATATTTTCAAAATTGGAAAGGTTAAAAACGCGTTAAAGCCTATTTAGTTATCACAGGATAATTGGGGGTGCTGACCAACGTTTCAAAGTCTTCGTTTGTGTCCTACTTTATGAATCGTCTTCTAAAAAATCTACTGTGACAGAGATTTTATCGGGAAAGCCCTTTTACAACTGAAAACCACTTCAACGTCCTGAAACAATCATTTAAAAATACTGGGTTTGCCTGCTGTTTTAGCTTGCAGGAACGCAACCTGTTTATTTGATCCAACTTCCTTAATCAAAAAAACCGATGGAGACTTCATAATTTATGAAATTATATTCCTATGCCCTGACGTTATGGCACAACGTCCTGGAAAGAACCACTACAGAAATCAATGGCGCTTCCCGAACCCATCAACAACAGCTAAGTGAGATTGGCGTGAACACCTGTTTAGGAAAAAAACAAGAGCCGCGCACTACCGATAGTCGTTACTTTAGCACGGGTGAGTTAAACGCTGTCGAACCTATCGTGCGCTTGTGGATACTGCGTTTGTTGATACCACTGGAGTGTCACCGTAAATTTATCCGCAAGCATGATATCAATAATGATGAAATCGCCAGGCTGTTTGCCTTGCAGACCGACTCTGATGACACTGGCGATGAATCAAGTGTCGAACATGCGCTCAAGTGCGCGCTCAACCTGGACGATTCTGATGAGCATAACAATAGTGAATCTGATAAGCCTGAAAAACAAGTCTACGATGCCAGGCAGGCACTTCATCAGCTGAAACGCTGTTATGAAGAGACTGAACAGAATGCTTCCAGGATTGCGCTGCCACAACCATTGGCAGATAACATCCAGTTGTTGGCTACGCAAGTAGGCCTCACAGAGGTGGAATGCGCGATTCTGGCATTTGCGGTATTGATACACACCAATCGATTGTTGAATGAAGCTGCCGACTGGCTGGGTCGCGAACTGGATTCGCTCAAGGTTTACCATGTTCTGTCAGTGTTGCTTGGCTACCCGGAAGTCGAGATTCGCGCAGCGCTGTCCATGCGCTCGGCCTTGTCGCAGACCGCGCTGGTGGTACTGGAAAGACGCAGATGTCATGACTTGAAAGACATGCTGGACTTGTTGTCGTCCGGCTTTGCCGACAAGTTGATGTCGGAAAGCGGCTCGCCGGTTGATTGGTTGCGCGACATGGTGGTGAGCAGTTCAGCTGCCACACCTGACATTCGCCGATTATCCCCATCTCAAGGATACCCTGGATTTTCTGCTGCCTTATCTGCAACAGACCTTGCGTACCAGACAGAAAGGGGTGAATGTGTTCTTATACGGCATCCCTGGCACCGGCAAAACCCAATTGGCTCGGGTATTGGCCCATCATCTGGCCTGTCCGTTGTTTGAGATTGCCAGTGAAGATGAAGACGGCGACCCTGTTGATGGCGAACAACGCTTGCGTGCTTTTCGGACAGCACAGGCTTTTTTTCAGAAATCACCCACGCTGATGTTGTTTGACGAAGTTGAAGATGTGTTTAACGACGGCAACGGTTTTTTCGGCAGGAAAAGCACCGCCCAAACCCGCAAAGCCTGGATGAACCGCCTGCTGGAAGAAAATCCGGCCCCCACCTTCTGGCTGGGCAACAGCATCGATAGTGTTGATCCGGCCTTTATTCGCCGCTTTGATTGGGTGATTGAATTGCCGGTGCCACCCAAAGCCCAGCGCGAGCGCATCATCCGCGAAAGTTGCGGCAATGTCTTGACCGATAAGGACATAAAACGTCTGGCAGCCTGCGAAGAACTGGCACCTGCCGTGGTCACCCGTGCCGCACAAGTGGTCGGTTCGTTACGTGACCAGTTTCCGGTCGAGCGCTTGTCAACTGCGGTGCAGCAAATGATGGATAAAACCCTTATTGCTCAAGGTCATCCAGGCCTTAACAATGACAACGCTGTGCGCTTGCCGGATTATTACGATCCTGCACTGATCAATTGCGATGCTGATTTAATGCTAATTGCTGATAGCCTTAAACGCCATGGCAGTGCGCGCTTGTGCCTGTTCGGTCTGCCCGGCACCGGCAAGAGCGCTTATGCACGCTGGCTGGCGGAACAGCTTAACAAACCACTGCACGTCAAACGCGGCGCTGATTTGTTGAGCATGTGGGTGGGCGGCACCGAGAAAAACATCGCACGTATTTTCAAGGAAGCCGAAGAAGACAATGCTGTGTTACTGATTGATGAAGTCGATAGCTTTCTACAGGATCGAAACAATAGCCAACATTCGTGGGAGATTACTGGCGTGAACGAAATGCTGACTCGCATGGAAGCTTACAACGGTGTTTTTATCGCCTCGACAAATCGCCTGGATGGTTTAGACCCTGCATCGTTACGCCGCTTTGATCTGAAAGTGAAATTCGATGCACTGAAACCCCATCAAGCCTGGAAATTGCTGCAAAGCTATTGTCTGGCGTTAGGATCTGCCGGCACCGGATACCAGCCTGAAAGCCGTCTTGCAAAAGCTCGATGGCCTGACACCGGGCGACTTTGCCTTGCTGGAAAGACAGCATCGCTTCCGTCCGATTAGCGATGTCAACGCACTGATGGTTGCCTTGCAAGCCGAATGCGCCCTGAAAACACCGCATCAGAAACAAGCGATTGGATTTATCTGAAAACGGGTAAACCTATTGTGCTTGATTGCCGAAACAATCATCATTTCTTTTGCTGGAGCTCAGATATCTTCACAACTCGTCATCTCGGCAGGGATTGCCGAGATCCAGAAGCCATGGATGGCAATGTTAGATATTGCCAATCGTCTGTTTGGTTGATTAGGAGTCCTTTTTGAGCTGTTTTTCACATCCCTGTGTTCTGGATTCCGGCAATCCATGCCGGAACGACGGCGTTTTAATTTGTGTAGATACTTATGCTATTGGGGAAAGAGGTAGAGCGAAGGGATTTAATAAACCGAATATTGATTTGCAAATGGTAAACGATTTGGAGGATGAACATTTGCACTATCCTTTAACTGAACGAATCGTTAGCCCTCGTTATATTTTGTGCGAATCTGTTGTCCATCCGCAAATTTCAAGTTAATGAAAATCTACTATTGTCTTTTTCCTTAAGGCATAACGCTAAAACGGGATATTTTTTAAACATTTAATAACCTGATTAGCAAGATGATTCAGCTGACCGAAGCCATGCATCTGAGCGGGGCCCGATGGCGATGGCGGCCACGAGAAGACGTTTCGGAAGCGTATCGAGCTGAAAGCGACGGTTGAATCGATAGGCAAACGCCGCCAGATAACGCGCGGCGTATTTTGCGAAGTCAAAAGCATGATAAGCGCCACCCAGACTGGTCTTTAGATTGCCCAATATCGTGTTGACCCAAAGGAATTCTGGCACGTCTTTAGGTTTGCGGCCGCCGACTATGATAGCTTGGTGTTGGCAACCCGCCTCGATCACCGCCGCGAAACAAGCCAAGCCATCAGAAAGCACTGCGCAACCTGGAGTAAGATGGGCTTTAGCCCAATCGGCAATGGCCTTGCTGGTAAAACCGGAGACCGGTGTTAGCTTGATGCGTAAGGGATGCCCTTCATCATCGAGCGACAGTGCCGCAACAAAAGGCACCTTGTTTTCAGAACCCCGCCCGGCTTTACCACCACTGAGTTCACCACCGAAATAGGCGTCATCAACTTGGACTTGGCCGCCGAGGGTATATTTCGTTTCGCGCTCAGACATGGCTTCCATTAGCTTGTGCTGAATTAGCCATGCAGTGGGATAACTGACCCCCAGATACCGCTTCAGAGCTAGCGCAGACAAGCCCGTCTTGGCTTGACTGATGAGATAGATCGCCAGAAACCAAACCGTCAGCGGCAACTTGGTGCTTTGAAAGAGAGTTCCTGCTATAAGCGAAGTTTGATGTCGACAATCCTGACACTGAAACGTTTTGTGCGATCCGACTTTAAACACACTATGGCCCGTGTGCGCACAACAGGGACAAACAAAGCCTTGAGGCCACCGTGCTTGCTCTAACTCGGCCTCACATTGTGCTTCCGTACTGAATTGTTTGAGAAACTCAGGCATTGATAAGCCCGCTTGGAACTGAATGCGATTCATCGACATGATACGACCCTCTTTAATGGAGTAAATTTCAGTATACGCCATCTATTGATTTAATGTTCGGGCCTGGCTGAAGCATCTTACTAATCAGGTTTAATAATGACATAACCTATGAGAGATAAACATGAATAATACTTGGTCAGATCGACTGATAGAAGAAACCCGCGATGTATTAGACTTGGGCTTTGTTCCCCGTGATGATTTTGTGCATATGAAAAACATCAATGGTATCTGGGGAATAAAAGGTGGTAATTTCGGGAAAATTTATTTTCAAGATTGGCTGGATCGGAAATTGATAATTCAAGACAAAGAAACAGATGCCAAATATTTCTACGCCACTGTCGATGAGTTAATTGCGGCTGGTTGGGCCGTTGATTAGTTTGATTGAGGTGAAGCACGGAACTCAACAGGATGCCGACCATTTTTGTTGGGGTTCACAAGTTTATCCCAACGACCCTAACAGTTTGTAAACGGTGTAGGCTTAATAAAGGTTAAACTGTTCTCGATTCCAGTCCACTTAGATCTCAAAGGAGAAATTATGAGCTATATCCCAAAGACAATAAATGAAGTAATTATGGAGTACCTAAACAGAACTACATTTTTGCCAGCGATTCAAAGAGAATATGTGTGGAATACTTACGCCATTGAAAAACTTTTTGATTCCATAATGGGCGATTTTCCCATTAGTACATTTCTCTTTTGGAAAATCAAAGAAGAAAATAAAAATAAATGGACTACTTATGAGTTTATACGAGATTACGATTCAGAAAATCCACATAATAAAAACGCAAATGTGAATGGTGTCAATCAAGACATTTTTTTAGTTCTTGATGGACAACAACGACTTACTTCATTATTCATAGGTTTAAAAGGATATTATCGATTTTCATACTATCGTTGGTACAAAACTAAACTTTATCTTAATATTTTGAAAGAGCCTATCCAACCTGACAACCCAGAAGAATTAACTTATCAATTCCAATTTAAGGAAAACGATAGCCAAAATATAAGAGACCCCAATCCGCAGTATTGGTATCTAGTTGGTAATATATTAGATTTTGCTTCTGCATCACTTGCAAGAAAGGATATTAGAGATAAATTATCCAATATAAATATTGATGACAAATTAAAAGAAAATGCAGTTATTCTAATTGAAGAGCTACATTCGAGATTATTCACTGAAAAACTTATAAATTATTACGAAGAGAAATCACAAGATTACGATAAGGTCGTGGAAGCCTTTATTAGAGCAAATACAGGAGGTATAAAGCTTGAATACAGCGACATTTTGCTTTCAACAGCAACAGCAAAATGGAATAATCTAAATGCAAGGGATGAAATTCATTCTTTTACAGATAAAATAAACTCGATTGGCAACGGTTATTCATTCGGAAAAGATTTTGTTCTAAAAGGAAGTTTATACCTAACAGATGGTCTTCCAATCCAATATAAAATTAAAAACTTCGATAAACAAAATCTTGAAAAAATTGAAAACAATTGGGATAACATCAAAGAAAATATAGAAAAATCAGTAGAATTGGTTAGTAAATTTGGCTTTTTCGATAAGAATCTTGTTTCAAAAATAGCACTGCTTCCAATTGGATATTACTTATTGAAGCGAAATGCAAAAAACTTTGTTAATTCTACAGATAGCAATGATGTAAAAAATCAAATAATAATTCAAAAATGGTTAATTATTGCATTATTGAAAAATGCTTTCAGTGGTTCATCGGATACAACACTTAAAAATTTACAAGAAACGCTTAATTCACAGGCTGATTTGTCATATTTTCCATATGAGGCGTTAAACAAAAGATTAAATATTGAAACCTCTTTTAATAATACAGAAATAGAATATCTGTTATCAACAAATTACAGCACTAAATATAGCTATTTGATTTTATCGCTACTATATCCAGACAGGGATTGGAAAGATAATAAATATCACGAAGACCATATTTTTCCCAAGAGTGAGTTCACAGAGGCAAAGCTAAGGCAACGAGGATATGACGAAAACACGATTAAAGATTATCAAAAACATTTTAACTGTGTTATTAACCTTCAATTGCTTACAGATTCTGAAAATCTTGAAAAAAGTTCAAATGATTTTGAATCCTGGTTTGAATCAAGAGATAATAATTTCAAAGACAGGCATAAAATACCGACAGTTACATCATATAAATTTGATAATTTTCTCGAATTTGTTGATGAGCGGAAGAAACTTCTGCATAAAAAACTACAAACAATAACAATATAATCAACTCTGCCGAACGGGGCATGTTATGTTGCCCCGTTCTTAGCCCATAGGCTGGGTTGATGTACGAAACCCAGCCTACCACCTCAAGCCATCCGATACCTTACTAATTAAAGTCTGCAAGGCTGATAGCCACGCGGGGAATCCTTCCAATGTGAAGCTTGGGGTTTGCACGTCCTATTTTCCCTACAAACCTTGGAGAACTCCATGACCACCAGCGACAATCTTGTCGTTCAATATGCCGCCTTCACCCACTCCGGAAAATGCTATCGTCAAAACCAGGATGCCTTGCTCTTGCCTGGAACCGTGCAGCAAAAAGCCGGTTTTTGGCAAGGCCAGCTTAATCTGGATACGCCACTGCGCTTTGCGATAGCAGACGGGGCCGGATGTTTGCCCAGTGCGGCAAAAGCCAGCCGTGTTTTATTGCAGGAGCTAATGGCGTTGGATCAAGCCCAACCTGATTTATTGCCACGACAGCGCTTGTTTCCTTTACATCACCGCTTGGTAAAAGCCTGCCAAAGCCAACGCACCTTACAAAATGCCGGTTCCACATAGCATCCCTAAAGCTACACAACCTCTATCTTCAGCATGCCAGTAAACCGGTTTTTTTGAAAAAGTCTTTCGAAGGTCTTAGAAACATCCACTGTAAATCCATGTTGATGGGCGACTGACAAGTCACCCATCACTATGCAAAATCAGTTATAGCGTTATTACAATTCAAACTCAGAGGGATTAATCCCTAATTCCTTGGCTATTTTGACAGCTACCTTTTTTTCATCGTTATCAAAAAGACCATCAGAAGAAGCAATGGAGATAATCATGCGAATCAGTAGACGCGAAGCTTCAGTATTAGACTTCATTTTACCTATTGCCTGATAGGCCTTGGCTTCTCCGATATCTTTATCAAATTCCAGTTGTCCAACGAAATCCTGGAACGCTTTAATAACATCACTGGTAGTAAAAATAGACAGCGCATCATTGCTTTCGATAAATTTGATCATTTTTTGTTTTTCTTCCGAGCTGATGCTGCCGTCAGCCATTGCAACCAGGGCTGAACCCGCCATTGCTGCATTTAGAAAATCCTTGTTTTTAAATTTCAAGGCCTCTGTTTTTAACTCATTGGCTTTGGTTTTTAGTTGGCTAAGAAAATTTTCGAAACTCATTAGTGTTCTCCTGGTTTTATGTGTGTGGGGTTTATAGTTACCTGCTTGCATTTTGACGATTTTAAATCATTAAACTGACAATTCGGCGTATTCTTTCAATGATAATGAATCTTTTACACCATAACACAGCTGTCGGTCTATGATACTTGCCGCCCATTGCTGATGGGTTGCCACTTCACACATGGCATTATGCATTCTAAAAACCGCCGGGGCTTCCCTGTCGCTTAAGCTGAGCGCCATCTCGTAGTCTTCCGCATCAACAGCGTAAGCGGATTCAATAGTTGATACCTGCGTTGGATGAATGGCGGTTTTCCCTATTAAACCATGCGCTAAATCCAGCTTCATTTCTTTTTGTAAGGTGGCGGGATCATCCAGATATTCAAATACTGGCGCGGACAGTGAGAATCCATAAGGTCTGAAAATAGTAACCAGTTGCGCAATAACATGACCTATCGGCGTTTCATAAAGAGTGAAAGATCGGGGTCTACGTATACCCAAAAGATTCATAAGATCGTTGCCGCCGATTCTAAGCATTAAAATTCGGTGTGCAATATCGTCTTGTAATAAACCCTGCCGTAATTCGCTCATCGCCTTGAAATCAAAGACCTCTTTGGTTTCAAGGGTGGGCATGACCTTGAAGGGCGTACCCTGCAATTGATCAAAATAGGCGTGAAATACATCTTCGTTGAATTTTGGCAAAACAAAGCCATCCACTTTTTCAATATCAGGAAGATCCAATAATCGGGCCAATATATCCGGATTTCTGGCACGAATAAACCGGAATCGTTGGGGCGAATCTCTAAAGCCTTGCAAGCATAAACCTATATGACGCACGCAGCTATCCACATCGGTCCTCGACACTGCGTCCTCTGTGCAGAAAATCATTGAGCGCAACATGGAATACTTCTCGCCATTGGCAATTTCCATTATGTCGCGACGATTCCCCGGCATATAAAGCGGTGCGCCTAAACGCCAGGGTGAAAACGTCTTTGATTGTGTATTCATAGTTCAATTTCTTTGATTAACGCTACCGCACGATACGGTAATTCTTTAAAAACCACTATCGGAATTGATTTGGACTCGGCTAACCAGCGTAAATGCCGGGTCGCTTCGGAATCCAAATTCTGTAACAGCAATAGCTTTGCTTCACGGCGTAATAGAACACGCGTTGCCTCGCCAATACCGGGCTTAATGTAATTGTGCCGGGTAATGTCGTATTGTTCGGCAAGCCATTGTAAAAACTGTCGGGATTGTGTTTGTAATGGTTGTTGGTTGTTGGGGAGGGCTCCCAACCCGCCGCCAATTACATGTTTGATCATATCTACTCTAGCAAGCATCGCATCGATAAAATAATTCGATAAATCGTGCCGGGCAAACTGCTCATAATAAAGACAACCATGAAAATCAGTCGGGCTGGCTGTATGTTTGTCATAAACTGATCGACTAACCAGGCCCGATATCGTAGCGTTCAGGATGCAGGATGGGATTAAATAATCTTCCGAGGAGGCTGCTACCGTTGCCCAACCCGATAAATCGGTCAACACATATAACTCAGCGGGGATATGGATGCCATCACTGACTGCAAAAGCCTGTAAACTGGTTTTCAACTGTCTTGCAATAACGCCCTTTCCTGTCCAGCCATCAACAAATACCAAAGATTCCGGCGCGTGGTTTTGCAAAATATAGCGCAGTGCATTTTGGTCTATGCCGACATCTCTGAGGATAGAAATAGAATAATGTTCAACCTGGCTGTTGAAATACCGTTTTAAAACATACTTGAGTAACACGCCCACCGGCGTTCCCGCACGCGCTAATGACACCAGGGTAATGCCTTGCGGACGCGTAGCCAGAATACCTTCCGCTAACAACAACAAATGCTCTGCCATACGATCCTGGCTTAAGGTCATGGCCCGATAAAATAAGGACAAATAGTCATCCGGCGGCAAGGACTCATGGGTCAGCATTTGTGAATAATGTTTTTTTCCGGACTGAATTAGCGCTTCCTTGATATGGACCGGCGTATCCGGCATCGTCATCGGTTTTAACAAGAACTGCACATCGGCAGGTGTGTAACTACCAGAGAAGGGAGTCATATTTCTCATTCAGCAAACACCAGCGTTTTAAACAATTGTGTATTTTTTGGAATTAAAGCGTAATCACACAACGCCATAAACGGCGCGTCGGTTTTGCTGTCACCCGCACCAAAGGTCAATAATTCAGGATACTGTTGTTTGAAACCGTCAATCAAATAGCTAACCGCACTTTCTTTGTTAATTATTTTCGGTAATACCGCCAAATTATTGCCATTCAAATGCCAATATAAACTGCCGTCAATAATGTGTGGATGCGTTTTAATTAAGCTGTCTAATAGCGTTTTTAACGAGTTTTCAGTACCATCCACATGCTTGATCACGCCATACCACGTTATGTCGAAGTCAAGCACCAGCCGGGATTTAAAACCCTTATAAAGCTGGCAATAAGCCTCGATTTCTCCCCACACATCCAGCAACTTTTCATGATATGCAGGCAAGGCTTGCATCATTCCATCCATCCACTCGGTATCAATATTGCGCTGTTTATCCAGAATAACTGCGCCATGATTCAAGACCACCTCTTCTTGAAAAGGCAGCACAACACGCTCAAAAGCATGAACATCACGCCCAGTAACCGGCACGATTTTGAATCCTTTAGCCAGCCATTGCCATAGCCATTGCTGCTTATTGGTTGCGAAGGAATTGGGCGTGCCGTCAGGTAAAAGAGCCCGCGCTTGTAACCTGGGATCATCAGCGCCCAAGGCACATTTTCTCAAGGTCTGAAAAAGCGTGTCATCAAGGTCTAAAAAAATATAGCTTTGCATGATTTGAGTTTTGCGCTTGAAGTTCAAACCGTGCACTGATGGCTTGCCATGCGTGCAGTCGATCCATTAGTGGTTTACCAAGAGGCGTTTCATGGCACAAAATAATTTCTCGGTAATCGCCAGGATTCAAATTGTAAATAAAATTAGGAATGCCGTCTTCATAGTTATCTTCAAATTGGCACACCGAAGTAATATCGTTGCCTTGGTGTATCGGCGAACGCGTCGTACTCTGCACTTTTACTTTAAAACCCTTGTATTCCAACTCCCGTCCCAGCAAATAAGCCGGCGCATTGCATTCGCCGGTGCCTAATACCAGAATGGGGCGGAGATCGTTGGGCTCGCGGCTAAAGCCGCTCCTGCATAATTGTTCCACAATATCGTTTTCTAAACTAACCGGCGCATCCATACCCAGTCGCCCCGGCCAAGCCAACAAATGCTGTTTACAGGCACCATTACCCGACACATTAACAGTAATATTATCAATGACAGCATTTTGACTATCCTCAAAATGTAATATACCCTTCCTGAAACAGAGCCATTCCACACTAACACCAGCTTGCGATTCCAGCGCAGCACGATCATCTGGATGAGCAAAATTCACCAGGCTGACGATAAACACTTTACGCAACTTTGGGTTAACTGTTTGATAGGCTTTAATCAGGCGTAAAAATGTTTTTCCCGTACTGATTTCATCGTCGATTAGCACCAGGGTTTCTGCATTTAAAAATTGCTTTCTATAATCCGGACACACAGGATAATAGAGAAAAAAGTCAGTAGCATGACTATGTGCTTCTTTAAACTCAAGTCGCTCTATGCTATCCAGGTGATAACGGGTAGTTTGGGTAAATAAGGCGTTTTGTACTCCGGCATTGCAAGCCGCCTCAAATACCCCATAACCCAATCCGGTTGCGGTTTCCGCCATGCCTATCCACAATGAAGGCTCCCCTACCCCGTTTTTTAACACTGTTCTCGCCAAGGCGCGATAAGACCAGCTCATTGTTTTTGGTGATACGGGATAATGTTTGCCTAATACCTTGCTGACCAACAAAAATTTACGTTTACTACTTACCCGTGCAGCAAAACCCAGTAAACGTTTAAGCGGAATATGCCCGGGTTCTACGTCGAGCTGAAGTGTTCCGGTGTCCAATTTGATTGTTACTGTGTTTTGCATAGTTTGTTCTGTGTGGAACGATTTTGAGGATTATTGGTTGAAAAGCGTGGCAAATTGCATCAGAAAATGCAGACCGGCGGTTTTGAAATCAATGAATGAAAAACTACTGGCTCTAAGCATTCCAACGATGCCCACCATAATCCAAAAAACATTCAGCAAAGTATAAGCATTGTCTTTTTTAAGAATGGAACACCAGGAAAGTATTACCGCGTCTGTCGTATTAAAAGCCCATACAAAAAAGAACGGGCTTTCTGCACCCATCCAACTGACCAACGAGAAACTGAAAATTCGCATGAGCACACCGACCATTTCGATGAACCGGATGTATGTATAAACGAATGAATTTATTTTATTGAGGGGCATAATTGAAAAACCGGCTAATGCTGATCGCATTAATGAATTTGAAAAGCATTTGCTCACAAATGCTATTTATTATTTGGACTGAACAGAAGTTCATTACACTTCTTGCAGCACCACCGGCGTATTAATCTCAGTCACCTTCAGTCCATAACGCACAATCGGCGGCTGGACAGCGTTGCCTTTGATACTCTGCAAGGCAATATGCGCCAAATTAGCACCCGACAAACACGCCATCCCGAAACCACCCGAAGGTCGCGGATTGATTTCCAATAATCGAGGTCCATTCACCCCTTCTTTAAACTGGATATTGAATAAACCGTTAAGCCGGTAGTGTGCGGTTAATCGAGTCACCATGCCTTGGATATCTATATCATTGTCTATGGTTTGCCCGTGACCTGCCAACGGCGATTTTTTTCGCTGCACGGCACAAATTAATTCACCGTATCGTCCTGCACAATCAACGCTCCATTCAGATCCGCCCAAATGCTCCATAACCAACAGCGTATTAAATTCCGGAGTATTATTCATGCCTTGCCGCAACTCTTGCAGCGGAATCTGGTATTCAACACCCTTGAGTAATTGGGTGATGCTGTCGCGTTCCGTGTCTAAAACTCGAAAACCCAAGCCAAATACCGAAACAGCGGGTTTAACACACAGTCTTTCATGTTTTGCCGATAATTTTGCAACCGCACTATCAAATTCATCGCGATTATTGACTGCAATAAAATCCATAATTTTGGCTACATCGGGTCTTAAGTCGGCGTAAAAATCAGCCTTGTTATGCAATAATGTGAGCGTGTGATAATCGGCAACTGAGAGCACTTGGACACCAATTGCCTGAAATAGGACATGATATTTACTGATAAGAGCTGCTTCCTTGCCTGGCCAAAATAAATTGATGTTGTGCTGATGACAAAAATCCACACACCATTCAACATAGGCTTGCCCTGCTAACTCGGCAGGCTCAAGATGACTTTCGTCGGCTGCCAAAAAAGCCGCTGCGGTTGTGTGCGTATGTGTGCAAATCAAGGTGACTTCGCCAGCCGGAACTGACTGACGAAGATTTCTAAAGACGGCCCCAATGGTTGAAAACGTTTTGTTAAACCAAATCCTCATTACAAATGGACAATAATTTGCGGCAACAGGTTTTCAATGGTTCGGCCGGTACCGTTTTCACCAATGGCGTGCATTTTCCATTCGCCGTTATGGCGATACAGTTTAGCCATGATTTGTGCGGTATGCGAGCCTTGTGCGCTTAAGGTATAACGGGCAATTTCATTTTTATTGCTGTTATCAACGATGCGGCAATAGGCATTTTCAACCTCGGCAAATGTTTGGCCGGTATAGGAACTGACCGTAAACACCAGGGATTTAACGGTCGCTGGAATTTTGTCCAAATCCACTATGATTTGTTCATCATCACCATCGCCATCGCCGGTGCGATTATCACCCGTGTGCACGATACTGCCGTCGCGGCTTTTCAACTGTCCAAAATAGACAGTATCAACCACTTTATTCTGATCGTTGAATAATACGCAGGAAGCATCCAAATCAATGGAGTTGCTACTTCCACCGCCGAACATGCCTTTCAATAGTCCGCCGCCGGTTTTTTTAGCATCCCAACCCAAACCCATGACAACTTTACTTAACGCGCCGCCGGATTCTTTGGCTAGCGAGATTTTTTGTCCTTTTTGTAAATTAATAGCCATAAATTAAATGCTCCTAAACACTAACGCCAAAAGACGAAGCCAAAGGCCCAAGTCCGCCCGCAAAACCTTGTCCAACAGCTTTAAATTTCCAGTCTGCTCCTATGCGGTATATTTCCCCGAAGACCATTGCCGTTTCGACTGAAGCATCTTCGCTCAGATCATAACGGGCGATTTCCTGACCGCCTTCTTGATTAAGAATGCGTATATAGGCGTGATTAACCTGACCAAAATTCTGTTTACGCGCTTCAGCTTCATGAATTGTCACGGCGAAAACAACTTTGTCCAAATCAGCGGGAATTTTTGATAATTCAACCTTAATGGTTTCATCATCACCTTCACCAGCACCTGTTGTATTGTCGCCTGCATGTTGAACCGCGCCATCGGCAACGACCTTATTATTGTAAAAACAAAAATCGCTATCTGATCGAACTTTGCCATCCAGCTTTACCAAAAACGCACTGGCATCCAAATCGAATGCCGCGCCATCGGTTGCGCGCGCATCCCAACCTAAACCCACCACGATTTTATTCAATCCCGGGGCTTCTTTGCTGAGATTAACGTTACCGCCTTTGCTAAGTGATATTGCCATGAGTAGTGTCTCCTGTTGTTATTAAGGTTTGTAGATTTGTTAATTATAATGTTAATACTGTATTGAAGAGCTAAAGCCGGTATATCCGTGTCCCACGGGTGTGAAGAACGTGGAACCTGTATTGGACAAACTGACGTTGCCGCCTTTACTTAATGAAATACCCATAAATCAATCTCCATTAGTATCGTTTGTGTTGGCGGATAACACGCCTCCAATCCAGGCGATTCTAAGAACAAAGGGAAAAGATAATCCAATGAGGATTACGCCCTCTTTGGAATGCTTTGATGAGCGTGGGATTATATGATAACCGCTAATACCCTGATTGCCTAGTCAACGCCATGCACCAGAAAAATCCGTTTTACATTGAATTTACCTGTCTCGATTAAATCAACGAGTAATCATTGCACCAAAATAATCCTTACCGCGTTATTTTGGTGCCTGTTATGAAAAATGGCCGTACTTCATTTTCAAGAAGTCTCCTCCTTAATAATGTCTCGCACCCTAACAGTGCGTCATTTGAGGCATTCCTCATACATGGCATATAACATGCTTAATTTTTATATAAATTCTATAATGGAAAATTAAACATGTCATCTCAAACACTTAACCTGTTTTCATTCTCAGGAAAAATCAAAATTCTCCACATGACGTGGATCGCTTTTTTTATTACCTTTGTCGTTTGGTTCAACCATGCTCCATTAATGATGGTGATTGCACAAACGCTGGGCATGGACAAATCACAAATAAAAACCATCCTGATTTTAAATGTCGCCCTGACTATTCCTGCTCGTATTGTTATTGGTATATTGGTTGATAAATTCGGCCCTAAACGCACTTATTCAACACTGTTGGCAGCAGGTAGTGTGCCCTGTTTTATGTTTGCTTTTGCGACCAGTTTTGAGCAATTGGCGCTTGCACGATTTTTATCGGGATTTATCGGCGCGGGCTTTGTTATTGGTATCCGTATGGTAGGTGAATGGTTTCCAGCCCGACAAGTGGGCATTGCCGAAGGTATTTATGGCGGCTGGGGTAACTTTGGTTCAGCCGCAGCGGCGGGTGCTTTGCCTGCACTTGCACTGATTTATGGCGGGCCGGAAGGCTGGCGTTATGCAATTGCCACGACGGGAGTTATTTCACTGGTTTATTCAGTCATTTATTTCTTTAGCGTGTCTGACACGCCCAAAGGTTCAACCTACTTTAAACCCAAAAAAGCCGGCGCAATGGAAATAACCAGCAAAGGAGATATGTATTTTTATATCCTGATGACCATGCCCTTGTATGCCACTTTGAGTTTGTTAACTTGGAAATTGTCGGCAGCAAGTGGAGCGAACTTATTATCCATGCCTATTGCTATAGCTATTTATATCGGTATCTGGACTTTATATTTTTATAATGTCCATAAAATTGTTCATATCAATAAAGAGCATCTGCAACAACCGATAGAAACGATTCATCGCTACAAATTTAAGCAAGTGGCTATTCTGGATTTAGCGTATTTCATTACCTTCGGCTCGGAATTAGCGGTGGTTTCCATGTTGCCAATGTTTTTCTTTGATACATTTCATGAATCACGAGGCGTTACGATGATTCAAGCGGGTTTACTGGGCGGCAGTTTTGCCTTTATTAACCTGGTTGCCAGACCCGCTGGCGGCTGGATTAGCGATAAATTCGGACGTAAACTATCGTTAAGCATATTTGTGTTAGGTCTGGCAGCCGGTTATTTCGGCATGTCGCAAATTAATTCGCAGTGGTCGATTGCCTTGGCAGTATTACTTACGATGGCCTGCTCTTGTTTTGTATCAGGCGGCTGTGGAGCGGTTTACGCAATTGTTCCGTTAATTAAACGCCGCATGACCGGTCAGATTGCCGGCATGGTCGGCGCATACGGTAATGTCGGTGGGGTGTTATTTTTAACGATACTATCGTTTGTTTCACCTGAAGTATTTTTCATGGTCATAGCGGCGGTGGCTTTAGCCGTGTTGATTGCCGTGCAATTTATTGATGAGCCCAAGGGACACATGGCCGAAATTCAAGAGGATGGCTCGGTCGAAATGATCGAGTTGAATTGATAGGTAGAGGCAAGCGTTCGTGGTTGTCCTGAAATATTTTTTTCCAGTTACAAAAAAATAAATGAAAAATGCGATATTGATTGATTACGTACTGTGGACTGCTTATATTCCATGGCCAATTTTATCGTGCTGTATTGAGCAGATTTATAAGGTGAAGGGTGTTGGATTCCGGAGTATTTCGAACGATTAGTTTATAATTCCATAGTATGCGCCAATTAGTCTAATGTCTCCCTCGCTATCGCTTCGGGGTTATGTGAATGTTTGCTGCTGGGCAGCGCCGCTGTTTTTTTTCCAACAAGTCACGATAGCAGTCATATAATCGATGTTGATAGCACAAAACACAGCGGTTTAATCGACGTTGATAACGACAATAAGCACACTTTACTGCGTGATCAAGGCGGTTAAACCTGGTTTTGTTTTTTATGGGTCGCGCATATTGTTCAACGTATAAAACAGCATAAAGATTCCGGGCTTGATTTATTAAAGTATCATTATCCATTTTAACTACCAGCTTAATTTTTTCCGCAGTTCGCTTAATACGTTGGACTACCTAACGGATTATCTAGATCCAGAACAGACCATTTAATATTTTTACCCTCATCATTCGGATATGTTCTTTAGCTTCACCGTCAAAAAAACACGTGTCAGCATGCTTCAGGAATACCCTATATCTACTCATTTTCTCTTACCCCAGCTCTATCCCTTTGAATTGATTTTAAACCCGAAGTCGCAGGCAATCAATAATAAACCTTTTGCTTGCTTATTTCTTTATACTGGATTTTTTCAATGAAAGAAATTTAGTAACTGATCAGAATATTCGCGCTATTTTAAAAGAAGAAATCATCAGGAAACCCTGAATTAAAAAGATTGTCGGCCAATACTTTAGGCTTTCAGGGAAGCTGCTTATAAGCAGAAAAAGTATAGGGAACAGAACACCATTCACAGTTATAGGTACACCTTCAAAACCTGTCCCTTCAGAAATATTGAAGCGTGCAAGTCGAAGCATACCGCAGACGACAAAAAATAATGACACCGCAATGCCTAGAACTCCGGGAGAACTCATTGAGTAATGTAACAATGCGGGTGCTACGCCAAACGATACCAGGTCAGACATGGAATCAATCTGTTTGCCAAAAAAGTTCTTTTGATGCAGAAGACCTGCTATTTTTCCATCAAGCAAATCAAACACCACCGCCGCCAGAAACAGTGAAATGGTTAATTACGATTCCATTAGCGGGCAAAAAACGACGCTGAACAGTAACGAAAACTTTCCTCCGATTTGCGCCCTATTGTTGGCGGGGCATTTCATCATCCTGTCACAACTTTAAAATAATATTTCAACTACCTGATTATCTAACGCGTTAGACGCGGGATCCAGCCATAGTCGTTTTTTCACCGTTTCACAAACGTATCAAGGAGAATCCAGCATGCAATTTCTAAAAAAACTCAGCGTAGCGGCAATAACTTCCATTCTTACAACCGGCGTCGCGGAGGCAGCCGAACCAACTCCGGAAGATTGGTTTAACGCCGGACGTCAAACTGTTATCGACGCCAAACATTTGAATCCGAACGAAAGACATGCAAAAAATGTCATTTTGTTTATCGGCGACGGCATGGGCATCTCCACTATCACTGCGTCACGGATTTTTGACGGCCAACAAAAAGGCGGACATGGCGAAGAAAATTCCTTGAGCTTTGAAAAACTCCCTTATCTGGCGTTATCAAAAACTTACAGTGTTGATCAACAAACCCCGGACTCCGCGCCTACCATGACGGCGATGGTGACAGGTGTTAAAACCATAGGCGATTCGCTTTCCGTCAATCACCTCGTAGCCCATAGCGAGCCTAACGCCAATGTGATCGATAACAACAAACTGACCACTATTCTGGAGCAAGCCAAACTGGACGGCATGTCAGTTGGTATCGTTTCTACTGCGCGCATCACCCATGCAACTCCGGCAGCGACTTACGCTCATACCGCGAATCGCGATTGGGAAGGCGACAGTGATAGACCAGCAGGCGCTACTGTTCCAGACATCGCAGCACAATTGGTTGATTTCAATATCAATGGTGGCATTGATGTCGCACTGGGTGGCGGACGGACACGGTTTATTCCTAATACTATTACCGATCCTGAATATGGCGTAGCGGGTAAACGTAAAGACGGACGCAACCTGACCACCGACTGGATAAGCAAACACAGCAATGCGCAATATGTCTGGAATAAAGCTCAGTTCGATGCGATAGACTCTGACACAACCGATCATCTTCTGGGCCTGTTCGAGCCTTCGCATGTCCATTATGAGGCCGACCGTTTGGCTCACGATAAGGCCGGTGAGCCCTCGCTAACCGAGATGACAACCAAAGCCATCGATATTTTGAAAAAAAATAAAAACGGTTATTTTTTAATGGTAGAAGGTGGACGTATCGATCACGCCCACCATTCGGGTAATGCCTATCGAGCACTGACGGATACCCAGCAATTGGCGGCCGCTGTTCAAGCCGCTAACGATAAGATCAATCCTGAGGAAACCTTGATCATCGTTACCGCCGACCATAGCCATGTATTTACCATCGGCGGTTATCCCCAGCGCGGTAATCCTATTTTGGGTTTGACTCAAGGCGTCGGTGCAACTACTCCCGACCTTGATCTGTTGGGTTTACCATACACCACCTTGAACTATGCTAACGGCACAGGCTACACGGGTGCTTCAAATGCTCAGCCGACGGGTTCAAAAACTTTCACAATGCCGGCTACTGCGGCATGGGGATCAGGTAGTGAAGGTCACAACCCCACTTCTTTTAGTCCTGCCACCGGTCGTCCTTTACTCGACGATGCTAAGGTGGAAAATCCTGATTATCTACAAGAAACGATTATCCCGCTGGGTGCAGAAACTCACGCCGCCGAAGATGTCGCCATTTTTGCCGGCGGCCCTAAAGCGCATTTGTTTCACGGGATTGTTGAACAAAACGTGATTTACCATGTAATGGCTGAAGCCTTGGGATTTGCGAAGGATGATGCCAGAGACCATGACGACGAATCGCACGAAGATAAATCTAAGCATCACAAATAAGCTGCCTGTTGTTATCGCTTTGTCGAGCAGGCGATTATTGTTATTTAATGAAAAGGGATTCTTGTATCCCTTTTCTTATTTGATCCAGATTTAAACACCTTTATGAAACTATCTGATTTCTTAAAAATACTATTCGGTCTAGGCTTCTTCTGTTTTTCCACATCCGGCCTAGCAGATAGTGCAAGCAATAGCGATCAACAACTGATGGAAGTCGCCTGCCGCTATGAAATGAAAGTGATTCCTTATGACAAATCCAAGTCGCCGTCAAACACGGCCTGGCTCTTCTGGCGGAAACCCGGCATGATCCAAACACAGGATGTGGACGGCGATTATGGCGAAATATGGGAACGGACGGCCAACGGCAGCATTCAATACCGAAAGCTCTACCATGCCGATAAAACCGCCGTCGAATACATGCCTGCCGATATGCCGACCAATAACATGAGTTTTGATTGGGTCAAGCTGTCCAGCATGCTTAATCAGCAGGAGCTTGATGCGCTTAAGCCGGTTAAAAAAACACACTTCCTGGGTTTCAGAGCAGAGCTACGCAAAGGGAAAACAGACGACCAGACCTTAGAGGTGCTATGGTTGCCGGACGAACATTTACCGGCGAGTATCATTAGAAAGGACAAATCAGGCAGTGTGGAACTCCATCTTGTTGAATTCGAACCATTGTCAGTAGCCCACAAGAAACCGGTAGCTATTGAAGAAATTGCCAATTACAGGCATATTGATGCCGCCGATTTTGGTGACATGGAAAACGACCCGTTCGTCAAGAAAGTCATGGCGGTGGTTGGGCATCACCATCACTAGCCAAGGCGCGATAAATCTGGCCGTGTCATGAAAAGAAGATGCACCAAGCGCATTATTCTCCTTTGTTTAGCGAATCTCGGCTTCTTCGTAGAAAATTTTAAGGAATAATAAATCTCGTTATTCACGCTTAAGCCGCAAGTCCGCCTTTCGCCCATTTTCATAATCTCGTCATAGTTCAGCTGTAAGATTCTTAATCATTAATTTTCAGCCTGGATGAGTTAAGTTTGAACAAAACCGCCATTAAATTCGCATTGCGTCACTTTTCAATTACTATCGCTATCGGTGTGAGTATTGTTTTGATAAGTTCCGCCAGTCTCTACAGTGCCGAGTTAAAACAACCGGAACGCTTCAAGTTGGAAAGACTCTTTCCTACCTATAGATTTCCTTCGGTTACCTTTGATGAAAGTATCATTGCTTCTCCGATGCTGGATTTATCACAAGGCAAACCACTGATCATTGTTCCCACTTCAAATGGCATTATTGCACTGGATGGCGAAACAGGTGCTTTGGATTGGCAAATCAATGCGCCGGTACCTGAAGGTCAAATGGCCCAACTCATTTCAATGCCGGTAATGATAGGTTATAAGCTGGTTATTCTTTATCAATGTCTGGAAAATGACGTGCGCACCAATTATCGTTTAGCCGTTATTGATTTGACTAAAAAACAACTGGACGAAGCGTTTCCTGTGCTGGTGCTATCGGCTGAAAAGCCGGCGGCTAACGGAGTTGGCACAGTAAAATTTGATCCACCTACAGCCTATTCACATTCAGCGTTAAAACATGCGCTTAAACCGGGTTCTGAATTAGGCTACGTATATGCCGCCTTTGGTAACGCTGCCTATGAACAACCCTATCATGGCTGGTTTTTTGAAATTGATATGGATGCCTGGCGCGTTCCCATGCAAGGGTTTGGAAACGCAGAAGCAAAACCTGTAATAAGTAGTATGTTGTTAACATCGCCGAAGGTTGAATGTCCGGTAAGTAAAGACTTGTCTAATGATCAGAAAATGATTTGCGGCGGCGGTATCTGGCCACCCACAAACCCTCAAATTTATCCTTCTGGTGATGAGTATGTATTATTTGTTCCTACAGGTAACGGACAAATTGATCTTAAACGGAGTGATTATGCCAATACGCTTATGCGTTTAAAGCCCGGCCTGAAATTTGATGCCGGTTGCGATGCCAATTTGTGTGCGAATTTTAATCCGGTTAATCCGGATGAGGCCTGCATGGCATCCTGCAAGAATTTGTTCATTCCCCGTTTGCTGGAGGGCGATGCTCCATTAAGGCCTGCTGGGGGCGAATGTGATAATAAATCCTTCTGGGAATGCCTGACCTGGATGGATTACGATTTGGGTGGAAGCGCGCCTGTTAAAGTAAACATGGACAGTGGGCATTCTGTATTGGTGCAGCCTAGTAAGGACGGTAGTGTCTACTTAATCGATGCAGAGCATCTGGGGACTCAATATGATCGCTTGCAAATTGTTGATGTTTGCGGAACCAAAACCGATCCATGTGAATCCGGATGGATGGGCAAGATTGTCACTCAACCGGTTCTGACTTCTATTGATGAAGGCCCTGTTGTGATAATCCCAACTTTTATCCATGATAAAACGCATCCAGCCGGACTGATAGCGTTAAAGATTGTGCTGGAAGAAGGCCAGCCAAAATTCAAACGCTTTTGGCAATTTCCCGATACTTCAAGTTCTGAAGCCGTCCAAAAGTTCAGATACCATACATCACTCCCTGCAATCTCTAACCTGAGCAAAAACGGAGATGCCATCGTCTGGGTTGTAGACATCGGTAACCCTGGAACGGTTTACGGGGTTCGTATAAAAGATGGTGCGCTGGTGGCCAAGCAAGCGTTGAAAGGGGTCGGCAGGCATGATTCTTCTCCGTTAATCCACGGTAATACTCTATACGTGGCCTCAATGAGGCCTGGCGCGAATAAAGCCATGATAGAGGCTTATCGTATCGATTGAACAAATGATTGATATTGTCCGGCCGGCTGAGTGTCATCAAAATTTCACAGAAATGTCATAGAATTGTCATCATGCTTTAATGTGGTTTGATCAAAATGCGCCCATTAAATAGTTATTGAGGGCTAACTGCCATGCATAAACGAACAATTAAAAGTGACTGGATCAATATGTCCAGCATTATGTATTTATCGCTCATGATGATTCTTCTTAGCTTGCTGGTAACCTGGGGTATTGAATTCCTGATGAAAGAATTATTTAGGTTAGGGTAGTCTGCTGATATTTTCAGGAAGTGGCTCAGAATTGACAAATGGTGCCAATGACTTTATTCTCGCCTGACTTTATCGCTTTTCTGCGAGTTCTCAAAGATGCCGCAATTGCGCACCCCGTATTATCTTATCGACGAAGCTGGGCTGAAAAAAAATCTCGAAATCATACAACTTATCCGTGAGGAGTCCGGCGCAAAGTCAGTTCTGGCGCTTAAGTGTTTTTCTACCTGGTGCGTGTTCGATCTAATGAGTCAGTACATGGACGGCACAACCAGCAGCTCGCTCTACGAGGCGCGGCTGGGCCGCGAAAAATTCGGCAAGGAGGTGCATGCTTACAGCGTTGCTTATTCTGCTGAAGAGGTCGAAGCTGTAGCTAAGTTTGCCGACAAGGTGATATTCAATTCGGTCTCTCAACTGAAAATGCTCCACGACCGTGTGAGAAGCCTGAAGGTCGGACTACGGGTCAATCCCGGCATCAGTTATTCCCATTTTGATCTGGCGGACCCTGCGCGTATCTATTCGCGACTGGGAGTATGCAGCGAACCTGAACTCGATTCCGTGGCCGACCTGATCAGCGGTGTCATGTTCCATTTCAACTGCGAAAACGACGATCTCGAAAACATCGCCGCCGCTATAGACCGGATTGGCATTAAGTACGCTACTTTGCTGAAAAAGATGGAATGGGTCAGTCTCGGCGGAGGCATTTATTTTACGAAAGACGGATACCCGCTAGAAAAATTCTGCCGCGTGTTGAAGAGCTTTAGCGAAAGATACGGTGTGCAGGTCTATCTTGAGCCGGGTGAGGCAGCCGTTACCTGTAGTACCGAACTGGTCACCACGGTACTCGATGTAGTCCATAACGAAGTCGATATCGCTATCGTCGATGCCTCGGTCGAGGCGCATATGCTCGATCATCTGATCTACCGTACCAACCCAGGAATTTCGTCTTTTGGCCCGGGAACCCACCGAATTATGATCGCCGGCCGGTCATGTCTGGCTGGAGACATGTTTGGTTGCTACGAACTGGATACTGTTCTGAAAATTGGCGACGAGGTGCGCATCTCTGATGCAGCAGGATACACGATGGTGAAGAAGAACTGGTTCAACGGACTTCAGATGCCTTCGATTGCGGTACGGAGGCTGAACGGCACTGTAGTACTGGTGCGCAGTTTTGAATATAAAGATTACCTGGGCAATTTATCATAATGAGGAATTCATACTATGAAAAAAAACGTAATGATTATCGGAGCTGGCGGAGTGGCGCACGTTGCAGCCCACAAGGCGGCGATGAATAACGATGTCCTGGGCGACATCTGCATCGCATCGCGAACGCAAGCCAAATGTGACGCGATCATCGAAAGCGTGACCCGGAAAGGGCATTTGAAGGATCCGGCCGGCCGGCTTTATTCAGCGCAGCTCGACGCGCTGGATATTCCAGCTACTGTAAAGCTGATCAATGAAACCAAAACTGGCATCGTCATCAACCTTGGCTCAGCCTTCCTCAATATGTCAGTGCTGGAGGCTTGCATCGAGACCGGAACGGCCTATATCGACACCGCTATCCACGAGGATCCGGACAAGGTCTGTGAGGAACCGCCCTGGTATGCCAATTACGAATGGAAGCGAAAGGACCGTTGCGATGAAAAGGGCATCACCGCTATTCTCGGTGCCGGTTTTGATCCGGGAGTGGTCAATGCCTACTGCGCCCTCGCTGTCAAACGTTACTTCGACAAGATTGATACGATAGATATACTGGATGTGAACGCAGGAAGTCACGGCAGATATTTTTCTACCAACTTTGACCCGGAGATCAATTTCCGGGAATTCGTAAAAGTCTGGACCTGGATTGACCGGCAGTGGAAGGAGTATCCCACCCACTCTGTAAAGCGGGTCTATGATTTCCCTGTTGTTGGAGAGCAGCCGATCTATTTGAACGGTCATGACGAATTGCACTCCCTGTCAAAGAACATCGATGCCAACAGTATCCGGTTCTGGATGGGTTTTGGTGATCATTACATCAATGTATTTACGGTACTCCGCACGCTCGGCTTTCTCTCACACCTGCCGGTGACACTAACTACGGGCCAGGAGGTCATCCCACTCAAGGTTGTAAAGGCGCTGCTCCCCGATCCGATGACGCTAGCTCCCGGCTATACAGGGAATACCTGCATCGGCAACTTCATTAAAGGCTGGAAGGATGGGAAAGAGCGCGAGGTTCTGATCTATCAGGTCTCGGATCATAAGAAATGCTACGAGGAAGTTGAGTCTCAGGGGATCAGCTACACCGCCGGTGTGCCGCCGATTGCAGCTGCCATGCTGATTGCCAACGGAGTCTGGGATGTCAAGAAAATGGTCAATGTCGAGGAACTTGATCCCGAGCCGTTCATCGAAATTCTTGACCGGATCGGCCTGCCTACCGAGGTGAAGGAAATCAAGCCCGATAGCAAGCATTCATTCGACGGAACAGTCAGGTCTCTTGAGAAAGAGCTCTCAGAATCAACGGCTACGGTCACGGTTTCTGCAGCGAATCCGATGATTGCCCTTTCTCCAGGCAAGCCGGCCAAATCGAAAGATAAACCGTATTCTGGAAAAGAGAAAAAATCTCACAAGAAGAAAGACAAGTAGACCTATAACCCGCACGATCACGCTTGCGGAATTCCTATCACCACGGAGCCCATGTTCAACACAGGCTTCGTGGTGAAAAAACGGCTTAACAAAATCCGCAACACTATTCGTCTAATACGTATCCGGAGCCTTGGAATCCAACAGTGACTTGGGCAAAATTCTAAATTCTTCCCAATTTTGTTTTTACCGTCATTAGCCTGTCATAACTTGGGTGTTATTAAATTAAGGTATTCAGAATCTAGCGTTGAAAGAGAAATCACAGTCTGTTTGTAATTCGGATTTGACTGGGGAATCAGCGAGCACTTGAGTTATTCCAAAATTCGGTATTTAGTGTTGAAATTGGTTTATACGATGCAATCTAAAGAATCTGCCGATTTATCTTCAAAGGGAAGTGTGAGTGATCCATGCTACATAAACGTTTCACAAGCTATAATCACGAAAGCAGACCGTGACAATGACTGATGGTGACAGACAGTTGACGGCCCAGGCCGTGTCAAAACGTAAAACCACTAATGCCTGGTGGAAATAACCAATCAATAATTGCCAGAATTATACTCAAGGGTGGAAATAAGCATTAATGGTTCACCATATTTCTACAGCTAAGTGGAGTAAATTTCATATCTGAAGATTTTTTTGTGCGTTTTGACACAGCCTCGGCCATTTCCGGACAGCCAGTGAATCGAAAAATCAAATCCTTGAAAGGCAGGTTGCAGCCACATTGCAGACAGTCGAAATTTGTAATTAGAGATTCGCGGGTTTGTTCGGTGATTTCGAACTGAACCGGTCGATGCGTTTTCTGCTGCATAACGATAGCCCGCGATGAAACCCTGTTTCCTTGAGTCACGTCGCAGACCCGTAATTGAACCAGATCGCAAGCGCGTAACTTACTATCGATCGCTAGATTGAATAGCGCTAATTCTCTGGTTCGGTTAGCCAACTGAAGGCGGATTCGTATGGCCCATATCTCCTTCAATTTCAGAGGAAATTTTTGGCCGATTAATTTGCCTTTATTCCAAGGGATATGACGGACGTTTTTATCGGTGATTAATTGGTTCATGACAGACTCCTTCGTAAGATGAAAGAGCCTGATTGTCCTGCATTTCGATGGATGTGCATGAGTAAGCATGTAATTGCCATCATAACCATTAAACTCCATAACCCTCCCAATTAAGCTGCTAAATTTTCGATGGCGATTGACGCAGCATTTAAGTTTTAATGCTAAAGATAGTTAGTTTGTACAATAACAAATATAAAGAGTACTATCCGTTAGAGTTTTGAAAATAGATTTTTATTATCGGTCAATATATTTAATCGAAATCAGCTTTAAAGCGGTTCATCAGGCTGAGTTTGCGTATCACCAGTGGAGTAACCTATGGTTCCGACTGAAGAAACTGCGAAAGCTAGCGAAGAAAAGCAAGGCGTATCTGCACCCGCAATTACGCTACCGAAAGGTGGTGGTGCCATTCATGGCATGGGCGAGAAATTTGCCGCCAATCCTGTAACCGGCACTGGCTCGATGAGCATACCGATTGCAACATCTCCCGGTCGTTCCGGTTTCGGCCCGGGACTTTCCATTTCCTATGACTCCGGCGCTGGCAACGGCTCGTTTGGCTTGGGCTGGAATCTCTCGCTTCCCTCTATCACCCGTAAGACTGACAATAGCAGCACCCGCTATAAATGATGCCGAACATTCCGATGTTTTTATTTTATCCGGTGCAGAGGATTTGGTTCCAGTTTTAGATCGTAACCTTAAACCCGTCAAAGATGATACCAGTGTACCCGGTCTTGATAATTTCCCAATATCGCCCTCGCATCGAAGGGCTATTTGCC